>DATDHZ010000089.1:0-5254 GCA_036521315.1 Acidobacteriaceae bacterium
CGGTGAAGTTCTTCCCGGACAGGACGCTCGCTCATCTTTACGCCGCGCCGCAAAGCGGAGCAGACCAGCCCTTCTACGGCTGCAAACGGGACGAGCTGGGCTACTTCGTCTCGCTCGATCCGGCGTGCGAAGGACAACGCATCCTCGGGATCAACGGCTATGGTTGGGCTCAGCAGCCTGGCGGCGCCGCGTCCGTTGCGCTCTACACCTGCACATCCGCGCACCTGGGCAGATTCCTGAGTAAGGACCCCGCCTGCGAAGGGAACGGCGAAGGCAAACTGCTCGGTTACGCGTTACCCTGAAGAGGTGTTATCAAGGGGTATTTCTAGCAGGCGTGGATTGCCGACGGATTCATCAACGACGTGAATTCCCTGCCCTGACAAGACCGTCTGTTCCCAAGGAGAGCGTCGTCGCCTCTTGGCATCGTCTTCTTGTGCCCGGGTACATAATTGGGCACATACGCAATAGCAACAACGCGAAGGCTGATCGCTCGCGGTGTAAGGGTAAGTTTCCGTTGAACTTAAAGAATGGTCGGGGAGAGAGGATTCGAACCTCCGACCCCCTGGTCCCGAACCAGGTGCTCTACCAGGCTGAGCCACTCCCCGATCGACCGACTTGCAGGTGGGAACGCCCGGCGCCATCGTCCTGGTAGGGATGGCAGCTCATTCGAGCGCACTTCTGCCAATATAACAGAGTGACGCGTCGCAGACTTGACGTAGCCGAACTGCTATGACTTCGCGCGATCAACTCGACCTGACCGGACTTCGCATCCTTGACGGCGGCCTTGCCACCGAACTGGAGCGCGCGGGCTGCAATCTCGCTAGCCCGCTCTGGTCCGGCGAGGTGCTGCGCACCGAGCCGGAGAAGGTGCTGGCCGTCCATCGCAGCTACCTGGAGGCCGGCGCCGACTGCCTGATCACCGCCAGCTATCAGGTCTCTGCGATGGGCTTTCGCGACATCGGCCTTGCTGCCGCCGATGCCCGTTCCGCGATCCAGCAGAGCGTCGCGCTCGCGGAGCAGGCCCACCGGGACTACACGAACGCCGAGATCAACGCGGGTCGGCAGCCGCGCCGCATCTGGATCGCCGGCTCACTCGGCGCGTATGGCGCCGCGCTGCACAACGGCGCGGAGTTCCACGGCCGGTACCACAACGGCCATGCAGGCCTCGTCGGCTTCCACGCCGAACGCATTGATGCGATGCAGGAGACGAATGCGGATTTCCTCGCCTTCGAGACCATCCCATTGCTTGCGGAAGCGGAAGCTATCCTCGAAGCTCTGGACCTCTTCCCCCACCTCGCCGCTTATATCAGCTTCACCTGCCGCGACGACAGCCACACCGGGCACGGCGAGCCGATCCAAGCCTGTGCGCGGCTGCTTAACTCTCACCCGCAGATCGTCGCGATTGGCGTGAACTGCACCGCACCGGCCCACATCCTGCCGTTGATCCGGAAGATCCGCGCGATGAGCACGAAGCTCATCGCCGTCTACCCCAATTCCGGCGAAACGTGGGTGACGGAAACGCGAAGCTGGAACGGCAACTCCGACCCTCACACTTTCGGCGATATGGCACGCCGGTGGCGCGAGGCCGGAGCAGACTGGATCGGGGGCTGCTGCCGCACCGGGCCTGGCCACATCAAAATGGTCGCAAATTCAATAGCCACAACCCTGTGATGACGTTCTCTCCGGCGGATGGCAAGGGCTTTTAATCATGCGACAATATAGGCATCGCCATGACAACCAGGACGCTCCCTGCGGTGCCCGCACCGGCCAGCATTTCTCCCGAGCTACTGAAGCAGCACAGCCTCACCGCCGAAGAGTATGCGCGCATCGAGGCGGCGCTGGGGCGCACGCCATCGCTTACCGAGCTGGGCATTTACAGCGTGATGTGGAGCGAGCACTGCTCCTATAAATCGTCTCGCGTGCACCTGCGCCGGCTGCCCACGCGCGGCGAGCGCACCACCGGGCCGGGCAGCGTCGTCCAGGGACCAGGCGAGAACGCCGGCATCATCGACATCGGCGATGGCTGGGCCTGCGCCTTCAAGATCGAGTCGCACAATCATCCCTCCTATATAGAGCCGTTCCAGGGCGCCACCACCGGCGTGGGCGGCATTCTGCGCGACATCTTCACCATGGGCGCACGTCCACTGGCCGTGATGGACTCGCTGCGCTTCGGCCCGCTCTCCACCGAAGATGGCGAATCCGACCCCGCGCTCGTCCGCAAGAACCATCAGATCGTTGAAGGCGTTGTCGCCGGCGTGGCCAGCTATGGCAACTGCTTCGGCGTGCCCAACCTGGGCGGCGAGACGCGCTTTGAGCCATGCTACAGCGGCAATCCGCTGGTCAACGCATTCGCACTCGGCCTCGTCCGCAAGGACGAGATCTTCTATGCCAAGGCCACCGGCGTGGGCAATCCGGTGATCTACGTCGGCGCCAAGACCGGCCGTGACGGCATCCACGGCGCAACCATGGCCAGCGAAGAGTTCACCGAAGGCTCCGACCAGAAGCGGCCCAACGTGCAGATGGGCGACCCATTCATGGAGAAGCTGCTGCTTGAGGCCTGCCTCGAAGCCATGCAGACCGGCGCGGTCGTCGGCATTCAGGACATGGGCGCCGCCGGCCTCACTTGCTCCACCTGCGAGATGGGCGGGCGCGGCGGCGTCGGCCTCGACGTCGAGCTCGACAACGTGCCGCAACGCGAAACCGGTATGTCCAGCTACGAGATCATGCTGTCGGAAAGCCAGGAGCGCATGCTGCTGGTCGCTGAAAAAGGTCGGGAGCAGGAAGTGCTCCGTGTCTTCGCGAAGTGGGGCTTGGACGGCGTGATCGTCGGCGAAGTTATCGGCGAGCCGCAGATGCGCATCCGCCACCACGGCGAGTTGGTCGCCGATATTCCCAATCAGTCGCTCACCGACGATGCCCCGCTCTATCACCGCCCAGTCGGCACCTGGAAGGCGCCCGTCCCGCTCGATCCACCCGCCGAAGTTCTCGAAGCGCTCAAGCAGCCGCGCGACTACACCGCCGACCTCAAGAAACTGCTGGCCAGCGCAAACATCTGCAGCAAGCGCTGGGTCTTCGAGCAATACGACTCCATGGTGCAGACCAACACCGTGCAAGGCCCCGGCGGCGAAGCCGGCGTGATGCGCGTGAAGGGGACGAAGCGCGGGCTAGCGATGGCGCTCGATGGCAACGGCCGCTGGTGCTATCTCGACCCGAAGCAGGGCGCGAAGCTCGCGGTAGCCGAAGCGGCACGCAAAGTTGCCTGTACCGGCGCTGTACCTGTCGCTGCGACAAATTGCCTGAACTTCGGCAACCCGGAAAAGCCGGAGATCATGGCTCAACTCTCCGCCGCCATCGACGGCATCGCCGAAGCCTGCACGGCGCTCGGCACACCCATCACAGGGGGCAATGTTTCGCTTTACAACGAGACGAAAGGTGAAGGGATTTATCCCACACCGGTGATCGGGGTGGTTGGGATTCTGGAGGATGTGTCGAAGGCTGTAGGCGCGAACTTTGCGAACCCGGGCGACGTCCTGCTGTTGATCGATTCCGGAAGCGCCGCCTTAGCTTCTGCTTCGATTGAATTTGGATCCTCCGAGTACGCGCGAGCTGTCTTCGGCCGATCCTGGGGCCAACCGCCTTCCCTCAATTTGATTGCCGAAGCAGAGCTGCATCGTCGCCTGGCTGCGCTCGTAAAGGTCAGACTGATCCATACGGCGCGGGATCTTTCGGAGGGCGGTTTGGCCGTCGCGTTGGCTGAAGGTTGTTTCACGCACGGCACAGGTGTTGATGTTCAATTGATCGGGTATCCCACAGAACCCGCTGTCACAAGGCTTTTCGGCGAGGATGCATCGCGCGTGGTGGTCTCCTGTGCACCTGAGGAGGCAACGCGGATTGAGCAGTTGTTTTCCGGCGGCAGCCCAGGCATCTGGCGGCTCGGAACAGTCACCGAAGGCTATTTCCGCATTCGCATGCAGACCTATACCGAAGAATCTCCGAACAAATTCAGGAGAGCTGAAGTCGCGACTTTAGTCGACACAAGAACCGGCGATCTTCGCGATGTCTGGTCCAACGCCCTACAATCCACCCTCAGCGTCGACACGGTGACCGCATGACTCACCGGCTCTATCAAGGTGTGCCCGGCATGGATGAGGAACAGCAGATTATGCGGGTGCCCCATCCGGAGCGCAGCGAAGGGTGGGACCAGCAAGACACGCTGCACGAAGAGTGCGGTGTAGCCGCCATTTACGCCCACCCCGAAGCCGCGCGCCAGATCTACCTCATGCTCTACGCGCTGCAGCATCGCGGACAGGAGTCTGCCGGCATCGCCACCGCCGACGGCCATCACCTCTCGAACATCAAGGGCATGGGCCTGGTCGCGGACATCTTTACCGAGGAAGTTCTGCAAAAGCTGCCCGGCAATCTCGCCATCGGCCATACCCGCTATTCCACCACCGGCGATTCCGCCCTCTTGAACGCGCAGCCCATCCGTGTCGAATCCACCAAGGGCCTCATCGCCATCGCGCATAACGGCAACCTGGTGAACCTCGGCACCATTCGCGCCAAGCTCGAGCGCGAGGGCGCCTTCTTTCAGACCACATCCGACTCCGAGATCATCGTTCAGCTCATCGCGCATTCGCAGGCCACGACGCTGGTCGACGCTATCGCCGACTCGCTCTCCCAGATCGACGGCGCTTTCTCTGTCGTCATGATGACGCGCGACCGCATCTTCGCCGCGCGCGATCCACGCGGCTTCCGCCCGCTCTCCATGGGCCGCATCGTCGGAGAAGACGGCGCGTCCGACGTCTTCGTCTTCGCCTCCGAAACCTGCGCCTTCGACCTCCTGCGCGCCGAGTACGTCCGCGATGTTGAGCCCGGCGAGCTCATCATGATCTCGCCCGACGGCATCACCTCGCGCAAGTACGCGAGCGGCTTCCCGCAAACCAGCTGCATCTTCGAGCACGTCTACTTTGCCCGGCCGGACAGCCGCATCTATGGGCGTTGGGTGCAGCAGAGCCGCGAGCTGATGGGCCGACAGCTTGCGCGCGAATCCGGTGTGGCCGCCGACCTCATCGTCCCCGTACCCGATTCCGGCGTCACCGCCGCACTCGGCTATGCTGCCGAAAGCGGGATTCCCTTCAACTTCGGCCTCATCCGCAATCACTACGTCGGTCGCACCTTCATCGAGCCGGAGCAGCGCGTACGCGATTTCGGGGTCAAGCTCAAGCTTAATCCGGTGCGTAATCTGCTCGCCGGC
>DATDHZ010000090.1:0-26111 GCA_036521315.1 Acidobacteriaceae bacterium
GAATCGGCTGAGGGGCAGGGGACGGGGACGGTGTTCACGGTGTTCTTCCCGGCTGCCGGGCTGACCCAGGAGGGGGAGCCGGCGGAGGCTGCGGACCAGGAGGAAAACGCGGTTCGGTGAGGGGGGGCGGCGCGATAGGGATCTATAAATCCGCCCTGGTCCTGATGAATCGCATTCGCTTTGTGATGGCTCCAGATGTCCCGAATCCGCCACTAGGTTTAACTGAGGGCCACGAAACGGTTGAATGCGATGAGAGCTAAGTAGGGGAGAACCGCGCTACAAATGGATGCAGAAGAATGGGCGTGGAACCCGTAAACGGCCCGTATTCGCAGCCCGTGGAGCGCAACGGGCGCATTGATCGCCCGATGATCCCGAACGTTATGATCGCAGCGATACAATCAGCAGAGGGAAAGCGGCTGATGTGCAAGTCCGATCCATACCATGCCTAAGCGTGCGAGAAAAAAGCGACCTGACCAGCGCGGCCCCAAGGCCCAGACTTTGAAGATCGAAGGAAAATGGCAGGATGCTGTAAAGGAGTCACTTGAAAGGAAAAGGCCTGCGGCGGGGTGACCCTCGGCCTGACCCAAGTGTGCCATAAGTAATACGTCTTTCGCCTTATATTCCCCTTGGCTTTTCATTGTTCGCTTGACATTGCGTAGGACTCTGCGTAATCTCCAACTTCAACAAGCGTGCATCATAATGTGATGTCGCGAAATGCAGCACAAAATGATAGCACATCGAGGTGCGGATTCCGATGCAACCTTTGATGCGTATTTTGTGTCTAAACTGTTGAATGTTTCGGCCCCTGAGGCCGTATTACGCTTCACAGGAGGCACCCATGGCATCCGTTGTTGCCAGTCGTGAAACGCATGCTACAACCGTGCGTCTGCCTCGTCCCGCCTACGATCAGGCCAAGCACTATGTTGCTTACGAATGCACCAGTTCGGTTAAGTTTGGCAGTTTGAACGATTTCTTCGTGACCGCTATTCAGGCTTATCTTAAACTGTGTAAGCGTCGGCAAATTGATGCTGCTTTTTCCGGAATGGCTGAGGACGCCAACTATCAGAAGGAATCTCGTTTACTCGCCGAAGAGTTCGAGGCAAGTGATTGGGAAGCCTTGGGATTAGGCGAGGATCATGTGCGCGGGGACGACAGCGTGATCCAAGAGGACGACAACCTTGTTGGTGCTAGCTCAGCGCGGTGACGTTTTCTTAGCCAACCTTCAACCCACTGAAGGATCAGAACAGAGCGGAATACGCCCCGTTGTCATCGTCAGTCGAGACGCCATCAACATAAACAGTCCCGTCGTCGTAGTAGTTCCTTTCACTGACGCCGAGCACAAAACTAAAATCTATCCCAGCCATGTACGGTTCAAAGCTGGCGTGGCTGGGCTCACTAAGGATTCCCTCGCCATCTGTGAGCAGATCAGAGCAATCAGCAAGACTCGCATGAGGAAATCTCTGGGAAAGCTCAGCAGAGCCGAACTGGCGAGCGTTGAAGCTGCCATCAAAATCACTCTTGATCTACCATAAGCAATTCCTCCCATCCCCAATCTCCCAGCGCCCCTTGGGTAAAGTGCACACTTCCGCAGTGATTTATTGAGGGTCGAAGCGGTCGCTCAATTCCTCCATTCTCCTTGAGGGATAGAACGCAGGCTTACGGAATCAGCGCCAGAACTCAAGTACAGCAGAATCAAGAGAATCCAGTCGGGAAAGACGGGAAAGCCGGTGCGACGGCGGCTACTTGAGGGTGGAGAGCTTCTGGGTGGCGATCTGGGCTGCGTCCGTGTCCTTGTTCTGGTCCTTGATCTCGGCGTAGATGCGGCGGGCCTCGGCGGGCTGGGTGGCCTCGTACATCTGGGCGAGCTGGAGCTGAGCGGCCGCCTTCGAGACCGTCGTGGTCGGATGGGCGATCACGTCGCGGAACTCTTCGGCGGCCTGGGAGGTGCGGCCGGTCTGGGCGTAGAGGTTGGCGAGGGCGATTTTGGCCAGCGCGGCGAGGTTGCTGTCGTGGGAGGCGGCTGCTTTGGAGAGGTCGGCCTCGGCGCCGGAGGTCTGGCCCATATCGAGCGCGGTCATCCCGGCGAAGTAGCGGGCCATCACTCCCGCGCTGAGCCATCCATACCGGTCGGCTGCCTGGCTGAACAGGGGATAAGCGGCTTTGGCGCGCGCGGCGGCGGACGGATAGGTCGTCTGACCCGGTTCGGCAGGCTGATTCGGCTGCGCCAGGGGAGTCTCGTAGATATCCATCCCCTGGCCCAGCAACTGGTTCGCGGCGGACGCGCGTTTCTGCCAGACGATGAAGCCCGCCACTGCAACGGCGACCAGTAACACCACGGCGATCGACCAGCGGATCAGGGAGGCGCGGTTTTCGCCGACCCAATCCAGTCCGGATGTGGTTGCATCGATGAATCGATCCTGTTTGAGCGCGCGACGGGTCTGAGTATCCACCGGTTTTCCCGAACGTCCTTTTGGGAGGGAAGGTGCGAACGCGCCGCGATTCGGGTGCATCCGCCCACGCCGCAGGCGTGCCCTCACGCGCTGCGAGCGCATTCCTCAAAGATACGTTCAGTCTACCACGCTGTCATGCTGGACCCGGAGCCCGCCCGAGATGGCATACGCCCGGCTGGCCGTTACGCCGCGCGCGCCAGGTCCTCGAGCTGACCAGTCTCGATCTTCTCCTGACAAGTGATGCAGTAAGGGGTCCACGGCAGAGCTTCGAGGCGCTTGTCGCCTATGGCGCGCCCGCAGTGGAGGCACTCCCCGTACGTGCCTTCATTCAGACGCTCGAGCGCCTGGCGGACCAGCGCGAGCTGGCTGTGACCCTCGGTTCCCTGGCTGAACAGCATCTCTTTCTGATAGGAGAAGACGGCCTGATCGGCGATATCGAGGGTGTCTTCGGCTACGGCCTGGCGGCCCTGTTCGACAGCCGTCAGCATCGATTTCTCGAGCTGCGTTTGATGACGGCGAAGATGTTCTTCGAATCTGAGAAGTTTATGGTTGTTATTGTTTTGGCTGGTCACGACGCAACGGCTCCCCTCGGGGTATCACGAACGTCAGGCTTTATAGACAATGATTGGACGCACATTCCCGGCAAGGATTTGTTTTTGTTTTGCGCTTATGCAGATATTTTTTTGGCAGAAGGTGCAGAGTTTCCAAAGTGTTGGGTCGAAAGCTGCGGAGTGTGCAGGAGTCTGCAACATCGCTGGGAGTGCCAGGCAGAGAGTGTCCCGGAACTGGAGTGTTAGGCTGAGAGTGTCCCGGAGCCGGGGCGCCAGGCTGGAGTTGCTATGTATGAAGACTTCGAGGTTGCGGATCGGTGGACGGGCGAGATGCTGGCTGTCCGGTGGAAGGCCAACATTGTGGCCATCGCCACGCGTCATGCCGATGCAGTGGACGTGCGCTTCGACGTGAACGGCCGCCCGGTGTGGATCGCGATGCCCTGTATCGCGTGGGTCGAGCAGAAGCGGCGCACCGGCCACGTGATTACGGATTCGCTGGCGGCGCAGGCGGCGGGACGGTATTTGAAGAAAGCGATCGAATCGGGCTACGACAACGGCCGCGAGATGTACACCATGAGCCTCGATGAGGTTCTGGAGCAGGTGGACGCGGTGCTGCACGAAGCCGGGCACACGCACAATCTGCCGTACCTGGTGGCGCTCGACGACGCGCAGCCGCAGGTGTAAAGGCAGCTAAGGGCCGGTCAGCTAAAAAGCGATCAGCTAAGAAGCGGTTAGCGAAAGACGTTCAGCGAGAAACGCTTAGCGAAAAACGCTTAGCAAAGGGCGTTGAGCGGCTAACAGCCTTTCGCTAAGAGTCCGTTGCTGCGAGCCTTTCGCTGCGAGCCTTTCGCTAAGAGTCCTTTGCTGAGAGTCCTTTGCTGAGAGACTTTTGCTGAGAGTCTTTCGCTGAGAGCCTTTCGCTGAGAGACTTTCGCTGAGAGCCTCTTGCTGCGAGTCCTTTGCTGGGAGACTTTCGCTGCGAGCCTCTTGCTTCTCCTGGCGGGCTTTGGCGGCGGCGGCGAGGCGGGTGCGGCGGCGTTCCATGACGGCAAGCGCGTCGGGCATGTCGAGGACGACTTGCTCGATGTGAGAAAAGATTTCCGGTTCGCCGATGGATGTGCGGAGCTCCGACAGGAAGGGGTGGATCTTGGCGAAGGCCGCGACGATCTCGGTGTGCGCGGCGAGGAAAGCCGCGTGGTCGATGGCGCCCGTGGTGACCAGGGATGCGGCCATATCCCAGTAGCCGAGGACCATACGGAACCAGGCGTTGTGTACTCCGCGGATGGCGGCCATCAATTCATCGAACGTCGCGGGGTTGAATTCGCGGGTGAACCAGGCACGGGCCTGGCGCAGCAGGGGCTCGCGGCGGAGATCGAAGAGCTGAAGATTGAGCTGTGCGGATTCGTAGGGGGTGGGCATGTACGGGCGCGGCCGTTTGAAGAATCATCATAATAGTAAGGGAGCGACCAGCATCAGGGAGCAGTCAGCAGTCAGCGGTTCTCGAGAAGCCAGGCGAGACCATGGCTGGCTGGTCAGCGTGTCAGCGGCAAAACGGCCAGCGATACTGCGGCGAGCGATCAGGCTGCCAGCTGTCAGCTCATCGCGGCCCGCAGGTTGATCATCCTGGGCATTCGCCGCATTAGCGCTTTGCATCTTCTCTATGGAATGTGACAATAATCGGTTCCTTCTGACTCCGCGCGGAGGAGAATCCGGATGGCAGCGACGATCCATTTGCAGGACTTGAAACGGCTGACGGAGGGGCTGCACGCCCATCGCAACTTGTCCACGGCGCAGCTGGTGGAGACGGCGATTGCCCGCGGCGAGGGCCGGCTGGCCGCAAACGGCGCCCTGGTGGCGTGGACGGGCGCGCGCACCGGGCGCTCGCCCCGCGACAAGTTCACGGTGGAGGATGCCGAGGCGCGGGAGCGGGTGAACTGGGGTAAGGTGAACCAGCCCTTTCCGCCGGAGAAGTTCGATGCCCTGCTGACGCGGGTGCTGCGGCACATGGGGGAGCGCGACCTGTACATCATGGACCTGGCTGCGGGGGCCGATCCGACGTACCGGCTGCCGATCCAGGTGATCTGCGAGTACGCGTGGCACGCGCTGTTTGTGAAGCAGCTGTTCATCCGGCCGGCGGCGCAAGAACTGGCTACGCACAAGCCGGAATTCACGGTGATTGCCGCGCCGGAATTCGACGCCGTGCCCGAGCGCGATGGGGTACGGTCGGGAACGTTCATCCTCACCGATTTCACGAAGAAGATTGTTTTGATCGGCGGCACAAAATATGCCGGGGAGATGAAGAAGTCGATCTTCGGGGTGATGAATTATCTGCTGCCGCAGCGCGATGTGTTTCCGATGCACTGCTCGGCCAACGTGGGCGCGGATGGGACGACGGCGCTGTTCTTCGGGCTGTCGGGCACAGGGAAGACGACGCTGTCGGCCGATCCGGAGCGGCGGCTGATCGGCGACGACGAGCATGGCTGGAGCCCGGAGGGCGTCTTCAATTTTGAAGGGGGATGCTACGCCAAGTGCGTCGACCTGAGCCCGGAAAAGGAGCCGCAGATCTTCGGCGCAGTCCGGTTTGGGGCGGTGCTGGAGAATGTGGTGCTCGACGCAAAGACCGCGGAGCCGGACTACTCAGACATTCGTCACACGGAGAACACCCGCGCCGCCTATCCCATCGAATTCATCGCAAACGCGGTGATACCCGGCATGGGCGGACATCCGAAGAACGTACTGTTTTTGGCTGCGGATGCTTTCGGCGTTCTGCCGCCGATTGCGAAGCTGACGCCGGAACAGGCGATGTATCACTTTTTGTCGGGATATACGGCAAAGCTGGCGGGAACGGAAGCAGGGCTGGGGAGCGAGCCGGTTCCGGAGTTTTCGACGTGCTTTGCTTCGCCGTTTCTGCCGCTGGCGCCGGGAGTGTACGCGGAGATGCTGGGGCGGCGGCTGCGCGAGCACAGCGCGGAATGCTGGCTGGTGAACACCGGCTGGTCGGGGGGCGGATTCGGTGTGGGCAAACGCATGAGCCTGAAGCACACGCGCGCGATGGTGCACGCGGCGCTCGACGGGCGTTTGGCACGGGCAGAATTCGTCACGGAGCCGGGGTTTGGGCTGAACATTCCGACGACGTGTCCCGGTGTGCCCGCCGAGTTGCTCAACCCGCGCAACGTCTGGGCGGACAAGGCCATCTACGACGCGCAGGCGCGACTGCTGGCGGCGAAGTTCATGGAGAACTTGAAGAAGTTCGACGTGCCCGAGGCGGTGCGGCAGGCGGGGCCGCGGGGGTAGCTGAGAAGCGGTCAGCTCAAGGCCGGTCGGCGAAAGGCCGGTCAGCTCAAGGCCGGTCGGCGAAAAAGCTGTCAGCAAAAAGCGCTCAGCAAAAAGCTGTCAGCGGAAAACTGTCGGCTATGCCGGCGGCTTCGTGGACTCGTCTGGTCAGGCTGCCTGGGCGGGCTCGGTGGCGGCGGCCGGCATTTCGGGGGCGGCGGGCTTGAGGAGCGGCCATCCTTTGCGCAGGACGTACTCCAGCCAGGCTCCGGCGATTTGCGAGGTGAACACAGCCGCGATGACGAGCGTGGTGTAGAACTGCGAGCTGATGATGCCGGCGTCGAAGGCTACGCTGGCGAGCACGATTCCCGGGCCCCCGCGCGCGTTCGTGGTGACGGCCAGGTTGAGCAGATCGAGTCCGCGAAACCCTGCAAACTTGCCCGCCAGGGATACGGAGAGGATCTTCACCAGGCATGTTCCTGCAAGGAACGCCGCGATCATGGCGAGCGATACGCCATGCATCAGGTCCAGTTTGAGCCCGACGATCGCGAAGTAGACCGGGATGAAGAAGGCGAAAGCGACTTTGCCGATGGCGTCGAGGGAATCGGCAAAGAGACGGCGTTTTTTGTGGACGACGGCAAAGCCGGCGAGGAACGCGGCGAAGACGAGGCTGACATCGAGGGCTCCGGCGACAGCGCAATAGGCGAGCAGAATGGCGAGCGCATAGGCGGTGGGCGACGAGCGCGCGAAGACGTTCAGCCGGGCCTTGTTCAGGCGCTTGATGGCGCGCGGCAGAATGGTGAGACCGAGCACGAAGAACGCGACGGTGGCGAGCAGGTGCGCGCCCATCGCGCGGGGATGCAGCACGGCTTTGCCGGCGGTGGCGGTGGCGATGGCGAGGGCCAGCCACAGCACGATGTCCTCGATAACGGCCACGCCGAGGACGAGGCGCGCGAATCGCGTGTGAAGGATTTTGAGGTCGGCGAAGATCTTCGAGACGACCGGGACGGAGGTGACCGCGACGCCGACGGCGAGGACGATGGTGAGGGAGAGGCGATTGCCCGCGGGGCCGGCGAGGGAGGGACGAATGATCCACGGGGCCAGCAGGAGGCCGGCGGCGAAGGGCAGGCCGGTGCCGACGATGACCAGCCAGCCGACGCTGCGCCGGTCTTCGCGGGAGAACAACTGCTGCGTTTCCGCTCCGGCGAGAAACATGAGCAGGAGCAGGCCGAGCCAGTAGACGAAGTCGAAGACGTCGCCCTGCCTGCGGGCGTGGGCGATGAAGTGCGCGGCCACGGGCCAACGGCCGGCAATGGCATTGCCCAGCAGAACGCCGGCGAGGATCTCGCCGACCACGCGCGGCTGGCGCAGCTTCATGAAGAGCCAGCCCAGCAGTTGCGCCAGCGCGACCAGGAGCAGAAGCAGAAACAGAACCGAGGTGAGATCCGCGTTCGACATCGCGCAGATTGGATGCGGCGGGATTGCTGGTTGTTGGGTGCTGGGGCGAGATATTGGGTCGCGCGAGTGCGTCGTCAGAGTGTTGGGCGGTGGCGCCTGGCCGGTACAGAGTTGAGGCTGGCTGCGATCCTCCCGTAACTTGACTCTTGACAATCGCAGACTTAGTCTCGAAATGGAGGCAGCGGACGATGGGGGTCCGCGCTTCCAGACGGCCTATGCAGACTCATCCGTACATCTGGAACTATCTGCCTCTGCTGCTGCAGATTCTGGTCGCTGGCGGCATGACGTTCGGCATGGTCGCGATGTCGCGATTCATCGGGCGGCGGCGCAATCTGAAGGACAAGCTGGAAGCGTATGAATGCGGCATTCCCGCCGAGGGCGATGCGCGCGGGCGGTTCAGCGTGCGCTTCTACATGGTGGCGATGCTGTTCATCCTGTTCGACGTGGAAGCGGTGTTCATGATGCCGTGGGCGGTGATCTATCGCGAGCTGCCGAAGATCACGGGGTCGAGGATGTTCGGCTTCTGGGAGATGCTGGTTTACCTGGGCTTCGTGGCGGTCGGGGTGTTCTACGTTTGGAAGAAGGGCATCCTGGACTGGGCCGCGGACAAGGCAGATCTGTAGGGGCAGGGATAGGGAACAGGGATCGGGGATTACGAGCGCAGAGCCAACGCTCAGAGCGCGTGCAACGTTGGGTCCGAAAAATTCCGGCTGCAACGGCTGGAGACGAGGCGAGGGAAGCGGATGGCGGAAGCGCTGCTGGGGAAGGACGCGGTCTTTGCAGGCCTGGCGCAGAATGTAGCGATCCAGGCGCTGGAAGCGGCGCATCCCGGAGCCATTGTCAACGCGAAATTCGATCGCAGTGAGCTGACGCTGGTCATCGCCGGAGAGCAGATCCGGGCGGCGTGCCGGACGCTGCAAAGAGCGGGATACACCTTCCTCGAAGACGTGACGTGCGTGGACTGGTATCCGTCGGAGCCCAGGTTCCAGGTGACGTATCACATCCTGAGCCAAAAATTAAAAGAGCGGGTGCGACTCCATGTGATGGTGGAGAGCATCGATCCGTCTGTGGACAGCATTACGCCGGTGTGGCCGAGCGCGAACTTCTACGAGCGCGAGGTGTGGGATCTCTTCGGCGTGCGGTTCCATGGGCATCCTTCGCTGCGGCGGATCATGCTGCCGGAGGAATGGGAAGGTCATCCTCTGCGCAAGGATTATCCGGTGGAGGGGTACCGCTGATGGCGGCCG
This sequence comes from Acidobacteriaceae bacterium, assembly GCA_036521315.1. Classification (GTDB taxonomy): domain Bacteria; phylum Acidobacteriota; class Terriglobia; order Terriglobales; family Acidobacteriaceae; genus Palsa-343. The sequence goes on from DATDHZ010000090.1 coordinate 8,980, forward strand.
ATCCCGAGAACCCGAACGCGCCCGAGATCCCCGGCTTCGTGGAGACGGCGACGCTGATTGCGCCGCGGCCGGAGGACGGCTCGCACGACCGGACGATGGTCCTGAACATGGGTCCGCAGCATCCGTCGACGCACGGCGTGCTGCGGCTGGTGCTGGAGATCGATGGCGAGACGGTGACGAAGGTGGTGCCGGACATCGGCTACCTGCACACCGGCATCGAGAAGACGTGCGAAGCGAAGTTCTGGCAGCAGGTGGTGCCGCTGACGGACCGGATCGACTACCTGTGCCCGATGACGAACAACCTGGCGTACTGCCTGGCCGCGGAAAAGCTGCTGCAACTGGAGATTCCTGAGCGGGCGCAGTGGATGCGGGTGCTGCTGAACGAGCTGACGCGGCTCAATTCGCACCTGGTGTGGCTGGGCACGCACGCGATGGATATCGGGGCGCTGACGGTGTTCCTGTACACCTTCCGCGAACGCGAAGCGATACTGAACATCTTCGAGCACGTGAGCGGGCAGCGGATGATGACGTCGTACTTCCGCATTGGGGGGCTGGCGCTCGAAGCGCCGCTGGACTTCTTCGACTCGGTGCAGTGGCTGATCAGGATTCTGCCGGAGAAGATCGACGAGTACGAGAACCTGCTGACGGGGAATCCGATCTTCATCAATCGGCTGAAGGGCGTGGGATATTTGAGCGCCGAGGATGCGATTGCGCTGGGCGTGACCGGACCACCGCTGCGAGCCAGCGGCGTGGACTGGGATTTGCGGCGCGACATGCCGTACTCGGGATACGACAATTTCCGATTCGAAGTGCCCGTCTCCAGCGAAGGCGACGTGTGGGCGCGCTATGTGGTGCGGCTGAAGGAAATGCGCGAGAGCGTAAAGATCTGCCAGCAGGCGCTGGACGGGATGCCGGAAGGGCCGATCAAGGCCGATGCGCCGCATGTGGTGCTGCCGGACCGCGAAAAGATGAAGACGCAGATGGAAGCGCTGATCTATCACTTCAAGATTGTGACGGAGGGGTTCCAGGTTCCGGCGGGCGAGGTGTATCAGGCGGTGGAGTCGCCGCGCGGCGAGATGGGCTACTACGCGGTGAGCGACGGGACGGCGAAGCCGTATCGCGTGCACATGCGGAACCCGTCGTTTGCGACGCTGCAGGCGCTGCAGACGATGTGCGCGGGGCGGCTGATCGCGGACGTGGTGGCCGTGATCGGCTCGATCGACATTGTGCTGGGGGAGATCGACCGGTGAGCGCGGCGGCGGCAGAACCCATGCTCGAGAAGGAACTGTGGGTGTCGTTCGTCTCGCTGCTGCGCGGATACGTGGCGGCGGCCAGCCTGCATTCCGGCGCACCCGCAGAGGTGAAAGAGACAGAGCATTCGGTTGCGATCCGCGCCGGCGACGCGAGCTTCGAAATCCAGGTTAACCCGCAGACCGGAGCGGGGAACTGGCAGTTGCGCAACAGCCATGAGGGAAAGATGCAGGGGCGCTTCCAGTTGCTTGCCGAGGGCCGCATCGCACTCGACGCGAAGACCCTGGATATGGATCACGCTGCGATCGATTTTGCGGGAGCGCTGATGGCGGCGGCTGCGAGGACAGAGGGTCGATGAGCACGCCAGCCAGCATCTTCTCGCCCGAGCTCGCTGCGCGGTTCGACAAGCTGGTGACGCTGTATCCGGTGAAGCGGTCGGCGCTGGTGCCCATGCTGCTCTACGCGCAGGACGAGGTTGGGTATCTGTCGGATGCGGTGATTGCGGAGGTCGCGGAGCGGATGGGGTTGTCGGAGCTGGAAGTGCGCAACGTGATCAGCTACTACTCACTGCTGCGCACGAAGCCGGCGGGGAAGTATCACGTGCAGGTGTGCACGAATATCTCTTGCATGCTGCGCGGGGGCAACGAGATTCTGGAGCACTGCAAGAAGACGCTGGGCGTCGCGAACAAGGGCGTAACGGCGGACGGCGTGTTCTCTCTGGAAGAGGTGGAGTGCATTGGGGCGTGCAGCTGGGCACCGGCGGCGCAGGTGAATTACGACTTCCACGAGAACCTGACGGCGGACGCGATGGGCCAGGTGCTGGACGGATACCGCAGCCGCGCGGAGAAGGGTGCGGGACGCTGATGCCGAACATCTCCACGCATCCCGACTGCGTACCGGTGGTATCGTACCGCTTCGGCAAGGGCGCGACGTCGATCGACAAATATCTCGAGCTCGAGGGCTATCAATCGGCGCGGAAGTGCCTGGAGCTGGGGCCTGAGGGGATCATCAACGAGATGAAGGCGTCGAACCTGCGCGGCCGTGGCGGCGCTGGATTTCCGACGGGGCTCAAATGGTCGTTCGTGCCGAAACAATCCGCGAAGCCGAAGTACGTGCTGGTGAACGGGGACGAGAGCGAGCCGGGAACCTGCAAGGACCGGCTGATCTTCGAGCACGACCCGCACTCCGTCATCGAAGGCACCCTCATTGCCGGGCTCTCCGTCCAGGCGCGCATGGGCTTCATTTACCTGCGGGGTGAGTATCGCTACCTGCTGAAGATCATGGAAAAAGCTGTCGAAGAAGCATACGCGAAGGGCTTCCTCGGCAAGAACATCTTCGGCAGCGGGATCGACTTCGACATCGTGACGCAGACAGGCGCGGGCGCGTACGAGGTGGGCGAAGAGTCGGCGCTGATGGAATCGCTCGAAGGCAAGCGCGGCATTCCGCGCATCCGTCCGCCGTTTCCGGCGGTGGTGGGACTGTACGGCGGGCCGACCATCATTAACAATGCCGAGACCATCGCCACGGTGCCGCACATTTTCCGGATCGGTGCAGCGGATTACGCGAAGATCGGGACGGAGCGCAATGGCGGCACGCGGCTCTTTTGCCTGAGCGGGCATCTGGAGCGGCCGGGGGTCTACGAGCTGCCGATGGGCTACAACCTGAAAAAGATGATTTATGAAGTGGGCGGCGGGATTCCCGGCGGTCGCAAATTGAAGGCGGTTGTCCCGGGCGGGTCGTCGACGCCCGTACTGACGCCTGAGGAAATCGATATCGGGATGGACTTCGATCAGGTGGGCAAGGCCGGGTCGATGCTGGGTTCGGGCGGCGTCGTCGTCCTCGACGAGACCACCTGCATGGTGGAATTTGCGCTGCGGACCATGAAGTTTTACGCACACGAGAGCTGCGGGTGGTGCATTCCGTGCCGCGAGGGCACGGACTGGCTGAAGAAGTCGCTGACGCGGCTGCACGCGGGCGGCGCGGTCGACAAGGACATCGACAACATTCGCTATCTCGCCGAGAACATGCTGGGGCGGACGTTTTGCCCGCTGGGCGACGCGGCGGCGATGCCGACGATTGCGTTCGTGAAGAAGTTTCGGAAAGAGTTTGAGGAGCATTTGGAGGGCCGAGGGTGCCCGAAGCATCGGGTGGGGGAAGCGGAGCCCGCGTTGGTGGGATGAAAGTAAGGAATGAAGACAAGGGACCTGATTAAGCTGATCGAAGCAGATGGATGGAGGTTTCATTCACAACGTGGGAGTCATCAACAATTTGTGCACCCCATTAAGCCGGGACGCGTGACTGTGCCGGTTCATGCAGGGAAGGATATCCACGCTGGCTTGTTACAGAGCATTTTGAAGCAGGCAGGGTTGAAATGACGAAGCGCTATCTTGCCGTTTACGAAAGAGGCACAACGAATTACAGCGGCTACGTGCCCGATGTTCTGGGTTGCGGTTCGGTCGGGGATAGTCTCGAAGAGATGCGCAGCAACATGATTGAGGCGCTGGAATTTCATCTGGAAGGGTTAGCTGAGGACGGGATTCCCGCACCGGAGCCGGTGACGACAAACGTCGATTTCCGAGACGACGATCCCGAGCACGGTGTATTGCACTGTGTTGTGGAATGGCTGGAGATTCAGGTGCCGACACCCCAGAAACTGGCTGCGACCGCATAATGGCTGACGTAACGTTCAGTGTCGACGGCAAAAAGATGACCGCTGCGGCGGGGACGCTGCTCATTGAGGCTTGCCGCGCGCACGGAATCGAGATTCCGGCGTTCTGCTACTATCCCGGCCTCTCGCTGCAGGCGGCGTGCCGCATGTGCGTGGTGCGCATTGAGAAGGTGCCGAAGCTGCAGACCGCGTGCACGACGCCGGTGGCCGAGGGCATGATCGTCACGACGGAAAGCCCGGAGATCGCGCAGGCGCGCAAGGCGACCATTGAGCTGCTGCTGGGGAACCATCCGCTGGATTGCCCGGTGTGCGATGCGGGGGGCGAGTGCGAGCTGCAGGACATGACGTTCAAGTACGGCGCGGCGGAATCGAAGTTCGTCGAGATTAAGCAGCACCGCGACGAGCAGCAGTGGTCGCCGGTGGTGTTCTTCGACCGGCCGCGCTGCATTCTTTGTTACAGATGCGTGCGGGTGTGCGGGGAGGGCATGGACGTGTGGGCGCTGGGCATCCAGAATCGCGGCGCGGGCTCGGTGATCGCCCCCAACAAGCAGGATCATCTGGAGTGCGAAGAGTGCGGGATGTGCATCGACATTTGCCCCGTGGGCGCGCTCACCTCTGGCGCGTACCGCTACAAGACGCGGCCGTGGGAGATGAGCCATGTGGGCACGGTGTGCACGCACTGCGGCGATGGGTGCAAGACGACGCTGGGGGTGCGGCGGGCCAACGACGGCATGGAGATCGTGCGCGGGGATAACCGCGACAAGAGCGGGATCAACGGCGACTTTTTATGTATCAAGGGCCGTTACGCATTCGATTTCGCGAACCGCGAAGACCGGCTGACCAAGCCGCTGCTGCGGCAGGCCGACGACACCCTCAAGCCTGTGAGCTGGGAAGAGGCGATCGAGTTTGCGGGGAAAAAGCTGCAGTCGATTCGCGACAGCCGCGGCGGTAAAGCCATCGGCGTGATCGGGTCGAACCGCACGACGAATGAAGAGGCGTACCTGCTGCAGAAGTTCGCGCGCACGGTGCTGGGGACGAACAATATCGATCACCACCGGACCGCGGATTATCCCGCGTTTGCGGCGGCGCTGAACAGCAAGGCCGAGGCGTCGCTGCGGGATTTCAATGCGGCGAAGGCGATTCTGCTGATCGGCGGCGACCCAACCGAAGAGCATCCGGGGCTGGCGTGGCAGATGCGCACGGCGGTGCGGCTGCACGGGGCGCGGCTGTACGTGGCGAATCACGAGCGGATCAAGCTGCGGCGGCAGGCGACGCAGTTCCTCGAAATTGGCGAGAGCGACTACGCCGGGCTGGCGGCCTACCTGGGTGGCGACGATGCCGCGCTGAGCCACGACAAGGCTGCGGGATTCCGCGAAGCGCTGGGCAAGGAAGAGTCGCTGCTGGTGGTGTTCGGCTCGGAGTATCGCGGGGCGGGGATTGCGGCGCTGGCGAAGCTCGGCGAGAAATTTGCGAACGCGAAGTTCGCGTGCCTCGGCGATTACGTAAACTCGCGCGGCGCGGCGGACATGGGGCTGTATCCGGATTTGCTGCCGGGGTATGTGCCGGTGACGGCGGGGGGCGCGTTCGCGCAGGAGTACGGAGCGGAGATCCATCTCGGGGACCTGAAGACGGAGTCATCGCGTACCCATGGGCTGCCGGCGCAGCCAGGGCTCGACCTGGTGCAGATGTTCGATGCGGCGGAGCGGGGTGAAGTGGGCGCGCTCTATGTGGTGGGGTCGAATCCGGTGGCGCGGTATGGGATCGATGCCGCGACGCTGAAGAAGACATTTCTCATCGTGCAGGATATGTTCCTGACCGAGACGGCGCAGCTGGCGGATGTGGTTTTCCCGGCGGCCAATCTTTACGAGAAATCGGGCACGGTGACAAACACGTTTGGCGACTTGCAGCTGGTGAAGAAGGCCGCCGATAAGGCCGGCGTGCGCACGGATTTCGAGATCATCGTGCGGCTCGCAGGCGCGATGGGCGCGGAGGTAAAGAAGCTGGTGCGGTTCGGCAGGCAAGGCGTTCGCGCGGATATGGGGCAGGCGCGCGGAGCGCAGTCAGGCGAAGCGGATCGTCACGGCGTATGGCTGGCGGCGCATCATCTGGAGCCGAAACTGAGCCCGTTCGATCCGTTTGCGATTTTGGATGAGATTCAGCGGCTGGTGCCGGCATACGACATTGGGCGGCTCGATCTGCTGGGCGGCAACGATCAGCATGTGAAGAGCGGGCTTGTGCAGATTGAGACAAGCGGCTCGCGGCGCGATTTAGTACTGCCATCGAACGACACGCTGTTCACCTCGGGCACGCTGGGGCGGTACAGCCGGATGCTGGGGTCGGTGATGGAAGCAAGGAAACCCGCGGAAACAGCGGCCGATTAGAGATTTTTGGAAGGCTTTTGGATGGAGACCAGCTTACTCGCGTTTGTTCTGATCAGCCTGGTGAAAGTCATCGTGGTGGTGGTGATCATGCTGCTGTCGGTCGCCTACACGGTGCTGCTGGAGCGCAAGCTGGTGGGTCGGATTCAGAACCGGTGGGGACCGAGCCGGGTGGGGCCGTTCGGTCTGCTGCAGCCGCTGGTGGATGGCGCGAAGCTGTTCCTGAAGGAAGACCTGACGCCGACGGCGGTCTACAAGCCGCTGTACCTGCTGGCGCCGATGATCGCGCTGGGCTGCGCGCTGATGTCGATCGGCGTGGTGCCGTTCGGGGCGGATGTGCGCTGGAAGGGCGTCGACCTGTTCCAGATCGCCGATGTGAACATCGGGCTGCTGATCCTGCTGGGCATTACTTCGATTGGGGTTTATGGGATTGCGCTGTCGGGGTGGTCGTCGAACAATAAGTATTCGCTGCTGGGCAGCCTGCGCGCGTCGGCGCAGGTGATCAGCTACGAGCTGGCGCTCGGGCTGGCGCTGGTGGGCGTGGTGATGCGGTCGGGATCGCTGCGGCTGCGCACGATCGTCGATGTGCAGGCGACGCACGGGCTGATCTCCTGGAACTTCTTCGGCGGCTTCCAGTTTGTGGCGTTCTTTATTTATCTGATGGCGGCGTACGCGGAGACGAATCGCTCGCCGTTCGATTTGCCGGAGGCGGAGAGCGAGCTGACGGCGGGCTATCACACGGAATACAGCTCGATGAAGTTCGCCATGTTCTTTATGGCGGAATACGCCAACATGATCACGGTGGGCTGCGTGGCGTCGCTGCTGTTCTTTGGCGGCTGGTCGAGCCCGTTCGGACATTTGTTCGATCACGTACTCGCCGGGCCGGTGGCCGGAGCGCTGCTGCCGGTGTTCTGGTTTGTGCTGAAAGTTTTTGGTTTTCTGTTTCTTTATGTGTGGGTGCGCGGCACGCTGCCGCGCTTCCGCTACGACCAGCTCATGGGCTTCGGATGGAAATTTCTGGTGCCTGTAGCGATTGCCAATATTGTGGTGACGAGTTTTTGGATGGGGCTGCGGCTGCCCATGCAGTGAGGACGGTTCTCAGGGCTCAAGCCCCCCGGGAAGAAGGCGGCATGAACGGCACGACCGAAGTCGTGCCCCGACACAAAAGCAATGGCAGTAGCAATTTGTGGAACAGGCTGGCTTGCAGGACAGGTTGGGCCGCGGTTCTTCAGGACTTCAGGGGTTGCAGAGCAGTTCTCGTTTTGGCGAAGCGTTTTTAGGTTGCAGGAATTCTGAAAAACTCATGCATCTGGCTCTCTTCATCATTTTCGGCGCGCTGTGTGTGGCAGGAGCACTCAATCTGCTGCTGCAGCGGCACCCAATCAACAGCGCGCTGTCGCTCATCGTGGTGATGAGCTCGCTGGCGGTGCTCTATTTGCTGCAGGGAGCGGAATTCCTGGCGGCGGCGCAGGTGATCGTCTACTCCGGCGCGATTATGGTTCTGTTCACGTTTGTCATCATGCTGCTGAACGCGGGGAAGGAAGAGCGCACGCACGGCAGCAAAATGGCGTACGTGGCCGGATTTCCCGGCGCGGCGATTCTGGTCGGGCTGCTGGCGTTTATCTTTCTGTCGCAACGGGGCAGCTTTGCGCAGGCGCGGCTTGGCGATTATTGGGTGACGACCAGCGATCTGAGCCGGGTGCTCTTCAAGGACCTGCTGCTGCCGTTCGAGGTGACATCGGTGCTCATCCTCATCGCGATTCTCGGCGCGGTAGCGCTGGCGAGGAAGGAGCACTGATGGTTCCGATTGCGTACTACCTCGTGCTGAGCGCCGTCCTGTTTTCCATTGGGGTGGCGGCGTTTCTGATCAAGCGCAACATCATTACTGTGTTCATGTCGATTGAGCTGATGCTCAACGCCGTGAACCTGACTTTCGTTGCGTTCGCGCACCAGTGGCACCAGGTGAGCGGACAAATTTTCGTCTTTTTCGTGATGGTGGTCGCGGCGGCAGAAGCGGCTGTGGGCCTGGCCATCATCATTGCGGTCTTCCGCGCGCGCAACACGCTGAACGTCGACCAGATCGACCTGATGAAACTATGACGAACCTTCACCTCTGGCTGATCCCGCTCGTTCCCTTCGCCGGATTTCTGGTGAACGGTTTGCTCGGCCGCAAATTCCCGAAGCCGGTGGTCAGCGCGGTGGGCCTGATCGGCGCGCTGCTGCCCATGCTTTGGGTTTCCAGTCTGGTGTTGAAATTCAGCTCGCTGTCGCTGCCGCACGTTGAGACGCTCGGCACGTGGATTCGCGCTGGCGCGTTTCACGCCGACTTCACTTTCCAGCTGGACCAGCTGACGCTGGTGATGCTGTGCGTGGTGACCGGCGTCGGCTTTCTGATCCACGTTTATTCCGTGGGCTACATGGGCGAAGAGGAGGGGTACTGGCGCTTCTTCGCGTCCATGAACCTGTTTCTCTTCTTCATGCTCACGCTGGTGCTGGCGGAGAACTTCCTGCTGATGTTTGTGGGCTGGGAGGGCGTAGGCCTCGCGTCGTATTTGCTGATCGGGTTCTACTACACGAAGGACTCGGCGGCGAAGGCGGGCATGAAGGCGTTCGTGGTGAACCGCATCGGCGACTTCGGCTTTCTAATCGCGATGTTCCTGCTGATCGCGCACTTTGGGACGCTGAGCTTCAGCACGGTGTTTGCGGAGATTGCGACGCATCCGGCGTGGCAGGGCGGATTCCTCACCGCGATTGCGCTGTTCCTGGTGCTGGGGGCGACGGGCAAGTCGGCGCAGATTCCGCTGTACGTCTGGCTGCCGGACGCGATGGAAGGGCCCACGCCGGTTTCGGCGCTCATCCACGCGGCGACCATGGTGACGGCCGGCGTGTACATGATTGCGCGGACGCACGTGATCTTCGACCGGTCGCCCTACGCGCTGGCGGTGGTGGCGATTATTGGCACGGCGACGGCGTTCTTCGCAGCGACGATCGGCATGGCGCAGATGGATATCAAACGCGTGCTGGCGTACTCGACTGTGTCGCAGCTGGGCTACATGTTTCTGGGCTGCGGCGTGGCCGCGTACAGCGCGGGGATCTTCCATCTGGTGACGCACGCTTTCTTTAAGGCGCTGCTGTTTCTGGCGGCCGGATCGGTGATCCATGCACTGGGCGGCGAGCAGGATATGCGGGTGATGGGCGGCCTGCGCACCAAGATTCCCGTCACGTTCTGGACGATGACCGCGGCGGTGTTTGCCATCTCCGGGTTCCCGCTGCTCTCCGGATTCATCAGCAAGGACGAGATTCTCTACCAGGCGTTTGTTTCTACGAATCCGGCGGGCAAAATTCTGTGGGCGGTGGGGCTGCTGACGGCGGGGCTGACCGCGTTCTACATGTTCCGGCTCTGGTATCTGACGTTCTTCGGCGAGAGCCGCGCCGAGCGTGCGCATCCGGACGAAGAGCATGCCGCCGCGGTGCATGCGCGGGCGGACACGAAGCTGACGCTCGAGGCGGAGCATCACGCGCATGGCGTGCACGAGAGCCCGAAGGTGATGCTGGCGCCGCTCGTGATCCTCGCCATTCTTTCCGTCATCGGCGGCGCAATGAACTGGCCGCAGGGGCTCTTTGGGACCAGCTGGTTCTCGCACTTCCTCGCGCCTGCGGTGACGTCGGTGCATCTGCCCTACGAGCAGGCATCGGTGGCGCTGGCCACGGGGACGGCTCCCGTTGCTTCGAACGAGGCGCCGGCTGATTCCGCGCATCTGGAACTGATCCTCGCGGGCGTCTCGACGCTGGTGGCGATCCTCGGATGGCTGTTCGCGCATGTGCTGTATTACAAGCGCCGGCCGTCGTACGAGCGGCTGAGCGAGAGGCCGCGCGGCCTGCGCGCTCTGGTGTTCAACAAATACTGGGTCGATGAGATTTACGGCGCGGTGATCGTGGCGCCGGTGCTCTTCGGCGCGCGCTACGTGCTGAACGCGCTCATCGATCGGGGCGTGATCGACGGCGGCACGCTCGCTGCCGGTTACAGCGCGCAGGGATTGGGCGCGCTGGTGGCGCGCATTCAGTCGGGCAACATTCGTTCGTACGCAGGATGGCTGGCGCTGTTTGCGGCTCTGCTGCTGGCGGCTTCGTATTTTGGCTGGACCGCGCACTTCTGGGTGCGCTAGGTGGATTTGGGAAAGGCACTGTGCTGAACGACTCGATTCTCACGCTGATCACGTTCGTGCCCACGGCGGGCGCGATTGTGGTCGCATTGCTGCCGCGCAAAGGCCGCGTGATTCCGGCGTTTACGCTGCTGGTCACGCTGGTCACTTTTGTTCTGTCGCTGCACCTGCCGGCTCATTTCGACTACGCGCGCCCGGGATTCCAGTTCGAAGAGAATCACTCGTGGATTGCGAGCCCGGCGATTCGCTATCACCTGGGCGTGGACGGTTTGTCGCTGTGGCTGGTGCTGCTGGCGACGTTTCTGGCGCCCATCGGCGTGCTGGTTTCGTGGCGCGCGATTGAGAACCGGACCAAGGAGTTCTACTTCCTTTTTCTGCTGCAGCAGACAGCGATGATCGGCGTGTTCGTCGCGCTCGATGTTTTCCTGTATTACGGCTTCTGGGAACTGTCGCTGGTGCCAATGGCGATTCTGATCGCGATGTTCGGGCGCGAGCGGGGTCCGCAGGCGGCGCTCAAGTTTTTCCTTTACACGTTCATTCCGTCAGCGCTGTTTCTGGTGGCGATCCTGTGGCTCTATGCGAAGACCGGGACGTTTGACTTCGTCGAACTGCAAAGCAAGCTGGCCGCGGGAGGGTTCGCGCCGCAGGCGTTGTGGTGGGTTTCGCTCGCGTTTCTGGTCGCGTTCGCGGTCAAGGTGCCGGTGTTTCCGCTGCACGGCTGGCTGAGCGATGTGATTGGCGAAGGCCCCACGGCGATGGCGATGGTGGTGGCGGGCAAACTGGGGCTCTACTCGATTTTCCGCTTCAGTCTCGGGCTGTTCCCGGCGCAGTCGCGGGAAATTGCGCCGCTGATGATTGTGCTGGCCGTGGTTGGCGTGCTGTATGGAGCGCTGGTGGCGCTGGCGCAAACCGACATGCGGCGGCTGGTGGCGTTTGCCATTCTCGGGAATCTCAGCTTCTGCATCCTGGGCATCTTCTCGTTTGCGCTGGCGGGGCTGAACGGCGCGGTGTTCCAAACGATTAACGAAGGGCTGAGCGGCGGCGCGCTGCTGGTGCTGATCGCCTTTCTCAGCGAGCGCTACGGCAGCTTCGACATGAGGGAGTATGGCGGCCTGGCGACGCGGATGCCGATGATGGCGACGCTGTGGGTGATCACGGCGCTGGCGCTGGTGGGGCTGCCGCTGCTGAACGGATTCGTCGGCGAGTTTCTGGTGCTGAGCGGCAGCTACCCGGTGCATCCGGGATGGGTGATGGCGGCGACGACAGGCGTGATTCTGAGCGCGGCGTACATGCTGTGGATGGTGCAGCGGATTTTCTACGGCCAGCCGTCGGCACTGGTGGTGAACCGGCCGCGTGTGGATTTGGGCGGGCGCGAACACTGGACGCTGTGGCCGATGGCGGTGCTGATGCTGGCGATGGGCGTGGGCTCGCCCTACTGGATCAAAGGAATAGAGCAAGGCGTGGCCGCATTCGCGAATAACCAGCCGCAGCAGGGATCTGCGGTGGTGAGGATTGGGCCGGGAACCGGCGGCGCCGCTGCCACAGCGGCAGGACCTGGAGGGCAGCGATGAACCAGGGCCTGTACATCCTGCCCGAGATTGTGCTCACCGCCGGCGGCATTCTTGTGATGCTGGCCGATGCCATGATGGCGAAATCGTCCAGCCGCAAGCCGCTCGGCTGGCTGGCGGTGGTGGTCGCGCTGGCCGCGCTGGCGGCGAGCCTGTGGCAATACAATCTGCCGGCGGGCACGGCGTATTTCGGGGTCGTGCAGGTGGACGCCTTCAGCGTTTTCTTTCACGTACTGATCGCGGGGATTGTTCTCGCGTCGCTGCTGATCACGCTCGACGCTGTTACGCCTGCAACCGAGGGCCTGGGGGAGCTGTTTGGGCTGATGCTGTTCGGCTCCGTCGGCATGATGCTGATGTCGAGCGCCGTGGAGCTGCTGCTGGTGTTCGTCGCGCTGGAGATCTCGTCGATCTCGACCTATATCATGGCGGGTTTCCGGCGGCGTTCGGGGAAGAGTCCGGAAGCGGCGCTGAAGTACTTCCTGCTCGGCTCGTTCGCGACGGCGTTTTTCCTCTATGGGATCGCGCTGGTTTTCGGGGCGACGGGCACCACGCGCATCGGCCCGATCGCAGCGGCGGTGAGCCAGACAGTAGCGGGCGGGCAGGCGAGCCCCCTGCTCTACGCCGGGCTGGCGATGATCATCATCGGCCTCGGATTCAAGGTTTCCGCTGCGCCGTTTCACGTGTGGACGCCGGACGTCTACGAAGGCGCGCCTTCGCCGGTGGTGGCGCTGATGTCGACCGGACCGAAGGCAGCCGCGTTTGCGGTTTTGCTGCGCATTGCGTTCGGGGCCTTGCCGATGCTGCGGGGACACTGGCTGCCGGTGCTTTGGTGGCTGGCGGTCGCGTCGATGACGATCGGCAATCTGGGCGCGCTGCGGCAGCGCAACGTCAAGCGGATGCTGGCGTACTCCTCGATCGCGCACGCGGGTTATATTCTGGTCGCCTTCACGGCGCTCTCGCGCGACGGGATTGCGGCGGCGAGCTTCTATGCGGTTTCCTACGCGGCGATGAACGTCGGCGTGTTTGCGATTGTGAGCCATGCGGGCGGCTATGACGACCGGCTGACGCTGATCGACGACTACAAAGGCCTGGCGTGGAGGTCGCCGCTGCTGGGCGGGGCGATGGGTTTCTTCCTCATCTCGCTGATCGGCATTCCGTTCACTGGCGGATTCTTCGGCAAGTTCTATGTATTTGCGGCGGCGATTCACTCCGGCATGGTGTGGCTGGCGATCATCGGCCTGATCAACAGCGGGATTGCGGCGTTCTACTACCTGCGTGTTGCCGCGGCGGTCTTCTCGCGACCGGCTGAGGCATCGCCGGTGATGGCGGTGCCGCGCGCAACGATGCCGCTGCTGCTGGCGCTGCTGATTACGGTGGCGACGACGCTGGTGCTGGGCATTACGCCGGGCGGGGTTCTGTCGGCGGCGCGGTCAGCGGCGGCGACGTATCCGGCGACGAATGCGGTTCCGGCTGGGGCGGCTCCGGAAACGGCAGCGCGCTGACCGGATGAGCGGGCGCGGAGAGATCGACGGCTGACGGCGGGACTGAACCCATGCTCCAGTGGCTCCATCCCATTCCGGCGCAGCGCATTCGGCTCATTGTCTTCGATCTCGACGGCACGCTGATCGATTCGCGCCGGGACCTGACGAATTCGATCAACGCCATGCTGGAGGAGTTTGGACGCCAGCCGCTGCCGGAAGAGATTATCGCCACCTATATCGGCGATGGGGCAGCGATGCTGGTGCGGCGGGCTTTGGGCGATCCCGACGATGAGCCGCTGGTCGATCGGGCGCTGGAGCGCTTCCTGGCGCAGTACCGCGAGCACAAGCTCGACCACACCTATGTGTATCCGGGGGTTTTCGCGTCGCTGGAGGCGATGGGCACGCGGGCCGATGGCACGCCGCGGCAGATGGCGGTGCTGACGAACAAGCCGGTGCGGGCGTCGGTGGAGATCTGCGAGGGGCTGGGGCTGGCGCGGTATATGTTCCGCATCTATGGCGGCAACAGCTTTGCCACCAAGAAGCCCGATCCGGAGGGTTTGAAGACTCTCATCCGCGACGCGGGCGTTGCGCCGGGCGAAACCCTGATGATTGGTGACTCAAGTGTGGATATTTTAACGGCCAGGCGCGCGGGAACATGGGTGATTGGCTGCAAATTTGGGTTATCCTCGCAAACAGTGGAAACCATTCCATCGGATTGTTTGGTTGACCATCCTGGGGAATGGGCCGATGCGCTCGCGCCTGAAAGCAAACAGAGTTCAACGACGGAACCGCCGAGCGCATCGAGTCAATCCTTTTCCGAAGGCAAAGCCGACTGAGCTTTGCCAGCACCCGTGCGGTTCCGCGCGTTGCCGGCACTTCCGGCAGCGATTGAGATTGACTTTGGCACTGGAGTTTCTGCATTGAAGACGAATGTCCTGCGTGTCCTGGTTCTGCTGCCCATTTTGTGCGTCGTTCCTGGGTGGAGTGCGGCGAAGGCTTGCTCCACCGTTGCGCCTGCTGTGGGTGCGCACGCGCCGCTGCCGGCGATTACCGGCACGGTTGCGGACTCGAGCGGGGCCATCATTCCGGGCGCGCACGTGAGCCTGATTGGGCCTGACGGCAAGATGGCGGCCACGGCCGTGGCCGATGTGACGGGCGGATTCCGCCTGCAGCCGCCGCAGCCGGGTCAGTATGTGGTGAGCGTCAGCCTCGATGGATTTCAGACGGCGACGCAGGCGATCAGGGCGAGCAGCGCCATTCCGGCTCCCTTGAATTTGGTTCTTACGATCGCGAAATCGGTGGAACAGGTGACGGTGACGGCGAACTCGCCGGCGGACATGGCGAACCCCGAAGCCAACGGCGACACCGCGGTGATGACGTCCAACGACCTGAAAGACCTGCCTGTTTTCGACAACGATTACGTGACGGCGATGGGCGCGTTTCTCGATGCGGGCGATACGTCCACGGCCGGAACCGGACTGATGGTGGATGGCGTCGAGGCGAACCGCGCGATGGTATCTCCGTCGGCGGTGCAGGAAGTTCACATCAACCAGGATCCCTACTCGGCGCGGTATTACCGGCCGGGGCGCGGGCAGATCGAGATCATTACGAAGCAGGCCGCCGATGCGTACCACGGGCAGTTCAATTTTCTGTTTCGCGATTCGAGCATGAACGCGCAGCAGGATTTCTCGCCCAACAAGCCGTTTGAGCAGCGGCGGATTTATGAGGGCAACGTCACGGGGCCGATCCGGTTTATCCCGAAGAGCGCGTTTCTGTTTTCGTTCAACCGGGCCGAAGAGGATCTGGACGCGGTGGTGAACGCCTCGATCGCGCCAACGCCGGACAATCCCGAGGGCATCGACAATCTGAACGTTCCTGCGCCGACGCGCGATACGGAGTTCTCACTGCGCACCGGGCATCAGTTCAGCGACACGAACAATGCCTACGCGATGTATGCGTTCCAGGGCTCGTCGAATGTGAACGAGGGAGTGGGGAACCAGACGCTGCCGGAAGCCGGCTACGATTCCACCTATCGCGAAGACGACATGGTGATCCACGATGACGCAGTGCTCTCGGCGTCGTCATTCAACCAGGCTTCGCTGGTGCTGGAGCGCTGGTCGAATCCCATCACCGACGCGCAGGAGGGGCCCCGGATCGTTGTCAACGGCGACTATACCGGCGGCAGCGCGCAGAACGACCAGTTGAGCAGCGAATACAATCTGCGCGCCAACGAGATGATGACGTGGACGCACGGGCGCAATCTGGTGAAGTACGGCATCAATCTGCCGCACTTCAGCCGCCGCGTACTGGACGACCACTCCGACGAGGATGGCACCTACAGCTACAGCCCGACCTACGCGGCCGACGGAACGATGCTCGAGACGGCGATCCAGAACGAGGAGGCGGGGAATCCTTCGGGGTACACGCTGAAAGACGGGCAGACGCGGTTTGTCTATCACCAGCAGGAAGTGGGCGTATTTGCGCAGGATCAGATCAAGGTGCTGCCGCGGTTCTCGCTGACACCCGGGCTGCGCTGGGACTGGCAGAACTTTTTGCCGGGCGATGTGGCGAACTTTTCGCCGCGGGTATCGTTCGGGGTGGTGCTCAACCAGAAGCACGAAGTGGTGCTGCGCGGCGGCGGCGGCATTTACTACGACCGCATCGGTTCGAGCCCACTGCGCGATCTGGCGCGGTATCAGGATGCTAAGCTGCGCCTGCTGCAGATTTCCGCGAACCAGCAGCCGCTGTGCTATCCGATCGATGCCTGTGTGGATGTGGACGCGCTGCCACCCTCGCTTGTCGAGAAAGCTCCCGGCATTCGTACGCCGTATCAGATTCAGGACGGGATTTTGATCGAGACGCGGGTCGGGGAGAAGGGAAATCTCTCGATCGGCGGGCGCATGAATCGCGGCGTGGACGTGTTTCGCTCCATCGATCTGAATGCGCCGCTCGGTCCTGACTACAGCGCGCGGCCCGATCCGAATTTCTCGCAGGTGAGAGAGATGCAGTCGGCGGGAACGCAGAAGGGGACGGCACTCGACATCAATTATCGGGGACGCTTCAACAAGCGCTTCACCGGCTTTGCCTGGTACACCTGGAGCCACTACGGCAACAACACGAGCGGCATCTGGTGGTTTCCGGAAAACCAGCAGGATCCGAATGCCGACTGGGGCCCGGCGGACTGGTCAGAGCGGCAACACTTCGGCATTTACGCCATGCTGAATCCGGAGCATCTGCTCAATCTCGGTGTCGGCGTCTTCGCCAACAGCGGCGAGCCGTGGACCATTCTCACCGGGACCGATGCGTATGGCGATAACCTCTTCAATGCTCGTCCCGCGGGCGTTCCGCGCAACACCGAGGTTGGACCGGAATACGCCGACATGGATCTGCGCTGGGGCTACGACTTCAAGGTGCATCCAAAGGAACTGGACCGCAGCCCGACGGTGGGGGTCTCGGTTGCCTCCTTCGATGTGCTCAACCACGCGAACGGATCGTACGTCGATAACGTGGAGGGGAGCCCCGACTTCGCGCAGGTGACCAGCGCCGATCCTCCGCGGAGAACGCAGCTGGGGATGCGGTTGAACTTCTAGCGAGTCAGCGGTCAGCGGGCAGCGGGCAGCGGG
>DATDHZ010000091.1:0-28174 GCA_036521315.1 Acidobacteriaceae bacterium
GCGCAACTGGATGCCGAGGCGATCGACATCACCCTGCCCGGCACGGCGCATCGCCCGGGGGCGGAGCACCCGATCGTGAAGGCCTGGAATGAGCTGGTCGCGATCTTCGGCCGCATGGGCTACTCGGTTGGCGTGGGGCCCGAGGTCGAGACGGACTACTACAACTTCGAGTCGCTCAATTTCCCCCCCGGCCACCCCGCGCGCGACACGCAGGACACGCTGGTTGTCGCCGGGCAGGAGCGCAAGCCGCTGCGCGAACGCCTGCTGATGCGCACCCACACCTCGCCCGTGCAGATCCGCACCATGGAACAGCAGCCGCCGCCGCTGCGCATCATCATCCCCGGCAAGGTGCACCGCAACGACGCCGCCGACGCCACGCATTACCCCATCTTTCACCAGATCGAAGGCCTGTGCGTCGACACGAACATCACCTTCGCCGACCTGAAAGGCACGCTCGACTTCGCCATGAAGGCGCTCTTCGGGTCGAGCGTGAAGACGCGCTTCTTCCCGTCCTTTTTCCCCTTCACGGAGCCGAGCGCCGACGTGCAGATCAGCTGCCCGTTTTGCGGGCAGGCCGGCTGCCGCAAGTGCAAATACTCGGGGTGGATTGAGCTGCTGGGCTGCGGCATGGTCGACCCGGCGGTCTTCGAGTTCGCGCGGCTGAAGCAGCCCGCCTACGATCCGAAGAAGGTCAGCGGCTTCGCGTTCGGCATGGGCATCGACCGCGTCGCCATGATGAAGTACGGCATCAGCGATATCGGGCTGATGTTTTCGGGAGATCTGCGGTTTTTGGAGCAATTTGCGTGACGGAGCAAGGCGAAGTGGTCAGGGATGAAACGGGCAGGAATGAAACGGTCAGGAATGAAACGGTCAGGGATCAAACGGCCGGTGGGATCAGCAAATGCGCGTACGTCAATTTCGAGATCTGCAGGTCTGGCAAAAAGCGATGGCACTTGCCCGGGATATTTATCTCGTCTCGCAAACCTTTCCGAGAGCAGAACAATTCGGCCTGACGAGCCAGATGAGGCGAGCGGCGGTCTCCGTTCCGAGCAATATTGCTGAAGGGCAGGGCCAGCTTTCCGACAAGGGGTTCATCCTGTTTCTCAGCCACGCTCGAGGGTCGCTCTATGAACTGGAAACCCAGGCCGAACTCGCGGAGAGCCTCGCCTTTATGACCCGCACCGATCTGGATCGCATCTCGTCGCAATGCAGAGAGGTTGGAAAAATGCTGCACGGATTGATCAACTCAATGAGAGAGGAAAAAAGAGAGGGATAGTGCTTCTTGCTGGCCGCCTTTTGCCTGACCGCTTTATCCCCGACTGCTGACCGCTACGTGCCATGAAGATCCTTTCCAGTTGGCTTCGAGAATATGTTCCCGGCGTGAGCGTATCCGACCGCGTGCTGGCCGATGACCTGACGTTGCGCGGCATTGCCGTTGAAGGTGTTTTTGACTTGGGCGAGCATGGCTCGCTGTTCGAGATGGACATCACGACGAACCGCGTCGACGCCATGAATCACTACGGCATCGCTCGCGAGATCGCGACGATTTATGGACTTTCGTTGCCGCCCCTGGACGCGTCGCTCGGCGCCGATGCCAATGACCCTGACCGTTCTTCTCCTGGCCGCATCGCCGCTGGCCGCTGTATCCCTGGCAGCGCCTTCCCCGTCTCCATCGAAGCGAAGGACGGTTGCGGACGCTTCACGGCGCGAGTCTTGCGCGATGTGAAAATCGGCGCTTCGCAGGAGCTCATCCACCGCGAGCCCGTCGCCCACCGCTTCCGTCTGCTCGAGCAGAAGCCCATCTCCAACGCCGTGGACGCGACCAACTACTGCACGCTGGCCATCGGACAGCCGACGCACGTTTTCGATTTAGACAAGCTGGAAGGCGGCATCATCGTGCGCCGCGCGCGCAAGGGCGAGAAGCTGCGCACGCTCGATGGCGTGGAGCGGACGCTGGATGCCGACGACCTGGTCGTCGCCGACGAGAAGAAGGCCGTCGGCCTGGCCGGCGTGATGGGCGGTTGGGACACGATGATCACATCCGAGACGCGCAACATCCTCGTCGAGGCCGCGTGGTTCGAGCCGGCCAGCGTGCGCCGCTCGTCGAAGCGCCACCTGCTGCACACCGACGCGTCGCATCGCTTCGAGCGCGGCGCCGACTTCAATGCCCCGCCCATCGCCAGCGCGCTCGTCAGCCGCATCGTTCTTGAAGCGGGCGGCGCTGCCGCGGGCGGCCTTACGGACGAGATCGTTCCGGAGGCAAGAGCCCGCACCGCGAATCGCTCCAGCATTTCCTTCAGCATGTCGGAGGTGCATCGCATCCTCGGGCCCACGGAGGAGCCTGGCGGGATCGCGGCGCCGCTCGTGGAGAACATCCTCACCGGCCTGGGATGCGGCGTGCTGAAACGGGAACATGCGGCGGAGGCTTCGCCGCGTCCGCCCGCACAGGATCTTGATCCCTCGCGCGCCGTTCTCGGCGAACGTTCCTCTGCGAGCGCCTCGCCCGACGGGTTGTTCGAGATTACTCTTCCGAGCTGGCGGCTCGATCTCGAGCGCGAGATCGATCTCGTCGAGGAGATCGCGCGCGTGTACGGCTACAACCGCTTCCGCAACACGCTGCCCAGCTTTGCCGGAAGCGTGGTCGAACTGCCATGGGCGGAGAAAGAATGGACGCTGCGCCGCGCGGCGCTGGCGCTCGGATTCAGCGAAGCCATCTCGTCGACGTTCTGCTCCGCTGCCGACGCCGATCTCTTCGTTCGCGAACCAGGCGCAGCGGTTGCGCTCGGCAACCCGCTCAGTGAAGAGGCCGGGATGCTGCGTCCCTCGCTGCTGCCGGGCATGCTGGGGATGGTCGCGCTGAACATCAGCCGCGATGTGGAAGGCGCGGCGCTCTTTGAGATGGGCACGACGTTCAGCGGCACACCGGAACGCGTGGAGGAGCGGCCCGCGCTGGCACTTGGGGCGGCGGGCGCGGTTTTCGGCAAGCCGGAGCCCGACTTCCGCGACGTGAAGGGCGCGATGGAGCAGATGCTCGGCAAGTTCTCGGCGCGCACTCTCTACGTCGATCGCTTCCCCGCAGCCTCGGGGCTGATGCCGGCGTGGTTGCACCCGGGCCGCAGCGCGCGGGCCGTGCTCGACGGGGCCACGGTGGCCTGGTTCGGCCAGTTGCACCCGGCCGAAGCCGATCGCCGCAAGCTGAAGCAGACCATCCTGCTGGGGGAAATCTGGCTCGATCGCCTTTATAAGAGCGGGCTGCGCCAGCCGGCGATGCGCGAACTGTCGCGCTTCCAGCCGGTGCGCCGCGATTATTCCGTGATTGTGCCGGATACAGTACCGTATGCGGCGATCGCCGATGCGGTCGATGCGCTCAGCATTCCCGAGCTGCAGTCGTTCACGCCGAAGGAAGTGCTGCGCGATGCGAAGGGCAAGCTCGTTGCCCAGAACCATTATTCGCTGCTGCTTGGGGTCATTTTCCAATCGCAGGAGCGCACGCTGCGCGAGGAAGAAGTGCAGGCCTGGTCGCAGCAGATCGTCGCGGCGCTGGAAGCGAGGGGCGCGAAGCTGCGCAGCTGATCGCGCCTCCGCTTTCCCCGCGGGAAGCCATTGAGCCCCGATGCTTACGCGGCCTTGCCGCGGCTCTTTCGCTGCTTTGCCGGCTCAACGTCTACCTCGGCTCCGTCGTGCGGATCGGAGCTGGTGTCGCCGGGGAGCCGCGTCTTCAGCCGCTCCGCACCCATGGCGTCGGCTTCGCGGTCGTACTCGTCTTCGTTTCCCGTTCCCGCGTCTCTCGCGTCCACCAAACCTTCTGCCTCAATCCGGTTTTCCGGCAGCTCGCCGCTCGGCAAAAAAGTGCCTTCCGACTCGAGCGTTTTGCCCACGTGCCGCACGGCGTCCATGCGGGTTTCCTGCTTCGGCTTGTCAGTCATCGCAACTCCTCTCCTCTGTCGGAGCGTACGGCACCCGGCCTGAGTTGTCCGGGCCGGCTGCTCTTCGCCTCCGGTGGTCGAGCCGGCCATCGCGTCGTCGCGCGAGCCTCATCACAAGAGGTATGACCGACAAAGACCAAACCGCTCCCGAACCGCAGGGATTTTCCGAGCACACGCGCCGCCGCTCCGGCGAAAACGCCCATGAACAAGGCTGGGGACTGAATCAGGACGACCGCGTCCGCGATGCCCGATCGCCACAAAACGCCACCGGTGGCGGCGATTACGATTACGGCGCGCGCGACTTTGGAGACACGCCGAGCGAGACGCGCAACGCTCAGGCTTCGGCGGGCGGCTCATCGACGGAAGACCGGCAGGAGATGCTGGAGGAAGGGGAATCGGGAGATGACGCCCAGGAGCAAATGAAATCAGAAGCGGAATTGGGGAAGAAGACGAGCGCGAGCGCGCAGGCGAATCAGAGAATCTCTGCCAGCCGCGGGTAAAGCCCCGCGTGGCTCGTCTGATAGAGGGCCAGGAGCCGCTGCCGCATCAGGTAATAGGCTGAGGCAGCTTCGTGCAGATGGAACGGAATCAGCGTCGCCGGGCGGCTCATCACCCAGTGGAATGCCAGCGCCATCTCCACCCGGCGCACCGCGCCGCGCAGCCGCAGGGCGTCGCGCCGCATGCGTTCAGTCACGATCACGCCTTCATCGAAATTCCACTGCTGTGCATGGGCTGCGAGAGCCAGCATGAGACGGGCGTTTTCACGCATGCGCCGCAGGCCTTCGCGGCCGCCGAGCATCAGCCACAGGTCAGGAGGCTCGAGGGAAATCTGGTCGCCTTTGGGATCGAGGAAGTCGCGCGCCACGGAGCTGACCCGATCGAACTCGATCGGCTTGAGCGCCGACACGAGATCATTCCAGCTGCGCCGGTCGAGGCGGACTGCCGAAATTTGGGACCATACGGCGGCGCCGAGCAACGCGCCCACGGCTCCGCCCAGGAAGATATATGCCAGCACGAAAAGAAAACCCGCTCTCAGTGGTTCGCCGGATCGTGAACCCGGCGCTGGAACCCTTCAGCTCCCGGCGTCGATTCTTTGAAGATCGTACGCGACCCGCTGGTGGAGCGCAAGAATATACTCTTCTAACTCACGCGCCAAAGGCTGCCGCGCCGGCTCCGCTATCCACAGCCGGGCCATCATCCAAAAGATAGCCGCAATATAGGCAAATGCCCGAATTTGATCGAGTTCCCGGAAAAAGAATCCTGGACCCACATAACTTTGCAGAGCTGTCGTGACCACCATCACGCTGCTCCACGCCGTTAAGCCCTGGCCGATCGCCATGACATGGCTGCGCCAGCCCAGTCCCAGGCGGTTGGCGGTCAGGGTCATGACCACAAAGAGCTCGCAGATGACGAGGCTGGTGAATAGGTTGCCCCGGATGCGCCAGGCTGCCAATGCGGTTTGCGCGGGAGGCGAGACGGCCCAGGCGAGCAAGGCTGCGACGACCACGCCGCCAGCAGCCGCCCCTGCAAACTGCACCCTCGCGTCCTGCACCCAGGTGCCCGTCGGCCGCAGCACGATGCGGGCAATTTCAAGGATGACCCCCAGCTGGAGTCCGAAGTCCGGAATCAGCGCCCACCAGTAGACGTGCGCGTACCCGGCCATCAAGCCATGGCTGTACAACAAATAGAGCGCGATCGAACGGGCCACGTCGAAGGCTATGAAGCAGGTGAAGATGGGAAACTGTCGCCAGCGCCCTCGAACGAGCAGCACGGCCAGCAAAGCGATGTTGCCGTAAAACGACAGAGCCCAGACGATCTTGTCGATCCCGGAGAGCTTCATCCGCTCTCACCATACACCGGCGATGGGCCCGGCTCCGCGGGAAACCGGAGCCCTCCGCCGTTCCAGTCCAGGCCGAGACTTCCGCGAAGCTACAGGCCCAGCGCTCCAAGGAGCGTCAGAATGAGTTGCGTCGTCGTGCTGCTGCTGGAGTTATTTGAGTTCTGTGTGCTCGAATTGCTGGTCGGCGGCGGCGGCGGGTCTCCGCCCGAAGGGCCGGAACCACCGTCGGCGAAAACGGGAGCCGCAAGCAGACTGCAAAACACGCCAAGAACGAGAAACCGCAGAAATTTCTTCATGGGAGAGGTCTTTCCTGTTCTGCGCATACCATCGCGCTCCTTTGAGACTACTGCGAATGGATGCAGGCTTTCAGGAAAAAGAAACGGTTCAGCTGGTAAGAAAAGCTTTCACAGGGTGAAATGATAGATAGGGCATGGGTTGTAAGTTCCATGCGTCTACGCTTTGAAACCTTCTTTCCGGATAGGTCGGGCTCCCCCCAGGTCCGGACTTTATCGGCTTCCAGCTACGCGGGGAGTTACTCATCACCACACCCGGCAGCTTTTAACCGGAGCCATGGGCTGACCGGCTTTGCAGCCGAACGCTTTGGCGAACTCCGGCATGTTCACCAGCACACCGCGCACGCGCAGGGCGTCGGGCGAATGCGGATCGACTCGCACCGATTGCTCCAAATACTGCGGCCGTTCGGTGCTGCACCAGTTCTGCGCGTAGCCGATAAAGAACTGCTGCTGAGGAGAGAATTTCTGCTCGCCCTCCTGCTCCGCAGTTTTCGCGGCGGGCGTTCCTTCGAGCGTTTCACGCGCCATCAGCGCCATGAGCGCGATGCGCGCGCCGCCGTTGTCGGCGGTGTTCTCGCCCAGCGTCAGCTTGCCATTCACCTTCAGGTCGTCGACCGCGGTAAAGCTGCCGTACTCATTCACCAGGCAATCCGTCTTCGCTCCAAAGGCCTTCTCGTCGGCGGGCGTCCACCAGTCGTGCAGGTTACCGTTGCCGTCGAACTTGGCTCCCTGATCGTCGAATCCATGGGTCAGCTCGTGCCCTACAACTGCGCCGATATGTCCGTAATTCGTGGCCGCGGTCGCATCCTTGTCGTAAAACGCCGGTTGCAGAATGCCGCCCGGGAAATTGATGTCGTTCATGCTGGGGTCGTAGTAGGCGTTCACCGTGGGAGGCGTCATCTCCCATTCGTCGCGGTTCACGGGCTTGCCGATCTTATCGAGTTGATACGCGGTTTCGAATTCGCGTGCGCGCACTGCATTGTCAAAAGCGTCGCCCGACTCTATTTTTAGTTTGGAATAATCCCGCCACTTATTCGGATAGCCGATCTTGTCGGCGACACTATGCAGCTTGGCGATGGCCTGTTTCTTCGTGTCGGGACTCATCCAGTCCAGGCCCTCGATGTCTTTTCCCATCGCGGTTTCGATGTCGTGGACCATCTGGAGGGTGGAAGCCTTCATATCGGGCGTGAAGTATTTGTCCACGTAAACCTTGCCCAGGGCCTGGCCCAGCGAGGCGTCGGTCGCGTTGACGCAGCGCTTCCAGCGGACCTGCTCCTGCGGCGTGCCTGTCAGCTTGCGCCCGTAGAAGTCGAAGTGCTCGTCGTCAAAAGCCTTCGGCAGGTCCATCGCGAAAGAGTCCACCAGATGCGCCCGCATATAGGCCTTCAGCGTGTCGAGGTCGGTGCTCTCGATGGCCGCGTTCAGGGCCGGAAAGAATCCAGGCGACACGACGTTGAGCTGATCGACCGCAGGCGACCCGATGGAGGCGATGTACTGCGGCGTGTCGAGGTTCGGGGCGGTGGCCGCGAAGCTGTGCAGCGACGTCATGTGATACACATTGGCTGGATCGCGCCGCTCCACGTTGCCCTGGGATGCTTTGGCCAGCGCCGTCTCCAGATCCATGATCTTCTGAGCCACGGCAGCAGCATCGCCTGCCGGGGAGTCCGCTGCGCCGGATCCGGCTGGGCTGGCGTGGTCGAGCAGGGTGAGCATGTTGGCAAGATGCGCGACGTATTGTTTGCGCAGCTCCGCGCTCTTCTCATCCGTGCGCAGGTAATAGTCTTTTTCCGGCAATCCGAGGCCGCTCTGGTCGATGTAGGCGATTTCGCGCGTCGCGTCTTTGAAGTCCTGCTGCGAGCCGTAGTCGAAGAACACGCCCACGCCCATGCGGTTGAGGTAGGCGATCAGCCCGGGCAAATCCTTTTTCGACGAGAGCGCGTCGATCCGCTTCAGCTCGGCATCGATCGGCGCAAGACTGCGCTTATCGATGGCGCCGGTGTTCAGGCAGCTCTGGTAGTAATCGCCGATCTTCTGCTCGTTGGTGCCCTTCTCGGCCTGGGCAGCGGCGGCCTGCTCGAGAATGTCGTGGAGGGCCGCGGTGTTCACCTCGTACAGGTTGACGAACTGGTCGAACTCCGGCAGGTCCGCCGGAATCGGGTGCAGCGTGGCATAGTTGCCGCAGGCGTACTGATAAAAATCGGCGCACGGATCGGCTTTGGTGTCCATCGACGCCGGATCGAAACCGGGGATGGGAGAGAACTGCTGTTCCGCGGGCGCGGCGGCAGGCGCGGTTTGCGCAACGGCGGCAATTGCAAAGGTGGACAACAGGCAGACGAGGTACAGAGCGCGGCGCATGGTTCCTCCGAAAAAAGCGAAGAATCAGGATACGCGAGCGCTGGCTGTCACCGCTCTGACCAGGACGCGTCTTTGCGCCGCAGTCGCCCGGCGTTGCCTTCTGCATACGGATCGGCGATTACCTAAGGCTGGTTCATCTCCGACGAAGAGGGATTTAACTGCACCGGGGTCAGTTCGCCGGTTGTGCCATGCTCCTCAGCCGGTTGCGCCGTCGGTTCGGTCGCGCGCAGCTCGCCCGGCTCCAGCGCGTCTTCGGGATTGAACACCGCCGCATGCTTGTCGGGATGGAAGCGGCCGTCGCCGAGATATACGACTGCCAGCGTCCCGGCGACGAAGGGATGCAGCGCGGCGAGCGGCAGCACGTATTTCTTTGATTTCACCAGCGACTCCACGACGCCATCCACCGGCGTGCTGCGCGGAATCGTGCCCGGCACCTGCGGGATCACGAAGGTTCGGATCTCCACATCGGGATGCCGCCGGCCGTATTTCACGAGCGACTTGGCGGCCTGTTTCGGCGTCATCATGCCCGCATCCGCGATGAAGCTCCGATGGATGGAGTGCGGGTAATAGAAGTTCAGCACCTTTTCGCTGAAGTTGGCGCAGTTATTGAAAAGCAGGTTGAAGTGGCTGATGTTCTTTCGTTCGTTGAACTCGCGGATCAGCGTGTCGTCCTGATCCTGCTCTGTAGACACTTCAAAACCCCAGAGGCGGCGGTCGTACGACGCACCGACTAACTGGATCCATTCGCCTCGCGGAATCTCGTGCTTCGGATCGTCCGGCACGAAATCTTCCAGGTGCTCGCGGCGATATTCGTTGCGCAGTTTCAGCTCCAGCCGTGCCGTCGCCGTGGCCGGAATCTGCGAAGGGTCATCGACCGCGTAAAGGTAGGGAATGAGCGGAATCGCCAGCCAGTCGTAACCGTCGATGCGGTGATAGCGGCTGATCACCACGCCGGCTTCGTCGGCGCGGCAGGGCCGGAGGCGGGTCGGGGTATCGGCGCAGATGTGGTTCAGATAAATGGCCGCGTGTCCGGTAGGATTCATCGCGCCAAATTTGCCGAACGGCTCTTCCAGCAGCAGCGCCGCGTCTGCGCGGGCCAGCGCGCAACCCAGCGTCCCCAGAGCGAGCAGCGCCAAAAACCGCAAGAACACGGCCTTCCTCGCCGGGGCTTTCAGCAACCTGCTTTGCAACCTGAATCGCATCAGGATCCTGGGTCTCCAACGGGGCTGGTCGCCTTGTTCAGCCGGTTTGCCAGCGCTGAACACCCGCACCCAATAGAGACTCAAAAGAGGGAGAGAAGTTGTTCTTTTCACAGATAGTTTTGTGCCGGTGAAATGAGCCGTTTGCCGGGAGTTCGCCGGAGCCGCATTTGGTACGCTGCTGGTATCAGCCATGCCCGAGGAAGCCGAACTCAAGTCCGACCCATCTGCCCAGGCTCACGGGTCTGCAACCCGGTTTGCGCCTGGCCAGACGCTGCTCATCGATGCCGACGATACCCTCTGGGAAAATAATATCTATTTTGAGCGAGCCATTGCAGCCTTCATCTCCTGGCTCGACCACAAGGAGTACTCGCCCGGGGAGGTTCGCGAAAAGCTGAACGAAGTGGAGCGCGCGAACGTCCGCCGCCACGGCTACGGCCTTGCCAGTTTTCGCCGCGCCCTGGTCGATTGTTTTGAGCAGCTTTCCACTGGGCCTGTCACGCCCGAAAAGCACGAGCGGATCATGAGCTTTGCCCAGTCGATCGCCGACGAGGAGATTGACCTGCTCGAAGGCGTGGCCGAGACGCTGCCCATCCTCGCCGCCCGCCATCGGCTCATCCTCGTGACCAAGGGCAATGCGGAGGAGCAGCTCGACAAAGTTGCCCGCTCCGGGCTGGCTGGCCATTTCGCCGCCGTCGAAGTGCCGCCGGAGAAGGATCCCGAGGCGTACCGTTCGCTCTGCGGGAAATACTCGCTGGACGCCGGAAGCACGTGGATGATCGGCAACAGCCCGCGCTCGGATATCAACCCCGCCCTGGCCTGCGGGCTGAACGCGGTTTACATCCACCACCCCAACACCTGGGTGCTGGAGCACGACGCGCTGGACTCCGCGCCCGAGGGACGCAGGCTGCTGGAGGTGGCGAGCTTTGGGGATCTGCTGCGGTGGTTTTGAGATCTGTGACCACCGGCCCCCGAGGCGCACTCTGCCGTTACCGTCGCCCGCGCCCTTTGAATTGACTGCGGCAGGTTTCGGGGCTATCACCATCGACAGGAATCCTTATGAAAGCCCTCCTGGCCGCTGCTGTTTTCCTCGCGCCCGCGTGTGTCGGAGCGCAGACTGCCCCTGCCAATCCCGTTGCGCGCCATTATCGCGACGGCGAAACCCTCCACTACCGCATGACGGCGGTCAACGATGCGTGGCACTACACCGCTGACACGACCGGCGTGGTGAAGAAAGCTGCCGACGTCTCATGGATCGAGGAATTTCGCTGGACGGGCATGACCTCCGACGGGCAGGCTGTGGCGCTCTCACCCGCTATGCTCGATTTCCGGGCGTCGTTTTCGCTCGATCCGAGCCACATGCCGTCAGGGCCGAATCTCGCCGGCATCGATCCGCGCTTTGTGGGGCCGGTCACCGATCTGATGACCTTCTATGTCGACGACTGGCTCTTCCAGAAGATTCCCCTCTTCCATCAGGCAGGGGACCACTTCTACGTGGCCAATCCAAACCCCAGCTTCTGGGCGGACGGAACGCGCGTCATCACGGGGACGGACGCCATCGACTTCGACCTGCATCTCCAGTCGCTCGATGCCGCCGCGCACACCGCGGTCCTGGTTGTACACCACGTTCCGCCGAAGAATCCGGTGCTCAAATTTCCCGCCCCGTGGATGCAAACGCCCATTGCGGACACGCCGAATAACTGGATTGAGGTGACGAAGACCAGCGATGGCAAGTATCAGGCGGGCGCGGGCAAAGAGACCTTTGACGTCACCCTCACTGTGAGCACCGTTGACGGGAGGATTCTCTCCGCCACGATGGACAATCCCGTCGTCCTCTCGCGCCGGATTTGTGACGACGCTGCTCTGACCCGGTGTGGCGCGCCGCAGCCGCAGACGATCCATCGGCATGTGGAGATCGCGCTGGCGCCGTAGCTGCGACACGGAACCGGCACGGCGCTGCGCGCCTGCATTCACCCGAAGCATCGCGGGACCGATGGCGCCGCGATGAATCGTGGCCATTCTTGAATTTAGGATTCCGGGCAGCCATAAAATTAAGACATGGCTCGCGAGATTGAGAAGCTCAAAGTTACCTCGGTGGCCAACTCTCAGGGGATCGGGCTGCCGAGGGAGGCGCTGGAGCACCTAAAAGCCCGAAAAGGTGACACGAGTTTTTCTCGTTCCGTCGCTGGAAGGATTCCTGCTTACGACCGGCGATCCGGAGTTCGCGGAAGAGATGGCGCTCGCTCGCAAGTTCATGCGCAAGCGGCGCAACATGCTCTCGAAGCTTGCGAAGCGGTAGGGCCTTGCACCGCTCCCCTTAGACGCGCGTTTCCTGAGCTTTGAGCTCTGCGCCCTGTGCCCTGCTTTGGTCCGCCAGTTCCCCGAGCAGCGCCCGCACTTCGCGCAACACGTCCTCGGGCTTCGTGGCTGTCAGGGGGAACTTGAGCACGCCCTGGGGCGTGAACTGCGCGCCGCGCTTCGCGTTCTTCGCTACCAGCTTCATCAGGTGGCCGGGATCGACCGCCGCGGATTCGGTGAACTTCACATGCAGCGAATCGCGCTTGCGATCCACCTGCGCCACGCCGATGCGCTCGCACTCGATGCGCAGCCGCGCCGCCTCGAGCAGATGCGCCACCGGCTCGGGCAGCGGACCGTAGCGGTCCTCCAGCTCGGTGCGCACATCTTCGAGCGCCTTCTCGTTTTCGACGCCGGCGATGCGCTTGTACATGCGCAGCCGCTGGTTCTCCTCGGATATGTAACTCTCATCGATACGTAAAGCGATGCCGAGGGAGAGCTGCACGGCCAGGCGCTCCACTTTCTCCTCGCCTTTCAGCTTGCTCACGGCTTCTTCGAGCATCTGCGTGTACATCTCGAAGCCAACCGCTTCGATGTGGCCGCTCTGCTCGCCGCCGAGCAGATTCCCTGCGCCGCGCAGCTCTAAGTCGAGTGCCGCGATCTTGAAGCCCGCGCCGAGATCGGAGAATTCCTTGAGCGCCGCGAGCCTGCGCCGCGCCACTTCCGTCAGCTCCTGCTCCGGCGGGATGAGTAAATACGCATAGGCTCTCCGATTGGAACGCCCAACCCGCCCGCGCAGCTGATAGAGCTCGCTCAGCCCATGGCGGTCGGCGCGGTTCACGATGATGGTGTTCGCCAGCGGAATATCGAGCCCATTTTCGATGATGGTGGTCGCGACCAGCACGTCGTGCTCGTGATGCATGAACGTGAGCATCACCTTTTCCAGATCGCTCTCGCCCATTTGCCCGTGGCCGACGACCACCCGCGCCGCCGGCACGAGTTCCTGAATCTTCGCGGCGATCTCGTAAATCGTCTCCACGCGGTTGTGCACGAAATAAATCTGCCCGCCGCGTTCCAGCTCCACTTCAATCGCCGAGCGGATCAATTTCTCGTCGAACTTCGCCACCACCGTTTGAATGGCCATGCGGTCGCGCGGCGGCGTCTCGATCACGCTCATATCGCGGAGGCCCACCAGGGACATGTGCAGAGTGCGCGGAATCGGCGTCGCAGACATCGCGAGCACATCGATCTCGCGCCGCAGTTGCTTCAGCCGCTCCTTATGGCGCACACCGAAGCGCTGCTCCTCATCGACCACGAGCAGGCCGAGGTTCTGAAATGTAATGTCCTTCGAGAGCAGCCGGTGCGTGCCGATCAGGATGTCGACTTTGCCATGCTCGACCTGCTCGAGGATCAGCTTCTGCTCCTTCGCCGTGCGGAAGCGTGAAATCATCTCCACGTTGATGGGGAATTGCCGGAATCGGTTCGTGAACGTCTCGAAGTGCTGGAAGCTGAGCACTGTGGTCGGCGTCAGCACCGCGACCTGGCGGCCGTCCTGCACGGCCTTGAACGCCGCGCGCATCGCGACTTCCGTTTTGCCGTAGCCCACATCGCCGCACAGCAGCCGGTCCATCGGCAGCGGCGACTCCATATCCTTCTTGATGTCGGCGATCGCGGAAACCTGGTCGTCGGTTTCGTTGTAGTCGAAGGCGTCTTCAAATTCACGCTGAAACTCATTGTCCGGCGGATACGCGTGGCCCTCGGCGGCCTTGCGCTGGGCGTAGAGCTTGAGCAGCTCGTCGGCCATATCCGCCATGGCCTTCTTGACGCGCGCTTTGGTCTTCGCCCACTGCTGCGAGCCGAGCCGGTTCAGCACCGGCGCCGGGCCCGCTTCCGTCGAGCGGTATTTCTGGATCAGATCGAGGCGCGTGAGCGGGACGTAGAGGCGCGCGCCCTCGGCGAACTCGAGGATCATGAATTCGAGGGAGACGCCGTCCTGCTCAATCTCGCGCAGGCCCTGGTAGCGTGCGATGCCGTGTTCCACGTGCACGACGTAGTCGCCGACCGTCAGATCGCGAAAGTCGGAAACGAACGCCGCTGTCTTCGATTTTTTCGGCGCCGGCCGCGCCGTCACATCGGCTTCGTCGAAGAAATCCTGGGCGCCGAAGAGCACCAGCCGCGCGTCGGGCAGGCTCACGCCGGTCGCCAGCGCGGTGCGCAGGATCACGGGCGTGCGCATGTCGCCAGCCAGATAGCTCGACTCGTCGTACAGGTTCTCGCTGCCGGCGTGCTGGATGCGGCTGCCCAGCCGGTACGGCAGCTCGTACTCGCGCAGCAGCGTCGCCAGCCTTTCCACCTCGCCCTGGTTGGGCGCTACCAGCAGCGTGCGCACCTCCTGCAGCATGAGGTTGCGAATCTGCTCCACCAGCGCCGGGATCGATCCGTGAAAGCGCAGCGTCGGCCGCGACGTGAACTCAATCTCACCGAGCGTCGCATCGTCTTCCAGCACATCGACTGCGCCCAGCTGATCGATGTCGAGGCCCGGATGGGATTGTAACCGCGCCTGTAACAATTCCGGCCGCACGTAGATGTCTTCCGGCGTCATCAGCGATCCGATGCTCGACCGCTCGTGCCGCTGCTCGACCTTATTCCACCAGCGGTCGATCTGGTTGCGCACCATCGCCGGTTCCTCAACAAACAGGGTCGACCGCGCAAACAGATCAACCAGCGTTTCCGTCGCGCCGCCCACGCCCGCGAAGAATTCCCAGCCCGGAAAGACGCTGACGCCGCCGGCAGCGATCGCTTCCTCCACCAGCTCCGCGTGGTGGTCCGCGGCATCCACGCGCGTTCCGCTCAAACGGGCATGCACCGCGGCCAGCAGCCGCTCGGTTACGGGCGTTTCGGTCAGCGGCAGCAGCCGCGCCTCATCGAGCGGGGCCGCCGAGCGCTGCGTTTCGGGATCGAATTTGCGGATCGACTCAATCTCGTCGCCGAAAAACTCAAACCGCACGGGCCGGTCCGCCTCCGGCGAATAGATATCGAGAATGCCGCCGCGCCGTGTGAACTGCCCCGGCATCTCGACGATATCCATGCGCGTGTAGCCGATGCTGGTCAGGTGCTGGAGCAGCGTGTCGACGTCGACTTCCTCGCCGCGCCGCAGAATCTGCGCCAGCCCCGCGTAGAACGGAGCGGGAAAGAGCTTCATGGCCGCCGCTTCCACGGGCGCGACGACGATCGAGGCCTCGCCGGTTGCGATCTTCCACAGCGTCTTGGCGCGCTGCTCCTGAATGTCGGGATGCGGAGACAGATTCTCGAAGGGCAGCACATCGTGAGCCGGCAGCCGGAGCACGCGCGCGGGATCGATGGCGCCGGTGAGCTCGCACCCCGCCTGCAGCGCCAGCTGCACCGCATCGGCCTGCTTGTTGTCGGTGACGATGACCAGCGCCGGCACGCCCGCCGCCCGCGCAAACAGAGGGATATAGAGGGCTCGGGCGGTGGAGGTGAGTCCGGACACACGACGACGCCCACGGGCAAGCGCGAGATGCCTTCTTGCCTGTTCAAATGCGGGGGTGTGCTCCATGTCCGCCAGCAATTCGCGGACAAACGGAAGGATCATGCCTTTTCAAGTTTAACAGTGGGGAATCGTGAGCGTTGCCCGGGCCGCAGCCGGCAGAGGTTCGGGCGGATGCTGGTGCCAGCGTAGCCATTTCGGCTACACTAAGCCCTGGAGGCAAAGTATGCGCCAGGTATCCCTGCGATCCTTCCGCACTCGCGGCGCCAAGGCGCTGGAATCCGTGCCCCAGGGTGAAACCGTCCTCCTCTCCGGACAGGATGGTCCGGCCTATTTCCTCGTCCCGGTTCACGGAGACATAGCGCTCGAAGACCGGGAGTTGCGCCGCGCGATGGCAAAAGCCAGCCTGCGCGAGAGCTGGCGGCGGGCGAAGGCTCTCGGCTTTGACAAAGTCACCGGCAAGCAGATCGACGACGAGATCGCCCGCGTCCGCGCCCTGCGTAAGCGACCGAAGCCGCGATGAGGCTCGCAGTCTTCGACACCAACGTCATCGTCTCCGCGGGCGTGAATTCCGACGGCCCTCCCAGCCTTTTGGTGGAAGCGGCGCTCAGCGGAGAGGTGCAGCTCGTCACCTGCCCCGCCATCGTCGACGAGTACCTCGACGTCGTCCGCCGCGCAAAATTTCTGCGCTACCGCTTCCCCCCGCCCTGGCTGCAATGGCTTATCGAAGAGAGCCTGCATCTGCCCGATCCCGAGCCGGGTCCGCACCAGCTTCCCGATCCGGACGATGCGCCCTTCCTCGCGCTGGCGCACAAAGCCGGCGCATGGCTCGTGAGCGGCAATCTCCGCCACTTCCCGCCATCCGCGCGACGCGGCGTCACCGTGCTCACACCGGCTGCCTACCTGAAGCATCTGACCGAGCCGCGCTAAGATTCCGCCCCGCTCTTGTTCATCCACACCCGCCACGTCAGCGGACCGATCGCTTTATTCTCCAGCGGCTGCCCGGCGATCTTGAGCGCCAGTTTGATCTGCCCGTGGTGGTAGCCCTCGTGCCAGATCATGTGCCCGAGGAAGAGCACCGGGTGATCGTAGTGGACCTTCATCTCCTGCGGGCGCTCGACACACGCGGCCACCGCGTTCCGCACCGCCTGCGCGCTGGCCTCGAGCCCCGCCGCCAGTTGCTCCGGATCGCGCACCGGAATCCAGTCGCGCGGCTCGCCCATTGCGAACTCAGGAATATCTTCCGCGAGGAAGACGGCGCGCACATAGATCATGTGCGCGAACATCTCCGCGACGGTGGGGCTGCCCTCCATGGCGCGCGCCTCCATTCCGCCGGGCGGCACGGCGCGCAGCAGATTCACGACGATGCGATTGTTGCGATCCCAGGCATCCAGAATCGCCTCGAGCAAGCCTTCCTCCGCCATCCCAATCCTCCACCTGCGCAGCGCGCCGCCGGCCGCTGGCTCAAGCCTGGCTCTCTCACCACGCGAATAGTTCCTGGTGCATCCGATTGATCTCCGGATCGCTGCGCGCTTCCTGCAGACGCAGCCCGACGAGCACCAGGGACAGCGGCGCCACCCTCTCCGCGATGGCCCGCGCCAGCGTGGCCCTCATCGCGGGCACGTCCTTCAGCCCCATGTAAATGTTGAAGAGCGAAAACGCCGGCACAAATTCGCCACGCGAACCCCGTTCCTCCAGCTCGCCGAGCACCCGCCGCGCATCCGCGCTCCGCCCAGCCTGCGCGTACACCCAGCCCAGCAGCCCCAAAAACACCGGCGCTCGGGTAATGGCCACCGCCCGCTCAATATTGTTCGCAGCTTCCTCGTGGAGGTGCATGCACGAAAGCGCCACGGCGCGCGTCCATAGCCCGAACAGATACTCCGGTTGCAGCTCCAGGGCGCGGCGCGCGAGACGGTCGCCCTCCTCGAATTGCTCGATGGCATTCATCGTGCCCGCGGCAATGCCGCAGATCAGCGGCGAGAGGGGATCGAGCGTGCAGGCCAGACGCGCTTCCTCGACGGCCTCCTCGGCGTGCCCGGCCATCATACAAAGCAACGCCAGCGCCACATGGGCCAATGCCGCGCGCGGGGCAATCCGGATGGCTTCGCGCAGGTGCGGCTCCCCACTGCGCCATTCGCGCTCGAAATAAAACTTGAACAGACCCGCTGAATACTGCACTTCCCACCGCTGCGGATCGAGCCGCAGCGCTTCCGTCACGGCAGCCCGCGCCTTCTCGCGGTTCACTTCGGCCGGAACCCATCCGTAGAACTGCAGGATGCCGTAGCAGTCCGCAAGTCCCGCATACGCCAGCGCGAATTCCGGATCCAGCCGGATCGTCTCAGCGAAGCATTCCATTGCCGAACGGATCGAATTCGGCGAGCGCAGATGCCAGAAGTGCCGCCCCTTCAGATACATCTCATACGCTTCGGTGTTGGTGGTCACCGGCCGCGCCGAGGCGCCCAGCGTCACCTTCAGCCGCTCCGCAATCCCGCGCGCAATCTCGTCCTGAATCTCGAACACATCTTCCATCTGGCGGTCGTAGCGCTCGCTCCACAACTGGAAACCGTTGCTCGCGTCCACCATTTGCACCGTCACGCGGAGCCGGTTGCCCGCGCGCCGCACGCTGCCCTGCAGCAGGTTCGCCACGTGCAGCTTGCCGGCAATTTCGGTCACCTCGGCTTGCTTGTTTTTGAACCAGAACGACGAGGCCCGCGAGGCCACCGTCAGACCCTCGACGCCGCTCAGCGCGTTCAGAATCTCTTCGGCCAGCCCGTCGCTGAAATACTCGTTCTCTGGATCGGTGCTCAGGCTTTGGAACGGCATCACCGCAATCGACGGCCCGGCATCCGAGATGCGGCTCGTTCCCGCCCGTCTTGCACTCGCTCCGCCGTCGCGCGCTTCGCTCCCGCTGTCCGCGAGCGGCGCGGTGCTGTGGAAACTCACCGCGCTCGTCGCACTCTTCATCCGCAGCCCGTCGCCAATCGCGCGCAGCGCCCCCGCAATCTCGCCCGCGGTCTGCGGCCGCTGCCCCGGATCCTTCTCGATGCAGCGGTGAACCAGGGCTGCCAGCTCCGGCGGCGTCTGCGGACGAACCTTCGTGAGCAGCGGCGGCGCGTCCCGCAGGATCGCCGTGGCCAGCTCGGCCGACGTCTTGCCCGCAAAGGGACGCCGCCCGGTTGCCATCTGGTGGAGGACAATCCCCAGCGCAAAAATGTCGGACCGGGCATCGACTGCCCCGCCCACCAGTTGTTCCGGCGACATGTACTGAGGTGTGCCCAGGATCGCGCCCACGCGCGTCAGCCCCAGATGCGTCGCCGTGGCGTCCGTCGCGTCTTCCGCTGCCATCGCCTTCGCCAGGCCGAAATCCAGTACTTTCACGCGGCCATCGCGCGTCACCATGATATTGCTCGGCTTCAGGTCGCGATGGATGATGTGCCGCTCGTGCGCCGCACACAGCGCTTCGGCCAGCGCGCGTCCCAGCTCCGCCACCTGCGCCGCCGCCATGCCGCCTTCCGGAATCGCGCGGTCCAGGGTCTCGCCGTCCACCACTTCCATGGTCAGGAACTCGACGTCGCCGTCGCGCTCCACCGAGTACAGCGTCACAATGTGCGGATGATTGAGTGCTGCTGCCGCGCGCGCCTCCTGCCGGAACCGCTTGAGCCGGATCGCATCGCCGGCCATCGATGCGGGCAGCACCTTCAGGGCCACCTCGCGCCCCAGCCGCGTGTCCGTCGCGCGATACACCTCGCCCATCCCGCCCGTTCCCAGCAGGCCGGTGATCTCGTAATGCGCAACGCTGTGGCCGATCAGAGTCATGATTCCGTGGGCTTCTTCGCGAGGTGCGGCCGGGGGAATGCGCCGATTGTACATGCCACGCGCCGCCGCCTGCCCTGGCTAGACGGGACACGCTGACAGCTTCCCGCCAGAAGACCCGGCACCTCGACTTTCGCTCACTCGCCGGCTCGTGGATCCAGGCCTCTGTACCCTGTACCCTGCACCCTGTAACCTGATTTCATGTCCTACGCGGCCGCGCTCGACAGCCTGCACCTCCGCGCCGGCGAGCTCCATGCCGCGCCCGGCGCGCCGCGCCGCAAGTTCCGCATTGAGGAGATGCAGACCCTGGTCGAGGCTCTTGGTCATCCCGAGCGCCGCTTCCGCTCCATCCTCATCGCCGGAACCAACGGCAAAGGATCGACGGCCGCGACGCTCGCCTCGATCCTCCAGGCTGCCGGCCTGCGCACCGGCCTCTACACCTCGCCGCATCTGATCCGCGTCAACGAGCGCATCCGCGTTGATGGGGAGGCCATCTCCGACGACGATTTCGCCCGCGATTATTTCCGCGTTGACGACTGCGCCAATCGACTCGTCGCTGCAGGCACGCTCCCCGCCTCGCCGAGCTTCTTTGAAGCGCTCACGGCGCTGGCGTTTGAAGCCTTCGCGGAAGCGTCCATCGACATCGCGGTGCTTGAAGTCGGCATGGGCGGACGCCTCGATGCGACCAACGTCGTCGATCCGCTGCTCTCCGTCATCACCGACATCTCGCTCGACCACACCGAGTGGCTGGGCGACACCATCCCGCTCATCGCGCGCGAGAAGGCCGGGATCCTGCGCCGCAACGGCACGCTCATCACGCTGCCGCAACATCCGGAAGCGAACCAGGCCATCGGGGAGGTAGCCGTCGTGCTCGACGTCCGCGCCGTCAACGCCGCCGAATACGTCCCGAGCGTTCAGGGTTCAGCGTTCAGCGTTCAGGACTTCGAAATCCCGTCCGATTTCAGCGCGGAGCGCGTCGTGCGGAGCACAGCCTGGCCTGAGCCTGCCGAAGGCACGACGGTAGATGGAGAGCCTGTCCCGAGCGAAGCCGAGGGAGCCTTCGGGCCGGGGACGGACGATCCCGGGAGAAAAGGGGCTTCAGCCCCGGGAGCCGGTCTGCGTGGGCTAAGAAACCGCTATCCCCTCCAGGTCTTCGGCGCTACCGTCCAGGTTGACTCGCCCCTGTGGGGCGAGCACCAGCGCCGAAATCTTGCGCTCGCCATCGCCGCCGCCGTTGAATTACGCAATCATCACGGTTACACAATCACCGCGGCGCAGATCGAAAGGGGCATCCGGAGCACGCAATGGCCCGGCCGCCTCGAACTCTTCACCCTCCCTGTTCCTGCGAACGCTGAACGCTGTACGCTGAACGCGGTTCTCCTCGACGTCGCCCACAACCCCGCCGGCGTCTGGACTCTCCGCGCCGCTCTCTCTGCGCTCGAGCAGTCGTCGCTCCCCGGCAGCTGCGTTTCCCTCGGCAACGGCCCCGTCCCCGCTCCGTTGAACGCTGAAGGCTGTACGCTGAACGCGGTCCTCGTCTTCGGCTGCCTCCGCGACAAAGCGATCGCTCAGATGGCTCAGATTCTCTTCCCTCTCTTCGACCGCGTGATCGTCACTCCCGTCGCCTCGCCTCGCTCCGCAACCGGTGACGAGTTGCTCGCCGCCGCAGCGCCAACCGGCGTTCCCGCCGTCGGTGCGCCGGACGCGATCCACGCCCTCGAGCGCGCGGGCGCGGAAGCTCCGCCCGACGGCCTCATTGTCGTTGCCGGATCGGTTTATCTCGTGGGAGAAATCCGCGAATATCTCCTGGTCCACGGCGCCTCCGCGACAGGAGGGGCATGAACGCCGTTTCGGGATCTCCGAGGCCGTCCGGTCCGCAGAAGCCCATCGTCCCAACGGGTCCGCGACCGAATCCGCTTCCGCTCGGCGAGCGCCTCACCAGCAAGCTCTATCGCGCACCGCTCTTCTTTGTGGCCACCGCGTTCTACGGCAGCCTCGCCCTCGCCGCCTCGCTTTTCGAGAAGAATGGCCACTGGCAGCATCGGATCGCCCAGGCCTGGGCTCGTACGGCGATCGCGCTGAGCGGCGCCCGCGTCACCGTCCTCAACGGTCACTACCTGACCGGCGAGCCGGCCGTTTACGCCTGCAACCACCTGTCGTATATGGACACGCCGGCGATCATTAGCTCCCTGCCATTTCAGTTCCGCATCGTCGCGCGCCAGGATCTGTGGAAGCTGCCCTTCATCGGCTGGTGGCTGCGCCGCTCCGGCCAGGTCGGCGTCGACCTCTCCGACCCGCGCGCCTCGGTGGCGAGCCTGCTGGGCGCCGTCCGCACCCTCAAGTCAGGCATGCCGCTCTTCATTTTTCCCGAGGGGGGCCGCACCGAGACAGGCCATCTCGAGCCATTCATGAAAGGGCCGGCGTTCATGGCCATCAAGGCGCAGCTTCCGCTCGTCCCCATGGCTCTCATCGGTACCTGGGAGCTGCTGCCGATCCATTCCTCGCAAATCCACCCGGTTCCGGTCACCCTGGCGGTTTGTGAGCCGATAGAAACCAAAGGGATGACCATGAAACAGGCCGATGCCCTGACCCGCGCACTACAGGAACGGATCGAACGGTTATATTATGAGCACTCATGGCTCAAAAAGCCCGAACCCGGAAGCGTCACCCGGGCCAGGGATATGCTGGATACAGCAACGGCCGCACGGCTTCGTCCCACGAATCTGTCTGAGGAGGCGGGAAAACAGTGAAAGCTCCTCGCATCGCCATTCCCGAACCGAATTCGCGAGACAGCGAATACAGCGAGCGCGCGTGGCCGCAATATGCCGAAGCCATCCGCTGGGCCGGCGGCGAGCCCGTGAAGGTGCCGCTGAGCGACTCGCCGGCCCGCGTGGCGCAGCTGGTCGCTTCCTGCGAGGGCGTGCTGCTCCCCGGCAGCCCCGCCGATGTGAATCCGCAGAAGTACGGCGAGGACGCCGATGCCAACTGCTCGCCAGCGGACGCCGCGCGCGAGGCTGTCGATGAGCTGCTCCTCCAGGACGCCTCGAACCTCGCGAAGCCGCTGCTCGGCATCTGCTACGGGTTCCAGGCCCTCAACGTGTGGCATGGCGGCACGCTGATTCAGCATCTCAATGGCGCGGTCAACCATGCCGCCGGCCGCACCGTCGCCGAAGCCCATCTGGTCGAAATCGACCCCAAGTCGCGCCTGCGCCGCATTCTCGGGCTCGGCTCGCGCCTCTCCGTCCCCGTGAACAGCTCCCACCACCAGGCGGTCGGGGTTCTGGGCGGGGGGCTCATCCGCTCCGCCTGGTCGCCGGAAGACGGCGTGCTGGAAGCGGCCGAGGGTCACGGCGATCAGTTCCTCGTCGGCGTGCAGTGGCATCCCGAGCGCATCTTCAGCGACAGCCGCTGCGCTCAGGGCCTCTTCCAGGCCTTCGTCGATGCCGCCCAGGTCTGGGAACCGCGCATGATCGGCGAATCGGTTGCCGATTAATTGTCGCGACTGGAATTGCAATTGTCACAGTGACAAATCGTGCGCGCTCTGACTGTCTGCGTACAACCTGACGCCTGAAACCCGTCACCTGCCCATCGGCCTGATCCTCAGGAAGACCACTACCCCCACAGGATCCGCTCCATAGATCGGCGCGAGCCGCGAGCCCGCGTGGTAGGCCGTCACCTGCGCTCCCAGCGCGATCGACCACCCTGGAATCCGACCCACATCGCGGTCGTAGCCGAACGTGTACGCCTGCACGCGCCCTGCCGGCTCCTCTTTGAACCCCGGCGGAATTGGGCGCTCGCCCAGCAGCAACTCAGTTGTGCGGTCCACGTTCTCCACCCGCGTCCACGCGTGGTTGCGCTTTCTCCATTCCACCAGCGATTCCAGCAGATAGCTGTTGGCGATCACGTCGTCCGGGATCGACCGCGTCCTTCCCCACACCAGCGTGCTCACCCAGTTTCCTCGCCCGCTCAGCGGACGGCTGTACATCGCCGACGCCGTCGTGCGCGCCTGGTCCTCCGCTGGAAACAGCGCCTCCGGGCTGGCCAGCCGTCCATACGACGCCTGCCCGCTCCAGTTCTGCCCGGGCTGCAGCGTCAGCCGGGTCGACCAGGAATCCATCGCGCCCTGCTGCAGCTCCCAGCGATGCTCGTCGGGCTCGCGCCCGTGGAAACCGCTCGCTTCGATCCGCGTCCATCCCTCCGCGAAGCCGGCCGTGACCACGTCATCGGCAATGTGGGTCGAATCTTCCTGGTGGTGGCCCAGCGTTGCCACCGGATCCTCGAGCGCGGAGGCGCGATGCGGAAAGGCCACCGGGCCCAGCGCGGGGTCGCCGACAGGGGCCGCATACAGGCTGAGCAGTCCGCGCCTGCCCAGGGTCAGGTCATCGAGCGCCGCCGCCTCCATGACGAAGTCGTGAGGATGCTGCCCGTCGACGATGGGGTCGCTGTAAGCCGTCTCGCCCTGCTGGAACAGCAGCGGATAGCGCCGATCGGTGATGGTCGCCGGCTCGAGGCTGAGCATGGCGCGCAGGGTGAGCTGGTTGCGCCCGCGAGTCTCCTGCGCCATGGGCATACCCCAGTTCGTCGAGAAGAGCTTGTCGCCGCCCCGCGGGCCGCTCTGCTGGATGTCCGCCAGAAACCCATTGCCGTGGAACATCAGCATCCAGCGCCCACGCATGGCCATCCACATCGGCTGCGGCACCGAATTGGGCTCCGCGCTCGTGCCTGAGGTCGCGTGTCCCCGAATCTCGTCCGCGAAGAAATGCGGCGTCCCCATGGTCATCTGGGCGCGCGCGGCGACGCACGCCAGCAGCAGCAGCGCGGCCGCCAGGATTCTCACCATCCCGAACCTCGCCATGTCAGACCGCGCCTCGCAGCGTAAGGTCAACCTTAAAGCTGCGGGTGGCAGGAAAGCTCATCATTCCTGATTTTAATGCAAATAAATCCTTTAGAATCAGCCAGTTCTAAGCAAACTATGAGATTCAAGCGTGGATCCGCGCTTCTCCGCCTGCCCATGGCTGGGAGTGCCGAACCGTCAAACGGCCCCCGCCCCCCCGGTGTACAGGCTGACTGCCGCGTCAATCTCCGGGCTCTGGGTCGCCTCCGGCCTGAACGCCGCACGGGGCAGATAATGCGGATTGATCCGCGATAGCGTTTCGTTGAGGAAGATCGCCGGGTGGCTCAGCAGTGCATGCCGCAGCGCCTCCCGCGGGAGCGTGCTCACGTGATACTGGCAAATCCCGCTCATGGCAGGATGCTCGCGCATAAACTCCTCCAGCCGCCACTCGTACTCCAGCAGCTTCGAGAAGTTCCGCTCCGGCCCCATCTCCCAGGTCATGTCGCCGGTCGCCCACAAACCGGCATAGCCATCGAGCAGCGCCCGGATCACCGCGCTGTGCAGGGTCCGCATCATGCGCTCGATTTCGAAGCGGCCATCCGCCAGATGCGTCTGCTCGGACGAAAGGACGAGGCTGCCCCTGGCCAGCTCCTGTGTGACGTCCACTCCGGCCGCGGCCAAATACGAGCGCAGGCCGGCGACCATCGGAGGGCTGTTCAGGTAAAGGCAGCGATGGTTCTGGCCGAGTTTAGCGCGCAGCACCTCAGCCATCGCCGGCAGTTGCCGCGACGGCGCGCCGTCATAAATGAGACATTGGTGAGGAAACGCCGGCTCCATACGAGTAGTGGCATTATAGTCACACTTTTCCGCTGCGGAAAACCTCATGGCGTACAGTAGTTCTGCCTGCGGGGAGGCACACTCTGGATTCGTATCTCGCCCAACTCGATCCGGCAGCAGCTGCCCGTTTTGAGGCCTATCTGGCTCTGCTCCTGAAGTGGAACGCCCGGCTCAATTTGACCGCCGTCCGCAAACCGGAGGACATTGCGAGACGCCACTTTGCCGAATGTATCTTCGCGGCGGAGCAGATCCCGTCTCACGCGAAGACCCTGCTGGACTACGGATCAGGGGCTGGTCTTCCCGGCATCCCCATCGCCATCCTGCATCCGAACCTCGCGGTGACACTGGCCGAATCGCAGAGCCGCAAGGCTGCTTTTTTGCAGGAGGCGGTCCGGACGCTTCAACTGAAAGCCGAGGTGTGGGCTCGGCGGGTGGAAGAGCTGCCCCCAGGCCGGGTCTTCGACTGGGTAACGCTGCGTGCGGTCGACCGGATGCCGGTGGCCTGCCGCATGGCGTTGCCGCTTCTGGCGCCTGGCGGCTCGCTGATGATTTTCGCGACCGGCAGGACGGAAGCCGGGCTCGGCGAATTAGCAGGAATTCAGTGGGCTCGCGTGATTCCCCTGCCGGGATCTGAACAAGCCTTGCTTAAAGTGGGTCGGCGTGCCTGAAGCATCTGTTTTGCTTCTTTTCGCCCCATTGTTCCACGTGGAACATTTTCCGTCAGGCGAAGTTCTGCCCGACCTCAGTCCACGCCCCTCGGATTCCCGGAGAGGTTGCGCGCGTTCGTCACGTTCTCCGGTGTCCCCGCGAAGGCCTCCTCGGGCTTGTACCAGTACTTTTTGTACCAGGAACCCACTTTGCGGATGCAATCGTCGGAGCCATCGTCCCAGCGGATTTGGGCCTCGCCATTCACGTATTGCCAGGTGCCGCGCGTCTCGCGCAGGGACCGGAAGGCGGTGCCATCGTCGTACAGCGTGATGACGAAGTTTTCCCCATTGCCCTCGCCCACTTCCCACCTCCCGATGAAGCGGGTGCGTGAAGGCCCGGGGACGCTGAGCAGCCCCGCCGGGACTGGTCCCGGAAACTCGATCCGGTCGAGGTCGGCGAGGTTGACCGTCTGGCGGTGGCCGTCTTTGAAGACAATGACGACGGAGTTTGTTCCCGCGTTCTGCGACTGCGCGTTGGAAGGCGCAGGCAGACAAACCGGTAGGATCGCGAAGGCGAAGGCCATTCGAAAGAGGATAGGCATGGGATTGCTCCTTGGGCGTCCAGGCCGATTTGGCTGGGGAAACCGCGCATTGCCATTCAGTACGCGGGAGCCGCGTCCCAGGTTCCTGGGTATCCACGAGGTTACAGTTTTGGGGAGGGTACAGTTTTTTGAGGGGGCGGACCCGAATGTGATGTGCCACGTGGAACATCCAAGCCTGGGAGCCGGACTCCTGCTCAGCCCCCGGCCCTCCCTGTTCCACGTGGAACAATCAACCTACGTTCTTCGGGGGTTGCGGGGCGAGTTTTCCACGCAGGGGTGTTTTTCATTCGTGTTCCTGTCGTAATCGCTCGGGTGCAGCATCTCCAGGAAAAGACGTGACTTGTGCCACCCGTCTGAAGCCCTCCCACTGCGGCTTCCACAGATCTGTCCTGTTTCTGCACAGGCACCTTGCATTGCGCACCCGCCCCGCTGCCGTTAACCTTGGGGGTCATGGGGAAAGTGCTGGCGGTGGTCAATCAGAAAGGTGGGGTCGGGAAGACTACTACCGCCATCAACCTCTCTGCCGCCCTCGCCCTGGAAGGTCTGCACGTCTTGCTGATCGATTGCGATCCCCAGGCGAACTCCTCGGGTGGCTTTGGCGTGGGGCGTGAAGAAGAAAGGCGCTCCTCCTATGACGTGCTGATGGGCGAGGCCACCATCGAAGAAGTCGCCCTGCCGACCGAGATCAAGACTCTGCGGCTGGTGCCATCGCACAAGAACCTGACCGGGGCGAATGTCGAATTGATCCAGATGGAACGCCGGGCTTACCGGCTCCGCGAGGCCATCGACAAGGTGCGCGGTATGTACGACTACATCCTGCTCGACTGCCCGCCGGCTCTGGACCTGCTGACCCTGAACTCGCTGGTGGCTGCCGACGGGC
Organism: Acidobacteriaceae bacterium; assembly: GCA_036521315.1. GTDB lineage: Bacteria > Acidobacteriota > Terriglobia > Terriglobales > Acidobacteriaceae > Palsa-343. Next base: position 27,030 of record DATDHZ010000091.1, read on the forward strand.
TGCTGGTGCCCATGCAGGCCGAGTATTTCGCCCTCGAGGGAATCAGCGAGCTGGTGCACACGCTGGACCGGGTGCGGGAGAGCTTCAACAAGACCCTCGAGATCGAGGGGGTGCTGCTCACCATGTACGACGACCGCACCAACCTCGCCCAGCAGGTGACCGAGAATTTGCGCCAGTATTTCAAGGACAAGCTGCTCAAGACGGTGATTCCACGCAATGTGCGGCTGGCCGAGGCGCCGAGTTATGGCAAGCCGGTGCTGCTCTACGATCCAAAATCGCGCGGAGCGGAGGCTTACCGAGAGTTGGCCGTGGAGCTGCTGGCCCGGAACGGCGTCGAGGCCCCGAGCGCGAAGCTCCCCAAAGAGGCTCCGGCAGCGGAGCGGCCCAGGCCGGAGGCTAAGGTACGGTTTTGGCCCTATGGCTAATCTTTGCGAATCAGGCCGGATTTTTGCCGGCCGTGGAAGTTTGAGGCAAGCGATTGATGCAAACCATGACTGAAGCTCCAAAACGAAGGGCGTTAGGCAAAGGGCTTGAATCCCTGCTGCCGCGCGTACAGGCGGTCGCAGCCGAGAGCCCCGCACCCGAAACCGTCGAGGCCACTGGCAAGCCGCGGGAGATCCCGGTCGGCGACATCGACCGCAGCCCCTACCAGACGCGCAGCCACTTCGACGAAGTGGCACTGGCTGAGCTGGCCGCCTCCATTACCGCGACCGGCGTGGTGCAGCCCATTCTGGTGCGACCGATTGCGGGCGGCCGCTTCCAGCTCATCGCCGGCGAACGGCGGTGGCTCGCCTCGCAGCGCGCCGGCAAAGAGACGGTCCCGGCCATCGTGCGCCACGCGTCCGATGAGCAGGCGATGGAAATGACCATCGTCGAGAACCTGCAACGCACCGACCTGAACCCCATGGAGCAGGCTCGAGCCTACGACCGCCTGGCACGCGAGTTTCAGCTCACCCAGGAGCAGATGGCCAAGCGCACCGGCAAGGACCGGACGTCCGTGGCCAACTTCCTGCGCCTGCTGCGGCTGCCGGTCGATGTGCAGGCTCACGTGGAGAGCGGCACGCTGAGCTTCGGTCATGCGCGCGCGCTGCTGCCGCTTGAGGACCCGGAGACGATTCTAAAGGCCGCGCAAAAGGTCACGGCGC
>DATDHZ010000092.1:0-5916 GCA_036521315.1 Acidobacteriaceae bacterium
CCGTTGACGAACAGTTCCACCTTATCCAGGTTCGAGTAGACCCAGACCGCGATCTCCTTGCCCTCCATCCCCGGCCAGTTCCAGTGGGGAAACAGATGCAGCACGGGCTTCGCCGTCCACCACGCCTGGTAGTAGAAGAACGAGTCCTTGGGGAAGCCGCAGGTGTCGATGATGCCGTACTGCGAGCTGATGTTCGGCCAGTGATTGGGCGACGGCTCACCGCGATAATCGAAGCCTGTCCACACAAAGCCGCCCGACATCCACTCGCGCGCATCGCAGAAGCTCCACCAGCCCTCCGCCGAGGCGCGCCCCGTCGTGGTGTACGGATCGTAGGAGCTCACGTAGCCCTTCGCAAAGTCGGTGACGTAAATGCCGCGTGTGCCCACCGCGCTGACTGTCTCCGTGCCAATCATCGGCTTGTCGGGATGCGACTTGTGATACGCCTCGGCTTGCGGGTCCATGTAGTTGTAGCCCATCACGTCGCATTCGGCGAGTCCGCCCGTACCGATCGCCCCCCGAGGGCGCGATCGATACCGGTCGCGAGCCATCGAACTCCTTCGCGACCGCTTTCATCGCGCTCAGGATCAGCACGCCGCGCTCGGTATTCGCCTGACCTTCCTCATTGCCCATGGACCACATGAAAACGCTCGGCCGGTTGCGGTCGCGCCGCACCAGGTCGCCGAACTGGCTCAGGCCCTCGGGATTCGAGGACATCATGCGCGTCTCATCGAAGACCAGCATGCCCAGCTCGTCGCAGGCGTCCAGCAGCTCCGGAGTCGGCGGATTGTGCGATGTGCGGATCGAATTGCAGCCCATCTCCTGCAGCTTGCGGATGCGGTAGTACTGCACCGCGTCCGGCACCGCCGCGCCAATCCCGGCATGGTCCTGGTGATTGCAGGTGCCCTTCAGCTTCACGGACTTGCCGTTCAGGAAAAATCCCTTCTGCGCATCAAATGCAACCGTGCGAATGCCAAATCGCGTCTCGTGCCGGTCCACAATCTCGCCGCCCGTCTCCACCTCGGTCACCAGGCGGTAGAGGTTCCGTTCTTCGAGCGACCACAACGCCGGCCGCCGGACGACGATCTCCTGCGTGTAGGTTTGCTCTCCCGGCTTCTCGCCGTCCTGCGCAACGGCTGCCACCGGGGTGGCCGCTTTCCCCACCGCCTTGCCGCTGGGATCGAGGATGGTCGAGATCACCCGCGCATTTGCAGCCTTGCTGCTGTCGTTGGTCACCTCGGTACGGATGGAGAGAGTGGCCGTGCCGGACTTCACATCGGAGTCCACAAACGTTCCCCACTGCTTCACATGCACCGGATGCGTCTTCACCAGCCAGACGTGCCGATAAATTCCGGCTCCCTCGTAGAACCAGCCATCGCTCTCGGTCGCGTCCACGCGCACCAGCAGCACATTCCTGCCGCCCGGGTTGGCGAAGTCGGTCACATCGAATTGGAAGGGATCGTAACCGCCGCTGTGACGTCCGATATAGAACCCGTTGAAGACCACCATCGTCTCCCGGTACGCGCCGTCGAACTGGAGCGTGATCCGCTTGCCAGTGTCGGCAGCGGGAAGCTCGAAAACGCGGCGATACCAGCCAATGCTCGTCTCCGGATATTTGCGTCCAAGCGGGTAGAAGCCCTTGCTGGCGAGAGAAGGATCATTTTCAAACGGCAGCTCAATCGCCCAATCATGCGGAAGATCGATGCTTTTCCAGTCGCTGTCGTCGAAGGCAATCTCACCCGCCGGCATGAAATTTCCCGTCTTCTGGAAGTTGCCGGCCCGGGCGGTTCCGAATTCAAAGTCCTTCGCCGGATCGTCCGCGTTGCCGAAGTGAAAGCGCCATCCGAAATCGAGCAGCAGACGCTCGCGTCCCGCGCCGGGCGTGGCAGCGTTGCCAGTTCCTGCCGAAGAGGGCAGCGGTTCCGGAGGGTTCCCGCCCGCCTGCATGGCAAGCCCCATCGGTCCCATTCCGTTGGCCACCGCGACTGCCGCCGGCGCCAGCAGCCCCGTCTTCAAAAGATCGCGGCGCGATACCTTATTCATCCCAGCCTCCAGCTTTGCAACCGTTTACATAGAGGCGAACAAAATAGTCGATCGAGAAATCGTTTGTCAAATGGAGTTCCGGGCCCGCGTATCGTCCGAATCAGCTAGTTCGCCGCAGGCCGTGGCGTCGTCGAGCGCGGCACCGGCGGCGGCTCATGGTACGCCGGCGCGGGCTTCGCGCTCTGCTCCCACGCCGTCACGATCATGTCGCGCAGCTCGCTGGCACCGGCGGCCAGGCGCTGCGCCGTAAAGTGCCGAGACTCCTCAGTGCCCGCGCCTTGAAATCCCTGAGCTTTCTCAAGCTGATACACGCGCTCCACCAATGCGTGCGATGCGCGCAGGTAGGCAATGTAGTCCTCGAAGGGATCGCCGAGCGTCTTCAGCGGAGCCATCAGCGGCTCGGCATCCGCCGCCTTGATGTTCCGGTGTACAAACGCGCTCTCAAACTGAGAGTGGATACCCGGCGAGGTTACATATTGGTTCGGGTTGTCCTTCTCCGCCCAGCCGTTGTAGTCGACCGTTGTGTGGAGCGGCATCGCGCCATCGCCGACGTAGTGGCCAAGCCAGCCTGCGTAGAAGATCACCGCCGCCTCCACTGGCTTTGTATCTTCATGCCGGGCCGTCTGCTCGCGATACTCGCGCAGCGCCGCCTGCAGGCGCTGGTAGACCTCGTTGGTCACCCACGGCTGCAGGCCCACGTGCTCCGGACGCAGATCCCGCGCGAGGTCCGGATGCGTCAGCCCGGCAGCATAGAGCGCAGCCACAAAGTCGTACCGCCGCCGCGGCAGAGGGCCCACCATATCGGCCAGCTCCAGGTCGATGTAGTGCTCGGGCGCCTGCGCCGCATTCAGCTCTGCCTCGTTCGGGCTGCGCCAGCGATCGGGCTCCGGGCCCAGGTACTCGATCTCCTCAATCGCCGCCCGGTTGCGCAGAAATTCCGGAAGACTCGCCGGCAGGTTCTCCGCGGCCAGCCGGTTCACGATGCGGTGGCCATCCGGTCCCCAGGCAAATGAGGGATTCGCAGGCAGAAGGCAGAGCAGGGCAGGAAGAGCAGACAGGACGAGCCGGCGGGGAAGAGAAGACATGGGCAGGAGTATAAGGGCGTCGCAGCAACGGAAATTCGGTAGCGTCTCAGGTTGGTAGATTGACACCTTCGCGCGACAATGAGCGCATGTGGTTCTGGAAGCGAAGATCATTCGGCGACGACTTCCCAGAAGGATTCCGTGTCCAGCGCATCGGGATAGCCGATGCAATGGCTATCGCAGAATTTGCGCCCGACCGGATTGCAGCTTACTTTCGCAGAAATCCAGCGACGGCAGACAGATTGCTCTCGGAGTCCTACGACAAGCGTTACAGTCCGTCAACTTTCATCACGGAGCAAGGTGACGGCTACCTTGTGGGCTGGGTTGCCCCGCGCAAGGGGTACCAATCCCAGCGCCGGTTTTCCAATCTGGCAGATGCAGCCACGGACTAGCTCGGCAAAGGTCGATGGGCCGAACCTGCAAATTCAAACTGAGACACTACCGAAAATTCATCGCACGCCTGCTTCGGAGACCTGCAACAGGTTGATATCCTGAAGGCTATGGCTACCAAGAAAGAACTGCTCCAGCAGCCCATTCAGCACATCGATATCAAGCAGCACAATGTGGTGCCGCTGGTCGACGCCATGCAGCACATGGCATACAGCTCGCGTGATCTCGCCCGCGCCGCCTCGATCTACGAGCGCATGCTGCGCGATCAGGACTGCGGCGTCATCCTCTGCCTCGCCGGCTCGCTCATCTCGGCTGGCCTCAAGCAGATCTTCGTCGACCTGATCCGCAACAATATGGTCGATGCCGTTGTCTCCACCGGCGCCAACATCGTCGATCAAGATTTCTTCGAGGCGCTCGGCTTCCGCCACTGGATCGCCGACGACGTGATGAAAGCCGGCACCGAAGACGGCAAGCTCCGCGAGCTGATGATCGATCGTATTTACGACACGCTGATCGACGAAGAAGAGCTGCGCGAGTGCGACGAGACTACGCACAAGATTGCCGACTCGCTCGCGCCGCGGCCCTACAGCTCGCGCGAGTTCATCCGCGAGATGGGCGCTTATCTCAAGAAGAACGGCAAGACCCCGCAGCAGGGGGGCGTGGATAGCATCGTGCTCGCCGCCTACGAGAAGGACGTGCCCATCTTCTGTCCCGCCTTCAGCGACTGCTCCGCCGGTTTCGGTCTCGTTGCCCACCAGCACGCGCGCGGCGACAAACCCAAGGTCTCACTCGATTCCGCCAAGGACTTCTATGAGCTGACCCAGCTCAAGATCGCCAACCCCACCACCGGCCTCCTGATGATCGGCGGCGGCGTTCCCAAGAACTTCGCGCAGGACATAGTCGTCGCCGCGGACATCCTTGGCACCGAAGCGCCCATGCACAAGTACGCCATCCAGATCACGGTCGCCGATGTTCGCGACGGCGCGCTCTCTTCGAGCACGCTCAAGGAAGCCAGCTCCTGGGGCAAGGTAGACACCACCTTCGAGCAGATGGTTTACAGCGAAGCCACCCTCGCGCTGCCGCTGATTGCCGGATACGCGTGGCATAAGCGGGCTTACACGGAGCGTCGCGAGCGCCGCTGGGCTCGCCTTCTGGAACCTGTTACCGCCTGATCCCATCGTTCTGATTCCCGAAACGGTCCATCCGCCCGGATGGACCGTTTAAATTTTCAGCACCTCGCGCGATACGCCCGGCCTCGCGATGAGGTACCCGCTATATAAGGTATGCACCATTAACAGTGCAGTAACCGCGAAAAATTGATTACTTAGGACAATTCTTTTGACTATTGGTAAGAGTTACCTTTTATACTCACCAAGCGTTATCTAACGATCGTCCCCCAGGGATAGCGCGCATCACGCCCGGGCCTGTAATGGGAGCCCCGGCGGTTGGGCCAGTGACGAAAGTTTGAAGTTGTAGATGTACATTTGCTGAATTTTGGGTCTGCATGTCTCCCCGACGCAGCCTCTGCCTCGAAGAGCATGTTCTCCCGATTTTTCCGAACAAGGTTTTGACCCTTGCATTCTCCGACGAGTCAGCACGAACGTCTCTTCGCGCATTGGCTGAGCGGCCGCCCGGTTTGGCTCGCCATGTTCGCGCTCACTCTGCTGTCCACTGCCTACACCGTTGTCGTGCTGATGTATTCCGGAACCGGGCTGGTCTGGAGCCCGGCAAAGCCCATCATCATATTTGTAGCCTGGGGCGCCATGCAGACCTGCTTTGCCGCCGCCTGCCTCTACAAACTGCGCTATGAGCGCGGGCTGCGCGCGGAGCTTCAGGAAGCACTTGGGGCAGAGTCCGAAAGCAGAACCGCCGAAGCCGCACCCGAGATCCGCTATCAGGACTACTTTGAAAACCTGACCGAGATGATTGCGATGCTGTCGGCCGAGGGCAAATACCTCTACGTCAACTCTGCGTGGCTGCGCTATTTCGGTCGCGATGCTGCCTCAGCCCGGAAGCTGGAAGGCTTCGCATCCGCCTTTCCCTTCGCCATCCAGTCGCAGGCCGCCGCCATCTTCGAGCGCGCTCTCGCCGGCGAGCACATCGAGCAGGTGCATCTCCGGGTCGAGGACTCCGCCGGCCGCATCCGGGAGATGGAGGCCAGCCTCTTCGGCCTGCGCGAAGCCGGAAGGCCGCGCGCCGTGCGCTGCATTCTGCGCGATGTCACCCTCCGCAACCAGCGCGAGCGGCGCCTCGCCATGCAGCTGGGCGTCGGTCAGGTGGTGCAGGAGTCATCGACCGAAGACTCCCTGCCGCGCATCCTCTCCGCCCTGGGCAGCCACCTCGGCTTCGATCTGGTGGAGCTATGGCGGGCCGATGCCGGCCACCAGGTGCTCCGCTACGGCAG
>DATDHZ010000093.1:0-5485 GCA_036521315.1 Acidobacteriaceae bacterium
CAGATAGAAGCCAGCCTCCCGGTACCGGGAGGGGGGAGGGGTAGGGTCACATTACTGGCGGCTTAGAATTCACCGGAACCCCGCCGACGAGCTTGCGAAGCCGCGCGTTCTCCGCCTCCAGCGCATCCAGCCGTTTCCGCAGCGGCTCCAGCGTCCCCGCCAGCTCCTCCACCGTATACCGCGGAGTGATGTGCTGCGGGCAGTTCCAATCAAACGCCTCCACATGAATCACGATCGCCCGCTCCGCCGGCGTCTTCTCCCCCGGCACGCGCAGCTTGTCGAGCAGCGCCGCCGCCTCGGCATCGTTCTCGTGCACCCGGGCGCGGCCCAGGATCTTCAGTCGCAACTGGTGCGCGTAATCCATGAAGAACAGCGCGACGCGATCGTCGTGCTCCAGGTTGCCCACCGAGATGTACTGCTTGTTGCCGCGCAGATCGGCAAAGCCCAGCGTCTGGTCATCCAGTACATGAAGGAAGCCCATCGCGCCGCCGCGATACTGGATGTACGGCCACCCCGTCTCGCTCACCGACGCCATGTAGAACCCATCGCGGCTCGCGATAAACTCCCGCTCGAACTCCGTCAGCCGGTCGCCCGTCTCGCCGATCTCCTCCATCCGCGCATACTGCCGCCGGCTGCCATGCTGCTCCTGCTGTTTCTTCACCAGCGGCGTAAAGGCAAGCTCTGCAAAGCGGCGGCTCATCGTTCCTCCAACACCGGAAAAATGAAAAATACCGGTTACATCAAGATGCGCCGCCCACCAATTTCGATTCATCAGCCTCACGGCTGCAATGACTTCTTGTAAACCACAAACCCGGAATCTTGAGCCACCGAGTCATACAGCCGCCGCGCCGTCGCATTGGAAGCATGCGTTCGCCAGTACACATTCACCACACCCGCCAGCCGCGCCTGCTCGTACACCGCTTCGATCAGCTTCCGCCCCACCCCCTTGCCCCGCGCCGCTTCGGCCGTGAACAGGTCCTGCAAATAGCATGTAGGCTCAATCGTGATCGTGCTGCGGTGGAACATGCAGTGCGCCAGCCCCACCAGCCGCCCCTTGTTTTCCGGAGTTATGTCCTCGGCTACCAGCCCCCACACCGGCTCATACGCATCAAAAAAGCGCGACCACGTCGTTCGGATGATCTCTTCCGGCAATGCCGTCGCATCGAACCGGCCGTAGAAGCGGTTGTACCCCTCCCAAAGCGGAAGCCACTGTGCGTAATCCCCACGAGTGACAAACCGAACTTTGATAGCAGTCGTCACTCATGTCTCCGAGATGAATGCCAGAACGAAATCTCAGCGTGAGCGACCAAAGGGAGCGAGCTCAGCACCCGCGCCGCCGGCGCGTCCGCCTGAATGGCCAGTTCACTTGCCATGGAAAGCTCGTTCGAGTTCGCCGATATCCAGCTTCACCATGCCCATCATCGCGTCCATCGCACGTTTTGCCTTCGCAGCATCGGGATCGTTGATCATCGCATCCAGCTTTTCCGGCGTAATCTGCCACGTCACGCCAAACTTGTCCGTCAGCCACCCGCACGCCATCGTCTTGCCGCCGTCCGTCAGCTTCGCCCAGTAGTCGTCAATCTCCTGTTGCGTCGCGCACAGCACCATAAACGATACCGCGGGCGTGAATTGGAAATCCGCACCCGCATTCAGAGCCACGAACTCCTGGCCGCGCAACGTCATACTCGCCGTAATCACCTTGCCGCGCCACTTCGCATCGGGGAACGAATCGGTGTAGTGGTGCACCGCTCCCTTCTTCGCACCCTTGAAGACGGACACCCAGAAATCCACCGCCTCCTCCGCCTCACCGTTGAACCACAAAAAAGTTTTCAGAGCCTGCATCGTCACCCTTCCTTTCGCCGCAAAGTCTACCGAAGGCACGATCCGAAGTTTTCCACCACGGCGTCTCTGGCCCCCGGATGCAGGCACTGCGGGTTATTCCAAAGGCAATATCCGCGAAATAACAGAATCATGACATGACTTGTCATAATTGACCGAAAGGCAGAGCCGCGAATCCATCCCCCGAAACCCGAAATCCGGCCATCGCGCTCGTCCGCCAGTTACGTATGTGAGGCATTCATCGTGCTTTGTTCTTCTTGTCGCTATGCCTCAGGCGGATAATATCCCCACCCCAATGGGTCTCGTTTTCGATCAGAAGTCGACGGAACGCCGAGCCGCGTTTCTGCGCGGCCTCTACGACATCGTTCACGGCAACGTGACGAGGCTGGTCTATGTCGAACATGTCACAAGGGTTATGCACTTCGACGAGCAGGATGCGGAAGCCGCCATCGAGGTTCTGGTTGCCGAAGATCTTGTCCGGATCCGACTGCAATGCATCCTCTCCATCACCCAGGCCGGCATCGATGAGGTGCGCGCCGCGCATGTAGCCCCGCCGCCAAAGCCAGCCGCACCCGCTCCGCAACCCGCCGTGCAAAGTTCGGTCAGCCACATGCTGCTCGGCGCGGGCGCCTTTCCGCAGGAAGATACCGAACTTCCCTCGGCCGCCCCTCCCATCGAAATACAGCAACACCACGACGACCTCGAGCTGAAGCTCATCTGCCAAGCCATCGGACTGGACCCACGTGAGCTTATCGGCATGCCGGCCCGCGCTGCGGCGGGGAATGGCCACCCCGCCCCGGCGGATGCGGGGGCACCCCAGCACGCGCTTCGCACTCAGCCCCTCCCGTTCGACTTGGAAGAGATCGCCGGAACCCTGGCCTCGCTCAAGCTGCGGCTGCTGAAACTCCGCCTCTCGAAAGATGACCTCGCCGAGGCCGAAGCGGAAATCGCCACTGCTACGGCGCAGTTGCTCTCGCCCCGGCCCAAGCAACCGATCATCGCCGCGTCGCTCAGCACGCTGCTAGCCATCCTTGATGGACCCGGGGCGGCAAGTATGACCATCGACCTGCAGGTAAGCCTCACGGAAATCAGATTGTTCCTGACGCAAATCGAGGCCTGAGTAGCCAAGTCGCGGTCCGAGACAACATCTGCTCTTTGTCCTCGCCCGGCGGTTGACCCGCGGATTATGCTTGGAGGCGGCGTTGTGGTTCGCGGCAGTCTCCCCCGAAGCAGCCGTAACCTGGGACGGAGGAATCCGCATGGCTCCTTCTTCGGATGGGAAGCGAAAGCAGCGCTCTGACTTCATGCGGTGCCTCTATGCCATGACCTATGGCAGCGAGAGAGGCTTGGTCTACATCGCGGAGATCGCGGAGGTCATGCATGTAGACGACATGGAAGCAGAGATCGCAGCGCGCTACCTGGCCGAAAAAGGCCTCATTATCATTCGGCTGCAGCGCATTGTCTCGCTTACCCAACTTGGTATCGATGAGGCGGAGAGCATTCTTGAGCAGCCACACCAGGGAATGCACGTTGCCCCCGCTCCGGATGTCAAGCCCTCGGCCGTAGTCCTCCGGCCTCCTAGTATGAGCGAAGCCGAAGGCCGCAAACCGCCGCGGCCAATGCCCGCGCGGATCGTGCCAAATGATAGCGATGAACGCGCGGCACTCGAGTTGCAACAGATCTGTGCAGCCATCGGGCTGGACCCGAAAGAAATCACGGGAGAACTCGGCGAGCTTCGCACCTTCCCCGCGAATGACGGCGGTACACGACTGGACCTGCCTAGCCAGGCATCCCCGTCCTTCGATGAGAAGGATTTGGACAGCATCCTCGAATCGCTGAAGCTACAGTTGCCGAAGCTTGAACTCGGCTGGGACGACATGGCCGAGGCCCGGGCGGAGATTGACACAGCGCGAGCGCAGTTGTCTTCTCCCAGGCCAAAAGCGAAGATCGTCGCTACTTGTCTTGAAACGCTCCTATCCATCCTGGAGAATTCCGGCGCAGCCGCGTCAGTGAGCAATGTACGCACAAGCCTTCCCGCCATCCGCGACTTCTGCGAGCGGCTCAGAGCCTGAGCCTGCACCCAACAAGCCCTGCGCACTTCAACGGGCCGCGTTGAAAGGCGAAGAGTGCGCCCTTGCAATCTTTCGCAACGAGCGGTTGGATAATTCGGTGCGTCCGCACGCGGACTCCTCTTGCATGAAAGGCTGGTTGTGACCCATCCCTCTGTGTCACGTAGCAAATCCCTTGTGCGGCAGCCCAGCCTCTGGATTGCGCTAGTGGTCTGGTGCCTGCTCAGCGCAGCCGCCATTCTGCTCTGCCCGAATGGCGTGCCCCTTCACTGGCCTGAACTCGCCACAACGTCACCGGCAACCGAGGTGCTCAACGATTCCATCGGTCTCACCGGACTCGTGCTCATCATCGGCCTCGTCCACCTTCTCGCCCGGCGCCGTCCGTTTCCAAACCTCGCCGAACGCGCTCCAGAACGCGTCACTGCGCTCCGTGAGATGTGGGCCATGTGGATCTACGGCGCTATCGTTCTGGCTGCAGGCCGTATCGTCGGACAATTTTATTTCGGCGAGGGCATCGGCCTGCACCTCAATGGCTGCCTTTTTGGCGCCACCCGCGTCCAGTCACCTGCCGAGGTCTGGACGTGGGCTGCATGGAATGGCATTCTTCTCGCGCTCGTTCCGTATCTCGTCTTTCGCTGGCGCGGCTACTCGCGCCAAGCTCTCAATCTGCGCTCCTCCAACTGGAAGAACGATGCACTCATCATCGTGGTGGTGCTCCTTGTCTGCTGCGCGTTCGAGCTCACCGGCCCTAACATATTTCAGCTCACGCCCCATCAACAGCTTGCCGGCGGTTTACTCTCCCTCGTTCTGCACCTCGCCGGGACCGACCTCCCCATCATGGTCTTCATCTATGCCATCCTGCTTCCGCGGTACGCCCGGCTCTTCTCGCCGGCGGTTGCGTTTCTGGTCGGCGCGGTCAGCTATCCACTCATGCATGTCTTCGAATACTGGACGCGCTATGACTCGCTCTATCACGGCGTTGTCTCTGTCATCTTCGTGATCCTCACGTTTTTTCCGGCCGGTGTGATGAAGTCATTTCTCACCATGCGTACCGGGAACGCCTGGGTCCATATGTGGGCTTTCCACGCAATTACGCCGCATGTCATGGTGGATACGCGCCTGATGGTCCGCGACTTCAATATCCACTAGAAGGCCCCCGGACGGCCTCTGCCCGCCCCCGTTCATTTCCACGCGCGAGCCCCGGTCCACCCGGCGCCCGGCGTGGCCCCTTCGGGTGCTAACCTAGATGGTTCGCAACCCTGCCCAAAGGACTCCTGCATCGTGTCCACTGCCGCGCCCGCCGCCGCACTTCGCAAGACCGCACTTAACGCCACTCACCGCCGCCTCGGCGCCAGAATGGTCGACTTCGGCGGCTGGGATATGCCGGTCGAATACTCCGGCCTCATCGCTGAGCACATGGCCGTCCGCACCGCGGTCGGCGTCTTCGATGTCTCGCACATGGGCGACATCCAGCTCCGTGGCCCAAACTCGCTCGCCGCCGTGCAGCACATCTCCATGAACGATGCGTCGAAGCTGAAGGAAGGGCAGGCCCATTATTCGGCGTTGCTCTACGGCAA
>DATDHZ010000094.1:0-60826 GCA_036521315.1 Acidobacteriaceae bacterium
TCGAATCCCGCTTGCTTGGGCTCAGCCAGCTCGAAGGTATCTACGAGGCAGATACCCTCGAATGGCTCGTAACGCCCCGCCATATCGAGGAAGGTATGTTCGATGTTCATGCTGGCGATGTAATACGGCAACAGCATGATCTCATTGCAGTGCAGCTCGTGAGCGTATTTCTTCTCGATCCGGGTTTTCTTGATCTCCTGCATGATGCGCGTGATAAACGTCCCCGTGCCTACGAAGGGGTCGAGGATATGAACGCCTTCGTCCGAGAGGCTGCGTCCGAATTCCTGTTTGAGCAACTCCTCGACGCTGCGGACCATGAAGTCGACGATGGGTTGTGGCGTATAGACGATGCCGTGGGTGTCGGCTTGTTTGGCATCGAAACGCTGGAAGAACTTCTCATAGACGACGTTGAGGAACGACTGCTTTTCGCTGTAGCTTGTGGTCTGCGAGGCGGCCTCCTCGATCGCCTTGTAGAAGCGGTCGAGCGGCTGGAGGAACTGGTCGCGGCTGAAATGCTTCCGGGTGAGCGAATCGATGACCTTTTCGATCTCAACGGCGATGACGTTGCGACGGGTGAATTCCGAATTGTCGAAGATGCGCCGAAAGATGCGTTCCGTGAGCAGATGCTGAACGAGCATCTTCTCGACGGCATCGTCTTTAAGATCGGGATTGATCGACTCGCGACAAACGTCGGCGAAGGCCGTGAAACGCTCGACAAAAGCTCTATTGCTCTTTCGCTCCTCCGCGATCAGTTCCATCGCGCCTTTGGCGATTTCGGGAATGCGGCGGGAAAACTCGTCCACAGCGGATTCCCACTCGCGGATGTGTGGCTCGCTGTATTCGACAAACGCCGTCAACACGTCGACGAGGTTCTGCGGCTCGGTGATGTCGCAGTCGAGGGCGATGATTCCGTTCTGGTAGAGGATGGCGCGGGAAGGTGACTGGAAGAGGATGTTCGTGCGGGGGTATCCCGCCTGGAATTTCCTCTGGATTTCGATTTCCAGGTCGTCCTTGGAATCCTTCGCTTCCCAATAGCCGCGCGGCAGGTTGAATTCGTCGAGCAGAGCAGCGTCGACGCGGATGGGGTGCTGGCCCCGGCGTGCAATCTGGTACTCGGCAACGACCGTCCAGCCCATTTTGCGGGCGCAGTGTTCCAGGAGAGTCTGGAATGCACCGCGGAGATTGCCTTCATTATCAAAATTCCCGCGGCCGAAACGCGCGAGGGCATCGTAATAAGCCTTGATCGGTGCATGGGTCGGCTTCAGATTCAGAGTGCTCATGAGCGTAGCTGGCAGAATACCCTGAGCAGCCGGTTCCATCGTTCGATTGAGCGTTGGCGAACCACCGCCTGCACTCTTCCAGACTCTCCATTACCTCCGTACTCAAGCCCCCGCACTATCTTCTTGCCCCGATAACTTCCCCCTCCCTACACTAGAAACGAAGGGGAAGTTCCGTCCGCGGAGCTTCCCCTTTCGCTTTAAAGAGAGCGGTCCCAGGACCGCGTCTCTGCTGCACGCTCTTTGAGCTTTCGGCGATTGCCGCGATCCCGCCGCGGCGGCCAACTGCGCCCGGCACCGCGCTCAGCGCCCGATTCTGCCTCAAATTCGGTCCGCGGCAGCCGGGCATGCGGGTAACGTGACCCTGTTGTCAAACTTCACACGAAAAACAGGCTCGCAGAATCAAGGGTTTGCCACTTACCCACTGTGGGGGGGGTGGGGGGTGTCCGACACCTCCCCCTTCGGCGCAGCATGTCGCGCCGGCACGCAACTCCCGCACCCGCCAGCGCGCAGCTGACAAGGCGGCCACAAAAAAACGACCGGAGAAGCGGCTGAATTTCCCGCGCACCGCATCTCCGGTCCGGAAAGGGAGGTTTGCCAGCAATCCTGGCTGCACATTGGGGAACCGGCCAGCGGCCCGGCCGCGCTCAGTGCACCTTCTGCTCGGCCATCAGTTGCGCGAATTCGGACGTCTCCCGCAGCTTCGCAAACAGTGCGTCCTGCATGATCTTGTTGCGGTCGGTGAAGCCCTCGTCCAGCGCCTTGCGCAGGTATTCGATGGCCCGCGGTTCATTGCCGGCCTGCGCAAACAACTCGGCGATGCTGTAGTCCTGCCGGGCGCGGTCGGCCCTGCGCGTTGGCCCGGCGATGATGCCGAAATTATCGTTCGCGAATACGTTGGGATCCAGCTGGAATGCGACCCTATACGCCTGCAGCCCCGGCTTGTACTGCTCGCGCGCAAAGTAGGCAGTGCCCAGGTTCGCAGCAACCACGGCGGACGTCGGCATCAGCTCCAGCGCGCGCCGGTACAGCTTGATCGCCTTCCGGTAATCGTGCTTGGCAAAGTATGCTGCGCCCAGGTTGTTGATCGCCTCGGGGTAGTCGGGACGAATGAGCAGCGCCTTCTTATAGTCCTGCTCGGCCAGATCGATCGCAAGCAGATGATGGTAGGCGATGCCCATCTTGTTCAGGATTTGCGCCGTCGGTGTCGCTTCCTTATAGGCATCGACAGCGGCCAGATATTGGCCTCGGGCCAGCAGCAGATCGCCCCGCGACTCCGGTGGCATTGCCGCCAGGGCCTCCTCGACGGAATCATTCTGGGGAATCGGCGACGCCGCAGCCCGGGGCATCGGGCAGGCAAGCATCCCTGCGAAGGCGAGGGCAAGGCCGACTGCACGCTGGAGTCCGCTCATGGGGACACCTCCCTGGTGCAAGCACTCTGCAGGGAAGTGTGATGCCGATGGGTGGTTGGTGGCCATAGCCACTGTGGCGATTTTTGGCCTAACCAATTTGCGGGAAGATTCGGCCCTCAGGCACGTTCGCTGTCAGCGAGCTCCGCGGCGGTGCCCCAGTTCGTAGCTCAGGCCAAAATTGGCATTCATCACGTCGAGCCCCGGATTCGTCGCAACCATGAAGCCGTTCGACATGTGGAAGTCGCTGTACAGACCCACGCGCAGATCGAACCGCGAGCCTGTTCGAAGGAGAACTCCAGTCGAGGACTGCAAGGTGAAGTTTTCGTAGGTGGCTTTGGCGTTGATCACCTTGTCGGCAAAGACAACAAAGCCTCCCTTTTCTTCCATATAGGGCTCAAACCTTCGACCAGATCGCCACAACAGGCGCCACCCGATAGGACTGAATCCTGCGCCGGGCACGATCCGCCGCTCTTTGGTCAGGGGATAGCCGTGGAAGTCGGTTTTCGTCGGCTCCTGCAACAGGACCAGCGGCAGAAATTCCGCGACGTAATCCTGATCTGCCCGCAGGAACCGCCCCCACGAGTGCCGGTCATACTCCACGCCGCTCGCCCACAGCTTGCAGCCGCTGCCGCTGGCGAACAGATTGTAGTTACCGTAGGAGGTGAGGGCTTCAAAGACCAGGGCGCTCTGGACCGGCTCGTTCAGAGGGCCCGGATGGGCGGCGACCACCGGCGGATCAGATTTCGCGGGCGGATTTTGAGCGAAGACCGATAACTCAAACGCTTGAAGGAGAAACAGCAGGCAATACAGAACAAAGCACATTATCGTCGCCATGCCTACGGAACCACGGAATCGATTGTCGGCATAACGAAAAGGCAAGGACCACCCTGAAGCAGAAAAAATGGCTGGCGCGATGCAGCTACGTGGGCGAGATGATGGTTTCAAAGTAGCGGCCATTTGCCCGGGGTGTCAAGGAAGCCCTGGGATGGGATTCTTCGTGGGCTCCGCGCTTTTGGCACGCGGCATGGGAGATTGCCAGGAAAATGAGTAACGTACCAAAAGAGTTGCTAGCCTGGCGCAACAAATGGGATAGATTCCCGATTCATAGGAACAGCGAGCTTCTTCGGCCGGCAGCGGGAGAAGCGCATCGTCCTCTCTCCGATCCGGCGCGGCGAAGCAGCGCGTAGGAGAACGGATGATCCCCGAACGCCACCCCTTGCGGCAGCTCTTTCATGAGATCGTTGCCGACTGTTACGCCACGCACTGCGAGATTCAAGACCCGGAACTGACCACCTACATCGGCGATCTACTTACGGAGTTCAGCGCCGCCGAGAACCTGTATCGCATCCGTGATGCCGAGGGGCGCCCAGTGAAAGCCGTCAAGGATATGGTGCTGGCCTCGGATCCAGTATTCGGCGCGGCCGCGTCGTTCGACGAGGAGAGGGAAGTACGCCGTCACATTGGCGATTACGCGCTCTTCGCTACGGGTATGTACCCTGAATCCATGCACTTGTGGCGGCATAGCGGTGATTCAAGTTTTCTCGAGATGGTGACTACCGGCAAAGAAAGCTACTACATCGTGTCGCAGTTTGACCTGTTCGAGTACAAAAACGAGGCACCGTTGTTTGCAAGGCTTTCTGAGGATTTCGAGCGCTGCATGTACGGGCTAACCCAGGTACGCGAGGAGTTGGGCAAGAAGGGCGGTTGGGTTCAATAAGAGAAATCCAATGAATTCAATAGGTAAATTTGCCCACATGTACCAACACATGATGTTCTCACGCTAATCGACTGAAAAATTGGATAAATCCGTTATTTTGCTTTTTGGACCGACTAGGTAGCCAAGAACTGTTTGTGTAATTAGATACTTAGTTGAAATATTTGAAGTTAATGTTTCATGGTTAATCGCTAAATGTATCAATTGCCAGCTATTTAGCTGAACAATATGGATAAATGTAAGGTCATGAACGGATCGACAATTCTCAATTGTACCGACATTTGCCAACGATTCCCTAACAATCCACATGAAGAATCATGGGAAAGCCTTTTCGCCAAATGTTTTGCTTGCTGAGCGTCCTCTCACCCAACGACTCCGTTCCCGGGCTCGGCACCGCGTCCCTCCTCGGCAAGGAGCCCGGGGCAGCAACGCTGGGGCTCCCATAGCCGATTGCTGGCAGTTTTCCGGTGCGTGGGGCCGCCAACTGACGTTGGTCTATAATTTGCGCCAATCGTAATCAGCCCAAGCCGTGGGTGGACCCACATGCTACGAGGCAAGCCGCCAGCCGGGGCGATCGTCAGCCGCTTTCAGCCCGGAGAGGTGCTTCTTGACCGGTTTCGCATCGTCCGCGAGCTGGGACGCGGCGGCATGGGCGAAGTTTACCTTGCGGACGATCTGCAGCTGGGGCGCATAGCGCTCAAGGCGTTGCGACCGGATATTGCGGGAACGCCCGGGGCGTTTGAGCGGTTCCGGCGCGAAGTGCAGCTGGCCAGAAAAGTGGGCGGTCCGCAAGTGTGCCGCATCCACGAGCTTTTTCTTCTTCCGGCGACGGCTCACGACCCTGCTACCGCATTTCTCACCATGGAATATGTCGACGGCCTCACTCTGGCCACGCGGCTGGCACAGGGCGGTCCTGTTGGGCAGCAGGAAGCGCTGTCGATCGCGCTTGATATTTGCGAGGGTCTGCGGCTCATCCACCAGCAGGGAATTGTGCATCGTGACCTGAAAAGCCCCAACGTCATGCTGTGCACGCGAGATGGAGCACAACGCGCCATCGTGATGGATTTTGGTCTTGCGTTCGATGGAGCCCGCACGCCATCGGCTCCTGACGAAACAACCATCTCGATGGCGGCGACCGCGGCGGGCGTCATCATGGGTACCCCGGACTATATGTCTCCCGAGCGATTTGAAGGCAGCCCGGTGACGGCCGCGTCGGATATCTATTCGCTCGGGGTGGTTCTCTACCAGATGCTCACCCGCCTGCTTCCCTACAAAGCGGATACGCCGATGGCCGCGGCGGTCCGCCGCGCGAAGCGTCCGCCTCCCGTCTCCTCCGTGCAGCACATGATTCCGCGCCACTGGGACCGCGTCATCGCGCGATGTCTGGAATACGAGCCGCAGGATCGGTTCGCCTCGGCTGATCAGGTGGCAAGAGCACTGCACATCAGTCGCTGGCACCCAGGCAACTTCTCCATCGACCATCCCTGGTTTTTACGTGGCGCCGCCGCATTGCTGGTTGCGTTGACAGTGTGGGGAGCCACCGCCCTTTGGCGCGATCTGCAATACAATCGCCCGAATGTCGAAGGGGCTCGGTGGTACCACGCGGGCGTCGCTTCGCTGCAGGAAGGCAGCTATCTTCGCGCGAAAAACGAACTGGAAGACGCGAGGCGGGCGGACGACCGCTTCGTCATGGCTCATGCTCGCCTGGCGGAGGCCTGGTTCGACCTGGATTTCGATGGCGCCGCCCAGCGCGAGATGGTCGTCGCAAGCGAGGGTGAACCCTACCTCAGTCCGCACGACCGGCGGTACCTGAAGGCGATTCGGTCCACTGTGACGCGCGACGTCACCGGTGCGGTGCAGCAGTACCGGATAATTCTCGACGGCCTGCCGGAGAGCGAGAAATCGGCCGGATCTGTGGATCTGGGCATGGCGTACGAGCGGGAAGGAGACCCGCAGCATGCGCTGGACAGCTTCAGGCGCGCATCACGGATCAACCCTGACAATCCCGCCGCTTTGTTGCAGGCAGCGATTCTGGAGACGCGTTTGAACCGGCCGCAGGAGGCCAATCGCGATTTCGATCGGGCTGAAGAGATTTACGAGACTGAGATGAACGCGGAGGGTCGGGCGGAGCTGGATTATCAGCGGGGTTACGCGGCGAACGAGCGGGAGGACGACGATCAGGCGAACTTCTATCTCCATCGGGCACTCAACGAATCGGAGCAATTACCCAGTGTTCAATTGAGAATCAAAGCACTGACGCAATTAAGCAGCGTTGCTTATAACTCTGTCCATGATGAGCAGGCGGTTGACCTGGCTCAGCAAGCGATTCGCCTCGCGCAGGATCATCAACTGAATGGATGGGCGGCGGATGGATTGGTGCGGATGGCCAATGCGCAGCTGGATCAGGGGAAATACCAGCCAGCCGATGACGCGCTTGCTGAGGCGTCGCAGATTCTGCAACAGGAGCAGCAGGATCGCGTGCAGGCGTTGTGGAATTTGACGCTGGCGAGCCTCCGCAATCAGCAGCAGCGGCCGGACGATGTGATCGCACCGGGGCAGAAGGCTCGCGCCTGGTACCGGGCCAATGGATATGTCATAGAAGGGGCCCAGGCCTGGCTCCTGCTCGGTCGCGCGCAGGCACGGATCGGTAATGTTGCAGAGGCTCTGCAGACAGGCAACGAGTTGCTGACGCTGGCTCAGCAGGCCGGTAAACCAAGGCTGATAACCCAAGCCGAAGAGTTGTTGGGAATGATCTACCGGATGGAGGAAGATTACCCGCACGCCCTTGGTCACTATCAAGCCGCGCTCTTGTCTGCCGGGAGTGGTCCTTATCAGCCCTTTGAAGCGGTCAATTGCGCCGATATGCTGTCCCGAGTGGGGCGTTTCGAGGATTCGGACCGGATGCTGGATTCTGTGTCGCCTCCCAGGCTCTCAGCGGTCGGGATACGCATCGAATCTCTGCTCCGCCAGCAGAAGTTTGGGGCGGCCGAAGTGCTGGCAAGCAAGACGCTCGCGGAAAAGCCGGATATGCCTGCGGGCAACGCAGCGGATTTCGAATTGGATGGGGTCCTGGCCCAAGCTCATGGCCCACGTCGAGCCGCCGCAGTCGCCGCGTTCCGCCGGCTGCTGAAGAGGGGCTCGTCGTCATCTAGCCCCGCAGATGTCGCGTCCGATCAATTGACGGCAGCCACCTTCTATCTCGCCGCCGGCATGCCGCGTGAGGCATTCGAAGCAGCGGTGAAGGCCGAAGCTTACTTTGAGTCAGAGGGCCTGCGCGATTCCCAGCTCACGAGTGCCCTGATTGCGATGAGTGCGGCCAAAAAGCTCGAAGATATACCCAATCATCAAAAGTATTCTGCGAAAGTTGTTGACATCCAGTCAGTTTTGCAACAGACTTGGGTTCTTCCTATATACCAGTCATATATGTCCAGGCCTGATATTCACTCCATGGCTGCCAACTGAACCGGGGCGGCCAGCTAGGATGCTACCCTATGGCCCGACTGCAGGAGACGATCCACTCTATTTCTTTGCCCGTCGGAGTCCTCGCGCTTTGCGGGTTATTCTTTCTCGGTCTGGAAACCTCCAGCACATTCGCCAGACTCGCGGATGAGATTCACCAAATCCTGGTCGGAGGAAGGACCGTTCCATCCACTCCAGAGGATTCCCCGGTAACAGTTCGAGGTGGCTCCGTCTCTATGAGATCGATGGCACCCTTCGACTGCAAAACCGTCAAGACGCGATGCAGCATCCAGTCCTCGTCGAAGGATGAGTCCGAGATTCAGATAAGCGGTGTGGTTCCGAAACCGGGCGCTGGATTGCTTTCCCAGGATCTGAAACCGACAAATAATTGGGAGTTAGTCTTAACCTTTCATAAATACGATGGGACGGGGCCGGAGACATCCCATAACCTTCACATATGCACGACCAAAACTTGCAGTCACGACGGCCCTTTGAGCAGCGGTGACGGACAAATCTTTTTTATTGAAGATCAATCCGACAAAAATGGTGACGCGTGGGGTAATGCAGACTTTGAAGAGGACATTGATGGAACGGCCTATCATCGAAAGACCTATCACGTGAGGCAATGTCCGAGTTCTGACATAGACACGGAGAGCGTCTGCAATCACATATACGACCTTACGATTTACTCGACAGGACTGAAAGAGGATAAGAGTACGTTCCGATGCCCCAATGGCGAGTGCACCATTGGAATTGGAGCGTCCCAATAGCTGCCCGGGCGAATCGGAGGCCGGCCTGCACGAGCCATTCAAGGATCTCACCCCCTTACGCCGGCAGCTTTTCCGGCGTGGGGTACTGGTGTTGCTCGCGGCCTATGTCGCCGTCGTATTTCACTGTCGTCTTGAATAGCTCGTAGCGGCCGTCGCTGGCCCAGAAGGCGACCTTCTGTTCGAGCGCTTTGCGCTCTGCCTCATCCATCGGTTTGAAGTTCGAGGCGATGCGCAGGTTCTGCTCCAGCACTTCGAGCGAATCCATGCCGCTAATCGTTGTCGCGACCGGCAGGCTCATCGCGTAGCGCAAGCCTTCCTCTGGCGTGATGGCTCCGTGCGTGACCATCTCGCCCGATCCGCCCAGGCTTTTCATCCCCAGCACCGCCATGCCGCGCCGATTCGCCTCGGGCAGCACGTGCTGCTGGAAGCTGCGGTACTGCGCGTCGAAGGGATTCAGCGGCATCTGCACTGTGTCGAAGGGAAAGTCGTGGCTCAGCATCTTCAGGTGAATCGCCGGATCCTTATGCCCGGTGAAGCCGACCCAGCGCACCTTGCCTTGCTGTTTGGCAGCGGCCAGCGCCTCAATGGCGCCGTCGGGCCGAGAGATCAGGTCGGGGTCGTTGTAGTAGACGACTTCGTGAATTTGCCACACGTCGAGATGGTCCGTGCGCAGGCGCCGCAGCGATTGCTCCAGTTGCTGCATCGCCACCGATTTGTCACGGCCATGGGTACAAACCTTGGTCATCAGGATGACCTGGTCGCGCTTGCCCTGGAGCGCCGTGCCCATCCGCTCCTCGCTCAGGCCTTCCTTGTACTCCCATGCATTGTCAAAGAAGTTGACGCCGCAATCGATGGCGCGCGCCACCAGGGTGTTCGCCTCCTGCTGATCCTTCGTGGCGCCCAGGTGAAAGCCGCCGACGCCGAGGATGGAGACTTGCTCGCCTGTCTTGCCGAAGGGGCGGCGCGGAACGGTATAGGTGGGCATAGGCGCTCCGGGATTGGGCTGAGCGGGATTTTGCGGAGATGCCGGGCGCGCAGCGAAGGCGCCGGCGCCGGCGAGCGTGGCCGACTTGAGGAAGCCGCGGCGCGAAACGGATCCGGACCCGCCCGCCGTCATGCAGAGACCTCAGGCCAGGGATGGCCGTTGTTCTCCGTCGACTTGAGCATCTCTTTCACTTCGATGGACTGCTGATCGAGCGGGTAATTGTGCGCCAGCCGCGCTTCGGGGTTGTCAAACTTCAGAGATGTCTTGTACGGCTCGAACCGCCCGTCCGCGGCGGGCAGACTGCATTGCTGGCGGATCGATTCCATCTCTGCGGCCGGGAGCGGCTGAAACCTCTGCGCGATGCGAAGATTCTGCTGGAGCACATCCATCGTCTCCATGCCCGTGATCGTGACGGTAACCGGCAGCGACATGGCGTAGCGCAACGCCTGCTCGGCCGTGAGCGCGCCTTTCTTGACCGGATCGCCATTGCCATTGATCGGCTTCATGCCGAGCGCCGCAATGCCGCGCCGGTTCAGTTCCGGCAATACCTGCTGCTCAAAGCTGAGGAACTGCGCGTCGAAAGCGTTCAGCGGTATCTGCACCGCGTCGAACGGAAACCCCGTCGCCAGCATGGCCCGGTGCACCTCCGGGCGCTTGTGCCCGGTGAATCCGAGGAACCGCACCTTGCCCTGCTGCTGTGCCTTCAGCATCGCTTCCGCCGCGCCGCCGGGCCGGATGAACAGCGCGGGGTCGTTCTCGAAGACCATGCCGTGCGCCTGCCACAGGTCGAGATGGTCGGTTTGCAGCCGGTTGAGCGACTGCTCCAGCATCTGCATGGCGAGCGAGCCGTCGCGCCCATGGGTGCAGACCTTCGTCATCAGGAAGACCTGGCCGCGCTTGCCGCGCAGGGCGGCACCCATCCAGTTTTCCGCTTTGCCGCGGTGGTACTCCCAGCAGTTGTCGAAAAAGGTGATGCCGCCGTCGATGGCCGCGTGGGCGATGCGCGCAGCGGTTTGCAGGTCGGCCGCCGAACCGAGATGGTGGCCGCCCAGGCCGAGGGCCGAGACGCGCACATCTGCATGTTTGCCGAAAGGCCGCGTGGGAATCGATGCATCGGGCATGTGACGATTCGATGCGCGCCCGGGCGAAGGGGGATTGCCGCGGCTAGTGGCGTCAAGCTGCGCCGGAAAAGGGAGCTAATCCCCGAGCAGCGTGCGCGTCACGCGGTCCCACCAGGCGCCCAGGCCGAAGCTGTTCAGGGGCAGCCGCTTGTGATCCCGCATCTCGCGCCAGCGGGTGGCTTCGGCGGCGATCAGGTCGCGCATCGCGTCGTGATCCTCGCGCAGGCGCATCGGTCGATCGAAAGCATTATCGGTCACCATCGTGAGTTCTCCTGGGGGAATCGTTCCCCGCATCCGAGAACAGCTGAGCGAATTCCCGGGCCATCAGCTTCATTGCCTCCAGCCGCAGACGCGGATAGCACTGGAGCAGGCGCAGCGCGTTCTCACGGGCAATATAACCCAGCTCCGATAGTTCCGCGGCTTCACCGTTGAAGGTGTGTACCCCGTTAAGCAATGCCGGGAGCCCAACGATGGTATTTGGGCCGCGGGTGCCGACGGGCCGCAGCACGCCGCCTTCGGGACGCGACAAGGCGATCGAGCCATGGTGCACGATGTAGACGCCAACGCCTGCTTCGCCCGCCTGGAACAGCGGCTTGCCCGGCGGGGCCAGCACGGGGAGGGCCTGCACCTCAAGTGCGATGAGCAGATTGAGCGGTTCCGGCTGCATGCGGTTATTGGGCGACTGCCAGCAGCATGTGCCGGACGAAGTCAAGGTCGTGCTGCGGCTGCGCATCCGGCGGTTGCGTGGAGCTTTGCGCCGGCTTCCTGAACGCAGGCCCGGTGATGGCCGCGGATGTCGCACGCTTGGGTCCGCCGCCGCGGGGTGGTTGCGTGGCGGCCAGCCGCAGGCTGTGGACCTCGTGCAGCGCAGCAATCAGTTCGCGGTTGACGTCGAGAACATCGTCCTCCAGGTCGGCCAGCATCACGCGGATCTGAGAGACGGGAGCGTATCCCACCGCTTGTTCAATGGCCACCAGTTTCTCAATCAACGTTGCGGAATTCATCGGGGGTCCTCAGCCAGACACCGCGTCCACTTTTGACCATGGTGCTTGAGTGCGCGAGGCCGGGATGTGATCCCTGTCACCGGAGTCCGTTCATCGGCCCGGCCGGCGCGCGAGCGCACGGACCCCGGGTCGACGTTGAGAGGGTTGTCCCCCACCCCCCTCCCACGGGGTGCGTGGCAAGCGACTGATTCGATGACCTCGAAAACGGCTAACCAGTTTGACAACAGGGTCCGGTGCCTCGTATTGCCTTGCAATGTGGCAGCGGACAGCGGCGGATTTTCAAAGAGCGTGTGCAGGGCACGATCCTGAGATCGGGCAGCAAAGCAAAAGGGGAAGCTCCGAGTGGAACTTCCCCTTCGTTTCTAGTGTAGGGATGGCGGAGTGATTGGAGCAAGGGAAATGCGCAAGTGGAAGGGTACGGAAGTCATGAGCGGCGATTACGCGGCCGCCGGGGCTCTTGCCGGAATCGAGCGGTGGGGCACTTGAGGGTGGGGTGGGCGGCTTAGAATGGCGGCTGGAGTTTCCGGGAGATATCGGGAGAAGGTTCGGAACGGTGAGAGTTGGGATCGTGGTGATGCTTTTGGTTTTGACGGGAAGCATCGCTGCTGAGGCGCAGAACGGATGCCAGTATTTCTCTCAGGCAGCAGGTGACCAGCTCGAAAGAGCTCTGCGCGGGGCTCCCAGTTGCGACGCTGCGGCTGCGAAGTTCAAAGAGTGCGCATGGGGATCGAGCGCTGACAGCTATTTTGGCTCGCTCGTCAGGGACAAGTGCGACAAGGAGTTGTCGGCTAAGCTGTTGTCCCTTGGCAAAAGACATCTCGACGAGGAGATCCATCTTTGCGCGTACCGGTATGCGAAGCAGCAGGGCACGATGTACATCTCCGAGGCGTCGGTGTGCACGGCCGAGGTCGAGGGCCGGTTCGCGACACATCCTGAGCGGGCGGGCGCGCCTGAGCCGAAGGCGAGCTTCGACTGCAGCCGGGCGCGGACGTCCCTGGAGCGCGCGATTTGCGTTGATCCGAAGCTCGGCGAGGCGGACATCGTACTGGGCCGCGTCTATCGCGACACGATGCAGGAATTGCCGGAGACGGATCACGCGGAAATGATTGCGCGCGAGAAAGAGTGGCTGGCCGGAACGCAGAAGCAGTGCGGGGTTGGCTCTGCGGCGCTTTCTGCAACAGAGCGAGCGTGCATCCAGGATGCTTTCGAGAAGCGTTTTACGGCTCTGGATGGGTGCGCTGTGGATCCGCAGGAATGCTCCGATCGTTCAGCAGATGAGTGATGCGCCAGGGTGTGCTTTGCGCGCAAAGGGCAGAATTTCGGTTCATTTTGGACGCGCCAGGTCATGACTGAACTCATGTCCTGATACAGAGACAAGGTCAACGAAGCCTGGTCGGATCATGCAGGCCCTTCGACTGCGCGCTTGAATGCTGCGCGGGTGGGGTTCGCGGGGGGCGCTACGGCAGGATGACATCGGATTTTTTCGCATGCATTTGTTGGTGACGGGCGCTCTTCGCTAACAGAGGATTCGTCCGGATGGTTGAGTTTTGGTCGCAAATGTGAATACTGGATGCGGTCTGCTCAAACGATTCTGCGGTTGAGGAAAAGAGGGTCCTGTGTTCGACGAGGTGGAAGAAGCTGGTGCCGCCGCCAGGCACGCGGAATGCGCGCGCGCTTCGGTGAGGATGACCATGATCCTGCTGGTTTGCGCCTGGGTGGCGGGGAGTGGGGCGTGGGGGCAAGCGACGGCGAAGGGCGTGCTGCCGGCGGTGGTGGACGTGACGTCGGGCTGGCAGTTGCAGGACAGCGCGAAGGTTTCCGACGCCGGGGCGGAGGTGTCGACGAAGGGGTACGCGGCGCAGGGGTGGTATGCGGCGACGGTTCCGGGGACGGTGGAGGCGAATTTGGTGGCGGACGGGGTGTATCCCGAGCCGCTGTATGGCGAGAACAACCGCACCATCCCGGAGAGCCTGAACAAGACGGCGTGGTGGTACCGGACAACGATCACAATTCCGCGCGACTATGCGCGCCGCCAGGTGTGGCTGCACTTCGACGGCGCGAATTTCTCGAGCGACGTGTGGGTGAACGGGACCGAGGTGGGAACGTTTACGGGAGCGTTCATCCGCGGGCGGTTTGACATTACGAAGCTGGCGCGGCCGGGCGAGACTGCGGTGATTGCTGTGAAGGTGAGCCCGCAGCCGCATCCCGGCGTGCCGCACGAGCACAACATTGCGAATGGGCTGGGGCCGAATGGCGGGATTACGGCGATCGACGGGCCGACGTTCTTGTCGACGATCGGGTGGGACTGGCTGAACGCGGTGCGGGATCGCGATACGGGGCTGTGGCGGAAGGTGTGGCTGGAGGCGAGCGGGCCGGTGCTGGTGGAGGATCCGCTGGTGGAGACGGATTTGCCGCTGCCCGATACGTCGCAGGCCGATCTGACGGTGAAGGTGACGGTTGAGAACACAAGCGACAAGGAAGTGAAGGGGACGCTGGAGGGTGAGGTTCTGGAGGGACCGGTTGGGGCGGCGGATGCCGCTGTGGCGGCGCGCTTCTCCGAGAAAGTCACCGTGGCTGCGAAAAATATGCAGGCCGTGAGTGTCGACCCGAAGACAGCGGCGGCGCTGCACCTGGCAAACCCGAAGCTTTGGTGGCCGAACGGGTATGGGCCGCAGAATTTGTATCATCTGCAGTTGCGATTTGTGGAGCATGGCCAGGATTCGAGCGAGACGGAGACGCAGTTCGGCATCCGCAAGATTGAATACGGCGGGATGGATGCGCTGACGATCAGCGTGAACGGGGTGAAGGTGTTCATCCGGGGCGGCGATTGGGGCCTCGATGAGGCGCTGAAGCGGATACCGCGAGAGCGGCTGGATGCGGAGGTTCATTACCACGCGCTGGCGCACATGACGATGATCCGCAACTGGGTGGGGCAGAGCACGGACGAAGACTTCTACGACATGTGCGACAAGTACGGGATTCTGATCTGGGATGAGATGTTCCAGCCGAATCCGAGCGACGGGCCGAATCCAGATGATCTGCAGGTGTATCTGGCGAATGTGCGGGACAAGATTCTGCGGTATCGGAATCATCCGTCGATTGCGCTGTGGTGTGCGCGGAACGAGGGGTATCCGCCGCCGGCGATTCACGATGCGCTGACGAAGATGATTCCGGAGCTGGACCCGCAGCGGCTGTATCAGCCTTCTTCGACGGCGGGGCGCGGGGTGATGAGTGCGGGTCCGTATGACTGGCGCGATCCCGCGGCGTACTACGTGCCGGACGCTCCGTTCAAGACGGAGACGGGGAGCGTGAGCGTGCCGACGCTGGAGAGCGTGCACGCGATGATGCCGGAGAAGGACTGGGAGACGATTAACGACGACTGGGGCGCGCACGATCTGGCGAAGGGCGCGAGCGAGGGGAACCGGTATCCGTATGCGCTGGCGGCGCGGTATGGGCGGGTGTCGAATCTGGCGGACTTTGTGCGCAAGGCGCAGATGATGAACTACGAGGCGTATCGCGCGATGTATGAGGGGCGGAATGCGCTGCTATTTGCGCCGGACACGGGGATCATTACGTGGATGAGCAATCCGGCGCAGCCGAGCTTTGTGTGGCAGCTCTACGCGTACGATCTGGAACCGAATGCGTCGTTGTTTGCGGTGCAGAAGGCGGGGGAGCCGGTGCACATTCAGATGGATGAAGACGATTTTCATCTGAAGGTGATTAACAATCTGCCGCATGGGCTGGAGGGGTATGCGGCGCATGTGACGGTGTGGGGCCTGGGGTGGTTTGCTGACTCGGTGGATCAAGCGGCGGAGAAGGACTATGCGGTGAGCGGACCGGCGGATACGGCGATCGACCTGGGGCCGGCGCCGCTGCCGAATCCGTGGCGGCGAGGGGCGGTGTACTTTGTGGAGCTGGAGCTGAAGGACGCGCAGGGGAACGTGGTGTCACGGAACTTGTACTGGAAGGCGAATCCGACGCAGGGCGAGGATCTGACGAAGATGGACCTGATGCCGGCGGAGAAGCTGACAGCGACGATTGCGCGGAAGGACGACACGGCGGCGGGCAGGCTGGGGCTCGATGTGACGCTGACGAATCCGGGGCGGAACATGGCGCTGCTGGCGCATCTGCAGCTGCGGCGGAAGGGGACGGGGGATCGCGTGCTGCCGGTCTTCTATTCGGATAATTATGTGTCGCTGGCGCCGGGGGAGAGCCGCACGATCCATATTGACGCGGCGTTGGCGGATTTGAAGGGCGATATGCCGCTGGTGGTGGTGGATGGTTGGAACGTCGATGTCGATGCGGTGACCAATGCGGATTGCGCGCTGGAGTTGAATACAGATTCACAGGTGAGCCACTGGCCGGTGACGGGGCTGCCGATGATCACGAATGGGCTGCCGCCAAAGAAGGGAGCGGCGTACTGAAGGGCAGGGAATAGGGATTAGGGAATAGGAGGGCGGTTGAGGGCGAGAGCCTGGCGTTTCGCGAAGGTGGCGGTGGCGGTGGCGGTGGCGATCGCGACGGGATGTGCGGGGGCCGCGCAGGAGCAGCAGCCATCGCTCGAATCGTCGCATGGGACGATTCTGGTCGACGCCTGGTACAACAGCCAGACGCGGGTGAATGCGGCGGGACAGAAGGTGCTCTACCACTACAAGTGGGACGACACGACGGCGTCTGGCTATTCGCTCTTCGGGGAGATGTGGCGCGAAGCGGGCGTGGAGACGGAGACGCTGACGACCGAGCCGACGGCGGCGAAGCTGAAGGGCGCGCAGTATTACCTGATCGTGTCGCCGGATAACCCGGCGAAAAATCCGAACCCGCACTTCATGAACGAGCAGGATGCGGGGGTGATCGCGGATTGGGTGAGCCAAGGCGGCGTGCTGCTGATGATGGAGAACGATCCGGCAAACGCGGACATCGATCACTTCGATCTGCTGGCGGACCGGTTTGGGCTGCACTTCAACAACGTGCTGGTGCACCACGTGGTGGGGGATGATTTTCCCGCCGGCCGGATCGATGTGGGGGCGACGGCGCCGTTTGCGCATCCGCACAGGATCTATATGAAGGACACGTGCTCGCTGAGGCTCAGCGGGAAGGCCGTGCCGCTGATCCTATGGAAGGGCGACACGCTCATGGCGTGGACGAGGTTCGGGCGAGGAATGGTGGTGGCGGTGACCGATCCGTGGCTCTACAACGAGTACACGGATGGGAAGAAGCTTCCGGCGCGCTACGACCAGGAGGCCGCTGGGCGGGAGTTTGTGCGGTGGGTCATCGAGCAGCGAGGGGCCGGGCGCCGCTGAACCTGGTGCTCACAGCGGGAAATCGGCAGTCCGCAAGCCATCCGGGCATGTCCCCTTGCGCGGGTTCGGGGGACCGCGTAGACTTTCGGCTCATTCAGCAGTGCAATCGTGCGGTGACAGGAGGTCTCCATGGACCTGAAAGATTTCCTCGCGCGGTGGAGACAGCTCTCGACAAAATCAGATGCAGATTCTGCTGCAGGCGGGGCGGCGGGCGGCGGTGGGGTGGGCAGTGGAGGAGCGGCGAGCGCGGGTTCAGCAGGCGCGGATGCGGCGAGCTCGGCGGCCATCAGCACGCCCTCGGCTGTGGGGCGGACGCTGCTGATCCATGGCTATTCGGCCAACGGCGAAGACTTGATTCCGTGGCACGACGCGCTGGAGGCGGCGGGGATCACGACGATCCCGATCGCCGTCGGCAACTACGTCACGCTGAACAACGAGGTCACGATCAAGGATCTCGGCGAGGCGTTCGATCGGGCGTTGCGTTTCACGCCGTGGAGTTCGGGCAGCAAAGACGACCAGTGGACGTTCGACGCTGTCGTGCATTCGACGGGGATGCTGGTGCTGCGGCAGTGGCTCACGAGCGATCCGTATCCACGGGGCGATCCGCGGAGCCGCATCAGGCGGCTGAAGCATCTGGTGGGATTGGCGCCGGCAACGTTTGGATCGCCGCAGGCCAAGCAGGGACGGAGCTGGCTGGGCGCGCTGGTGAAAGGGAACAAGCATCTGGGGCCGGATTTTCTGAACGCCGGCAATCAGGTGCTCGACGGTCTGGAACTGGGCAGCCGCTACACGTGGGAGCTGACGCACAAGGATATGGTGTGTCCGACGCCGCTGTATGGCAAAGGCTCCGACACGCCCTATGTGACGGTATTTATCGGCAACATTGGCTATCAGGGGATCGACGCACTGGCGAATTCGCCGGGCTCCGATGGAACGGTGCGCTGGGCGGGATGTGCGCTGAACACGCGCAAGGTGAGCGTGGACCTGCGGCGGGAGCCGAAGCTGACCGACGGGAACGGAAAGCCTCTCGTCGATGCGAACGGGATTCCGATGCGCTGCAACATCACGCCATGGGAAGCCAATCGCCTGGCCGTGCCAATGATCGCGGTCGATGAGAAGAACCACGGCAGCATCGTCGAGAATCCAGACCCTGGCGTGATCGATCTGATGAAGCGGTTCTTTGGGATCGCGGACGCGGGTTCTTACGATGCCTGGGAAAAGGATGCGCTGGCCTGGGGTCAGGCGGCTCTCGACAAGATGAATGCCGAGAGCCAAAACGGAGACAATGGCGGCGCAGGATGGCAGCAACTGGTCGTCCATGTCACCGATGACCATGGCGATGGAGTTGGCGACTATAACCTGCAGCTGTATATCGGGGATAACCTGGCCCAATCGGATGACCCGGATTTTCCTGCAGTTCCGCTTATTGCCGACACTTACTCGGGAGACGGCAGTTATCGATGCTTCTATGTGCGACTCACTCCGGAGATGCTGGCGCTGAACACGCCGGGTGGACAGAAAAAGAAGATGTGGCTGGAAATCATAGCCTCGAGCGGGTCGGACATGATCGAGTACGAGGCGTATACAGGGCAGCCCGGGGATGCGCAGCCGCTGACGATCGACCATACACGACAAACGCCGGTGAAGCTCGATCTGACGCCGCTGGCGCAGGGCGATCAAACGCTGCTGTATCCATACACGACGACGCTGCTGGAGGTTTTTGTGGAGCGGGAACCGACGCCGCTGGGCGACGTGAGCCAGTTGTTCAACTTCCTGCCGAAGACGGTGTGAGCGTGGCGCCCGTTGCCTGACATAGTGTTTTGGCAGCGGTTGGGTTGCTGAATCGGCCGGCAGACGCTTGAGCGGCACGCAGTCAATTCAGGAAAAAAGAAGTGGACACACCGTTGCGATGTGCAAAGCCGTTTACTCCTTCAGCCATCGGATTGCTGCCCCAATATCGTTATAGAACACGCGGTAATCGCCGGCTCCAAAGGCCAGCCTCGCGTGGTAGGCGACGCGAGAATTTTGCACGACGATGGCACGGCGCAGGCGCGTCCCTGATTCCAGTTCCGTCTCGAGCTTCTGCTGTACAAGGGCAGGCTCTACATTCGGAAGTTCCAGTTCAAGCGCGTCGTACAGAACTTTCCACTGGCCCGTGTCCTTTGCCAATTGCAGCACGAGCTCCTGGCATTTTCTGAGCAAGTCCTCTGTGGGCACGCCGCGCAAGCGGGCCAGGATCATCGTGCCGCTGGGTTCGACCCAAAGCTGTTCACTCCCCATTCGCTTTCTCCGGATGGTTCTTTCTCTCAGAGCGTAAGGTACACGACGCTGTCTTCCAGGGCGAGTTCGAGACCCGCGTTGGTGGCTGCTTCCTGGAGGGCAGCCTGGAGCATGACGACGGGATCCCGGCTGACGGCGAGGCGGCGCATGAGCCCTTCGCCTTTTTTTGCACCCGCGGAGAGGATGATCTTGAGGCCGCGGCGCTTGCACCTCACGGGCGTCCCGTCTTCGAGCTTGACGTTCATCGGCTTGATATACGCGTCGATGTAGTGGACGCCGATGCCGGACTTGTCATCGGTGTGCGCGGGGAGTTTTTCGAGAGTGGCGAGGTTGACGTCGCAGAGTTTCACTTTCATGCGGAGACTTCCTTCGATGCCAGGCCTCTGGCGGCGAGCCAGGCATCCATGGTTTGACGTAAGGCGCGGATGTGGCCGGGCGTGGAGCCACAGCAGGCGCCGATGATCTTGGCTCCGGCGTCGAGCAGCGGCTCGAGGCCGTTCACCATCTCGTCGGGCGTTTCGTCGTAAACAACTTTCATCTGGACGAGCTTGGGCTGGCCGGCGTTGGGCTGCACCATGACGGGCAGACTGGTGGCGGACTGGTAGCGGCGGACGGCAGTGAGGGCGCGGTCCATGTCCATGCGGGTGCCGCAGTTGAGGGCGACGATGTGGGCGCCGTGCTCCTCCATGAACTCGGCGGCGCGCTCCGGTTCAACACCCATCATGGTGCGGAAAGTCGAGCCGTCGAGGGTGACGTCGTACGCCATGGAACCAATGATCGTCGGGGCTCCGGCTTTCTGCGCGGATTCGATGCCGAGCAGGAGCTCCTCGAGGGAGGTTTGCGTCTCGATAATGATGGCGTCGGCGCCAGCGGAGACGAGTGCGGCGGCTTGTTCTTCGAAGGCGGAGCGCACCTGGGCTTCGGTGAAGTCGCCGTAGGGCTCGAGGAGCCCACCGAAGGGCCCGATGTCGCCGATCACGTAACCGTCACGGTTACCAAAGGCATCGCGCGCTATGCGGACGCCCGCCTGGTTGATGGGGGCGACGTGCTCGCCTTCGCCGTGGCGAGTGAGCATAATGCGCGAGCCGCCAAAGGTGTTGGTGAGCAGGCAGTCGGAGCCTGCCTCGGCGTAGCGGCGCTGGATGGCGAGGACGCGCTCGGGGTGGGTGAGGTTCCACGCCTCGCCGCAGTTGCCCTGTTCGAGGCCGGCGAGCATCAGCTGCGTGCCCATGGCGCCGTCGCAGAGGAGCGGGTGGGAGCGAATGACTTCGTGCAGCGGTTTCTTCATGCGAGTTCCTGGATCTGGTCGCGCTGGACCAAAGCGTAGTGGAGCGTCTCAAGAACGAGTCCCCATTTGTGATTGCGGCTCGCGGCTTCGCAGAAGCATCCGGCCGCGGAGGCCTCGCGTGTCCACGAGAGGACAGCGTTGAGGCGCTCGCCGTGGAGAGGTTGCTCGCTGCCGATGGCGGCCATGAGACCGCCGGGGTTCTCGATGTACTGGCACATGTGCGTGTGACCGGTGTCGCCGGGAGCTGGCGCGCAGTGCTGCTCGCGGATGGGGTAGCCGGCTTCGCGGGGTCCGAGGGTGACTGTGTAGTCGAAGGCGAGCGGGCGGCCCATATTGGTGCAGGTGCTGCCGTCGTAGCGGAACAGAGCAGTGAGGGAGCCGTCGGGGGCTTCGCGCAGAGTGAGGCGTTCGGCGGTCCAGCGGGCGAGCGCTTTGCGGTTGACGGTGTAGGAGGCGTTGGCGTCAAGGACTGCAACGCGGGCAGGGAAGCGCTCGACATTGGCGCGCGGCTCGGCGCGCCAGGGCGCGCGGCGATAGGCGCAGGGGCCGAAGGAACAGCGTTCGCAGGGGATGAGATCGCTGAGCGGCCGCAGGCGGTCGGTGTGCCGCGTGAGCCCGAAGACAGCGAGCTGCGTTTTGCGCGGGCGCAGCATGCCGGAGTCGAGGACTTCGAGGGACGAGGGCAGCGGGATGCGGCGCGTCTGCCGGATGAGCCTCAGAAGGTGCGGCTGCTCGGCGACGTCCCACTCGGAATAGCCGGGGCTGGCGTGCGGCAGGACCGCCATGCCGTGACGCTCGGCCCAGCCGCAGAGGCGCGCGCCAGTAAGCGTGGTGAGGTGCTCGACGACAGCGGAGGCGACCATCTCGAGGAAGAAATATTCGTCAGGTTTCTCGGCGGACCACAGGCGGGCGGCTTCTTCTTCGGCTTCGGGCCCAGCGCTGACAGCGACGAGGAGGGCGCTGTGGGCTTCGGCCTGAGCGAGCGTGGCGGCGAGCCGCGGGCTGGTGAAGGGGATGCTGTCGATACAAAGATTGCTCGCCGTGAGCGCGAAGGACTCGGCCTGGCGCGCGTAGAACCACGGGCGGCCATGCTGGGCGTACCAGACGCGGGCATTCTCGGCGAGCTCGTGGGCGCGGCCTTCGAGAATGTGGCCGCGGGGATAGCCGAGGAGGCGCGTGTACTCCTCTTGCTGCACGTCGATCGCGGGCAGCGTGCCGTCGGCGGCGGAGGCCGAAATCTCCAGCAACTCAGTCAGCGGGGGCAAGGGACAGCCTCCCTAAAGTTCGAATGCAGTGGCTTGAACTGGCAGCCTTCGACGAAAAAGTCGAAGAAGCTGGCATGGGTTTCGAGGCGGCAGTGTTCGACGCGGCGAACGAGGGATTCGAGCTCGGCGCGTTTGCGGCTCGAGAGCAGGGCGATGGTGGCGCCTTCAATGGCGGTGTTGCCCGCCTGGACGACTTTGGCGGGCGGGAGGGGGGGGATGAGGCCGATGCGCTGCGCGGCGGCGACGTTGAGGTGACGGCCGAAGCCGCCGGCAAGGTAGAAGAGGTCGATGTCGTCGAAGTCGATGCCCCAGGTCGAGAAGACGGTGTGGAGACCAGCAACGTTCGCGCCCTTGGCCTGGGCGAGCTCGTTGACATCGGATTCGAGGAGGTAGATGTCTTCGGCGGGGGCGGGGCCTTGATGGAGGACGATGCGATGAGGGCCGTCATCGAAGCGTCCCAGGTCGTTCATGCGACCGGTGCGGAGGAGCTCGCTGAGGACGTCGATGAGGCCGGAGCCGCAGATGCCTTGCGGTTCCACGTCGCCGATGGTGCCGCAATGGAAGGCGCCGGTGGAGTCGTCAATGCAGACCTCTTCGATGGCGCCGTCGAGCGCCGGCATGCCACAAGCGATGGCTCCGCCTTCAAAGGCGGGACCGGCGGGACAGGAAGCGGCGAGGATGCGGTCTTTGTTGCCGAGGATCAGTTCGGTATTGGTGCCAATGTCCATGATGGCGACGAGGCGGTCTTCGTGGGCCAGATCGACGGCGAGCATGGCGGCGGCGGCGTCGGCGCCGACGTGTCCGCTAATGATGGGCGCGCCATAAACGCGGGCGCGCGGCTGGCTGGGCAGAAGCGAGCGCAAGCCGGATTGCGTGAGCGCGGTGGTGGTGCGGCGGCCCTCGGCGAAATCGATCTCCGTGATGGAGCGGTAGGGCGACTGGCCGATGGGGTGGACGCTCTGGCGGAAGAAGAGGTCGCGCATGGTGGAGTTGCCGACGACGACCATTTCGTAGATGGTGCGCGGATCGACGGGGAACTTTTCGATGGCGTGGGTGAGGTAGCCGGCGAGCGTGCGCAGGAGCAGGCGGCCGGGATGGTCCGAGTCATACGCGATGCGCGACATGACTTCGGAGCCGGCGAAGCGCTGCGGGTTTTCCAGCGACGTGTCGGCGACGAATTCGCCGGTTTCGAGATCGAGGAGGCGCAGAACGACGGTAGTCGTGCCGAGATCCATGGCGAGGCCGTGGATGGGGCCGGGGCTGCGGTCGATTTCGACCCCGTCGAGGAGGATGCGGTCGCCGTCGCGCGTGACGGCAGGATCCAGATGCTTGCTAACGGGCAGGTTGAGAGCGCGGCGCTCGATACGCATTGTGCCGCGGCGCATGGTGTGGCAGCGGATGGATGCGGCGGGCGAATCGGGCGCTACGTAGGTTTGGCAGGCTAGACGGAAGTTGCCGCGGAGATGGCGTTCGGGGTCGGTACAGGGCGTAAGGGCGGCGAGGCCTTCGACAATTTCGAGCATGCACTCGCGGCACTTGCCCTGCTTGCGGCAGGAGGTGGGGACTTCAATGCCGAGGGATTCGGCGTGATCGAAGAGGGAAAGGCCGCGCTGCGCCGCGATGGTTTGGCCGTTGATGGTAAGGGTCGCGGTCATGCGCGGAGATCCGGCAATCCTTTCGCTTCGAGTTCGGCTTTGACGGCTTCGGCGACTTCCGGGGCGGAGCCGGGACGCTGGGCTTCGTCGGACCACTTCCACTGGGCGAGGTAGTCGTCGGCGGACTGAAGTCCGCGCTTCGCGGCGAGCAGGTCGATGTGTTCCATGAAGCGCGGATCGAGGCTGACGGTCACGTCGTCGGAATCGTCTTCAGCGCGGATCTGCGTTGGGATTTCCTGCCAGCAGAGAATTTTGTAAGTGGCCACGGCGGTTATTCCTGAGCCGAGAGGCGGAGAAAGAGATCGACGGCGGCGGAGGCGTTGGCTCCGTAGCCGTCGGCGCCAATTTCGTCGGCGAACATCTGGCTGATGGGCGCGCCGCCGATGGCCATTTTGATGTGCGAGCGGCCGGCGGCCTGGAAGCCGTCGATGACGGTCTTCATGTACATCATGGTGGTGGTGAGCAGGGCGCTCATGCCGATGATGGTGGGGTTGACCTTGTCGGCGGCCGCCATGAACTTCTCGACGCTTTGGTCGACGCCGATGTCGTGGACTTCGAAGCCGGCGCCTTCGGCCATCATGGCGACGAGGTTTTTTCCGATGTCGTGGAGGTCGCCGCGGACGGTGCCCATGAGGAGGATGCCTCTGGGCCTGGCGCCGCTGTCTTTGGAGGTGAGGAGCGGCTTGAGGACGGCCATGCCGGCTTTCATGGCGCGGGCGGCGATGAGGACCTCGGGGACGTAGAGGATATTGTGCTTGAAGTCTTCGCCCACAACGCTCATGCCGGCGATGAGGCCTTCGTTCAGGACCTCCTGCGGAGAGCGGCCTTCGGCGAGTGCAGCTTCAGTGAGCTTGCCCACCTGGTCGGCGTTGCCCTCGTACAGATACTGGTTCATCTGGGCGTAGTCGGGCATGGGTCCTCAGCGGACGGCGGCCGGCGTGGCGGCGCGTTTCGAGTTAAATTCGTTGAGGGCTTCGAGCATGGCGAGGATGTTCTGCTTCGGCATGCCGGGGCTGGTGCCGCCGCCGACGGAGAGGATGATGCCTTCGCCGCCGGAGCCTTCGAGGACCTCGAGGGTTTCGTCCTTTACTTCTTCGGGCGAGCCGCGGACGCCGATTTCCAGCGGGTTGACGTTGCCCATGAGGCACATGCGATCGCCGACGCGGCGCTTCACTTCCGTGATGTGCCGCTGCTTGCCCCAGTTGAGGACGTTGAAACCGCAGTCGGGGAGATGGTCGAGGCAGGCATCGACTTCGGCATCGTTGTGGTAGACCTTGACCCAGTCTTTGGGGAAGGCGTCGCAGATTCGCTTGAGATAAGGATGGGCGAACTCGAGGTAATGCTCCTCGTTGATGAAGCCGACGATGTCATCGAGGATGAAGATGCTTTCGACTGTATCGCCCAGGACTTTCTGCTGGGCCTTGAGCCAGTCGATCACGACGCGCGTGCAGAGATCGATGAGTTTGTGCGCGCCTTCGGGATTCTCGACGAGGTCGATCATGAAATTCGTGGTGCCGCGGACGAATCCAGCGGTGCAGAGCGGGCCGCGCGCGGTGACCATGGGCAGGATGTAGCCGGTGTCGAGGATGCGCTGGCGCGCCATGCCGTAGCGGTGGAGCGTGAGTCCGGCAAAGGCATCGGATTCGACCTCGTACTCGGGAAACTGGTCGATGTCTTCGAGGTGGTAGAGGGTGTGGTACTCGCTGGGTGTATTGTCTTTCCAAAATTTGATCTTCGCGCCGAGAATGGAAGGCTCGGCGGCCATGCCGTATTCCATCCACCACGAGGGGACAAAGATGATGTCGGGGAATTCGCGCATGATGCGCAGATTGGACTGGAACCAGAGTTCGGGGTCGAGGAAGTAGTCCATGTGGCCGATGCCGAGATAGCCGGGGATCCATGGACTGTCGATGATGAGGGCCATGGGGATCTTGTCGAGTTTTTCGCGGCGAGCGGCGCGTTTAA
This sequence comes from Acidobacteriaceae bacterium, assembly GCA_036521315.1. Taxonomy (GTDB): domain Bacteria; phylum Acidobacteriota; class Terriglobia; order Terriglobales; family Acidobacteriaceae; genus Palsa-343. The sequence goes on from DATDHZ010000094.1 coordinate 25,496, forward strand.
AGGTTTCCCACTGTTCGGGCAGCATGATATTCCAGCTCCAGTTCCGCCCGGGAAGGCTGCGCGATATCGGCGCGTCCTGTGCGGCTTCGGGGAGGCAAAGGCGGACTCCAGAGCTCCCGTGGCGGATATTGTTGTAGGGTACAACAATATCGCCGAGCCTCAAAGCCGGACGGCCGACGGCGGCCTTCGATGGGCCGGCCGCGGGGCCGGAATCGGTCGAGGCCGAAAATCATTTCTCGCTGCCTGTGCGCCAACTCTGACATAATCGCTGACCAGAGGCTGTTATTAACTTTCGCGCCCATTTCCCTCATTTCTTCGCCGCTCGTCGCTGGCAGACACCCGGTATACGGCGCTCCTCTCTTCTCGAACTGAGAGAAACGGGCTTCCGGCGCCGGTCGTGGGAAAGTTAATAACAGCCTCTGGTCCCAGGACAGCCATTGGATTCCCGGTGCCCGCCACGACCATTGCAAGCAGACGTCTTTTTCTGGAGGCGACCCATGAGCCGTCGATCCCTGGGGCGGTGCGGCAGGAGACCGCGCGGAATGCGTCCCCTGGCGATGATGGTTGTGTTCGCGGGACTGCCGGTCCCTGGGAGCGCGCAGACGGCGGCATTGCCCGACGCTCCTGAGACATTCAAGTCCGCGACGGCGAGCCAGGCGGACCTGACCTATACGCGGCCTACCGAGAAGGAAAATGCCCGGAATTACCTGTTCGACGCGTTTGGCCCTTACCCGATCGCCTCGGCAGTCATTGAAGCGGGCATCAATCAGTGGAGCAATACGCCGCCGGAGTGGGGCCAGGGAATGTCGGGTTATGGCAGCCGATTCGGTTCCAATTTCGGCATTACGGCGATCGGCGTGACGACGCGCTATTCGCTGGCGAAAGCCCTGGGGGAAGACACGCTGTACTACCGGTGCACATGCCAGGGCCTGATGCCGCGCTTCGGCCACGCCATGCTGTCGACCCTGACCGGACGCCGCGGGGAAGATGGGCATCGCGTGTTTTCCTTGCCGTCGCTGGTTGCGCCCTATGCCGGGTCCATGGCCGCGGTCTACGGATGGTATCCCGGCCGGTATGGAGCGAAGGACGGGTTCAGAATCGGGAACTATAACCTGCTGGCTTACGCAGGCAGCAACGTCGTGCTGGAATTCTTCTACAGCGGGCCGCACTCACTTCTTTCGCGGATGCACCTGAACAACCGCCACGGCGCTTCGGCTCCGGCAACGAACCCGTAGCAGGTGGCGCACAGCTCGCCAGTGTCGTGAGCCGATTCAGCGCGGTGTCAGTGCCCAGGCGACAATCGTCTCGCCGGCGAGGCCCCTGGCCTGTTCGGCCTCGGCGCCGAGCGCGGACTCCAGCGCCTCACAGTCGAGGTGCAGCTCCGCGGCTGCAATCTCTTCGGTTGTTGCTCCGACGAAGCACAGCTCGCACACGCCTAGCCCTCCTTCTGTGCGCAGCGGCGGCCCAAAGACCCGGCAAGTCATGGGACGCGCGGCATAGAGGTCGCAGAGGCCGGTGGCCGGGTCGAGTGCGGGGCAAGGCTCCTCGTTGGCAAATTCTTCGAAGCGGTCGGACTGCATCGGGTCGAGGATGCCGGTCTGCGGATCGCCGGGAAATTCGCCGCTGAGGCGAGCGGCGGCATCCTGCGCGCGCTGGGTCACGGTTGCGGCTCGGGCCGGATCCGTTTTCCGCAGAACTGCCAGTCCCTCACGTAAACGGGCCGCATCGAGCTGCGAGATGGCGAAGACGCCGATGCGGCACTGGGTGCATCCCGGAGCGCACTTGAGCCACGCGCCAGCGCGACGCGCCGCATCGGCTGTGGCGGCATCAACGATCTGAACGAGGTGCTCATCCCGAGCGGGAAGCATGGACTCAGAATAGCGGAGGCCTGCGAGCTGCCGTGGGACGATGAATGATTCGTCATGCGATCCGGCTATCATCGTGCAGAGGTATCATGCAGCCGGCTGTCGTGCCACGGATTTTTGTCCGCGCTCTCGCGGCGCTCTTCGTCCTCGTCGTTGTGCATCCGTTCCTGCACGCGCAGGAAAACTACGAAATCCAGGTTTACCCTTCCGAAACCATGCCAGCGGAGACGCTGCTGGTGGAGCTGCACAGCAACTACACGGTGGAAGGCAGCACGACGCCCAGTTTCGGGATGCAGCCCACGCAGGGCCAGGAGCACGAAACCGTCGAGTTCACGCAGGGGCTGAGTAACTGGGCGGAGCTGGGCTTCTACGTCTTCACCGAAGAGAAGAACGGTAGCGGGGTGCAGTGGGTGGGCGACCATATCCGGCCGCGCGTGCGCATCCCTCCCAGTTGGCACTGGCCGGTCGGAGTGAGCGTGTCGAACGAGATCGGCTATGCGCGCGCCGCCTATGCGAATCCCACATGGTCCTGGCAAATTATGCCGATCGTCGACCAGACGCTGGGCAAGTGGTACTGGTCGGTGAATACGACCATGAACTGGGGAATCCATCCCACCGGGCTGCCACCCGGCACTCCGCAAGCGGCGGTGGATGCTTACTACCGCGACGTTTCACCGCGCGGGCTCACCTTTGGTCCCGCAGCGGCTCTCAGTTACCAGCCGAACAAGCTCTACAACATCGGCGTCGAGTACTACGGTTATTGGGGCCAGTTCGGGAACTTCGTCAACCTGCACAACCAGCAGCAGCAGGTCTTTCCCGTAGTCAACCTGTTTATCTCGCCGAAGTGGGAAATCAATTTCGGGGCGGGATGGGGCGCAACCGCTTCGACCGATCACCTGATTGTGAAGGGCATTCTCGGCCGCTATTTCAACTGGCGGCGGCCAAGGACGCCGATCGCCACGCCGGCACCACAGTAACTTTCGCCGAGCGGCGGCGTCCCATTCCTCGGTCGTTGCCAGGCAAAGAAGTAAGCTGGAACCATGGCAAGAACGACTCAGGAATCCATTGTTGTCGGTGCTGAAGATCGCGTCTTTGTGCTCACGGGCGCCGGGGTGAGTGCGGAAAGCGGCCTGAAGACCTTTCGCGATCAGGGAGGCCTGTGGGAAGGCCACCGCGTCGAAGAAGTCGCCACGCCGGATGCATGGGCGCAGGATGCGGCGCGCGTGTGGCGCTTTTACAGCCAGAGGAGGCGGGATGCGCGGAAGGCTTCGCCCAACCCGGCGCACATCGCCCTGGCGGAGGCCGAGGCGCAGCTGGGCGATCGCTTTTTCCTGTGCACGCAGAATGTCGATGACCTGCACGAACGCTCCGGGTCGCGGCGGCTGGTGCACATGCACGGCGAACTCTTCGTCTCGCGCTGCGAATTTCACGTTCCGACGGGAGGAGGACTCTCTGGCTGCCGCATGGCGCCTTTTGGCGATCAGGCCCTCTACGAGACGGCAGAAGCGGTTCCGCGATGCAGTTGCGGAGGCCGCATTCGCCCACACATCGTTTGGTTCGGCGAGATTCCTCTGGAAATGGATCGCATCCAGCGCGAAATCGAGCGCTCGACAGTCATGCTGGTGGTCGGCACCTCCGGCGCCGTGTATCCAGCTGCCAACTTCGTACGCTGGGCGCCTCCGCGCATTCGGAAAATCTATATCGGGCCGGAATTGCCGATGAATGCGCACGCGTTCACGCAAGTGGTCCTGGGGCAGGCAGGCGACGTTTTGCCGGGGCTCATTTGGGTGCAGTAATCCGCAAGGTGGATTGGGGCAGGGTCGCGGGGAAGGGTTCCCGCCGGGGCCCTAATGTACCGGCTGGATTTCCCGGAGGCCGCTGCGCATCCGAGCGATCTCGTCGCTCATGGCGCGGGCGGCGATGAGACACAGGCGCGGAGAGCGCTCCAGCAGCGCGGAAACGCGATCGGCCGGGATAAACCCGAGTTCCGCGTCTTCGACAACCTGGGCGGAGAGGCTGTAGGAGCCCGTCAACGCGGCGGGCAGCCCGGCGATTTCGCCGGCGCCCAGGGTCCTGGTGACGGGCACCTGGGATTTTGCATCGAGAAACATGCTGACGACACCGGAGCGGATGATGAATACTCCGGAAACAGGATCGCCGCACCGGAAGAGTACCGTTCCTGCCGGCATCGCAATCTTCGACGCCATCCGGTCGAGCTCGACATTCAGTTCGAAAAAATCTGCGCCCATAGGTCCAGGGACCGGGAAAGCCTTTCTGGCGTTCCTTTGCAGTTTGCCGGTTGCCTGCCGGACGTGCTGTGACTTACGTCACAAGATGCTGTTTCGGCACAGGATCGCGCCCGGGCCGTCTGGGGTGCCCGGGTCTGTGGAAGCTGCGTTGGCCGGGCAGAGCGGCAATTCCGTGAGAGTTGGCAGTCTGTGCCGCAGGGATCAGCGGCGTTCGTGGCCCGCCATGGCTGCGCGCAAGCTGTCGTTCATCCCCTTGAAGACCTGGCCGTAGCCGGCCTGGCCTTTCTCCGCGGCGAAGCGGAGGGGGTAGACGCGCTCGACGCAAATCTCCTGGGCGTCGGTCTGGGTGCGGAGAATCTCCATGACCTCGGCGATGAAGTCGGCCAGCGGCATGGCGCGCGGGTCCTGGGCCTGATGGGCCCCTTGCAATTCGGTCTGGACGTAGGGCGGGATCAGCTCCATGACCTGCACACTGCTGCCCTGCAGTTGGTAGCGCAGCGACTGGGTCCATGAGTGCATGGCGGCCTTGGTAGCGCAGTAGGTTGGCGTCATGGCCAGCGGCACGAATGCCAGGCCGGAGGAGACGGTCATCACGGCGGCGTGCGGCTGCCGTTTGAGGAGCGGCAGCAGGGCGGCGGTCAGCCGAAGCGGGGCGATCAGGTTGGTCGCGACGGTCGACTCCACGATGGAGAAGTCCGCCGATGAGTCGTTCAGGTCTTCGGACTTCATGATGCCGGCGTTGTTGATGAGGATGTTCAGGGCGGGAAACTGCGCCGTCGCGGAGCGCCCGAAGTCTGCGACGGACGCTGCGTCCTGCACATCGAACACAGCAGCCTGCATGCCAGGATTCGCGGCGGCAACCTCGTCGAGCAGCGGCTTGCGGCGGCCTGCGATGATGACCTGGTTGCCGAGCTTGTGGAACGCCTCGGCGAGCGCGCGGCCGATGCCGCTGGTGCCGCCGGTGATGAGGATGGTGTTGCCGGTCATGTTCATCGCGGAAGGTCTCCTGCGTGCAGCATAGATGGTCTGAGTAAAACGCAGGGTGAACGCGAGGCGTTTGCCAATCCTCCCTCGGTCCCGGTAGCGTATAAGGTTTTCGCGCTTCATCCGGCGGGCGAGAAATGCCAGAAGGCCGGGTGTCTCCCAGTGCGTTTCTGATTCACGAGGAGGAAGCATGCCGGAACTGCGCTACCAGTCGGGATTTGGCAATGAATTCGCGACGGAAGCCGTCGTGGGAGCGTTGCCTCAGGGGCAAAATGCGCCGCAGAAGTCCGCGCTGGGGCTCTATACCGAGCAATTGAGCGGGACCGCTTTCACCGCGCCGCGGGCGACCAACCGGCGCACCTGGACGTATCGCATCCGGCCGTCGGTGACGCACAAGCCGTTCTCCGAGATCGGTTCCGGCCTATTGCGCAGCGGACCCTTCACCGAGCTGCCCACGCCGCCGAACCAGATGCGCTGGAATCCGGTGCCTATGCCGGAGAAGAAGACGGATTTTGTCGAGGGTATCGTAACGCTGGGGGGCAGCGGCGACCCGGCGATGCAGATCGGCGTCGGGGTCCACGTGTACGCGGCGAATGCCTCGATGCAGGGACGATATTTCTACAACGCCGACGGAGAGATGCTCATCGTGCCGCAGCAGGGGGATTTGCGCATTCACACAGAGCTCGGCATTTTGGGCGTGAAACCTGGAGAGATCGCCGTGATTCCGCGCGGCATCAAGATGCGCGTCGATCTGGAGGGGCCGTCGCGCGGCTACATCTGCGAGAACTACGGGCTCCCATTTCGCCTGCCTGACCTTGGTCCCATTGGAGCCAACGGCCTGGCCAATCCGCGCGATTTTCTGGCGCCGGTGGCGGCGTATGAGGACCTCGACGGCGACTATCGCATCGTCGGAAAGTTTCTGGGGCGGCTGTGGGAAGCGGAGATCGACCACTCGCCTCTCGATGTCGTCGCATGGCACGGCAACTATGCGTCATACAAATACGACCTGGCATGCTACAACTGCATCAACTCCGTCAGCTTCGACCATCCCGATCCATCCATTTATTCCGTGCTCACCTCACCCACAGCCATGGCCGGGACCGCGAACATCGACTTCGTCATATTCCCGCCTCGCTGGCTGGTGGCAGAGCACACCTTCCGCCCGCCGTGGTTCCATCGCAACATGATGAACGAGTTCATGGGCCTGATCTTCGGCGAGTACGATGCCAAAGCCGAGGGCTTCCTGCCAGGCGGCGCCAGCCTGCACAACTGCATGTCGGGCCATGGGCCGGACGCCGAGACGTGGGAGAAAGCAAGCGAGGCGGAACTGAAGCCTGTGAAGCTCGACAACACGCTAGCCTTCATGTTCGAGACGGGACTGCCGGTGCGGCCGACGAAATTTGCCCTTGAAACCAAAATCCTGCAGCACGAATATTTCGAATGCTGGCAGGGACTCAAAAAGCATTTCCGGGAGCCGAAGGGATGAGAGCGGTTGAGGCGCTGCTCACGGGCATCATCGACTATGCGGGGTTGTTTCCGCCCGCATCGCTGGACATGGAAACGGCCGTGCGGAATTATCGCTCCTACCTGCACGGCGAACACGCCTGGATGCTGGGCAACTTCGTGCTGCCGGCGATTCGGCTGCGGGAATTCTCGGACGCGTTTGAGCGAGTTTGCTGCGATGAGCAGGAGCCGCCCTGGATGCTGAGCGTGGTCTGCATGCAGGAAGACCCGCGCGACGACGTCAAGCTAACCGGTGGTTTTCAGGAAGGCGTGGCGATCCTGTCCGCATACGAAGCGAAGGCGATTCACGACGCGGGCGCGTGGAATTTGCTGGCGCTGCTGGGTGCCAAGCGGGCGCGCTATATCGAATTTCCTCCCGATGAGGCCGGCCGGGTTTTGCCCATCCTGAGGCAATATGGCGCACGCGCCAAGCTGCGCACCGGCGGAGTTAAGGCCGAAGCGATTCCACCGGCGGAGACAATCGTCCGCTTCATCCGCGCATGCGATCAGGCGCGAGTGCCGCTGAAGTTCACCGCGGGGCTCCATCACGCGGTGCGCGGCGTGCGCAAGCTGATCTACGCGCTCAGCAGCCCGACGGCGGCGATGCACGGATTCCTGAACGTCTTTGTCGCTGCAGGACTCGCCCGCGTGGGCGTAGTGGAGGAGACGCTGATGAAGGTCATCGCAGAAGAGGATCCCGCAGCGTTTCAGTGCGACGAAGAAGGGATCGGGTGGCGCAGCGAGCGGCTGACGGTGGAACAGATCAGCAGCCTGCGCGCGAATCTGGCGACGGGTTTCGGGTCGTGCTCCTTCACCGAGCCGATCGATGATCTGAAAGCGATGGGATGGCTGTGATGGCGGAAGGCACGCGCAGCTGGGTTGAGTCGGCGAACGATCCGAAGACGGATTTTCCGATCGAGAATCTGCCGTTCGGTGTTTTTAAACCGCAGGACGGGCCGGAGCGCGAAGACCTGTCGGTGGCGATGCGCGCGCTCAACAGCCTGAACCGCGTGTGCCTCGCCATTGGCGACCGGATTCTCGATTTGTATGGGTGCTATCGCGCTGGCCTCCTCGACAAGCTCCATGTACCCGTGGGTTGGGTGAACGGGTCGGAGCAGTTCGGGATTCTCGAAGCGCGCGCGGTGCGGCAGCGCGCCGCCGAGTTGCTGACCGATCCCAGCGCGCGCAAACGGGTGGAGGCGATGCTGATCTCGCAGAGCTCGGTAAAATTGCTGCCGCCGTTTCGGATCGGCGACTACACGGACTTCTACGCGTCGATTCACCACGCGACGAATGTTGGCCGCCTCTTTCGTCCCGACACGCCGCTGCTGCCGAATTACAAATACCTGCCGATCGGGTACCACGGACGCGCTTCGTCGATTGTGGTGAGCGGGACGGAGATTCGGCGGCCATGCGGGCAGACGAAAGCGCCGGATGCAGCGCAGCCGGCGTTCGGGCCGACCCGCATGCTCGATTACGAATTGGAAATGGGATTCTTCGTCGGGGCAGGGAATCATCTCGGCTCGACGATTCCCATCGATCGTGCCGGCCACCAGATTTTCGGCTTCTGCCTCGTCAACGACTGGTCGGCGCGCGACATTCAGTCGTGGGAATACCAGCCGCTGGGGCCGTTTCTCGGCAAGAGCTTCGGTACGACGCTCTCGCCATGGGTCGTGACGATGGATGCTCTGGAGCCGTATCGTGTGCCTGTGGCGGCGCGCCCTGAGGCCGATCCGGCGCCACTGCCGTATCTGCTTTCTGGACGGGATCAGGAACGGGGCGCTTTCGACATTACGCTCGAGGTTTTGTTGGTCACGGCCAAAATGCGCGCTGCCGGCGAGAAGCCTTTTCGCGTGAGCCGCGGCAATCTGCGCGATTTGTACTGGACGCCGGCACAAATGCTGGCGCACCACGCCAGCAACGGATGCAATTTGCGCTCGGGCGATTTGCTGGCTACGGGAACGGTCTCGGGCCCGACACCGGAATCGGTCGGGTGCCTGCTGGAGAGGACGAAGCGCGGGGCCGAGCCGCTCGCATTGCCGAACGGCGAGCAGCGGACATTCCTCGAAGATGGGGATGAAGTCATTTTCCGCTCGTGGTGCGAGCGCGAGGGCTATCCGCGGATCGGATTCGGCGAGTGCCGGGGGACGGTGGCTCCGGCCAGGCACGAGTCCTGAGCTGCCCCGCTAGGGGAAAAACTGCAGGTACCAGCGAATGAGAGGCTCGCCAGCAAAAATCGAGTAGATCGCGGCCGCACAGAGGAACGAACCGAAGGGCAGACGGGCTGCCATCGCGCCTTGACGCCCACGCCTGGCTGTCCAAAGAGCGCCGACCATCGCCGCGCCAACCACACCAAGAAAGACCGTCAGGAGCGTCAACACCGGTCCGAGCCATGCGGCGATCATCGCCAGCAGCTTCGCATCGCCGAGACCCATGCCTTCGCGGCGACGAGATAGAAGGTAGAGCCAGCGAATCGCGAGTATGAGGAGGGCCGCCAACACAGCCCAAATCGTTGACGCAACTACGGTCATGGCGGCCTCTGGCCAAATCGGTGGGCGGCCGTCGAATGTTGAGGTGTGCCCGATGCCGATTGCTCCGGGGGGCAACCGTCGCACCGCTACCCACAGCAGTCCCGACCAGACCACCCCCAGCACAATTCCGGGAAGGGTGAACGCATCCGGCAGCCGCATCGTTTCCGCGTCCATCACTGCGAGGCCCAGCAGCAGGAAACAGAGCGCCGCCATGCCGACGCCATAGAGCGACAGTCCGAAACGCAGAAAGCACAACAGGAACACTGCGGCTGTTGCAAACTCGACCGCCGGATAGCGCCAGGGGATGCGCCATGCACACGCGCGGCATCGGCCACGCAGCAAGACCCAACTCAGGATGGGCACATTGTCGCGCGACCGAATCTCCGCGCGGCATTTCGGGCAGCGCGAGCGGGGACGCACGATCGACTCATGCCGCGGCAGGCGGCTGATGCACACGTTGAGGAAGCTGCCGAACGCCAGGCCGAACAGCAGGATGAAAATCGAGATCAGCCAAGCCGGCACGCCACCCGATGCGAGAAGAATCGCTGTCCCCCCTTTCGACCAAGGCTCCGCACCAGCATACCCGTCCCACATCCGCAGCCGTTGTAGAGTGGAGTTATGCCTTCCGAAATGGACGCGGCTCCCGGCACAACCGCTCCGGAGCATCCCGATGACTCGCGCGCAGGTGAGCGGTTTGCGGAGGCCGTGGCCATTATGCGCCGGCTGCGCGCGCCGGGCGGATGCCCCTGGGATCGCGAGCAGACTTTCGCGACCATCCGCAAATACACGCTGGAAGAGACCTACGAGGTGCTCGACGCCATCGAACGCGAGCACTGGCACGACCTTGCTGACGAGTTAGGTGACTTGCTGCTGCAGGTCCTGTTCTATGCGGAGATGGCGGCCGAGGCCGGATATTTCTCGATTTCCGAGGTCATCACGAACCTGAACCGGAAACTCGTTCGCCGGCATCCGCATGTTTTTGGCGAAGAAGCTTCCGCCGCAGCCGGAAACCACGCCGCGGGTCTCGACACGAACGGCATTGGCGCTGCTGGGGTATTACGTAACTGGGACCAGATCAAATCTCTTGAGAAAAAGTCGCGCCCTGCCAAAGGACGGCTCGATGCCATCTCGCGTTCGATGCCCGCGCTGGCGGAAGCAGGGAAGATCGGATCGGCGGCGGCAAAGTGCGGATTCGACTGGCCGAGCATCGACGGCGTTGTTGATAAGCTGAAAGAAGAAACGGCGGAATTGAGTGCGGAGATCGATTCGGGCGGCCAGGCTGCCGCAGCTGAAGAGCTGGGCGATCTGCTGTTTACCGCGGCCAGCGTTGCGCGTCACCTGAAGGCGGATGCGGAGCTCACCCTGCGCGATGCGAACGCGAAGTTTCGCCGCCGATTCGCAGCGATGGAAGCGGCCGCAGACCGTCCGCTCGAAGAACTCACGCCCGATCAGCTCGAAGATTTGTGGTCACGCAGCAAATCCAGTGAAAAAGCTCCACACGCATGAACCCTGAAATGTTCCATACCCGTGAAGGGCAGCCCATTGTGCTGCGCGCCTGCGAGGGATTTGACGAACTTGCCGCCTGCGTCGAATTGCAGGTGCAGACCTGGGGCTACAACGACGGCGATGTGATCCCGCGCCGCATGTTCACGGTGGCCCAGCGCATTGGCGGCCAGGTCATCGGAGCCTTCGATCCCAACCAGCAGATGATTGGTTTCGCCATGTCTTTGCCAGGCACGAAGGCGGCCAAAAAGCCGGGCTCTCCGCCCAGGCCCTATCTGCATTCGCATATGCTGGCGGTTTTGCCGCCGTACCGAAATGCGGGAATCGGCCGCAGGCTCAAGCTGTATCAGCGCGTGGAGGCCCTTAGCCGCGGCATCCAACTGATGGAGTGGACTTTCGATCCGCTGGAGATCAAGAATGCTTTCCTCAATATCCACAGGCTGGGCGTAATTGTGCGTTCCTATACATCAAATTTTTATGGTGTATCCTCATCTCGTCTGCAGGCTGGCCTGCCCACGGACCGTCTCCACGCAGAATGGTGGATGGATTCGGCACGAGTGGAGGCCATTCTGAACGATTCATCTCCGCCACAGTTACAAATTCTGGAGACCATTACGGTGCCCAAAGCCGTCAGCAAATGGAAAGCTGCCAGTGTCTCTCAGGCGCTTGCCCTGCAGACGGAAAATCGCCGGCGGTTCGAGTCAGCGTTTGCGCGAGGGCTCACGGTGACGGGATTCCGGGTAGACTCAGAAGGTAACGGTATGTTCGAGCTCGCACGATTGCAGGAACCAGTCACGGGACTTTTATGAGAATCGACGCCATACTGCTTCGCGAACTGCGCCTTCCGCTTGTGCTCCCGTTTCAAACCAGTTTTGGCACCACCACCGAGCGCCGCATTCTGCTCGTGGAGCTGCGCGGCGAAGGCCTGAGCGGCTGGGGCGAGTGCGTCGCGGGCGAGCACCCGTATTTCTCCGACGAGACGATCGACACGGCGTGGCACGTGATCCAGCAGGAGCTGGCGCCGGCGCTGGCGAACGCCGATCCCGAGCACGGCGGCAAGTGTCCCGGCATCTTCCGTCAGGTGCGCGGACACCGCATGGCGAAGGCGGCGCTGGAGAATGCAGTGTGGGATCTGGAAGCGCAGATGAAGGGCGTTCCGCTCGCCACGCTGCTGGGCGGCACGCGCGAGGTGATCGACTGCGGCGTTTCGATCGGCATCCAGCCGTCGATGGAAGAGCAACTGGCCGAGGTGGAGAAAGAAGTGGTAGCCGGTTATCAGCGCATCAAGCTGAAGTGCAAGCCCGGCTGGGACGTGGACATGCTGGAGGCGGTGCGCAATCGCTGGCCGGAAATCGAGCTGAGCGTCGATGCGAACTCTGCGTACTGCATGAAGGATTTCGATCATCTCGTGACGTTTGAAGAGTTCAACCTGCTGATGATCGAGCAGCCGCTGTGGTACGACGACTTCTACTTTCACTCCATGCTGCAGAAGCTGCTCAAGACGCCGATTTGCCTGGACGAATCGATCCGCAACCGGAGAGACGCGCTGGCGGCCATCGACATGGAGTCGTGCCGCATCATCAACATTAAGGTCGGCCGCGTGGGGGGATTCAGCGAAGCGATCGCGGTGCACAACGCCGCGCAGGAGCGGGGCGTTCCGGTGTGGTGCGGCGGCATGCTCGAAACCGGCATCGGCCGCTCGCATAACATCGCGCTCTCATCGCTCGACAACTTTTCGCTGCCCGGCGATGTGTCGGCGTCGAAGCGCTACTGGAAGGAAGACATCATCGAGCCGGAGGTCACGGTGTCGGCGGAGGGCCGGATTACTGTCCCCGATACGCCGGGCCGCGGCTTCGAAGTCCGCACGGATCTGATTGAGAGGCTGACTGTGCGCAAGGAAGAGATTCGCGCCATGGCAATGGCGTAGGAACACCGAATAGGGAACAGGGATTAGAAGCTACGAGAGGAGCGATCACCGCTCCTCTTTTTCTTTGGCGGAGAGACTAGCGAGACGCCATTTCCGGAGTCGTTTGCATCGAGCGCGCGGTTCTGATTGCGCCGCTCAGGATGACGGTGATGGCGGCAGCGAGAAAGACTCCGTTCCCGATCCGGGCGAGCAGAAATGGAGAGCCTCCAACAACAGGAGGCTGCAGGAAAGCATGCGTGCCGTAGGCCATGGCTCCGCCCGCAGCCAGACTGAGGATGTGGAGCGGCGTCCAGGCAGCGCGGCGGGAAAGGATGCGAATCGACACCAGGAAGACCATGTCGATGGTGAGCATGATGGCGACGGCACCCCAGTTCAGGCTGGGAGGGTCCATGAGAATGCCGATGCCGAGGATGAAGGCCAGGACACCCGTGAGCCAGGCAGGCGGAACAGGCCCGGGGCCGCTCTGCGCCTGGGCAGGTCGCAGGCGGAAGGCAAGAAGGATGAGGAGAAGAATCACCAGGGATGCGGCGAGGAACTGCGAAGGCGGCGCGACAAAGGGATCCATTCTGAATGTGATCAGAGTGCCGATGACGCAGCCGATGAGGAAGAGCACAAAGACGACGGTGTCGCCGATGCGGCCGAGCCATGGCTCGCGGGCCCGCGCGGGGAAGAGGGCTTCGACCAGAGCGATGGAGACGGAGATGCTCCAGAAGGTATGCAGGTTGAGCATGAAGAGGGTCCACCAGCCGCCGATGTGCAGGAAGGGAATCCAGGCGTGCGCGAGGAAGTGCTGATGAAGATGGAGGTAGTCGGGATTGAAGAGGGACTGGGTGGTAAAAGCCTCTTCAATGAGGGCATAGGCTGCGCCGAGGACGAGGATGGAAGGCCAGCCACGGCGAGCGCGGCGAACGAGTTCGCGAATCAGCAGCGCGCCCCCGCCATACATCGGGGCCAGCACGATGAGCGCCGCGATCGCCTTGATGCCGATGTCGCCGAGCAGGAACTCCGCGACCAGCGGCGCGGTGAAGAACAGCAAAATGGATGCACCAACGTTACGATCTCTCCCTTGCACGATGCCCTCCAGTCCCGTTCCCCAGTGCACATCCAGCATCGCACCGCCGGCCTGGAAGGGCCAGTGGGGCTTGTCAGATGGTTGGGGTGACCTTTGTCACGGGGGAGTGGTGATACCGTTTTCGTATGAGAAACACGCTTGTGTTCGCTGCTGCGGTGCTTGCGTGGACCGCCCCCGCTTTCACCCAGTCCGCGCCGCCGAATGCTACGGCGCAGGATGGGTATCAGTCCGCCCGGAGCCTGGAGCTGTATCGCGAAGGCCACGCCGAGATGCTGATGAACGATTTCGGCCAACTCGCTCGCTATCACGACGCTAACGCTGCGCTGGGACCGGCCGTGCAGGGCGAGCCACGCGTGGTTTTCTTTGGCGACTCGATTACCGACATCTGGAAGCTCGACGATTCCTTCCCCGGCAAGCACTACATCAACCGCGGCATCGGTGGGCAGACCACGCCGCAGATGCTGGTGCGCTTTCGGCAGGATGTCGTCGACTTGCACCCAGGGGTGGTGGTCATTCTGGCTGGAACGAACGACATCGCGGGCAACACCGGCGACGAAACGCTCGAGCAGGTGGAGGACGACTACGCCAGCTTCGCGGAACTGTCCCGCGCCAACGGCATCCGCGTGGTCTTTTCCTCGGTTACGCCCATCAACTACGACAATCCTGCGGCGCTGCGGTTCTTCCTGCAGCGGTCGCCGCAGAAGATCCTCGCGCTGAACAACTGGTTGAAGAGATATTGCGCGGCGAACGGGCTCGTCTACCTCGACTACTTCTCGGCGCTGGTGGACGACCGAGGACTTCTGAAGGCGAATCTGAGCGGCGACGGGCTGCATCCGAATGCGGCTGGCTTTGCGGTGATGGTGCCACTGGCGCAGGCCGCGATTACCAGGGCGCTGGGGATGCCCGTGGCGGCGCAGCCACGCTGAACCATGGCCGTCGAGAGGATGCTGATCCTGCCGGGAATGGATGGGACGGGGAAACTGCTGCTTGAGTTCATGGATGAGCTGCCAGCCTCTCTTCACAAAGAGACTCCGCAATATCTGACGGATCGGGTTCTCTCCTATGATGACCTGGCGAAGCTGGTTCGATCGTTGTGCGAAGATTCTCCACCCTTTGTGCTGTTGGCGGAGTCTTTCTCCACCCCCTCGCGGTCCGGATCGCGGCGGAGAATCCTGCCAATCTGCGGGGATTGATTTTGTGCGCGGGGTTTGCCACAAGCCCTGTGCGAGGGGTTAAACGCTGGGTGGTGTCGATGCTGGCACCCCTGCTAATGCGGGCGGTGATGCCGGAGGCTGCCATCCGAGCGTGGCTTGTGGGCCGTGATGCGACCTCAACGCTGGTGAGGAATACGCGGGAGGCGATCGTTTCTGTTCAGCCGGCGATACTGACGGAGCGATTGCGGGCCGTGCTGGCATGTGATGTGCGCTCCGATTTGCGCCACGTCACGGTTCCGATGCTGTATCTGCAGGCCCAGCACGACTGGTTGGTACGCCCGCGCTGTCTGAAGGAAATCCGTACCATCAGGCCGGATGTTCGGGATGTCGTGGTGGACGGCCCGCACTTCCTGCTGCAGCGAGAGCCTCAGCAGACTGCGCAAATTGTGACGGAGTTCCTCTCCAGTCTGCCGTGAACGGCCCGGGGCTCGTTCAATGGCCGAGGGCGTCCAGCGCCAGGTTCAACTCCAGCACATTGACCCGCGGCTCGCCGAGGAAGCCGAATTGCCGTCCTTCAATGTGGTGCTCCACCAGTGTGCGCACTTGCGCTTCCGGCAGATGGCGCGCCGCGGCCACCATGGGCACCTGATAGAGCGCGTCGGCGGGCGAAATATCCGGATCGAGCCCTGATGCCGACGTCGTGACCAGGCCGATGGGCACATCGCTCTGCGCGCCGGGATTGCGCTTGTGCCACGCGGCCACATCGCCGTCAATCCGCGTCTGGAGCGCCTTGTTGCTCTGCGCCAGATTCGAGCCCCCGGAGTTCGTGGCGTCGTAGCCGTTGCCCGCCGCAGACGGCCGCTCGTGGAAATACCGGTCGCTCGTGAATCCCTGCCCGATAATGGCCGAGCCAATCACCTGGCCATTGCGCACGATGAGTTGCCCGTCCGCGTTGTTGCGCATGGTGAGCTCTGCAATTCCCGTCACCACCAGGGGGTAGACGATGCCCAGCAGCACCGTCGTGACAAGGGTGTAGCGGATTGCCACCAGAAGCGTGCTGCGCACCGTGCCGTCGTGCGCCTGCCTTGTTTCGATCTTCACTTCCTGCTGATACATGGTCGCCATCGTAACCCTTCTTCCTTACACAAAATGCAGACCAATCAGGATCATGTCGATGAGTTTGATCCCAATGAACGGCACGATGATGCCGCCGATGCCGTAGAGGATGAGATTGCGCCGCAGCAGCGCCTGCGCCGACATGGGCTCGTACTTCACGCCCCTGAGCGCCAGCGGGATCAGCGCGACGATGATGATCGCGTTGAAAATCACGGCTGAGAGGATGGCGGAATGCGGAGTTCCCAGGTGCATGATGTTGAGCGCGTTCAGCACGGGAAAGACCCCGGCGAACATCGCGGGAATGATGGCGAAGTATTTCGCCACATCGTTGGCGATGGAGAACGTGGTCAGCGCGCCGCGCGTCATCAGCAGCTGCTTGCCGATTTCAACGATCTCAATCAACTTGGTGGGATTCGAATCGAGATCGACCATGTTGCCGGCTTCTTTGGCTGCCTGCGTGCCGGTGTTCATGGCAACACCCACGTCGGCTTGCGCCAGAGCAGGAGCATCGTTTGTGCCGTCGCCGGTCATCGCGACCAGCTTGCCTTTGCCCTGTTCGCGCTTGATGAGGTCCATTTTGTCTTTGGGCTTGGCTTCCGCCAGAAAGTCGTCGACGCCGGCTTCGCGCGCGATCACGGCCGCCGTCAGCGGATTATCGCCGGTGATCATGATGCTGCGAATGCCCATCGCACGCAGCCGCGCCAGCCGGTCCTTGAGCCCGCCCTTCACGATGTCTTTGAGATAGACAACTCCGAGCGCGGTGCTGTTCTCGGCAACCACGAGGGGAGTGCCGCCCATGCGCGCAATCTCTTCCACGCGATCCGTCACTGCGCGCGGCAGGCTCGAGCCCTGTTGTTCGAGCCAGCGCGCGACGGCATCGGCCGAGCCTTTCCGGATCTTGCTGCCCGGCAGATCGACGCCGGACATTCGCGTTTGTGCGCTGAACGGCACGAACTCAGCGCGCATGCCGCTGACGTCTCGGCCGCGCAGGTTGTACTTTTCCTTGGCAAGAACGACGATGGAGCGGCCCTCCGGCGTTTCGTCGGAGAGCGACGCAAGCTGCGCCACGTCGGCCAGGCGCCCAGCGCTGACGCCGGGAGCAGCGAAGAACTCGGTCGCCTGGCGATTGCCGAGCGTGATGGTGCCGGTCTTGTCGAGCAGTAGCGTGTTCACATCGCCGGCCGCCTCCACCGCGCGCCCGCTCATCGCCAGCACGTTGTATTGGACCAGCCGATCCATGCCAGCGATGCCGATAGCCGAGAGCAGCGCGCCGATGGTGGTGGGGATGAGGCACACAAGAAGAGACACCAGCACAAAGATGGTCTGTGGAGCATGCGAGTAGATGGCGTAGGGCTGCAGCGTGGCGACTGCCAGAAGAAAAATGACCGTCAACCCGGCCAGCAAAATGCTCAGCGCGATTTCGTTCGGAGTCTTTTGCCGCTGCGCGCCTTCGACCAGTGCGATCATGCGGTCGAGAAACGTCTCGCCCGGATTCGACGTGATGCGGATCTTGATCCAGTCCGACAGCACGCGCGTGCCGCCGGTGACAGCGGAGCGGTCGCCGCCGGCCTCGCGAATGACCGGCGCCGATTCGCCCGTGATGGCTGATTCGTCGACGGAGGCCACGCCTTCGATCACCTCGCCATCGCCTGCGATAAACTGGCCGGCCTCTACCTTGATGATGTCGCCGGAGCGCAGGAGCGAACTGGAGACCGTCTCGACCGAGCCATCTTCGCGAAAGCGATACGCGATGGTCTCGCCCTTGGCCTTGCGCAGCGTGTCGGCCTGCGCCTTGCCGCGGCCTTCGGCGATGGCCTCGGCAAAATTAGCGAAGAGCACCGTGAACCAGAGCCACAGGGTGATCTGCAGATCGAACCCGATGGGCAGGTGCCTCGCTGCTTCTGAGAGCAGCAGCGCCGTCGTCACCAAGCTGCCCACTTCCACCACAAACATCACGGGGTTCTTCATCATCACGCGCGGGTCGAGCTTGCGGAACGAGTCGATAATCGACTGGCGCAGGATATCCGGATTCCAGAGACTGAGCTTTTTGGCCATGAATGCTTTCTCCCGCCCTAGGAAAAGAGGGTTCCGTGCTGCAGCAGCAGGTGTTCAAGAATGGGGCCGAGGCTGAGCGCGGGGAAGAACGTCAGCGCCCCGACAATCAGGATCACGCCCGTGAGCAGCACGGTGAACAGGGGCGTATTCACGGGGAACGTACCCGGTGACGGCGGAATGCTTTTCTTGCCCGCCAAATTGCCCGCCAGCGCCAGCATGGGGATCATCATCAGGAAGCGCCCGGTCAGCATGGTGAATCCGAGGAGTCCGTTGTAGTACCGGGTGTTGCCGCTGAGACCCGCAAAGGCTGAGCCGTTGTTCCCGGCTGCGGATGAAAAGGCATAGAGAATTTGTGTCAGCCCATGAGGGCCGGGATTCGAGATGCCGGCCAACCCCTGTTTCGAGAGAACGGAAAGCGCGGTGAGCGTGAGAATGATGAGCGGGAAGATGAGCACGTACAGCATCGACATCTTCACGTCGTAGGCCTCGATCTTCTTGCCCAGATATTCCGGGGTTCGCCCCACCATGAGTCCGGCGATGAAGACCGACAGCACGACGAAGACGATCATGCCGTAGAGCCCCGACCCGACGCCGCCAAAGATGATCTCGCCCAGTTCGATGTTCAGCAGCGGAATCATTCCGCCCAGCGGCGTAAAGGAGTCATGCCAGGAATTGATGGCGCCGCAGCTTGCGTCTGTCGTAATCGTGGCGAACAGCGCTGAGTTGGCGATGCCGAAGCGCGTCTCCTTGCCTTCCATGTTGGCGCCAGCCTGCTGCGCGGTGGTGCGTTGATCGACTCCGCGCAACGTGGGATTGGGATGGGCCTCGGCCCAATAGGCGACCGTGAATCCCGCGGCAAACAGCACCGCCATGCAAGCGAAGACCGCCCATCCGTGGCCGGGACTGCCGGTCATTCTCCCCAGCGTGACCGTGAGGCCGGCCCCGATGGCAAAGATCGACAGCATCTCAAGGAAATTGCTGAAGGGCGTCGGGTTCTCGAAGGGATGCGCGCTATTCGCATTCGTAAAGCCACCGCCATTCGTTCCCAGCATCTTGATGGCTTCCTGGCAAGCGATCGGCCCCTGCGCGATGGTCTGCGTCTGCCCTTCCAGCGTGTGGGCGACGGTATAGGGATGCAGATTCTGGATGACTCCCTGGCCGACCAGCGTGAGCGCATAGACAATGCAGAGGGGCAGCAACACGAAGAGACAGGCGCGCGTCGTATCAACCCAGAAGTTGCCGATGGTTTTTGACTCGCGGCGCGCCAGGCCGCGCACCAGGGCGACAGCCACGGCGATGCCCACCGCCGCACTGAAAAAGTTGTGGTAGGCCAGCGACGCCATCTGGGTGAAGTAACTCATGGTGGCTTCGCCGGTATAGTTCTGCCAGTTCGTGTTCGTCGTGAAAGAGGCCGCAGTGTTCCACGCGAGCCATGGCTCGACGCTGGGGAAGTTCTGCGGATTCCATGGCAGCACGTGCTGCAGCCGCTCCATGAAATACGTCAAAAGCAGCGTTACGAAGCTGAAGAGAAGCATGGCGATTGTGTAGCTCTTCCATGTCATCTCTTCGTCCTGGCGGACGCCGCAGAGGCGATAGATCGGTTTTTCGATCACGCCGAAGAAGCGGTACTGCCCGCTGAAGACGCGCGTCATGTAGATGCCCAGAGGACGCATGCATACCAGCAGCACCACGAAATAGATCAGGAACTGAAGCCATCCATTGACGGTCATGTCAAAATTTCTCCGGATACAGCAGGGCAACCATCAGGTAGCCCATCAGCAAGATCGAAATCAGCAGGATGATGAGAGTTATCAGGTTCATGGTTTTACCTCAGCTTGTCGCAAGCTTCCACGTACAACAGGGCAAGCACGAAGAATCCGATCGTGAATGCAATCATCAGCACGTCGCTCATAACGCTTCTTCTCCTACCAGGATCCCTGCTTGCCCCCGTACCACCACACCAGGCCCAAAGTCGCCGTATCCTGGTGATTGGCGGTTATGGTGGGACTGCTGGTGATGAAATAAGGTCGATTGCTCCAGTCGCGGCGATATTCGAGAAACGCGTCGAAGCCATCGGCAAAGTTGTACTTGTAGGTCACGGTCGCTTCTTTCAGGGCCTGTGTCTGGTTGCTGAAGAGGCCTCCGCGGTCGGAGAGATATTCGTCGCGCGCGGCCAGAGATGCGCGCGCGTTCAACTGGTACTGCGCATAGGCGGCGCCTCCGTCCACGTGATTCGGAGCCGAGTAAGACCACTGGCGCTGCAGGAAGTAGTCAGCCTCGCCGGCCAGGGTGAGCTTCTGCGACGCTTGCCAGGTCCCGTACGTATCGACAATTTGCGTTTTGCCTGTAGGCGCTGGATTGATGGGTGCCTCGCACAGACCGGGCTGGACCGGAACGGTGCAGTTACTGGCTGGAACCGTGTTAGGATGCTCCTGCCCGTTGTAGTAGTTGAAAGTCCAGATCAAAGATTTCGCCGGCGTCGCCGACCAGCCAAACAACTCATCTTTGTATCCGTTGGTCGGCTCAGACTGGTTGGTGCCGTTCACCACCCAGTAGTTCGCGGTCCACTTGTTGTTGATCTTGTAGCTGGCCCGCACGCCCGCATGGTAGAAGGGAAGGAAGTAGAAGTAATAGGAGCGGGTGTAATTCATCTGGTCTTTGGCGTAATTGCCTTCGATGCCGAGAGAGCTGGCCCACTTGCCGAAATCGATATTGATGCCGTGACCGGCCGGCACAACGTAGGTTCCGTACGCCTGGAAGATGTCGCGATAGATCTCCGGGCGAGGCTCATTGGCAGGGTTCCCCTGCAGGGTTTCGGTGGCCTGACCAAACTGCAGATCGACGCGGAAACCATAGCGCCGATGCGCGTCCAAATCGGGGTCGAGGTCGAAAATGAAATCCGCCTGGTTCAGGCTGAAGGTGTTGCTGAGCACGTCGTACGGGCGCAGATCGTTGACTCGGCCGATGGGGGCGTTGAAGTTGTACTCGTAATAGCCGTCGAAGTAGTAGTTCAGCGTGGCACCGCCTGGGAGTGTTCCTGGCAGCAGCCCGGCAGACGCCGTGCCTGGCCCGGCTTCCCGCGTTGGTTCCGGCTCATCGCCCGGCCCCTCCCGCAGTTCGGCTGACGCCAATTGCAGCGCTGCGGCCGACTGCGGACCGCTCCGGTCCGGGAGGGCGCTCACCTGCGAGAGTCGGCGGTTCTGTTCCTCCAGCGCCGAGACACGTTGTTCCAGATCCAGGACCAACCGGCGCAGCTGTTCCACCTCGCTGCTGCTCGACTGCGATTGTGCGGAAGCCACGAGCGGCAAATTTGCCAGGAGAAAACCAAAAACCGTCAGCTGAAGGAGTGCTCTGCGGCTTGTCATGGCCCTGTTCACTGTCTCTCCCAGTTAAGCCGTGCGCCCGCTAAACGCGGGATAAGAATGGCGTAAAGAAGATATAAAGACGAGGCCAATCCGAATCCAAAGTGAACGGCACCGGTGGAACGCGGCGCCGCCGCCAGGCCCTAGAACTTCACGAGAATCGCGAAGATGACCTTTTGTTCGTCGTGGCGCATGTCGGGCCGCCATAGGTTCGGAAAAGCCGCATTTGCGGCGCAAGCTGTCCTGGCCGCGGCGATGTTGGCCGCATATTCCCGGCTGTATTGCAGCCACGGCATGGGTGCGTACCCGATGCCGGAGTCAGCCGAGCTTGTGCCATTCGTACAGACAAAGTCCGCCGGGCTGCCGATGGAGGTGTAAGTGTTCCCGCCCGGGGGCGTGGAGCCGCCGCGTCCCGCCCAGTACGGCACATCGGAGTGACGGTAGCCATACTCCGTGCGAAACGTGACGAACTGGGAAGGCATGTAGTCCCAGGTCAGGGTTCCGTCTTCAGCGTGGAAGGGCTGACCCGGATCTTCCGGAAAGTATGCGCCGCCGCTGACGGCCGTGGCGCCGTTGATGGGTGGCAGCAGGACCAGATAGCGGCCGGGATTGTCAATTTGGCCGCCGCCGAGCGTCAGCCCGTACTTGTCTTTGTCAAACCAGAAGCGGTTATACAGCATCCACCCCAGAAAGCTCTGTTTCTGGTAATCGATCGCGGGGGTTGTACCGGTCGCGGGCACAAAGACTTTGCGATTCGCTGAGCCCGTGCAGGCCACGCCGCTGCCGCTCTCGCAGCCGGCGTCGCCCGTGAATGAGAACGCCATGCGGTCCAGTTTGCTGTCTGGCCGGTCGTAGTACTTCAACTCGAAGCTGTTGTCGGTATGGAAGCGCGTGCGGCCGTGGATGCCGTAATCGTCTTCGCCATAGCCGTAGTTATTTGAGATGATGTTGATGCGCGTGGTCGGTGTCCATTTGATCTGTCCACCAAGGCCGGGCTTCGTCCCGAAACGCGCGTAGGATTGCCACCCGTTGATGAACCAAGGCTCGATCTTCAGATGCTGAGTAGGGAAGAACTGGCCGCGCACGCCGTTGAAGAACCAGGGCGTGTTGGACGATACGAAAGACGGCTGATAGGACCAGTTATCGAAGTTGTAGTAACTGAACAGCCCGATGTAAGACATGAAGATACCGGCATCCAGATTGATGCCGTGCATCTTGTCCCAGTGGTAACCGCCGTAGGCCTCAGCGAGATAGCGATAGGCCTCATCAAGGTTCCACTGGCCGCGGGACCCGCTCGCGTCGTTGCGGGGCGTAGTGGCGGAATACATGCCGAACTGCGTCATCAGGCGCGCGTGCACGTTGTTGATGAGCAGGTCGCCGCCGACTCCCAGTTGTTCCAGCTGGACCTCCTGGGAACGAAAGACCTCGCTGGATCCGCCGATGGTGTCGTCGGCAGGGTGATTGAAGTCGAGGACGTAATTCGTATCGACCCGGATTTCGGGCGTGAAGTATTTCGTGCACAGAGGGCAATCGATGGTCCGGGGGTTCCCGTTCAGCCAGCCCCACCACGTGTCCGCAAAGGGTGTCACATGGTCGACCGCTGGAGTGGTCGCCTCAGCCTGCTCGACACTTGATGTCGCGATTGCTGCGGAAACAAGGGGCGACGACACCAGGGCCGCCGGTTGCACGGCTGGCGGCTCCGCATTCGCAGGCAACAGCGCCCGGCTCTCGCTCGCAAGTGCGGCCGCCGCAGCTTTGCTGGCGTTTGCCGCATGCTCAGCCTTCAGCTGCGCTTCGAGCTCCGCGATGTGCGCCTTCATGGCCTCCAGTTCCGCAAGGATCGCGTCGTCACCGGATGGCGTCGCCGTGGGCCCGGTCGACGGAGATGCGGCGCCACTCTTGTCTGGGGCATCGGCATTGTCTGTCTTCGTGACAACTTGCGCGGACGCGGTCCCGGAAACAAACACCAGCAAAACCAGAAGTGCCGGCGTGAGCCCAGTTCCTGCGCGCAGACGAGCAGCGCAGAAGCGGATAAACAACATGGTTGATCCTCTCGGTCTGTCGGCCCCGAGCGGTTCATCCGCAAACGGTCCGGCAAACATCTGAGGCTATCCGCCGCTCCGCAATCGTTCGCGAAGGAAAATGTAAGGAAATCGTAAGGGTCGGCTCAGCTTCGGGGCTAGGCTAGCAGGTTCGGCGTCGAGATTCAGACCGTCTGACTGCGATTCGCTGACTGCTTTCCGCTCATCGTTGCCGCGGTCACTCCGTCAAACCTTCGGGCAGGAAGCGGTAGCCGATCCACGGCTCGGTCTGGATGTACTCCTTCGGCTCTTCACCCTGGAGCTTCTTGCGCAGTTGTCCCACAAAGACACGCAAGTATTCCGGCTGATGCGCCGACTGCGCGCCCCACACCGCGGTGAGCAGGGTGCGGTGGGTGAGGACCTTGCCCGCATTGCGCGCGAAGAGGAGCAGCAGATCGAATTCTTTGGGGGTCAGATGGACGGCCCGTCCCGCCACCGTAATGGTGTGAGCTGCGGGATCGACGACAAAATCTCCCGTCTCGATCGGTGCGTCCCCCGGCCGTTCCGGGGCGCGTCGCAACTGCGCCCGCACGCGCGCCAGCAGCTCCTGGATGCTGAATGGCTTGGTCACATAATCGTCCGCCCCGGCATCCAGCGCCTCGACTTTGCTGTGTTCCTGGTCGCGCACCGAAAGCACCAGAATCGGTGTCTGGCTTTTGCGGCGAATCGCGCGGCAGAGATCTACGCCGGTCATGCCCGGCATCATCAGATCCGTCACCAGCAGATCCGGTTTCCACTCCTCAAAAAGCCGCAGCGCCTCTTCCGGATCATTCGCCGTGCGCACGTCGTAACGTTGCGCGGAAAGGGAAGCGCGCAGCACGCGCGTGATTTGAATTTCGTCGTCGACCACCAGAATTCGTTCTGCCATGGTTCGGGCTCCGGTTTATCATCGCCTCTCATGGAGAAGCATACAGCGGGCGTTGTCCGGTCAGCGGCGCGATATGCCGGACTCACTGCGGCCGCGTTTCTCCTCGTTGGCGTTCTGCGCCTCGTTATCGTCGCGAATGAGACGACGGTCGCACTCGCATTTCTCATCTTTGTGCTGCTCACGGCCTCGCGATGGCGCCTCGCTTACTCTGTGTATCTCTCCATTCTCTGCACGCTGCTCTACAACTTCTTTTTCCTGCCGCCGGTTGGGCGGCTTACCATCGCCGACCGCCGTAACTGGGTTGCTCTGGCGGCCTTTCTCTGCAGCAGCGTGCTGGTCAGTCACCTCTCGGATAAGGAGCGTCGCCACTCCGAAGCGGCGGAGGCACGGCGGGGAGAGGTCGAACGGCTCTACGAGTTTAGTCAGCAACTGCTGTTGCAGGAGAACCTGCGAGGGCTGGCGCGGGCTACTCCTTCCATCGCGGCCAGAGTCTTCGGATTTCGCGCGGTGGCGCTTTACCTCCGCGATGAAGATGCCGCGTATTACTCCGACCCCGGTAAGGAACTGTTGCCGATTGTGGATCTCAGGCTGGCTGCCCTTCAGGCGGATGCGGGCGTGACGGAGCGCGACGGCGTGCCCATCATTCCGCTCTCACTGGGCATGCGCTCGCCAGGAGCTCTGGCCCTGATCGACGGAGGGTACTCCCCGCAGATTTACGAGGCCATCGGCAGCCTTGTGGCGATTGCTCTGGAACGCGCCGCGGCCGTGGAACGCAGCAGCCGCCTCGAAGCCTGGCGGGAAGGGGAACGGCTGCGCTCCGCGCTCATCGATTCCGTTACCCACGATTTGCGAACGCCGCTCACGGCGATTCGCGCCGCCGCTACCACACTGGCGATCCAATCGGATCTGGCCGACCCCGACCGCGCGGAACTGGTCGCGGTTGTCGACGAGGAGAGCGCGCGCCTCGACCGGCTGATTGGCCAGGCCATTGAAATGGCGCAACTCGACGCAGACGCGGTGCAGATCAATCGCGAACCGCAGGATGTGCGCGGCCTAATCGAGACCACCGTCGAGGAAATGCGGCCTTTGCTGCGCGATCGCGCCGTCGAGGTTGAGGTTGCGGCTGGGCTCCCGTCCATTTCGCTCGATCGCGGCCTCATTCGCCGGGTGCTGCGCCACATTGTGGAGAATGCCGCTCGCTATTCGCCGGCCGGTTCGCCCATTTCGATCCGCGCTTCGTGCGAAGAATACCGCTTGCTCGTTGCGGTCAGCGATCGCGGTCCTGGGATCGAGCCGAGCGAGCAGCCCTTCGTCTTTGACAAGTTCTTTCGCGGCAAACGGCAGCAAGGCCTGGCAGCCGGCACGGGGATGGGTCTCGCCATCGTCAAGGCGATTCTCGAAGCGCATGGAGGCGGCATCGAGATGGCCAGCCGCACGGGCGAGGGAACGCGCTTCACCTTCTGGCTGCCGCTGGTTGCGAGCAATGCGAAGGCCTCACTATGATGGGCCATTGTCATGATGAGCACCGTGCACACGCGCCGATCCTTTCTTCGCAGTGCAGCTGCGCTGATGCCCGCAGCCGCCTTCGGGAGGCTGAACGCCTCGGCACGCCAACCCATTCCGCTCGGCGTCCAGCTCTATACGGTTCGTAAACAGGCCGAGCAGGATTTGCCGGGCGTGCTGGAGAGGATTCGCCGCATCGGCTACACGCAAGTGGAGACCTACGGCGGCATTTACACGTTCAGCGCCGTAGCGCTGCGGCACATGATCGAGGATGCCGGGCTGACCGCGCCGAGCGCGCACTTTGGCTATGACGAATTTCCCACGCGGTTCAATTTTGCAAGAGAGCTCGGCGTTTCGTGGATGGTTTGCTCCGTGATCGCGCCT
The DNA here is from genome assembly GCA_036521315.1 of Acidobacteriaceae bacterium. Lineage (GTDB taxonomy): Bacteria > Acidobacteriota > Terriglobia > Terriglobales > Acidobacteriaceae > Palsa-343. Next base: position 51,653 of record DATDHZ010000094.1, read on the forward strand.
TCGCTGTGGGGCTCGGCTGAGGGATTCGCCACGGCGGCAAAGCAGTTCAACGCCTGGGCGCAGCGGGCGAAGGATCTCGGGATGCGCGTTGCCTTCCATAATCACGACTACGAATTTCGCCCGTTCCCCGCCGGCCAGTCAGGCCCGAGCCAGGCTGCGCGCACCGGCTACGAAGTTCTTCTCGACGAGACCGATCCCGCTCTCGTTTTCTTTGAGATCGATTGCTACTGGGCCGCCCAGGCAGGTCATGATCCGGTGGAACTGATGCGGCGGCTGGGTCCGCGCGTGAAGATGCTCCACCTGAAGGATCGAAAGCCCGGCTTTCCGCCGTCGTTCGCCATGAACGAGACGTCGGCCCATTTCGTTCCGGTCGGCAAGGGAAGCCTTGACTGGAAGTCGATCCTCGCCGAAGGCGGGCAACTAGGCGTCGAGCATTACTTCGTCGAGCAGGATCAGACTGCCGGACCGCCGATCGAAGCCCTCCGCGAAAGCTATCGGTATTTGCGCGGTATCACGTAACCGCTGCGGTTACGATTCCGCCACGGTGGGATTCACCAGCTTCCCGAGGCCTGCAATTTCGATGGTGACGGTCTCGCCGGGCTGCAGCCAGCGCTGCGGCTTGCGACCCAGTCCCACGCCCTGCGGCGTACCAGTGCTGATGATGTCGCCCGGTTCAAGAGGCGTAATGGAGGAGATGTACTCGATGAGCTGCGGCACACGAAAAATCAGCTCGCGCGTATTCGAGTGCTGCATCTCCTCGCCGTCAATGTCAAGGCGAATGTCGAGATCATGCGGATCGGGAACCTGATCGGCCGTCACAATGGCTGGGCCAATGGGACAAAAGGTCGGGAAGCTCTTGCCCAGTATCCATTGCGTTGTAGCCAGCTGCACATCGCGTGCGCTCACGTCGTTGAGGATCGTGTAGCCAAAGACGTGCTCGCGCCAGGCATCGGCGGTGATGCGGAATCCGCCTTGTCCGATGACGACCGCCAATTCAGCCTCGTAGTCCGGCTGCGTCGAGTTCTTCGGCAGCACGATGGGCGCTCCCGGCCCCGTGATCGCCGATGGCAGCTTGAGAAACACCGTGGGAACGTCGGGGATTTTCATCTTCGCTTCGATGGCATGATCGCGGTAGTTGAGGCCGATGCAGAAAATGCGCGGCGGATTCGCGATCGGCGGCAGCAGCCGTACGCGATCCAGCAGAACGCCGGCCCCTGCGGTCTTCGCCGTATGCCGGCCGGCAATCACATCGCGCGTATTGACGAATCCCTGCTCGAAAAAATCGACAATCCCGTCATCGACGAGCGCGCCCGGTCTTGCAATGCCGTCCTCCCGGGCAAATCGAATCACCTTCATTGGGTCTGCCTTTCTCGTTCTGTCTCTGCCCACACGGGCCCATTCGGGAAGCTGTACGTTTCCAGGGTTTCGGGCCGAATTTCGGTGCCGTACCCGGGCTGCTGCGGCAACAGATAGCGCCCGCGCCGAATGCGCACCGGATCGACAAAATGCTCGTGCAGATGGTCTACGAATTCCGTCACGCGATCTTCAAGCGCCGCGGAGGCGCGCAGGTAATCGAACACCGACAGATGCTGGACCATTTCGCAGAGCCCCACGCCACCAGCATGCGGACACACCGGCACGCCAAACTTCGCCGCCATTAAAATGACGGCGAGGTTCTCGCTCACGCCCGCCAGCCGGCAGCTGTCGATCTGGCATACGTCAATCGCGCCGGCCTGCATCAGCTGCTTGAACATGACGCGATTCTGGCAATGCTCGCCGGTCGCAATGCGCACGCCGGTCTCGCGACGGATACGCGCGTGGCCAAGGATGTCGTCAGGATTCGTCGGCTCCTCCATCCACCACACACCCACGGGCGCGAGCTCGCGGGTGCGGCGAATCGCCTCGTCTACATCCCACTTCTGGTTCGCATCGACCATCAGCCTGGCGTCGGGTCCGATCTTCTCGCGCAGCAGGCGGGCGCGCCGCAGGTCGTCCGCGGGATCGCCGCCCACTTTGAGCTTGAAGTGCGTCCAACCCTCGGCCAGAGCGGCCCGCGCCAGTTCTTCCACGCGTGCATCGCTGTAGCCCAGCCAGCCCGCCGATGTGGTGTACGCGGGATAGCCGTCGCGTTCGAGCTCCGCCAGCCGCGCTTCCATTCCATTCTGGCGCCCGCGAAGGAGATCGATGGCTTCGTCCGGCCGCAGAACGTCGGTGATGTAGCGAAAATCAATGGTGGAAACCAGCTGCTCGGGCGGCATCTCGGCCAGCAGCCTCCACAGCGGCTTCTTCTCGGCGCGCGCGTAGAGGTCCCACACCGCATTGAGCAGCGCCGCTGCCGCCAGATGCACCACGCCCTTTTCCGGACCCAGCCAGCGGTATTGCGTGTCGCAGGTCACCTGCCGGAAGAACCCGGCAAAATCGCCGGTAATCGAATCGAGAGTCCTGCCCACGGCGAAGCGTGACAGATACTGTAGCGCCTGCACGCACAAATCTGTGCCGCGTCCCAGCGTGAACGTGAGCCCATAGCCGCGCAGCCCTTCGCTGGTCTCCAGAATGCAGTACGCCGCCGAGTAATCGGGATCCTTGTTGACGGCGTCCGATCCGATCGCCTCCCGCGAGGTGGGAAAACGCAGATCGATCGCCTGTGCACCGGTAATGGTCAGTCCGCTCATGCTGCGGCCTTATCTCCCTTCGTCATCCCTCAATCGGTTCCATGCGAGACGGCTTTTGCTTCGCTGCAGTCCGAAAGAAAACGATAAAGCAAACGGGAGGCGCGCAGGAGTTTCCGTTTGCGCGTGCTACCATTTTGCGTCGTTGAAATTCCTCCGCTGCAGGCTCGTGTTTCTGTGAGAGCCGCGCCGGCGAGAGAAGAGTGAGCCCATGCACAATCGTATCGGCCGCGTCCTCGTGGTTCTGGTGGCCCTGTTCACAATGTATCCGGTTGCAGGGTTCGCCCTCGATAATGGCCTGGCCAAAACGCCGCCCATGGGTTGGAACAGCTGGAACAAATTTGCGTGCGCGGGCCTGAACGAGAAGGTCATCCGCGAGACGGCGGACACGATCGCCAGCAACGGCATGAAGGACGCCGGCTACGAATACGTCAATCTCGACGACTGCTGGCAAATCAGCCGCGACGCGAACGGCAACATCGTGGCAGACACTTCGAAATTTCCCTCTGGAATCAAGGCCCTGGCGGACTACGTGCACAGCAAAGGCCTGAAGTTCGGCCTCTATACCGATGTCGGCAGCAAGACCTGCGCGGGCCGGCCCGGCAGCCTCGGCCATGAATATCAGGACGCGAAACAGTACGCCGCGTGGGGCATCGACTACGTGAAGGTGGACTGGTGCAACACGCTGCCAGGGCAGAACGCCGAAGCTTCCTATGCGCTGATGCGCGATGCGCTCGCCGCCTCGGGACGGCCCATCCTCTTCAGCATCTGCGAGTGGGGATCGAATAAGCCGTGGTTGTGGGCCGGGCCCATCGGCAACCTGTGGCGCGCCACCGGCGACATTCAGGACTGCTGGAATTGCAAGCGGCAGTGGGGCGGCTACGGCGTCATGCCGATCATTGACCAGATGAATGACATCTGGATGTACACCGGGCCGGGCCACTGGAACGACCCCGACATGCTGGAAGTGGGCAACGGCGGCATGACCACCGAGGAAGACCGCGCGCACTTCAGCCTGTGGGCGCTCTTCGCCGCGCCTCTCCTGGTTGGCAACGATGTCGCGCACATGTCCGATGCCACAAAGTCGATCCTCGAAAACAAGGACGTGATCGCCGTCGATCAGGATCCGCTGGGCATCCAGGGACATCGCGTCAAGAAGGAGGGCGACCTCGAAGTCTGGTCGAAACAACTCGCCGATGGAGGCCGCGCGGTCATCCTTCTCAACCGCAGCGATGCCGCCGCGCCGATTCAGGTCGCGTGGACCGACATCGGCTATCCCAATTCAGTCTCCGCGACGGTGCACGACCTGTGGTCGGGCAAGACAGTCACCGGGCAAACGGGAAGCTACTCCGCCCAGGTGCCCAGCCACGGGGTGGTGATGATCAAGGTGATGCCGTAGGCGGCGCTCCCGGACCCAATCGCGGGTTGCTCTTCTGATCGGCCTCAAAGCGGTCGTTGCGGCCGGTGTAGCAGAGCGTTTACTGCGTGCGCAGAGCTTCCATCGGCTCGGTGCGCGTAGCGCGGCGCGCGGGAATATAGCAGGCCAGCAGAGCGATCATCGCCAGCAGCGCCGGGACCGTGACATACGTGACCGGGTCCGCGGCGCTCACCGTAATCATGCCGCGAATCAGATGCGCCACCCCAAAGCTTGCGGCAAGACCCACCACGAGGCCGATTCCGACGATCCAGAGCCCCTGGCGATACACCATGGTGAGGATGTCGGAGCGCTGCGCGCCGAGCGCCATGCGCACGCCGATCTCGCTGGTCTTTTGGCTGACCACGTAGGAGAGCACGCCGTACACACCGACCACTGCGAGCGCGAGGCCGAGCATACCCATCACGCCGGCCAGCGCCGCCACGACCTGATACAGCATCAGGCCATTCGGCGAGTAGAGCGCCTGGTGGAGGGTCTTGACTTCAAAGATGGGCAGGCCTGGCGTCATGGCGTGAATCGCGCGCTCGACCTCGGGAGCCATCGCGGCGGGGTCGCCCTGTGTGCGAAATTCGAGAGCCAGCAGCGTATTGAGCTGGGGGTGCTGCAGGTAGGGCACGTAGAAATACTCGGGGAAGTTGCCGCTGAGGCTGCCGGCGCGAGCATCACCCGCGACGCCGATGACCTGGAGTGGATGCGTGGGATCGAGGCCCATGATGAACCGGCGTCCGATGGGGTCCTCGTGTGGCCAGTATTTCTGCGCCATCGCCTTGCTGACGATGGCAACGTAGAGGCTCTTGTCCTTGTCGGAATCCGTGAAATCACGTCCCTCGAGGATGGGAATGCCGAGGGTGCGGAAGTAATCCGTGGTGACGAGATTGAAGCCGATACTGGGCGGCGCCTGCCCGGCTGGCGGCGTATTGCCGTCAATGGTCACGCTGTCCGGGGCGTTGTCGATCATACCCATCGGGATCGATTGGGCCGCAGTCGCCGAGACGACGCCGGGCAGAGCGCGCATGCGCGGCAACAGCGCTTTGTAGAACTCGAGCGAGCGCGCATTGTCGTATCCGATTTCGCTGGGATCGACCATCATCGTCAGGACGTGACTCGGGTTGTAACCCAGGTCGGCATGCTCGCTCTGAGCGAGAGTGCGGGTGAAGAGCCCCGCGACGATGAGCAGCAGCAGTGCTGCGCCAATCTGGACGGTGACCAGAGCATCGCGGAATTTGTGGCCGCGTCCCGCTATGCCGCGTCCGCCTTCGCGCAGCATGAGATTGAGGTTGGCGCGGGCCAGGCGCACGGCAGGCACGATGCCGACGAACAGCCCGGCGGCGATGGCGATGAGGGCGGAGAAGAAGAGGACGTGCCAGTCGAATCCAAAATCAAAGTGAAGCGGCAAATCGGATTGCAGATTGATGGAACTGAGAAGGTTGGTTCCGCCAAACCCGAGAGCGATGCCCCCGATGCCGCCGAAGATCGCGAGCAGCAGAGTCTCGGTGAGCATCTGGCGGATCAGACGAAACCGGTGCGCTCCGAGCGCAGAGCGAATAGCCATTTCACGCTCGCGCACGGTCGCTCGGACGAGGACCAGGTTCGCAACGTTGACGCAGGCGAGCAGAAGGACCAGCGTCGCCAGCGACAGGAAGATGGCCGAGACGGTCTCAAAGGTGTTGTCCTGGTCAAGGCCGCCGGTGAGACGCCCGGCAGCGAGAGAGAAAACGTGGAGGCCTGCATCGCGCTCTTCGGCGGGATGCGCGGCGGCGAGGGAGCCGGCCACCAGGGCAAGAGCGGCGTCTGTCTGGCGGGCTGTGATCCCCGGTCGAAGCCGGCCATAAATTTTCATGCCGCGGTTACCCTGCTTGTTGTAGTCGGCAAGCGGCGTGTTCTCGATGGGCACGAGCATCGCCATGGGCAAATACGCCTGAACCTTCAGAATGCTGCTGAGACCGCGATATCTTTCCGGGGCGACACCGATGACGGTGACGGGCTGGCCATCGAGGGTGACCTGGCGGCCGACGATGTTCGCGTCGCTGGCGAAATGCTGTTGCCAGTAGGCGTAGCTGAGCACGATGTAGGGATCGGCGCCCGGTGTCACCCCCTCTGAGGCACGGAAGAATCGGCCGAGGAACGGCTGCACGCCAAGCGCCTGAAAGTAATTGCCGGTGACGTAGTCGGTGAAGACGCGATCCGGCTTATTGCCCTGCATGCTGAGGCCGTCGAGCCCGTACTGATCTCCGAAGACATCGGAGAAGACCCCTTTGGTCTGGTCGGCAACTGCGCGGTACTCCGGGACGGAGAGATTGGGCTGCCACGGCGCGCCCTGTTGACGGAAGCCGATTTCGACGACGCGATTCTCATCCTGGATGTGCAGCGAGCTGAAGATGAGGCCGTTGATCATGCTGAATATGGCGGTGTTGACACCGATGCCGAGCGCGAGGGTCACGATGGCGATGGCGGCAAAGCCGGGGCTGTGCAACAACTGCCGCAACGCATAACGAATGTCGCGGCCGAGGTCTTCAATCGACACCAGGCTGTTCATCTTCCAAATCTCCTCGCGGATGGCGGTCGGGTTGCCGAGCTTCAGATACGCCCGGCGGTGGGCTTCCTGCGGCGACAGGCCGCGCGCCAGGTTGTCGTCGATTTCAAGCGCCAGATGCGCCTCGATCTCTCGCGCGCGTTCCTCATCCCACTGGCGGCGGCGGAAAAAGCGGCGGAGACTCATGGCGTGCTTTCCTCGATCAGTCGGCGGTCTCGCCGGCGCGGCTGAGCACGCGGCCGATGGCCTCAACCATGGCGCGCCAGCGATTGGTCTCATGGGTGAGCTGCTTGCGTCCCGCGGCGGTAAGGCGATAGAAGCGCGCCTTGCGGTTGTTTTCGCTTGCGCCCCAGTACGATGCCACCCAGCCGCGGTCTTCCAGGCGGTGCAGGGCGGGGTAAAGCGAGCCCTGCTCGATCTGGAGCACATCGTCGGAGGTGTGCTCGATGACGTGGGCGATGGTGTGGCCGTGCGCCGGGCCCAGCACCAGCGTCTGCAGGATCAGCATGTCCAGCGTGCCGAGCAGTAGTTCCTGTTCCTTCTTCGATCGAACCAAAGGGGTCTCCTCTAAACCAGCCGAAAAGAGATACGCATTCTGACCGGTAGAAGTTCTATGGGGAAGAAGCATACACCCCGAGATGTTCTATGGGAAGGGAGGAGACGGCCAGGGGTGGGGGGCCAGCCGCTCGGCAGATAGCGGCGACCAGTTAGCAATCAGCGGTCGGCGACGCTCGGTCCGGCGGCTCAGGCTGCCCGGTGGTGCTCCAGCTCCGACTCGATCTCCTGGCTCAGAGCGCGGTCGATCGCGGCGCGGTCGATCCAGAAGGGTGCGCGCACGCATTCCACTTCCAGCAACTCCGCGGCTGGATCGTAATCCCATTGAATCCTGACGCCGTCGCGAACGGCTTCACCGTGCGGATGCAGGACGGGAATGCCGCGTCGTGCGGCCCTCCTGCGTAAGCGCGCGAACACTGCGCGTGTGATTCCGCGAAACGACAGCTTCGAACTGGACGCCATGCAACGACACCTCACATCGATACAAATTGCGTGGGTAAACTCGGCGTCGGACGAGGGGGCTCTGGACCCACTTCGGCCGACCACCGACGATAGACGTCACCTCCGCGGCGAATGTTCGGCGGTTCTCTGTGAATTTCTGATGAGCAAGCCCAGCGTGCCCCGGCAGGGACCCCCGCCCCGCTCCCGCATTGACCCTCCCCGCTTCATCCCGTAAACTTAATGTTTGCGGCGGGTGCGCGGCTTGCGTCTCTTCTACCGCATCCATTTTCGAAAGAGAGATTCAGTAACCCTCATGGCGAACCATGTTTCGGCGCTCAAGCGCACCCGTCAGACCGTAAAGCGCACCGCGGTGAACCGCGCGAACCGCTCCGGTTTCCGCACCTCCCTCCGCGCACTGCGCGAGGCCATCCAGAAGGGCGATGCCCAGGCTGCCGGCGAGCAGTATCGCGCCACGGTCTCCGCCCTCGACAAGAGCGTGCAGAAGGGCGTGATCCACAAGAACACTGCCTCGCGCTACAAGAGCCGCCTCAACGCCCGCGTGAAGGCAGTCGGCCAGAAGAAGAGCGCGTAATCCGGGCGCTGCCCTTGGCCGACGATCGCAGCACAGACCCACCCGGCTCTTCCACACGCATAAAAGTCTCGGTCTGTATGGCCGTGCGCAACGGTGCGAATTTCATCCGCGAGCAAATCGGCTCCATCCTGCCGCAGTTGCGCGACGGGGATGAATTCCTAATCCTCGACGATGCCTCCACCGACGACACCATTGCCATCATCGAGGCGTTCGATGATCCGCGCATCCGCATCCTGAGCCAGACGCAGAAACGCGGCGTCGTCCAGTCCTTTGGTCATGCGCTCGAGCAGGCCAAGGGCGACATTATTTTCCTCGCCGATCACGACGACCTTTGGCGCAGCGACAAGGTTACGAAGTTCCTGGACCTGTTTGCCGCTCGTCCCGACGTGACGGTCGCTATGAGCGACCTGGTCATCATCGACGCCACCGGCAAAGTTACCTCCGGCCCGCGTTTCGGCTCGCAAACGTTTCATCCTGGCGCGCTGCGCAACATCATCCGGAATCGCTATCATGGCAGCGCCATGGCGTTCCGGCGTTCCATCCTGCCGGCAGTGCTCCCATTCCCCGCCGACATTCCGATTCACGACATGTGGATCGGGATCGTGAATCAATTCGTCGGGAAGGCAGCGTTCCTTCCCGAGCCGCTGTTGCTCTACCGTCGCCACGGAAGCAATGACTCGCCAGCGACCCACGCCTCGTGGAGCAAGATGAGCCGGTGGCGCTGGGCGCTCGTGAAGAACCTGGTACTCTGGAGGCTTCGCGGGGGCAAGAGCACTCGTGCCGTAACTCCCGAGCCCACGATCCACTTCTAGTCAGCATGGAGTGACCGGTTCCAGTGCGCTGGTCGTGGGTTAGGCTGTGAGGCGAAGAGCAGCACAGTCCAGAGCCACAAGCGGAGAGGAACCGGTCATGGAGAAGAAGTTACGTTTTTTGGGTTTGGATGTCCACG
>DATDHZ010000095.1:0-5203 GCA_036521315.1 Acidobacteriaceae bacterium
GGCCGCTGATCGATGCGCAACTGACGGCGATGGATGCGCGGATGCATTTCGCCACGATAACCGTGGTGCATCTGGCGGCGCATTGGCGCGCGGTGAAGGCCGTGTTCGTGATTGCGTACGCGCTGGAGCCGCTGCTGCTGCTGACGGCGCTGGTGTTTCTGCCGTTCATGGGGCATGCGGAGGCGTCGCGGCGCTACGTGCTGGGGATAGTGGTGGCGGCCGTGATAACGGCGGGGGCGTTTGCGCTGTGGCCGGCCGCTGGCCCGTGGATGACGGAGGGTTATCGGCCGACGCACAGCCAGACGCTCGCGACCGGGTACCTGCAGTTGCTGAAGACGCCGAAACCGGTGGCGCTCGACATGCAGGATGCGGGGATTGTGGCGTTCCCGTCGTTCCACACGCTGCTGGCGTTGCTGTCAGCGATTGCGCTGAGCTCCATGCGGCGGCTGCGGGTGGCGGCGTGGGTGATTGCGGCGCTGATTATCATTTCGACGCTGACCACGGGCTGGCATTATTTGACGGACGTGCTGGGCGGGATCGTGCTGACGGCGATATCGGTGGCGGTGGTGCGGGTGGTGCTGCCGGCGAGAGTGGAGGCGGCGGCGCGGGAAGCTGCCGCGGCTTCAGTTGTATGTGCGGATGCGGAAGCGGCAGGAGTTCCTGTGGCGGCAGGCCATGAAGACGGCGCCGCGGGCGGCATTTAAACTGGCGAGAGCGACCGCACGGTCGCGCGGGCCCACTTTTTTCACCTATTTTGAATCCCCCATGAAGGAGTTACGATGAGCCGAGAGCCAGGAACGTATGCCGTTTTGAAAACCAGCGAAGGCACGATTGTGTGCCGCCTCTTTGAGAAGGAAGCACCCAAGACGGTCGCCAACTTTACCGAGCTGGCGGAGGGTAAGCGCGAGTGGACGCATCCTGTGTCGCGTGAGAAGAGCAGCAACAAGCTGTACGACGGGACGGTGTTCCATCGCGTGATTCCGGACTTCATGATTCAGGGCGGCGATCCTGCGGGCAATGGGATGGGCGGGCCTGGCTACAAGTTTGAGGATGAGACGCGGAACTCGCCGCACCGGTTCGACAAGAAGGGCAAGCTGGCGATGGCCAATGCGGGGCCGAACACGAACGGCTCGCAGTTTTTCATTACCGTGGCGGGTACGGAGTGGCTGACGGGCAAGCACACGATCTTTGGTGAAGTGGTGGAGGGGCAGGAGATCGTGGACAAGATTTCGAAGGTATCGCGCGATCGCGGAGACAAGCCGGTGAAGCCGGTGGTGCTGGAGTCGGTGACGATCGAGAAGGACAGCTAGAGGGCGGTCAGGTAAGAAGCGGCCGGGTAAAAACCGGTCAGTGAAAAACCTGCGAGGCAACAAGCCGTCCGTTAAAGACCGGTCGGCTGAGAGGCGACTCGCTGCATGCCGGCTGAAACGGGCCCATTGGTGAAGAGCTAAGCCGAGAATGCCTCCGCTCAGGCGGGGGCATTTTTCTGTGGCGCCAGCGCTTCGGCGGAATTATCTTGCCTGCATGCTGGAAATTCGCAGAGTAGTTGTTCCGCTGCTGACGGTGGCGGCGATGGCGGTGCCTGCCTCGGCGCAAAAGTTCATTCCAAAGAAGATCAGGTTTGCGGGGACGAGCGCGGACCAGGCGGAGATGCTGGCCGTGTCGGGCCTGAAGCCTGGGAGCACGATCACGCAGCCCGATATTCAGGCGGCGGCGCAAAAGCTGCTGGATACGGGGATGTTCTCGAATATCCAGTTCAAGTTTGACGGCGAGGACCTGACCTACATGCTGACGCCGGAGACGAATCTGGCGCCGGTGGGGTATACGAATTTTCCATGGTGGGATCAGGCGGCGCTGAACGCCGCGGTGGCCGCGAAGGTGCCGCTGTTCCACGGGGCGGTGCTGCCCGAGAGCGGGATGCAGCAGGCGGTGGCCGATGCCCTGACCGCGCTGCTGAAGGAAAAGGGCGTGACGGCCACGGTGACCGGCGCGCCGTCGCAGGATTTGGGGTCGGGGAAGACGCAGGGGATCGAGTACCACATCGATGCGCCGCCGGTGCAGATTGGGACCGTGACCTTTGCCGGCGCGAGCGCTGGATGGACGGAGCTGCTGGCGGGTATTGAAAAGGCAGCGCAGGGACAGGCGTTCGACGGGGCGACGGAAGCCACGCTGCGGACGGCGCTCAACGCGATCTACCACCGGCAGGGTTATCTGGAAATGGAGATGAGCGGGTTTGCGCACGACGAGCCGCAGGTGACGGATGGGAAAGTTGTGGTACCGGTGCGCGCCAACATTGTGGAGGGCGCGCAGTACAAGGTGGGGGCGCTGACGCTTGCGGGCGATGTGCTGATAACTCCGGCGGACTTTGCGAAAACGGCGAAGCTGCACGCCGGCGAGGTCGCCAATGAGGATCTGCTGCGCGGAACGCTGGCGGCGGTGGCTTATCCGTACAGGGCGCATGGATATTTGCGGGCGAAGATCGATGCAACGCCGCGGTTCGATGCGGCGAACCACACAGTGAACTATGCGGTGACCGTCGAGCCGGGACCGGTGTTCCACATGGGCGAGCTGTCACTGGTGAACCTCAACGATCAGCAGAAGGCGGATGTACTGCGGTTGTGGCCGATGCGGGAAGGCGATGTGTATGACGCCACTGTAGCGACGAGCTTTCTGCTGAAGAACAAGAACAATCTGCACTCGCTCGATGGGTGGTCGGGAAGCTGGAAGGCGTTTGAGCACGAGGACACGCACATTGTGGATTTGGTGGTGACGTTCCATCTGGACGGCACGCTGCGGTAAGGCTGCGCCGGGACTGGCCGTCCAGGCGGGCGCGCTTCGCGCCAATGAAGAACTTGGGAGCCCACCTGCCCGCCAACTGCGGGCGGACAAGCTGGGGCACCCGCCCGGTTGTGGATTGGGGATGATGCGCGGAATTCCACCCTGTCCGCCAACTGCGGGCGGACAAGGATGGGGCACCCAACTCATCAGGAATGAAAAACCCGGCGCGCGATGGCCGGGCTTTTCTTTGCGCCGAAACGCGTTTACGCGGTGACGGGCTGTTCGGTGTTGACCCGGACCGGGGTGAGCCAGCCAAAGCGGTCGGGCTTGAGGCCGGAGGCGATGCCGAGGAATTCGTCGCCGAGCTGCTGCGTGATGGGTCCCGGCTTGCCGTCGGCGATCTGGATGCGATCGACGGAGCGGATGGGCGTGACTTCCGCGGCGGTGCCCGTGAAGAAGACCTCATCCGCGATGTAGATGAGCTCGCGCGGGAGGGCGTGCTCGACGATGGGGATGCCGAAGTGGCGCGCCAGGGTGAGCACGGAGTCGCGTGTGATGCCGGAGAGGACGGAGTTCGCCAGCGGTGTGGTGTAGAGAACGCCGTTGCGGACGAGGAAGACGTTCTCGCCCGAGCCCTCGGAGATGTATCCGTGGACGTCGAGTGCGATGCCTTCGGCGTAGCCGTTGATGTCGGCTTCCATGCGGACGAGCTGCGAATTCATGTAATTGGCGCCGGCCTTGGCGAGCGAGGGCATGGTGTTAGGCGCGAGGCGGTTCCAGGAGGAGATGCAGACGTCGGCGGCCTCGCCGGCGACGTATTTACCCCAGGGATAATTCGCGATGTAGATCTCGATGGGCGAATTTTTCGGATTGACGCCGACTTCGCCGTAACCGCGCAGAGCGATGGGGCGGATGTAGCAGGGCGCGACGCCATTGGCCTCAACCAGCTCGACGACGGCGGAGCAAAGCTGGTCGAGAGACCAGGGCAGGGTCATGCGGTAGATGCGGGCGGAATCGAGGAGGCGCTGCATGTGCTCGGGCAGGCGGAAGACGGCGGCGCCCTGCGGCTGGCCATAGCAGCGCAGGCCTTCGAAGACGGACGAGCCGTAGTGCACCACGTGACTCATGACGTGAATCTGGGCTTTGTCCCAGGGGATGAGATTGCCGTTGTGCCAGATTCTGGCGGTAGGCTGAATGGGCATGAAGATGCCTGCTCCTTTCGGCGTGGGAACCAATTGATTATATCCGGTGAGAGGCGCGGAGAAGCGGAGGGAAATGGGGTTGGGAGAGGCTCGAAAGTAGAGCGCGAGGGGGTCGGCTGGGGCAGGGTCGTTGGACTCCGTTGCCTGCAGCTCATGCGGGAGGGACGAGGCCGCGAAAGGATTGTGGGGGGCGCGGTAGTGTCCTAATTTGCCTTTTCGGGATGGCGTTAGTCTTGATATTCATCTTCAGGGTTTTGGGAGGCATTGAAGCGCATAGTCTCAATGTCCAGAAAGCGAGAGAATCCAGTTTTCTTGCCTGCTCCAGAACCATCAACATACGGAATCTCACCGATGACTTGCAGGGAGTATCTATTCGGCGTTCCCTCCCGAAGGGCCATCTTGAAAACATCCATTTTGCTGTTGAATCTACCATTATTCGACATAAGGAAATTAATGCCCCGTCCTTCCCCAGCCTCCAAAGCGAAACTGTCGATGCGTTGGTCGTGCAGCGATTCGCACCGGCGTTCGCTCCCGACTCGCCATCGAATGTAGAGTTTGGTCTCTTTGGTAATCGCTTTAGTTCCGCCGATATTCTCCACTTCTATGTGCATATTCCAATTTCCCGCTCCATTGAACAGTTCGATGCGGCGGACGATCACCTTCGGGCGGAACTGCGCTATGAGCATACGGTTAGCAATGTCCGCCTGCTTTTCAATGGCCCGCAAGGTTTTGAGGGCCAGGCATCCAGCCCACACAGCGACCGCAACCAGAACCATAGTGGCAGCAAAAGCAGCGATATCGAATATGTCCTTGGGGGCGGAAGAGATGACCCGTACATCGGCATCAACGTGCTGATCGCCTTCGGATTGGAGGCCTGGGCTGTTAGCCTGCTTTGGGGCAATTTTAGACGCCGCGCTGGGTGGGTTATCGCCCTTGCTTGCCTGCTGTGCTTCGTCCGGATGGGCGTGAGCCTGGAACGGGATCAGCAGCAACGCAAACAGGAATACCGCCAAATATTTCAACATAATGCGAAAATTGTACCCCATAAACATCTTGACACCCTGTAACGCTGCCTGTTCTACCGCGGCAACCTCGAGCGGCTGACGTAGGAGGGCGCAATGATTTTCCCAATGGTGGTTTTTGGCTTGGTGTGCTCGGGAATGGTTCTAGTCGGACTGTGTAATGGTTCGGCCGAACTAATGGAGAAAGGCGACCCTGCGGTG
>DATDHZ010000096.1:0-3525 GCA_036521315.1 Acidobacteriaceae bacterium
CGGTGAACTGATTCGGCTTCGCTGACAGCACTGCCAGCGTCCCGATTGCGCCATCTGGCCCGGCCAGCGGCGCGCCCAGATACGAGCGGCAGAAGACGGCCCGCGTCAGCGGAATGCCGCGCACGGGGAAACGCGGCTCCATCGCAGCATCGGCAATCAGCAGCGGCTCCGGCTCCAGAATGGTGTACTGATCGGCGGTCGCCAGCCGCGGAATCTCCGACGCCTGGAACCCGAAGCGCGACTTCAGCCACAGCCGGTTGGCATCAAGAAATCCCAGATACGCGTAAGGCGCTCCTGTCACCTCGGCGGCCACGCGCACAATCTCGTCCAGCGCCGGATCAGGCGGCGTGTCGAGAATGTCGTATTCCAGCAGAGACTTCAGCCGCTCGGCTTCGCTCCACTGCGCATTTGTGGCCACCTGGCTCATGCCTCTCCGCAAACTCCGGCTCGTCTGCGGCCGCCCAGTTGACGCGTGCGTCGCCTGGCCTTGTACAGCCGCGGTCGCTCGCCCCGGAGCGTCCCATGGGGGGAATCATGGGCATTGTTGCAGAGATTTTTGACCTCCGCCCTGCCCCGTTTGGGTGATATAAGTCCCTGTCTTTACTATACTTTACGGGTAATCCACGGAAGTAACGTTATGGTACGATCGCGTCATCTCCAAAGGTACCAGAACAGTAACCATGGCCGGTCCAGGAGCGTCACCGAACCCGGCAACAATCCTCCGGGGGGCCATCATTGCTGGCGTCCATCTCCACCTTCCAGCCCCCATCGGACTGCCTTTTCCACACAGTCATATAGCGGCCGCTGGTCTTCACCGTGTTTCCTTCCTGATCCTTCGATACCCCTTCGTAATGGCCCCATGTGAAGCCCATGTCACCCGTCGGCCCCATTCGCGCGCCCTCCGGCGTCCATGTCAGCTGGTAACTCTCCGGGGACCACGTCGCCTGGGCGGCGATGGCGTCGTGCCCAACCACCGGAGGCTTCCCGTTGGCCAGAGTCACCGCATCGGGAGCGAACCAGGATGCGAACGCGCGCCCACCTCCCTTTGCCGTATCGGCCGCAAATTTCGCCTCCAGCTGGTAAAGAAACTCGGCTTCCGGCGTCAGCCCCGGATTCGTCAGCGGATTTCCCGCCGGACTCGCGTCCGGTTTCGCCGCTGGCGGATTCAGCATCTGCGCACGCGCGCCCGCATTCAGCAACAGGCCTGCACTCACCACGAACGTGATTCCCACGCAACGTATCGTTGGCAACATGACCGCAGAATAGTCCACTTTGACCTCGCGCTCCCAGTGGACTTTTCCTGCACGCGTCGCGCGGTACGCTATACGCTTACCTGTATTCATGCGGACGGCTTCCCGCCAACGGAGTGTGCTGCTTCCCGTCATCGCCGGACTGGCGCTCTACGCCACCGCGGGCACGGCGCAGGCTCTCGCGCCCGCCACGCGACCCATCGCCGTTGCTGTCCGCATCGTTGCTCTGCTTCTGCTGGGGTGGGCTGCGGGGCGACGCCGCTCGCTTACCGGGTGGATTTTCGTCAGCATGCTCGCCGGCATCGAACTCGGCGTCGATGCTCCCCACGCTGCGCTGGCCAGCCGCTTCCTCAGCGACATCTTCCTGCGACTGATTCGCGTCATCGTCGCGCCGCTGATTTTGGGCACGCTCATTACCGGCATCGCCAGCCATGCGGAGGCGAAGACCGTCGGCCGCCTCGGCCTGAAGTCCCTCGTCTACTTCGAGGTTCTTACCACGATCGCGCTGGTCATCGGCCTGGCAGCGATCGACATCTCCAAAGCCGGCGTTGGCTTGAATATGAACGCCGCGGCTTTGACCGCTCAGCACGCTGCAAGCGCGACGCAACCGCCGCCGCTCTCGTGGCAACAGTTCCTCATTCACGTTTTTCCCGAGAACATCGCCAGCGCTGTCGCTGAGAACCAGATCCTGCAGGTCGTCGTCTTCGCCATCCTTTTTGGGCTCGCACTCGGCCGCCTCAGCGAAACAAAACGCGCGCCCATGCTGCGCCTCGCCGAATCGCTGACCGAAACGATGTTCGCCTTCACCAACATCGTCATGCTGATGGCCCCGCTCGGCGTGGGGGCCGCGCTGGCCTTCACGGTCGCACAGTCCGGCCTCGGCGTCATGTTCAACCTCGGCAAGCTGTTGCTGACGCTCTACGTCGCGCTGGTGATCTTCACCCTCGTCGGCATGCTGCCGGCCGCACTGCTGGCGCGCATCCCGGTTCGAAGATTTCTGCGCGCCGTGGCGGAGCCGGCGACCATCGCCTTCGCCACCAGTACCAGCGAAGCCGCACTGCCCCGCGCTATGGAAGAGATGGAGGCTTTCGGCGTTCCACGCAAGATTGTGGCTTTCGTCATTCCCACCGGCTACAGCTTCAACCTCGCGGGGTCGGCGTTGTATCTGGCGTTGGCCTCGATCTTCACCGCTCAGGCCGCGGGCATCCACATGAGCCTCGGCAGGCAGATCGCCATGCTGGCCACGCTGATGCTGACCAGCAAAGGCGTCGCCGGTGTGCCGCGGGCCGTCCTGGTCGTTCTGCTGGCGACGTCGTCGATCTTCGGCCTGCCTACGGAGCCGATTCTGGTGATCCTCGGGGTCGATGCACTGATGGACATGGGCCGCACGACCATCAACGTGGTCGGCAACTGTCTCGCCTCGGCAGTGGTGGCGCAGTGGGAAGGCGAATTCCAGACGGAGGCGCCGTCTCCGGAGGCGGTAGCGGCGCTGGAGGGTTGAAGGCGAACGACAGATGCCGTTGACATCTATGACTAGACTAACTAGACTTAGTCTACAATGAAACCGCCCCGCACTGTTAATATCCACGAGGCCAAGACTCATCTCTCTCGCCTGATCGAGGAGGCGGTTCAGGGAAACCCCTTTGTGATCGCCAAGGCGGGCAAGCCCGTCGTCAAAGTCAGCGCGATCGATACGCCCCCGGCCGCAGCGGTCCGGCGCACGGGCTTCCTCAGCGGACAGATCTCCGTTCCCGCCGACTTCGACACTATGAGATCCGGCGAGATTGTCGATCTGTGCGATGGCGCGCCATGAAACTGCTGCTCGATACACGCGTGCTTCTCTGGGCCGCGGGCCAGCCGGAACACCTGCCCGCCGCCGCCCGCGCCATGATCGAAGACCCGGCGAACCCGCTGGTCTTCAGTGCCGCCAGTCTCTGGGAGATCGCAATCAAGCACGATCCTACCCGCCCCGACTTTTGCGCCGACGCTGCGCTGCTCCGCCGAGGCCTGCTCGACAACGGTTACACGGAGCTGGCGATCACCGGCAGACACGCCGTGACAGTCGCGGGACTGCCTCCTTTGCATAAGGACCCGTTCGATCGCATGCTCATCGCGCAGGCCACTGCAGATGGATTGCTGCTGCTGACGGTCGATCCCGCGGTCGCGCAGTATCCGGGGCCGATTCAGGGGTTCTGAATGTTCAACACAGAGAGCGCGGAGTGCAGGGTTTGGTGAAATCGCGGCGCCCGAAAGACGCGCGGCTATCGGGTCCCCG
>DATDHZ010000097.1:0-257508 GCA_036521315.1 Acidobacteriaceae bacterium
AAAGTGGAACGCCTCTTTGCCTGGATGCATAACTTCCGCCGCCTCGTCACCCGATGGGAATACCACATCGAGAACTTCCTCGGCTTCGTCCACCTTGCCTGTCTTCACCTGCTGCTCAGACATTTATGAGACCAGTTCTAGGCACTCCGCTTCTCTTTACCCTCCTCGCCTTACTTGGGTCCCATAGCGACGGAAGCACCAACTGAAGAGGTACTCGGACGTGCATCGCCTGAGCTTTCAATAGATCGTGAAAGTCGTAAGGCGTCATTTGTCTTGGATCGTCCAAGAGCGGACCCAGCTCTTCGGGAAATGCGCAGACGATCACGTCGGGTCTCGCCTTTTCGCAGAGATGGGCTATCTCTGCCACGAACATATCGACGGCCTGCTTGATCCGCTCCTCGACTGCGCCGACTTTCGCGAGCGTGAGTAGCCGAGTTCCTTGTAGCTCGCGCGAGAGCAGAGGATCAGTGCCAAATTCACAGTTAAACGCCGTCTTGCCGTCATTACTGGGGAACGCTGGAAAGAGATAAGGCTGCCTGCTCCTCTTGGCAGCTATCCCATTGCGGCAACGCGCAATCCACTCAGAGAATCCTTCGACCCCCTCGGAGGTTCCGACGAGCCCGAGCCTGATAGCTTTAGGAGACTGCGTGGAAAGAAGGTCCAGCGGGCCGTAGTCCTTGAGACCGAAGCGAATGTCGATGTGCAGCTGTGAGCCGCCGAACTCCAGCTCGGGCTCATCCACGTTCAGAAGGCGCATCAGGATTCAGCCTCGACAAAGCTCTCCCCTTCCGCCGCCGAAGGAGAATCCTCTGCGGGCGGTTGTTGCTTGAGCCAAGCCCCGTCATCGAATCCCGCGTATGACTGAAACTTGAGAGGATCGGCGAAGAATAACTTCCGTGGTTTCGCATGCCAGTTTGTCTGCTGTTGGAGTATGCGCGCCCACATAAGGACTTGGCCGTACACGGCCTCATTGTTCTCAAGTCTCTTGATACCTGATAAGGCCGCCCCGCCAAAGGGCTAATTCGATAACCATCGCTAGTGAAGTGATAGGTCGGGATGACTTGAAGAAACCATTTGCCGCTAAACCGATAAAATTGCGACCTAAATGCGGCATGCCGATAGAAGGAAACAGCCGATCCATCCCGGTTTTTGTAGCCCGAAAACATCACCCTTGTGGCTTTTTTCAGTCTGCTGCTGTAGGTAGCCGTGCGTTGGCCAAGGCCGGGGTCTGGCTTCTGATAAAAATACCCGGCGTTGTAATACCCGAGATCCTGATCGTAAAGCTGGCTTTTCAAGGTGAAATTTAGCAGCTCGACAAAAATCTTTTTCTCCGAAGATACCTCAGAGTCCGCGAGGAACGACGCAGAGTGCTCTTCGATGGTGCCCTCCTCGCAATAGGAATTCCAAGCTCGAGCACTGAGGTCCTCGAATGAGTAGACAACCTTTCCGTGGACCGTCCAGCATCCCGATAAAGAATGGCCTGGTCCGGCATGATTGAAGATGGCTTTCCTAGAATCGAAGGCTGTCCTCGCCGTATAGATAAGTTGGGGAAGCGAGCGCACCGGAAGGAGGTCGCTGAAGACTGTCTCTTCGCGCGGCGTCGGCCCAAGGTAAAGTCCGCTATCTTGCGGAATTGACAAATTTTTCGAGGGCTGCCCGTGCATGGCGGTCAAAGCGATCAGCATTCTTGTTGAAAATCACCCGCTTGGAGGCCCGCACGTATTGATCTCGAAAATAGTCCTTTATGGAGACCCAATACGCCTCGTTGAGACTTGGCCGCGAGCATACAAGAATGACGGGAGTATTGCCTTGAAGCCAGTAATCGAGATCTCTCTGCTTACAGACGTACTCGAACTTATCTTCTGTTTCGCAGCTAAAGACCGATAAGGCTTTACTTTGAACGCTGATGATTTGGGATGTTGCCTCATCGGTCCCCGAGTTTAGTAGTTCAATCGTCCCATCGATTCCAGCCTCCGTACTTCCCGTCGGATACCACATGCAACCGAGGTCGTGAACGACGATCCTCTGGATAAGATTGATTCCGAGTTCCCCTATGCGGGCCGATTTGGTGATCTTTTTCATGGAAGTTCAAAGTCCGAAATCCCATACCATCATTCGGGAAATCTGTCGAAAAAAGAATAGGATAGCAACAAACAGGCGGAGCCGCGCCAACCAGATGCTAGTCGGCTCTCGCCGAAGTGCTCATTAACGACCTATAGAGAAAATATCCCCGCTGAACTCGGGTGATTATCCCTCGCCAACGAAAGGTCGGCGAGCATCCAACCGACCAGCCGGCGAGCGCAGGCGAACTCGACCCTCCGGCTCGCTGTCTAGCGCAAACATGACCTTCGTACCGTACCCGTCGCCGATTCTCCTTGCCTTCCATGCGCGGCCCGGAGCATCCTGAAAATGAGCAAAGCTCTGTTCAATGCCCTCTGGGCTCCCCGGCAGGTTGGCTCGCTGGGGTTAGCGAACAGGGCTTTTGGTTTTTCCGAGCGCCGCACGCCGGACGCTCGCTTTTTCGGCCCAGGCCGGAATCGATCCCGACGCTCTTTGAGATGACCGTCGCATCGCTGACCGAGAAACCCTGGGTGTTCCATCCTTCTCCTCCCGCATTGGTCGGACAGCCTGGGCTTCGGATCTCCGGGCACAACCTACTCTGAGCGAAGCCCCATCAGGCGCGAAGCCGAGCGGGTCTGCATCAGTGTTCGCAGAGGGGATGCATAAAACCACCGAGCTCTGCACGCTGAGCTGCTGACTCGCTGACCTGCTGACCTGCTGACCAGTCAGCCTGAGGACGTAAACCCTTTGGTTGCCA
The DNA here is from genome assembly GCA_036521315.1 of Acidobacteriaceae bacterium. GTDB lineage: Bacteria > Acidobacteriota > Terriglobia > Terriglobales > Acidobacteriaceae > Palsa-343. Next base: position 2,819 of record DATDHZ010000097.1, read on the forward strand.
CAGATGAGGAAAGAGCCCCCACTAAGTACCTTGCTTGCCACACATAGCACGGGCGTGCGAATAAGTACTTTATTTCCCACACATGCAAATTTGAGAATTTTTTTTCGGATGTGGAAGCTCAGAAGCAAAGGCGCTCCCCAAAGGGAAGCGCCAAGGTTGATCCCGAGACCGGCTAGCTGGCGGTAAGTTCGGCGGCGACCTTTTCCGTCACGAAGGCCTCGACCGTATCGCCCACCTTGATGTCGGTGAAGTTGAGCCCGACGCCGCATTCCATGCCGTTGGTCACCTCGCGGGCGTCGTCCTTGAACCGCTTGAGCGAAGTCAGCTTGCCCTTGTGGACCGGCACGCCGTCGCGCATGAGACGGATTTCGGCGTCACGGCGCAGGATGCCGTCGGTCACGCGGCAGCCGGCAATCGTTCCCACTTTGGGAATGCGGAAGACGTTGAGGACTTCCGCCCGTCCCATGTAGTTCTCTTTGAACACCGGCTCCAGCAGGCCCAGCATCGCCTTGTGAATCTCGTCCTGCAGCTCGTAGATGATCGAGTGCAGTCGGATTTCCACCTCTTCCTGCTCGGCCAGATCGGCCACCTTGCGCTCCGGCCGCACGTTGAACCCGATGATGATCGCGTTCGACGCCGAGGCCAGCAGCACATCGCTTTCGGTGATGGCGCCCACGCCGGAGTGGATGACCTTGATGCGAACCTTTTCGGTCGACATTTTCTGCAGGGAGTCGGCCAGAACCTCGACGGAACCTGTAACGTCGCCTTTCAGAATTAGAGGCAACTCTTTGATTCCAGACTGTTTAATCTGATCGGCAAGGCCCTCCAGCGTGACCCGCGATGATTTAGCGAGCTGGGCCTCGCGTTCCCGCATCTTGCGGTATTGCCCGATGCCCCGGGCTTTGTCGCGATCGCTCACCACCAGAAAAGTGTCGCCGGCATCCGGCATGGCTTCGAGACCAAGGATTTCCACCGGCGTCGACGGTCCGGCTTCTTCCACAGCGCGGCCGCGATCGTCAAACATGGCCCGAATTTTGCCGAATGTGTTGCCGACGACGAAGTTGTCCTGGTTCTTCAGTGTGCCGTTTTGCACCAGCACCGAAGCGACTGCACCGCGTCCGCGATCCAGCTTCGCTTCGATCACCGTCCCGACGGCCGAACGATCTGGCGTCGCCTTGAGCGTCTGCAAGTCAGCGACCAGGCAGATCATCTCAAGCAGCAGATCAAGATTCTGCCGCTTCTTCGCTGAAACATCGACAAATACCGTGCTGCCGCCCCAGTCTTCCGGAACCAGCCCGCGGTCGCCCAGCTGCTTCTTCACGCGGTCCGGCTGCGCTTCGGGTTTGTCGATCTTATTGACCGCGACAATGATCGGCACATTGGCAGCCTTCGCGTGATCGATGGCCTCGAGCGTCTGCGGCATCACGCCGTCGTCCGCCGCAACGACGATCACCACGATGTCCGTGACCTTGGCCCCGCGTGCGCGCATCCGTGTAAACGCCTCGTGACCCGGCGTGTCCAGGAATACGATCTCGCGCCCGAAGGCGGGCGAATCCGGCTTGCCGATCTTCACTTTGTACGCGCCGATGTGCTGGGTGATCCCGCCCGCCTCGCCGCCCGCCACATCCGTTTCGCGGATGGCGTCCAGCAGCGACGTTTTGCCGTGGTCGACGTGTCCCATGACGGTCACCACCGGCGGACGCGTCACTTCCAGTTCGTCCGGATTCTCGGTCGCGAGGATGCTTTCCATGGCCTCGTTGGCCATCTGATCCTCGAAGCTGATCACCTGGACGTCGGCGCCGAATTGCGCCGCTACATCCTTGACCAGCTCTGCATCGAGCGTCTGGTTCACGGTGACGAAGACGCCGCGCATCAGCAACGTAGCGATCAAATCTTTAGCTCGAACTTCAAGTTTTTCTGCTAAGTCTTTGACGCTAATTCCTTCCGTCACTGTAATCGTGCGCGTGATGGGTACCGGACCGGAAGGAACCTGCGCAGTTGCTCGCGAAGGCGGCGCAAACCCCTTCATCGGGCCCTCTTTGGTCTTCGGATACTGCTGGCGACCACGACTCCGCGGTCCCGGGCGTGCCGGACGCGGCGCCTCCCCTGGAGGAGGCGGAGCGAGCCCCGGACCGCCCATCCCCGGACGCTGTCCGAAACCTGGCCTCTGGCCAAATCCTGGCCGTGCGCCCATCCCTGGACGCGGTCCTGCGCCCGGAGGGCCTCCCGGCTGCGAGCGTGTCGGGTGCATGGGCCTGCGTCCACCGGGCATCTGCGACCCACCGGGACCGCCAGGCCCGACGGGACGGAAGCCGCCACCTGGAGCGCCCGCTGGACGACGATCAAAGATTGGTCTGCCGCGCTGGATTCCACCCTGCTGCACTCCTCCCGCTGGCGGAGGAGGTGCGCTGTATACCGGCCGAGGACCGGTCTGCGGCATGATCACGCGCCGCGGAGCGGGCGCCGGAGGCGCCGCTGCTGCTTTCTCGGGTTCCATGGGCGCTTCGTTCACCGCAGGCGCCGCTGGCGGTTTGGGTGCAACAGCAGGAGCCGCAGCCGCAGTGACCGCAGGAGGTGCTGGCGCTGCCGCAACCGGTGCCGGCGTGGCTTGCGCAGCTGGCGGCGCGGCGGACGAAGTCCTGGCCGCCGCCACAGGAGGCGGCGCTATAACCGGACGGCCATCCGTTGGCGGTGGAGCTGCCGTGACTGGCGGCTTAGCCACCACAGGTCCCACAGGGGGTTTTGCCGCGATGGCGGGCGTCTGCGGTGGGGCAGCCGGCGTTCCCGGACGCGGCTGCGCCGGAGGCGGCGCCACGACCACATTGGGCGCTTGACGAGGCTGGGGCACAATCCTGCGGGGAGCTGGCGCTGCTTCTGTGGGCGTCATGACTGCAGCCGCAGGAGCCGTCGAAATCGCCGGTCGTGCTGCTGCGGCTGCTTCCGCGGGCGCCGGTACCGGTTTGGCCGCTGCGGGCTGCACGGGAGGCGCCGCTGGAGGCGTCGGGCGCGGCGGAGTCGCATGTGCCTCGTGCTGTTTCTGCTCGAGAATGGCGCGAGCCACGTCGCCCGGCTTATGCACCTGCGACCAGTCGATCTTCGGCTTCACCTCGGCTTCGTGCCGGGGAGCGCTGGACGCCCCACCGCGTCCCTTCAGAATGTGCGCGCGCACACGCTCGGCCTCGTGCTCTTCAATCGAGCTCGAATGCGTCTTCTTTTCGGTCACGCCGACTTCGGTCAGAGCATCCAGAATTGCTTTGCTCTTGACTTCCAGTTCACGCGCTAATTCGTTGATTCGAACTGTGCTCATCCGTCCCCGTGTCGATTATCGACTTCCCACCTGTCCCTGGTCCCTCATACAGACTGCTCCTGACTGTGGGTTCTGGTATCTCTCTCATTATCCCTGAAATGCATCGCGCGCGCTCATCACCGCGCAGCAATCCAGCACAAATCGACGGAACGCCTCCGGCGGCGCAAACCTGCGCGTGCCGCCATCCGCCGGCTCCGTCCAGCCGCGGACTTACGCTCCCGAGCCCTCGTCCACTTTCTTTTCGCCGAGTTCTTCCTCGCGCACTTCTTCCAAATTGCCACCGACAACGGCTTCGCCGCGCGCCACTTCCGGATTCGTCTCGTGCTCCGCCAGGGTGGCGCTCGTATCCTCGCGTCCCGGAACCAGCGCCTCGGCCCCCTCGGCATCGAGAGCCGGCCCCACTTCCGTGAGCTCGGCAATGCGCTCCTCGGCCAGTTCGTCGTTCACTCTGCCGGAGCCATCCGCACTCTCCGGCTCCTCACCGCTTTGCGTCAGATCCAGACGGAGAGCATCGATTTCTTCCTCCGAGGAAGCCTCTTCGGCATGAAGCGCCGCTGCCTCCGGCGTGACTGCACCGCTCGCCTCGGGCTCGCCGGAAGGCTCTTCTCCTGGTTCAAAATAATGCCGCACAGCCACGCTGATCTTCTCCAAAGTTTTTTCGCCGATGCCCGGAATCTCCTCGAGCTGCTCTGGCGTCATGTCGGCCAGCGCTTCCACGGTGGTAATGCCAGCCGCCACAAGCTTTTGGATGATCGAATCGCCCAGTTCGCTGACCTGCTCGATCGGCGTCGCGGTCGCGCCCGCCATGGCCTGCATCTGCTGTTCCACTTCCTGACGCTTTTCTTCCTCGCTCTTGATGTCGATCTTCCAGCCAAGCAGCTTGGCAGCCAAACGCACGTTCTGGCCTTTTTTGCCGATGGCCAGCGACAGCTGCGTGTCGTCGACGATGACCTCGAGTTGCTTGTCCGTCAGGTCGGCGATGCTGACCCGGCTCACCTTGGCCGGCTGCAGCGCCTTTTCGGCGAAAGTCGTGATCTCCTCGCTGAACTCGATGATGTCGATCTTCTCGCCGCGCAGCTCGCGGATGATGGACTGCACCCGCATGCCCTTCATCCCCACGCAGGCGCCCACCGGATCCACATCCTTGTCGCGGGACATCACGGCGATTTTGGTGCGCTCCCCGGCTTCGCGGGCAATCGCCCGGATCGTCACCGTGTTGTCGTAAATCTCCGGCACCTCGCTCTGGAACAGGTTCTGCACCAGTTCCGGCGCCGCCCGGGACACGATCACCTGGGGCCCGCGCGCCGCACGATCCACGCGCTGCAGCACCACACGGGCGCGCTCGCCGACGGCGAACTGCTCCAGCCGCGACTGTTCCCTGCGCGGCATCCGCGCCTCCGCCTTCCCGATGTCGAAGATCACGTCCTGCAGCTCGATCCGCTTCACCGTCGCCGTCAGCACTTCGCCGACGCGGTGCGCATATTCATTGAAAACGGTGTCCCGCTCCGCCTCGCGCACCTTCTGGAAGATGACCTGTTTGGCCATCTGCGCGGCAATGCGCCCCAGCACGTCGGTTGGCTTGTAGTAGCGGATTTCCCCGCCCACTTCCACCTCCGGCGCCAGTTCGCGCGCTTCATTCAGCGCAATTTGATTCAACGGATCCTCGATTTGATCCTCGTTCTCGACGACCGTCTTGTAGACATACGCCCGGATCTCGCCCGTCTCTTTGTCCAGCTCGGCGCGCATGTTTTCCTGGGTCTTGTAATACTTACGCGTCGCCAGCGCGATCGCATCCTCAACGGCCGACACCACGATCTGAGGATCGATGCCCTTGTCGCGGCTCAACGCTTCAATGCTGTCGTAAAGCACACTCGCCATGTTTCTCTCTCAGTCCCTCTTACAAATCTGCTTCCTGGTCTTACTGCGCCCTGAGCTCTGCGCTCTGTGGCCTGCTCTTCAGAACTCCGGCACCAGTTGAGCCTTTTCAATATTGCTGAGCGCGATTTCGACGTTCTCAGCGGCCTGAGGCCCATGGTCTGTGGCCTTCTTGCTCTTTCTGCTGTTCCTGCCCTGCAGTTCCAGCTTTACGGAAGCGTCGCTCACCTCTCTGAGCCAGCCCTGCCAGTGCCGGTTGCCCTCCACCGGCTCGAAGGTTTGCACCTTCGCGAGCATTCCGCTGAAGCGCCGGAAATCCTCGATGCCGAACAGTTTCCGATCCAGCCCCGGAGACGAAACTTCCAGCGTGTAATCCGCACCCGGAATGAGATCCTCTACGTCCAGAACCGTTCCAAAATCCCGGCTGAACGCCTCGCAATCTGCATGCGTCACGCCGGCCAGCCGATCCATGTCCTCCCCGCCGTGCGCCTGAGGTTTGGGGTCAGCGCCCACCTTCGCCGTCGCCCCAATCTCTTCCGAGAGCCGGCTCCGTTCCGCCACGTTCTTCTCAATAAAGACGCGCAGCAGCCTGTGTTTGGCTCCGCCGTGAAACTCCAGATCTACGACGTCCAGCCCGTGCGATGCCGCCACCCGCTGCGCTGTCGCGCGAATCTGTTCCACATCGAATGCCATATTGGTTGATTGATTGTTGCCGCCTAAAAAGACGAGCAAATAAAAAGTGGGCTTTCGCCCACTCATTTCTCCGGCCCGACCCTCTGCGCACAACCGGACAAACTCGTCTGTGCCTATAGTACGCTTCGCTTCTCTACCTTTCAAATCGGGCGCGGCTATGGAATACTGCCGCACAACGAGGCCGAAAACCCACCATGACCCCCGCTACCTCCCCGAACCCCTACGCTGCAATTCTGGGTGATCAGCAACCTCTGGCCATCCTTCGCGGCAGCGCGAATCGCCTGCGCGATCTGAGCCAGGCCATCGGTCCTGAGAAAATCAGCTCCGCTGCTGCGCCCGGCAAATGGAGTCCTCGCGAAATCCTTTGCCACCTGGCCGATTGCGAGATCGCCTTCGGCTTCCGGTTGCGCCAGACCCTCGCCGAAGACAGTCACGTCATCCAGCCCTTCGACCAGGAAAAATGGGCCGCGACCTATGCGAATCTCACCGCGGGCAAAGCGCTCGCAGCCTTCGCGGCTCTGCGCGAGTGGAATTTGCTGCTGATTGAAGGAGCCCTGGAGGATTTTGCCGGCAAAGCGGTCACCCATCCGGAGCGTGGCACGATGACCTTTGCCACCATCGTCGATACCATGGCCGGTCACGATTTGAACCACATCGGCCAGTTGGAGCGGATCGCCGGCTGATCGGCCCCGGAGTGGCATGCCGGCCGGGCAAAGTTCCGGCATGCTCCGGCGTGCCTGGCATGCCACCGGCACGGGCGCGGCGTACCCCTGTAATGTCGGCAATTCTTTTCTCCGGAGCAGAACGGCCTCTCTCCGCGTCTATACCGGAAGAGCGAGGACCATTAAGATGGTTCCAAGGCCAGGAGTTTTTTTGCGTTCCCTTTTAGCCTTCACGCGCCGCCTTGCCCCCCGCCCAACGCCGTCGAGGAATCGCCGTGCCCCGGGTCGGCTGGAGGAGATCCTCTGCCTCGCCGTTCTTATCGCAGTGACTGGCTGCGGCAAGTTCTTCCCCCCGCTCAGTTCCGGCGGCGGAGGTACCGGGGCGTCCGGCGACTATCTCTACGTCGGGAACGTGGGCACCAGTCCGCTCACCGTCGCTGGCTTTAGCATTGCCAATTCCGCCCTCAGCGGAATCTCCGGCTCGCCATGGTCGGTCGCCCTCGAGCCCACGGCGCTGGCCGTCACGCCCAATAATGCCTATCTCTACGTCGGCAGCGCGGCCGGCGGTATCTACGTCTACACCATCTCTTCCCATGGGGTCATCAGTCTCGCGAATAACGGATCCCCGGTCGCTACGGGTGTGGTGCCTCAGGTTCTCCGCGTCGATCCCAGCGGAGCATGGCTGCTTGGCGCCGATTCTCTGGCGGGCGAAGCCTACGTGTTCCAGATCGGCACGGGCGGCACACTGACTTCCATTTCCACTTCGGTGGTCACGCTGAATGCCACTGTGCCTGCCCAGGATCTGGAAATCACTCCGAGTGGGAACTACGTCTATGTCTCCTGCGGCACTGCGGGCGTATACACTCTCAGTTTCGACCCGAGCAGCGGCGCACTGGCGCAAATCAACAGCGTTCTCAGCCCCAAACAAAGCGGCGACGCCGACTACGGCATGGCGATCGATCCCTCCGGCAGCTTCCTGCTCACGTCGGAAACCGGCATTGGCGCCGTGCGTGTCCTGTCCATCAATTCTTCGAACGGCACGCTGAGCGAGGTTTCCGGCTCGCCCTTTACCACCGGCACCGGCGCATTTTCTGTTCTAGTCGATTCGACAGGCGCCTATGTCTACGTGGCGAATCGCACCGTTGGCAATATCAGTGCCTTCACGCTGAACAGTACCTCCGGAGCGTTGACTGCCGTTTCGGGCTCGCCGTTCACCACCGGATCTCTCCCCGAACGCATGGTCGAAGACAACAGCCACACGTATCTCGCCGTCGTCTGTGCGGGCGGCAAGCCGGATCTTCAGGTGTTTACCATCAGCACCTCCACGCCAGGCGCTCTCACCAGTTTCGCGACTTCGACCACCGGCACCGATCCGACCGAGGCCTCGTCCATCACCGCCACGAATTAGCTGCGAAGCTCCAGTCCGCCCTGGACATCTCTGCAATGGTTCCTGCGACTCGCGCGAACCAGACCGTCTCGCGCCTTCGTACAGTGAGGTCCGGAGCGTGATATGCTGGCCAGTTTTCGTCCTTGACGTTCCCCATGAATGAGCAGAAACCCGCAGGCCTGCCTCCTCTGAAAAACCAAATTTCGTCCCGGCTGGATGTGCACCAGCCCAAGGCCGCCGCGAACGCGCAGAACATGGCGGCGCTGCTCGCATCCCTGCGCGAACAGGAGAAAGAGCTCTGCCAGGGCGGCGGAGCGAAAGCCATTGAGTCCCAGCACGCGAAGAAACGCCTCACCGCCCGCGAACGCATCGGCTTGCTGCTCGATCCGGACACTCAGCTCTTCGAGCTTGCCCTCTTCGCTGCGTGGGGCATGTACGAGGAGTGGGGCGGAGCGCCCGCCGCCGGCGTCGTCACAGGCCTGGGCCGCGTCTCCGGACGATTGTGCATGATCGTAGCCAACGATGCCACCGTCAAAGCCGGCGCCTTCTTCCCCATGACGGCCAAAAAGGTCCTGCGCGCGCAGCACATCGCCATGCAGAACCGCATCCCCACGCTTTACCTTGTCGACTCGGCCGGCATTTTCCTTCCTCTCCAGGAAGACGTCTTTCCCGATCAGGACGATTTCGGCCGCATCTTCCGCAATAACGCCGTCATGTCGGCCAGCGGCATCCCGCAGATCACGGCCATCATGGGCATGTGCGTGGCCGGTGGCGCGTATTTGCCGGTCATGACCGATCAGGTCCTCATGACTGAAGGCAGTGGCTTGTTCCTTGCCGGGCCGGCGCTCGTCCAGGCCGCCATCGGCCAGAAATATTCAGCCGAGGAGCTGGGTGGCGCGACCATGCACGCCGAGATCTCCGGCACGGTCGATTTCAAGGAGCCCAACGATCACCTTTGCATCGCCCGCCTGCGTTCGCTGGTTGCGCGCTGGGGGCATCCGCCTCGTGCCGCCTTCGATCGCTCCCCGTACGATCCCGAACAGGATGCGCCAAAATATGCGGCGAGTGATCTTCACGCTCTGCTCGACCCCACCCCCGCACGCGCCGCACTCAACAGCTACGACATGCACGAAGTCATTGCGCGCATCGCCGATCGCAGCGAATTCGACGAGTATCGACCCGCTTATGGCCGTACGCTTCTATGCGGCTATGCGCGCATCGGCGGCTATGCCGTCGGCATCGTCGCCAATCAGAGGACGCCCCAGCCCCACACCAGCCACACCGGCGAAAAGCGAGTCGAATTTGGCGGCGTCATCTACGCCGAAAGCGCCGACAAAGCTGCGCGCTTCATCATGGACTGCAATCAGAACCTCGTGCCCCTGATATTTCTCCACGACGTGAACGGCTTCATGGTTGGCCGCGATGCCGAATGGTCCGGCATCATCCGTTCGGGGGCGAAGATGGTCACCGCGGTCTCCAATTCCGTCGTCCCCAAGATTTCCGTCATCGTTGGCGGCTCGTTCGGCGCGGGCAACTACGCGATGTGCGGCAAGGCCTACGATCCGCGCTTCATCTTCGCGTGGCCGACGGCGCGCTACGCCGTGATGAGCGGCGACTCGGCGGCCAATACGCTGGTCGAGATTCGTATTCGTCAGCTCGAGCGCGATGGCCGCAAGCTGAGCGACGCGGAGAAGCAGGAACTCCTCGCCTCCATCAAGGCCACTTACGACGCGCAGACCGACTGCCGCTATGCCGCCGCGCGCCTCTGGGTTGACGCCATCATCGATCCTGCCGACACGCGCGATGCTCTGCTGCTGGCTCTCGAGGCCGCCGCACTCAATCCCGAGGTACCAAAGTTCAACCCTGGCGTGCTGCAGACCTGACAAACCTGATTCCGCGTCGTTTTTTGCCCGCTATCCGCGAGTATTCTCGACCTATGGCTTCCTCAACCGCGGTGAAACAGCGCTCCGGCGCCAACGCAAAACCGCGCAAAAGGCGTAATTCCGGAAACGCTGGCCGCGGCGGATGGAAATCGCTCTGGCCACTCCTGCTTTGCATCGCCATTACACCCTTCGCCGTTCACTTTGCCAGCATTCTCGCGCTGGAAGGTCCGAAGGCTTTTGCCCTCCTCTACCCATGGGTGGAAGTCGTCCGGAGCCCGGCGCTCCGCCTGCCGCCGGACTGGCTCGACACACTCTCGCAATGGATCATTTACCTCCAGTTCCCGGCTTACGGCCTGCTGATGACCCTTACGTTTCGAGCCGGAAAGCATTTGCGGGCTTTCATCATCGGCCTCGTTACCCATTTCACCGGTCTGCTCGCGGTTGTAGTGCTGGCCTGGCTCGCAGCGAGAACGTAGCATGATTTCCCGCAAGATCCGCCCGAAACAGCCAAATCCCCTTTCCGGAAAGTCGTCCTGCGCATGACCCGCCACCACCTTTTGGCGCGCATGCTGCTCACCCAGTTGCGCCTTCGTTTCCTGCTGGCTCTCCTCGCGCTGGTTCTCCTTTGCGCTGGTCTTACGGTCTTGTTCCTTATCGCGTGGCATCGCCACGGGGATACCTACGCGATGGCTCTGGGCGAGCTGTTCAGCTTCTTCGCTTCCGTCATCATCGCCCTGGTTACGCTGACCTATCTCCACGTCTCCCGCCGCTCGCTGGCCGCCGCCGAAGCGGCGACAGCCCTCCAGCGCGAGCAGTGGGAAGCGCGCATCACCGTGCAGCCTCGATTCTGGATGAGCGTCCGCCAGGAGTCCACCGACCGCTTCGCCTATCATCCCCTCACCGTCACTTATCGCCGCGATCGCGCTGATCATGGCGATTACCACTACGATTCCGTCACGTGGCGGCCAATCGCCGTCGACGTCTGGAACGACGGCGAACGATCCTTCCGCCTCGCCGGCTATCGTCTCTGGATGCGCGACGAGGAGAATCTGGGGATCGAGCGTCCGCTCTCAGGCTTCGTCGTACCACCCAACGAGCTGCGTTCGTTTCCTGTCACCCAGGATCTCATCGCCCTGAGCGTCCGGCAGCGCCAGTTTCAGGAACGCTACGAACGCCTGCCCTGCGAGGAGTCCCACATCGGCCTCTGCCTGCGGTATTCCGACTGGCGCGATGACGACCGCTGGAGCCGCTCCGACTATTACCTGCTTCTTTGCCCGCCACTTTCCCCGGAGTTGCGCATCCAACGCATCGAACGCAATGGCTGAGGCCGTCCACCGCCCGAATCCGGACCGCGCCTTTCTCTCGCTGCTGGTGCCGCTGACCGCCGCATCGCTCCCCTCGGTCGTGTTTTGCGCCCTCGTCCTCGCGTCAGGGCTGCACGGTCTCTGCGCCGGCAACCAAATTGTGTTTCAGCTCCCGCCCCACTCCCTCTGGGACCGTCTGTTCATTCTCGAAGCACGGATCTACGAGTGGCTGACGCGGTGGAACTCCGTGGCCACGCTGGCTGCGTCCGCCTTCTTCGTCTTCACGCTCTTTCGCCGGCGCTGGCGCGCCTTCTCCGGCCTCGCGCTGATACCCTACGGTGTGCTGCTTTGTGCCGACTTCGCCATGCGCTGGCACAACACCATCCCATGAATTCCACAGTCAAGATCATCGAGTGCCCGCGTGATGCGTGGCAAGGTTTGCCGAAGCGCATTCCGGCGGAAGTCAAGTCGGATTATCTGCGCGCCCTCATCGCCGCAGGATTCCGGCATATCGACGCCGTTTCGTTCGTCTCGCCGCAGGCCGTCCCGCAAATGGCTGACTCTGAGGAGGTTCTCCGGTTTCTCGATCCCCCTGACGACGTGGAGATCATCGGGATCGTCGTCAATCAAAAGGGTGCAGAACGTGCGATCGCAGCGGAAGCTGTCGCCACCCTGGGATTCCCCTACTCCATCTCTCCGGAGTTTCTGCGCCGCAATCAAAACCAAACGCCCGAGCAGAGTATTGAAACCCTCGAAGCGGTCGGCCAGGCTGCCTTCCAGGCTGGTCTCGGAGTTGTCGCCTACATATCCATGGCATACGGCAATCCCTACGGCGATCCGTGGGACGTGGACGAAGTGGCAGCCGCGTGCGATTTGCTCGTGGACACCGGAATTACGCAGATTTCCCTTGCCGACACCGTGGGGCTTGCCACCCCTGATCAGGTAAATCAGGTAGTCGGCGCAGCGCTCCGTTCAATCGACGGTCAGGCGGAAATTGGGGTGCACCTGCACGCCCGTCGAGAGGAGGCAGCGGCAAAAATCCGGGCCGCATGGCAGGCTGGCTGCCGCCGCTTCGATATGGCGGTGGCGGGGTTGGGGGGGTGTCCGTTCGCGCAGGACACGCTGGTCGGAAACATCGCAACCGAACTGGCCCTTGCTGAACTGACGCGGCTCGGTGCGAGTCTCGCGCCCACGGCGCCACTCGATGGAATAATCGCTGCGTCTGACGAGATGGAGCGGAAGTTCGGAGCCGCGGTGCAATAGCGGAGTTTTCAGCTGTTGGGCTCCGCGGACGGCGCGGTGTCCTTGACACGCCGCGGGGGTGAAACGCGGCGGTACGAGCCTCCGCGCTTGCGGATCATCACCTGGCGCCTGCAGATCGCACATTCCCAGGGATAATACCCAAACAGCGGAAAGATGTGGTTTCTCAGGAACCCGTATCTCGCGATGCGGGAGAGTTGTTCCTGGCGACACTTCGGGCAGCGCAATCTGGTTTTCATCGTGTCCTGGGCCCGGCTTGTTCACCCGTGGCCAAAGTGAGTGCAGCGACACATTTCGATCTCAGCCGTCGCTCTCTAATACGGGTTAGCCACCTGAGGGATTGATTCAACAACATCATCGCCCATTCCGGGCCCTCGTGACGAAAAATATTTTCCCGGTTGCACCTTCGGCAGCTCTTTGGCTCGATTTCCGCAAGATTGAGGCATCCGCCCCAGACCTCCCGGCCTGGTTACAATCGAATCAATGATTCCCACCCTCGAATGGACGCCCGGCGGCGTCCGATTTCTGGATCAGACTCGGCTACCGCTTGAAGAGACCTACGTACTCGCAAAAGATTACCAGGAAGTCGCAACGGTAATCACAACCATGGTGGTCCGGGGCGCGCCGGCGATTGGCGTTTCCGCCGCAATGGGTCTTGCCCTGGGCGTCCAAAATAGCCAGGCATCCGACGTCTCCTCGCTCGCGGCGGAGTTTGCCACGATGTGCGGAACCCTGGCAGCCACGCGCCCGACAGCCGTCAATCTGTTCTGGGCGATTGACCGCATGAAAAAGTATTTCACGGGGCTCGCTGCCCAAACCGGCGCAACCCCAGGAACCATCCGCGCGGGCCTGATCGACGAGGCAAAGCGGATGTATGAAGAGGACATCAGCTCCTGCCGCAGCATGGGCGGCCACGGCGCATCCCTGCTCCCCACCTCCGGCGGAGTTCTCACGCACTGCAATGCCGGAGCCCTGGCCACCTGTGGTTACGGCACCGCCCTGGGCGTCATTCGCGCCGCGGTCGAACAGGGCCATCAACTCCATGTGTACGCAGACGAAACGCGTCCTTTCCTCCAGGGAGCGCGTTTGACCGCCTGGGAGTTGATGCACGACGGCATCCCAACCACTGTTCTCTGCGACAACATGGCGGCCAGCCTCATGCGCCAGGGCAAAATCCAGGCCGTCATTGTCGGCGCCGATCGTATCGCCGCCAATGGAGACGTCGCGAACAAGATCGGCACCTATGGCGTGGCTGTCCTTGCGAAGGAACACGGGCTCCCGTTCTATGTGGCCGCTCCGTGGTCCACGATCGACCTCAACACCCCGAACGGGGATGCGATTCCCATCGAGCAGCGCGCAGAGCGCGAGGTCACTCACCACGCCGGCCGGCAGCTTACGCCGAACGGTGTTGGGATCGAAAACCCAGCCTTCGACGTGACGCCCGCCCGCTATGTTACCGCCATCATCACCGAGCGCGGCGTGCTCCGGTCGCCTTATTCTGAATCGCTCCAGGCGCAGGAACCGGTCACTTCCATGGGGTGAAGGTTATTGATCGTTCTGTCCTGCTTTTGCCTGCACGCCCCTATTGGGGGTGTTTCCGCGCGAAGCTCACGCTCATCGGAATACTGATTGCCGCCACCCCGGCGAAGCAAAGCGCGGCAGCAGCCATGCCGCCGCGCGCCACATGCCCGGCATGAAACAGGAAATAGCCAATCGCCAGGTTGACCAGCGCCCACAGAACGTTGACGGTGGCCGATGACAATCCCTTCCCGGGCGGATGCGCAAATGGCGTGGGAAAGCGTTCCCCGGAAATTCCATGAACGAAATGCGGCACCGTATTCGCCAGGAAGACTCCGGCAAAAAAGCATGCGACGTACGCATACCAGGTCATCGCTGGACTCACTTGTTACTCCACGTGATAATTCGGAGCTTCTCGCGTAATCACCACGTCGTGCACGTGGCTCTCGCGCAGGCCGGCGCTTGAAATCCGCACGAAACGCGCTCGCTTCTGCAAATCCTCGATCGTGGCGGCGCCCACCAGCCCCATGCCGGAGCGCAGTCCGCCAACGAGTTGATAAACCATTGCTTCGAGAGCTCCCCGATAAGGCACGCGCCCTTCGATGCCTTCAGGCACAAACTTGTCGAGGCGATTGTTGCTGCCGTTGCGCTCGCGGTTGACGACGCTCTCGCTGCTCTCGTCGATATTGGCATCCTGGCCGCCTCCGAAATATCGCTCCGATCCGCCCTGCGACATCGCGGAAAGCGATCCCATGCCGCGATACGCCTTGAAGGAGCGGCCCTGGTAGAGAATCGTTTCCCCGGGGCTCTCGTCAACCCCGGCGAAGAGTGAACCGATCATGATGACGCTCGCGCCCGCTGCAATGGCTTTGGTGATGTCGCCCGAGTACTTGATGCCGCCGTCGGCGATCAGCGGGATGCCGTGCTTCGAGGCAGCTTTGTACGCTTCGCTGATGGCGGTGATCTGCGGCATGCCCGCGCCCGTCACCATGCGCGTGGTGCAGATGGAGCCAGGTCCGATGCCCACTTTGACGGCATCCGCGCCGGCATCGATGAGGGCCTGCGCCCCGTCGCGGGTGGCGATGTTTCCTGCTAAAAGATCCACGTTGGGAAAGCGCTTCTTGACCTCCGCGACGGCTTCGAGCACGCGCGATGAGTGGCCATGGCTGGAATCGATGGCCAGCACGTCGCAGCGATTGCGGATCAGTTCGGCGGCGCGCTCCAGATAGTCGCCGGTCGCTCCTATGGCCGCGCCGACGCGCAGCCGTCCCTGCTCGTCCTTGGAAGCTTTGGGGTATTTCAGCTTCTTCTGGATGTCCTTGACGGTAATGAGGCCCTTCAGCTCGTATTGGTCGTCGACTACGAGAAGCTTCTCGACGCGATGCTGGTGGAGGATCTCCTCGGCCTGCTCGAGAGTGGTGCCGACGGCAACCGTGATGAGGTTCTGTTTGGTCATCACCTCGCTGATCGGGATGTCGGTGCGCGTCTCGAAACGGAGGTCGCGATTCGTAAGGATGCCGACCAGCTTTTTATTGCGCGTCACAGGCACGCCGGAGATTTTGTAGCGGCGCATCACCTCAAGCGCGTCGGAGATGAGCTGCTCCGGCGCCATGGTCACCGGGTCGACGATCATGCCGGACTCGGAGCGCTTGACCTTGTCGATTTCGCCCGCCTGCTGCTCGATGGTGAGATTGCGATGCACGATGCCGAGCCCGCCCTGCTGCGCCATCGCGATGGCCATGCGGGATTCGGTCACCGTATCCATCGCGGCGGAAAGCAGCGGTGTGCTGAGAGGAATGTGCTTCGTGAGCCGGGTTTGCGTGCTCACCTGCGCAGGAGCAACTTCGCTGGCGGCAGGGGTCAGAAGAACGTCATCGAATGTAAGGGCTTCAGGAAGAGGATGCTCAATCATGATGAGAAGATGCGCGCTCGCCCGAGAGGGTTCCAGTCACGATTCTGCAGGCAGGTGGCTTCTCGTCATTGTAGACCAGCAGCGGCCTGCCCATGGGAGGAGCGCGGATCACTCGTCCGGGCGCTGTCGCCGCCGAGAAAAAATCCGGAGCCAAAATCCTGATTCGGCCCCGGTTTCGATAAGTACGTATGTACAACAGCGAACGCAACGAACCGGTTTAATTGTCTCCGCTAGCCGGCTTCGCGGCTCCGGGCTTCGCTGGCTCGTGCCCGTTGCGGGGTGAGATGTTCGGCGTTGCCTCGCGGCCCGGCATGGCCGCCCGTCCGGCATACACCCGCCACGTGCGCTCCACGTCGTCGGTCGCTTCCTTCAGCAGCGTCTCGGCAACCTCAGGATGCGCCCGCAGCAGCATCGTGTACCGCGTCTCGTTATAGACGTAATCCTTCAGCGGGATCGACGGCGCGCGCGAGTCGAGAATGAACGGATTCTTGCCGCTCTCCCGCAGGGCCGGGTTGTACCGCATCAGCGGCCAGTAGCCGGAGCTGACGGCGGCCTTCTGATGATCGAGTCCCTGGGACAGATCGTAGCCGTGCGCAATGCAGTGGCTGTACGCGATGATGATGGCCGGACCATCCCACGCCTCGGCTTCCTGGAAGGCTTTGAGCGTGTGGCTGTCGTTGGCTCCGAGAGCGACGCGCGCCACGTATACCGAACCGTACGCGACTGCCTCCATCGCCAGGTCCTTCTTGCTGGTGTGCTTGCCGCCGGAGGCGAACTTCGCGACCGCAGCTCGCGGTGTCGACTTCGACATCTGCCCGCCGGTATTGGAATAGACCTCGGTGTCGAGCACCAGCACCTTTACGTTTTTGCCGGAGCCAAGCACGTGATCGAGCCCGCCGAACCCAATGTCGTACGCCCATCCGTCGCCGCCAACGATCCAAACGCTGCGCCGTGCCAGGGAATCCGCGACTGAGTCCAGGTTCTTCGCATCGGCTGAATCCACCGTCGCCAATTTCGCGCGAACTTCAGCGATCCGCTGCCGCTGCTCGCGAATGCCGGCTTCGGTCGACTGATCGGCTTCCAGCGTCGCCCGCACCAGATCGTCGCCGAGCACCGATGCCAGCTTTGCCACCAGACCCTCCGCGTAGGCTTTCTGCTGATCCACGGCGAGCCGCATGCCCAGACCAAACTCCGCGTTGTCTTCAAACAGCGAGTTCGACCAGGCCGGCCCGCGTCCCTCTTCGTTCTGGCAATATGGGGTCGTCGGCAAATTGCCTCCATAGATCGACGAGCAGCCCGTCGCGTTGGCAATCATCAGCCGGTCGCCAAACAACTGCGTGAGCAGCTTGATGTAGGGTGTTTCGCCACAGCCCTGGCAAGCGCCGGAGAACTCGAACAGCGGCTCGAGCAGCTGAATGTCTTTCACCTGCCCATGCGACAGCCGGTCGCGCGCTACGGTGGGCAGCGCCTCAAAGAACTCCCAGTTCGCGCGCTCAGGAACGCGCAGCGGCTGCTGCGGCTGCATGTTCAGCGCCTTGTGCGCCGGGTCCGCCTTGCTCTTCGCCGGGCAAACCTCTACGCACAACTGGCAGCCGGTGCAGTCTTCCGGCGAAACCTGCAGCGTATACACCTCCGCGTCCATGCCGCGCCACTTCGGCTTCGCTGATTTGAAGGTCGCCGGCGCGCCGGGCAGCAGCGCAGAATCGTAAACCTTGGCCCGGATCACCGCATGCGGGCAAACCATCACGCACTTGCCGCACTGGATGCACAGATCCTCGTCCCACACCGGGATGAACTGAGCGATGTTGCGTTTTTCCCATTTCGCCGTGCCCGTCGGGAACGTTCCGCCTGGAGGCAGCGCACTCACCGGCAGCAGATCGCCGTGTCCCGAGGCCATCGCGCCCAGCACGTCGCGCACGAAGGCGGGGGCCTGCTGCGGAATCACCGGCAGAATGTCGAAATGCGCCGACACATGCTCCGGAACCTTCACCGGGTGCAGGTGCGCCAGCGCCGCATCCACGGCGGCGAAATTCTGTTGCACCACCGCTTCGCCGCGCTTGCCATAGGTCTTCTGAATTGCTTTCTTGATCTGCTCGATCGCTTCCTCTCGCGGCAACACGCCGCTGATCGCAAAGAAGCAGGTCTGCATCACGGTGTTGATCCGGTTGCCCATGCCGTTCTCGCGGGCTACCGCATAGCCGTCGATCACATACAGCTTCAAATGTTTATCGATGATCGTCTTTTGGATGGTTTTTGGCAGGTGCGTCCAGACTTCGCCCGGCCCATAGGGGCTGTTCAGCAGGAAAACCGCTCCCGGCTCAGCCGCTGTCAGCACATCGACCTTTTCGAGGAACTCGAATTGATGGCAGGCAATGAAATTCGCGCGCGAGATGAGGTAGGTCGAGCGGATCGCCTCCGGCCCAAAACGCAGATGCGACGTGGTGAGCGACCCGGACTTTTTCGAGTCGTAGACGAAGTAGCCCTGCGCGAAATTCGGCGTTTCGGAGCCGATGATTTTGATGGAATTTTTGTTGGCGCCGACGGTTCCGTCCGATCCCAGCCCGTAGAACAGCGCGCGCACCGTCTTCGGATTCTCGGTCGAGAAGTTCTCATCCCACTTCACGCTGGAGTGGGTGACGTCGTCGTCGATGCCGATGGTGAAGTGGTTCTTCGGATGCGGTTTCGCCAGCTCGTCATAGATTCCCTTCACCATGGCAGGCGTAAATTCTTTCGACGACAATCCGTACCGGCCACCCACAATGACCGGGAATTGCGAAAGCGGCAGGCGGCCACTCGACAAAGCCTCCGCAACCACGGTCACCACATCCTGATAGAGCGGCTCACCCGATGATCCCGGCTCCTTCGTGCGGTCCAGAACCGCAATCTTGCGCACCGTCTCGGGGAGCGCCGTCAGAAATGCCTCCGCAGCAAACGGCCGGAAGAGGTGCACTTTCAGCAGCCCGAGCCGCTCGCCCCGCGCATTGAGCGCGTCAACGGCTTCCTCGGCTGCCCCCGCCCCCGACCCCATCAGAATGATCACCCGATCTGCATCCGCCGCGCCGTAGTAGTCGAACAGCCGGTACGCGCGACCTGTCTTGCGCGCAAACCGATCCATCACATCCTGCACGATCACTGGGCAGGCGAGGTAGTAGGGATTGCACGCTTCACGCGCCTGGAAGAAAACGTCCGGATTCTGCGCCGAGCCGCGCAGCACGGGCTTATCCGGTGTCAGAGCGCGCTCGCGATGCGCCCGCACGGCCCTTTCGTCGAGCAGCGCCCGGATCGTCTCATCGGCGATCGGCTGCACCTTATTGATTTCATGCGACGTCCGGAATCCATCGAAAAAGTGCATGAACGGAATCCGAGCCTCAAGCGTGGCCAGATGTGCGATCGTGGCAAAATCCGCCGCTTCCTGCACTGAATTCGAGGCGAGCATCGCGTATCCGGTCTGCCGGCAGCCCATTACGTCCGAGTGGTCGCCGAAGATCGACAGCGCGTGGGTTGCAATCGAGCGCGCTGTCACGTGCATGACCGAGGGCGTCAGTTCGCCGGCAATCTTGTACATGTTGGGGATCATCAGCAGCAGGCCCTGCGAGGCAGTGAATGTGGTAGCAAAGGCGCCCCCCTGGAGCGCGCCATGCATCGCGCCCGCCGCCCCGCCCTCGCTTTGCAGCTCGGCCACCTTCGGCACCGCGCCCCAGATGTTGCGCTTCCCTTCCTCCGCCCACTGATCCGCGAACTCCGCCATGGGGGAAGACGGCGTAATCGGATAAATGGCAATGACTTCGGAAAAGCGGTAAGCCACGGAGGCGGCGGCTTCGTTGCCGTCGAATATCGCTGTCTTGCTGGGTGCGCTCATGTTTCTCCCGTCTCGGTGGGCTGCAGACGCGTGCGACAGCGCCTCGAACCCTCCAAAGGAAAGTTTCCTCCGCGCGGTTCACCCGCGGCTGTGACAGAGAACACAAGTGTGCGAGGATAAACTGTTTGAGTGCACGGCCCACGCCGCCGTTAACACGCTGTTGATCCTGCCAGGACACGCGTCGCACCGGCAGTGTGATTGTGATCACGGAGAGTCAAGCCTCCGGACGCGTACCTTCGCTGAAGTCAGTTGGGGAGAAGCATGCCCGTTCATCCGTGGATTACCGTTGTCGCGCTGCTCATTGCGGCCGTCGCATTCGGATTCACGCCTCTCGCTCTGGCATGGCTGTGGGCCAGGTTCTTCTCGCCCGGCAAACCCGGCGTCGAGAAAAACGCTACCTACGAATGTGGGCTCGAGTCCAAAGGCGACGCCTGGATCCAGTTCGGCGCGTCATACTATCTGTACGCGATTGTTTTTCTCATTTTCGACGTGGAAGCCGTTTTCCTCCTGCCCTTTGCCGTCGCGTTTACGGGCCTTTCGGCGGGAGCCTGCATCGCCATGCTCGTCTTTCTGCTGTTGCTGGTCGAAGGCCTCATTTGGGCCTGCCAGAAGGGTGTGCTGACATGGGCCTGAGCGGCTCACACTGAGGACTGAATGGCCGACGATCTAAAAGAGCTGAAGATCGAGCTGAGCAAGAACGGCATCTTCACCACCACGCTGGAGGAGATTTACAACTGGGGGCGGAAGAACTCCGTCTGGCCGCTCACCTTCGGCCTGGCCTGCTGCGCCATCGAGATGATCGCCACCACGATGGCACGCTACGACCTTGCCCGATTTGGCGCGGAAGTCTTCCGGCCCTCGCCGCGCCAGGCAGACCTCATCATCGTCTCCGGCACCGTCACCAAAAAGATGGCTCCCCAGGTGGTGCGCCTCTACAACCAGATGCCCGAGCCGAAATACGTCATCGCCATGGGAGCGTGCGCCATCTCCGGCGGCCCTTTTCGCGACGGCTACAACGTTCTGCGCGGCATCGACCGCTACATTCCCGTAGACGTCCATATCCCCGGCTGCCCGCCGCGTCCGGAAGCGCTCATCCACGCCTTCATGACCTTGCAAAAGAAGATCGACGAGCAGGCCCTCCGCGGACCTGATCGTCCCCGCCATCTCGACGCCGATCAGCCCAGCGAATTTCCGGTACCCGCGTTTGGCGAACACGGGCTCGAGCCGCCACAGAACCTCGACGTCTTCCATCACGAGCCGGGCAATCCGCTCAAGGTGATCCAATGAGCGGCCTTCCCCCGGTCGAGGATCTGAAAGCGCAGATGCAAGCCGGTGTTCCCGGCGCCACGGTGAAAGTCATCCCCAATGGCAGCCCATCGGCGCAGCACTCGCTCCTGCTCGACAACGAGCATGCCGCCGCCGTTGCGCTTTTTCTGCGTGACCATCCCGATCTGCGCCTCGACTTTTGTTCGCTCGTCACCGGCGTCGACTGGCTCGACACCGAGACCTCCGAAAAGGTCAAAGTGAAGAAGATGGTCGACGGCCCTGACGGCACGCAGCAGGAAACCGAAGTCGAAGAGACGCGCAAGACCAGGCATCCCGGGTATCTCGAAGCCGTCTATCACCTCTTCTCCATGGAGAAGAAGCACGGCCCGGTGATTCTGCGCCTCCGCACCGCGAATCGCACCGATCAGACCCATGTTCCGTCCCTCACGCCCGTCTGGCGCAGTTGCGAATTCCAGGAGCGTGAAGCCTTCGATCTCTATGGCATCGTCTTCGATGGCCATCCCGACCTGCGCCGCATTCTCATGTGGGACGGCTTCGTGGATTTCCCCATGCGCAGGGATTACGTTCCGCCTGCCGACGACATATTGGCGACGGAGGCCCATCGATGAGCCATTCCGCCGTGGACCTTGATCCCATCGGCATCGGTGAATCCGAGATCATGGAAGTCTCCATGGGCCCGCATCACCCTTCGACCCACGGCGTCTTCCGCATGGACGTCCGTCTCGAAGGGGAGAAGGTTGTCCGCCTCAAACCGGTCTTCGGCTATCTGCATCGCAACCACGAAAAAATTGCCGAGCATGGCGCGTATCTCTCCGCCATTCCTTACACCGACCGCCTCGACTACCTCTGCTCCATGACGAATAACTGGGGCTACGTCCTGGCCGTCGAGAAGCTGGCCGGAATTACAGTCCCTGAGCGCGCTGAATACATCCGCGTCATCGTCGCCGAACTGACCCGCTTCCAAAACCACGCAGGCCTCGTCGGCTTCCTCCTGCAGGACATGGGCGCCAGCGGCACGCCCCTGATGTACGCCTTCCGCGAACGCGAGAAGATCCTCGATCTCTTCGAATCTCTCTCCGGCGCGCGCATGATGTGCAACTACATGCGTTTCGGCGGCCTCCGCGTCGACTGCACGCCCGCCTGGCTCGAGGAGACCCGGCAACTGATCGCGCGCCTGCCCCGCTTCGTCGACGAATTTGAGAACCTGCTCCGCGCCAACGAGATTCTAATGGCCCGCACCCAGGGCACCGGTGTTCTCTCCCGGGAACTGGCCATCAGCGCCGGCGTCACCGGCCCCATGCTGCGCGCCTCCGGCGTCAATTACGACATCCGCAAGGTCGACCAATACGGCATCTACGGCCGCTTCGACTTCCGCGTACCGCTCGGCGACCACGGCGACGTCTACGACCGCTACATGATGCGGATTCTCGAAATGCGCGAAACGATTAGGATCCTCGAGCAAGCCCTGCGCGGCATTCCCGAAGGCCCCATCATCGATCCCAAGGTGCGCCTGCGCGGCCTGCGCCCCAAGGCCGGCGAAGCCTACGGCCGCATCGAGTCGCCCAAGGGCGAGCTGGGATTCTTCCTGATCAGCGACGGGTCGACGAATCCGTACCGTTACCGTGTGCGCCCGCCCAGCATGATCAATCTCACGATTCTGGAAGATATGTGTCTCGGCGGAAACATCGCCGATGTCGTCATCACCCTCGGCAGCGTCGATATCGTGCTGGGCGAGGTGGACCGGTGAGGACCGCGATCAGCAGTCAGCGGTCAGCACGCAGCGGGTCCTGCCGGGACAGGACCGCCGTCCGTGCCATCGAGCGGCTGCAGGCTGATCGCTATGGGCTAAATGCTAATTTCTTGCTTTCAGCTTTCAGCTTTGAACTGATCGCTGAACGCTGTTCGCTGAGGGCTGGGTCTTATGTTCGGTGAAGGCATCATTCAGGGATTACTGGAGACGGCGCGTAACTTCTTCGGCAGTTACGTCGAGAAGGACCGTCTCACCACCGTGCAGTACCCCGAAGAGCGGTTCGAACTGCCCGAGGCCTCGCGCAATTTCCCCTTTCTGCTCTACGACGGCCCCGATTCCGACGCGGGCCTGCGCTGCGTGGCGTGCCAAATCTGCGAGAAAGAATGCCCGCCGCGCTGCATTCACATCGAGAAGAGCAAGGACAAGAAGCCGGACTTCGTCGGCAAGCAGCAGTTCTATCCCGCCGTCTTCGACATTGACGTTTCCGTGTGCATGAGCTGCCAGATTTGCGTCGAGGTCTGCCCCTTCGACGCCATCCGCATGGACAAGGTCTTCGAGCTCAGCACCAGCGACCGCTTCGGCGGGCTGCTCTGGGACAAGCAGGAGCTGTCCAAATCGAACGATTATTACCGGGAGATTCACCCGACCGAAGCCGCCGAAACCGATGAGCGCCGCACCAAAGAATTAGCCGAAGCCCAGGCCAAAGCCGCCGCTGCGGCAGCGGCCGCTGCTGCCAAAGCCGCGCAGGCTGCCGCGAATCCACCCGCAGCTACGCCGGGATCTGCGGCCAACGGAGCGGGCGCGCCTGCCAAACAAGAAGCGGCCAATCCAGAAACAGCGCTACCGGAAGCGAAGGTGAAGCAGTGATCGCTGCTGTCTTCAATTCCGTGTCCGCCGATCAGATATTCGTCTGGATCAAGCACTGGCTGGTCGTCCGCACACCGTCGCCGCTCCAGACGCTGGTCTCCATCCTGCTGACGATCCTTCCCATCATCGTCATCTTCCCCGCCCTCTTTGCCCTCTCGGTCCTGCTCGAGCGCAAGGGCCTGGGCCGCATGCAGAACCGCTACGGACCGAATCGCGTCGGGCTGTTCGGCATTCTGCAGCCGATCGCCGACGCGGTGAAATCGCTCACCAAGGAAGACATCGTTCCGCGCGCCGCCGATCACGTCGTCCACTATCTGGCGCCGCTGCTCCTGGTCGGCGCGGTGTTCCTCGTCTATGCGGTGCTGCCCATGGGCCGCAATATGGTCGCGGTCGATCTCGATGCAGGCGTTCTGTTCTTCTTCGCCGTCGGCGCGGCCACGGAACTCGCCATCTTCATGGCCGGCTGGTCCAGCCGCAATAAATATTCGCTGCTCGGCGCAATGAGGGCCATCGCGCAAATGATCAGCTACGAAATTCCGCTGATCCTCTCTTCCATCGCTGTCGTCATGATCGCCGGCACGCTCTCCACCACGATCATCGTCGACCGGCAGGCGCATTACACCGGTACGCTGGCCCACTGGAACGTCTTTACGCCCTGGGGCCTCGCTGGCTTCATCCTCTTTATGATTTCCGGCATGGCGGAGACGAATCGCAGCCCCTTCGATCTGCCCGAAGGCGAATCCGAAATCATCGCGGGCTATTTCATCGAATACTCGGGCTTCAAGTTCGCGCTCTTTTTCCTTGCCGAATATCTCGAGATGTTCTCCGTCAGCGCCCTCGCCATCACGCTGTTCCTCGGGGGATGGTCCTCGCCGTTCAGCTTCCTCGCGTGGATTCCCTCCTGGATTTGGTTCTTCGCCAAGCTGGTGGTATTTATTTGCTTCTTCATTTGGGTGCGCGGCACGCTGCCCCGTCTGCGCATGGATCAGCTGATGAACTTCGCGTGGAAATTCATGCTGCCCATGTCGCTCATCGTGATCTTTTCCGCAGGCGTTTGGCGCTTCCTGCCTCACGCCGTTGCCGGGTCGGCCCCGCTTGGCCTTGTGGTACGCTGGCTGGTTTGTGCCCTCCTGATCCTGGTTCCGTATGTCGCGCTGGCGCGCGCGCTGGAGCAAGGCAGGCACATCGAAAAGCGAACCTATCGGTTCGCGGAGTGACCCCGGCCACAACGTGATTGCAGTCACAGTGCGCCGCAATTGCGGTGTGAAATCGTAGGAGAGGTTAGAAGCGGGCAGGCACCAACCGCCCGGAACCGAGGAATGACCGGCGGCGCAGTCGAGACCGCAGGACCTGTACGAAGGACGATGAACCTGCCTTTCCTGATCCTCGCAATCCTCACCCTGGCCGGAGGCGTCGCCGCCATGACGCTGCGCCGTCTCGTGCATTGCGCGCTGGCCCTCACTGTCGCCTTCGCCGGTCTCGCCGCCCTCTACCTGAACCTCGGCGCCGAGTTCGCCGGCCTCGCGCAGTTGCTCGTCTATGTCGGGGCCATCGCCATTCTCATCGTCTTTGTCATCCTGCTGACGCGGGGCGGCGACGACCGCTCGGAACCATCGTTTTCGCCCGCCAGCCTCGGCGGAATGATCCTTGCCCTCGCCGCCTTCGCCGTCCTCGCCTGGGCCGTGGAAACCAGCTCCCTCAGCCATCTGCCTGCCACTCCTCAGGCGCCTGCCGCTCCTATGCAGCAAATCGGCCTCACGCTGATGCAGCGCTATGTTCTGCCTCTCGAAGTGATCGGTCTCATGCTCACCGCGGCCATGATCGGCGCCGTCGTCATCGCTCTGCGTGAAAAGCGCCGCGTCGGCGCTTCCCCGGGAACGGAGACCGCCGCACGATGAGCCCTCTCGCTGGTTGTCTGCTCGTCTCCGCCCTGCTCTTCGCCATTGGTCTCGCCGGTGCTCTGACCCGCCGCAGCGCCATCCTGGTCCTCGCCGGCATCGAGCTGATGCTCAACGCGGCGAACCTGAACTTCATCGCCTTCTGGCGCTATGGTCCGCATGCCACCGCTGGTAATTCCGAACTGACCGGCTTGCTCTTCGTCATCTTCTCCATCGCCGTCGCTGCGGCGGAAGCCGCCGTCGGCCTCGCGCTCATCCTCGCCATCTACCGCTTCGCCAAAACCTCCGACGTAAGCGAGATCACGGAGATGAAGGGATGAACCAGGCCCTGGTGTTGTACGCGGCTCCGCCCGTCCCCTGGATCGTCCGCTGGCTCTGGCTGATTCCAGCCCTCCCCATCGTTGCCTCCGGGTTTACGGCCCTCCTGAAGCAATCGCAGCGCCGCCTCTCGGCCACCCTCTCCATCGGCTCCATGAGCCTTTCGTTCCTGCTTGCGCTCGCCGCGCTTGCGCAAGCGCTCGCGCACCCCGACGTCCAGACCATCAATTTCCGCTGGATGCAGTTCGGCGATCAGTGGATCGCGCTGGGCTGGCTGCTCGATCCGCTCGCCTCGGTCATGCTGGTGATGGTGACTTTTGTCGGGCTGCTGATCTTCATTTACAGCCTGGGCTACATGGCCCACGACGACAACTTCACCCGCTTCTTCTGCTTCCTCTCGCTCTTTGCCGGAGCCATGCTGGGCGTCGTCATCGCCAACAGCCTGCTCCTCCTCTTCATGTGCTGGGAGGTCGTCGGGCTCACCTCGTACCTGCTCATCGGCTTCTGGTTCCATCGTCCCGCCGCAGCCGCCGCCGCAAAGAAAGCCTTCATCACCACGCGCGTTGGCGATCTGGGCCTCCTGCTCGGGATGGTCTGGCTCTACGCCCAGACCGGGACGCTGCTCTTCTACAGCAACGGCCAGGGCTGCCTGGAATACAGCGCCCGAACCGCGCTCGCCGCTCACCTGACGGTTGGGGGCATGGCCGTTTCCACCGCTATCGGCTTGCTCATCTTCTGCGGAGCCGTCGGCAAATCCGGCCAGGTACCGCTGCACGTCTGGCTGCCGGACGCCATGGAAGGCCCCACCCCGGTCAGCGCCCTCATCCACGCCGCGACGATGGTCGCCGCCGGCGTCTACCTCATCGCGCGCGTCTATCCGCTGATGAGTGCCCACGCACTGGCAGTCGTCGCCTGGGTCGGCGCCATCACTGCGCTGTTCGCCGCCTGCATCGCCGTCGCGCAAAACGACATCAAGCGCATCCTCGCCTATTCCACCGTCTCGCAGCTCGGCTACATGATGCTCGGCCTGGGCGTGGGCGGCGTCGCCGTGGGCATGTTCCACCTCATCACCCACGCCTTTTTCAAGGCGCTGCTCTTCCTCGGCGCGGGCTCCGTCATCCACGGCTGCACCGAGGAGCAGGACATCCGCAACATGGGCGGCCTGCGCCGCTTCATGCCCGTCACCTTCGCCGCCTACAGCGCCGGCATGCTGGCGCTCTGCGGATTCCCGCTCTTCGCAGGCTTCTGGAGCAAGGATGCCATCCTCCACTCGGCGCACAGCTGGGGCGTCTCGATGGGACCGTTCTACCTCGGAGCGATCGGCGCGCTGCTCACCGCGTTCTACATGACGCGCCAGATGTTCTACGTTTTCTTTGGCCCGCACCGCCAGCCGCAGGCCACCGTTTCCGCCACGGAAACCGCCTCCCACGCGATCCCCGCTCACGAAATCGAGCCGGTTGTCTCCGCCGGCCGTCCCGCTGAAGTCTGCGAGCCGGTGCATCCGCACGAAAGCCCCTCGGTGATGACCGGCCCGCTGGTCATTCTGGCCGTTTTCGCCACGTTCCTCGGATTCGTCGGAACCCCGGCGTGGCCGTGGTTCCAGACCTTTCTGGCAGGACGCGCAGCCAGCTTCGATTTCGCCGGCTTCTCCGAACCGGGCCTCGTCTCGCTGATGGTCATCTCGTCGCTGATCGTCTTCGCGGGACTCTTCCTCGGCTGGTTCCTTTACGGACGCAGGCCCATTCTCAACGCGACTGACCCCGATGCGCTCGAACGCCTCCAGCCCGGACTCTTTCACGCCCTGGGCAATCGCCTCTATGTCGACGAGTTCTACGGTGTCACCGTCATCGCCCTCACTCGTGGCATCGCCGTGTTCTCCGCGTTTCTCGATCGCTGGATTTTCGGCGGCATCGTGCAGTGCATCGCGTGGCTCGTTGCCGGAATCGGCTGGCTCGACTTCGGCGTCGATCAATACCTCGTCAACGGCGGCTTCGATCTCGGCTGCCGCGAAGTTTCCTTTGGCGGACGTCTCTTCTCTCGGCTGCAAAATGGCCGCGTGCAGAACTACCTCCGGATTATCGCCATCGCTCTCGTCGTCCTCGGCATTCTGCTGCTCTGGGGGTCGCGAGGATGATCACGATCCTGACCCTGCTGCCCATCCTCGGTGGTCTGTTGATCCTGGCCTTCAGCCGGACGCGCGCATCCGCCCGCATCCTCGCCGTCCTCTTCGCTGTTGCGTCGCTGGCGCTCAGCGTATTCCTCTGGCTTGGAATCGAACCCTCAACGCCCGGAATGCAATTTGAGGAGATCCACGAATGGGCGCCTTCGCTGGGTATCGCCTATCACGTCGGTATCGACGGACTCGGCGTGCTCATGCTGGTGCTCTCCGCGATTGTCGTCCTCATGTCGCTCGCAGCCGCATGGGCGAATGCGAAGCTCACTCCGGTCTATTTCGCTTTGGTCCTGTTCCTGGAAGCCGGCCTCTTTGGCACATTTACCGCCCTGAACTTCGTCCACTGGTTCATCTTCTGGGAGCTCAGCCTCATCCCCGCGTACTTCCTCATTCGCCTGTGGGGAGGCACCCGTCGCGCACGCGCCGCCAACCAGTTTTTCCTCTACACCATGTTCGGCAGCATCGCCTTGCTGCTCGCATTCCTGGCCTTATTTCTTGCCACCGGCCGCTTCGACTTTGTCGATCTCGCGAGCCTCGCCCAATCCGGCCAGCTCATGCCGTCGCTGGCACAGAACCTGCACTGGTCCGCCAACCCCGCGCACATCGGACAGATCCTCTTCTGGGCCGCTTTTCTCGGTTTCGCCGTCAAGACGCCCGTCGTCCCGTTCCACACCTGGCTGCCCGCAGCCTATGCCGAGGCGCCCGGCGAAACGACCATGCTGCTCACCGGCGCCATGTCGAAGATGGGCATTTACGGTTTCCTGCGCGTCCTGCTCCCCATCTTTCCGCAGCAGATGCAGCAGGCCCGCACCCCGCTGCTGTGGCTGGCCGTCGCCACCATCGTGCTGCCTGCCTTCGCCGCGTGGGTGCAGAAGGACCTGAAGCGCACCTTCGCCTACGGCTCTGTGAATCATCTCGGCTACTGCGTGCTTGGCCTCGTCGTCTGTGCGCAAGTCACCGGCTCGGCCACCGAGAAGTCCGCAGCGCTCACCGGCGTTCTGCTCCAGATCTTCAGCCACGGCCTGACCGCCGCCGCGCTCTTCTGGTTCATCGCGCTGCTCGAGCGCCGCACCGCCGGCCTCCGCGGCATCGACGACTTTGGCGGCCTCCGCAAGGTCGTCCCCGTCTTCAGCGGTCTCATGGGCATCGCCATCTTCGCTTCTCTCGGACTGCCCGGCCTGAACGGGTTCCCCGGGGAGTTCCTCATCTTCAAAGGAGCATTCCCGCTCGCGGCATGGGCCGCATCGATCTCCCTTCTCGGCCTGCTGATGACCGCCGTTTTCCTGCTGACCGTCATTCAGAAGGTCTTCTCCGGCCCCGTGAACCCCCGTTGGCAGACACTGCCTGACCTCACGACCACAGAGCGCTTCGCTATAGCGCCGGCCATCGCACTCATGTTCATCCTTGGCCTCTATCCGCAGCTCATCACCGGCATGATCCACGGCACGGTGGCGCAATGGGTCCTCAGCCTCAGCCAGGGAGGGCATTTCTAATGCTCGCCTGGACGATCTACCTCTCCTTCATCGGCGCGCTCGCCGCACGGCTCGCCCCGTCCAAGCATCTGGCGCGGGTCCTTGCCCTCGTGACTGCGGTGGCGGGCCTGACGCTCAGCCTCATCACGCTCGTCCACTGGCGGCCCGGCGAACTGCTCACCGTCACCCAGGTCGCCTGGATTCCGCAACTGGGCCTCTCGTATCACCTCGCCGCCGACGGCATCAGCCTCACGCTGCTGCTCCTCACCGGCATCGCCGCCACCGCCGGCATTCTTTTCTCGTGGAACATCGAACACCGCACCCAGGAGTTCTTCGCCTTCTATCTCGTCCTCATCGGCGGCGTCTACGGCGTCTTCCTCAGCTTCGACCTGTTCCTCCTCTTCGTCTTCTACGAAATTGCCATCATTCCCAAGTACTTCCTCATCGCCATTTGGGGCTCAGTGCCCCGCGGCGCCGCCGGGACGCCTCAGGCCGGCTCCCTGCGCGAATACGCCGCGATGAAGCTGGCCCTCTATTCCTTTGCCGGGTCGGCGCTCGTCCTCGCGGCCATGGTCTGCGTGTGGGCAACTACGGGCGGTCAATCCTTCAGCTTTGAAGCGCTCGCCAGCTATCCATTTACGCCGCATTTCCAGATGTTCGCGTTTCCGCTGGTCTTCGTCGGATTCGCCGTGCTCGCCGGCATGTGGCCCTTCCACACCTGGGCGCCCACCGGCCACGCGGCCGCGCCTACCGCCGCCTCCATGCTGCTGGCCGGCGTTGTCATGAAGCTGGGCGCCTACGGCTGCCTGCGCGTCGCCATGATGCTCTTTCCGCGTGGCCTCGATCCATGGGGATTCCACGTTCTCGGCTTTGGTTCCTGGCGCGGCGTCTTCGCGGTGCTCGCACTCATCGGCATCGTCTACGGCGCCAGCGTAGCCCTGGTGCAGCACGACTTCAAATTCGTCATCGGCTATTCGTCCGTGAGCCACATGGGCTTCGTCCTGCTCGGCCTGATGACGCTCACGCAGATCGGCCTCGATGGCGCGGTCTTTCAGATGTTCTCGCACGGCGTGATTGCCGGCCTGCTCTTCGCCGTCGTCGGCCGCATGGTTTACGACCGAACCCACACCCGCGACCTCAACGAACTGGGACCGATGCGCCTCGCCCACGTGATCCCCTTCGCCGCCGTCATCTTCGTCCTCGCCGGCATGGCATCCATCGGCCTGCCCGGCTTCAGCGGCTTCATCGCGGAATTTCAGGTCCTCATCGGCACGTGGCGCGCGCTTCCCTGGATGGTCGTCTTCGCGGGCATCGGCATTCTCATCGGCATCGCCTTCACCGGCCGCGCCCTCACCAAAGCGTTCTTCGGCGAGCCGCCGCAGCGAGTGTCCGCGCCCCATTGTGACTGTCCGCCGATCAGCCTGCCCGAGAAATGCGGAGCAATTCTGCTTCTCGGCACGTCGCTGGCTGTCGGTCTTTATCCGCGCATTCTCACCGATCTCATCCTGCCCGCACTCAATTCCCCGCTCTTCCAGGGCCTTCGCGGAGGAACGTGGCGATGAACTCCGTGAGCTATCTCGATCTGCTCCTTTGCACGCTGCCGGAGATCGCCGTCGCCCTCGCCGGTTTGGTCGCCCTGACCCTCGATATCACCCTCCTGCGCAAATCTCCGGCGGCGAACCGCCTGCGCAGCACTGTGATCATCGGCCTGATCGGATGTATCCTGGCCATCCACTTCCTCACGCGAGCCCCGCTGCAATACAGCCTCCCCGACGGCATGTTCGTCGTTACGCCGTTAACGCGGGTAGTGCAAATCTCCTTACTCGTACTCGCAATGTTCACGCTCCTGCTCACGCGCTCCACGCGTTTCACGCTCCACATCGGGGAATACGTCGCGCTCATCCTCTTCGCAACCGTAGCGATGATGTTTCTGGTCGCCGCGCAAAACCTGCTGCTCATCTTTATCGCGCTCGAATTCCTTTCGCTCTCGCTCTATATCCTCACCGGATTCGACAAGCGCAGCCGCCAGTCCGCGGAAGCAGCGCTCAAGTATTTCCTATTCGGCGGCATGTCCGCCGGTTTCCTGCTCTTCGGCATGAGCCTGCTTTACGGCCTGTCCGGTTCCATTGAGCTGCCGAAAATCGCCGCTGCCCTCAACACCCCAACCCTCGACCCGCTGCTGCTCATCGCCATCGTGATGGTGGCTGTCGGCTTCGGATTCAAGATTGCCGCTGCGCCGTTCCATCTGTGGGCGCCCGATGCCTATCAGGGCGCGCCGACCGTCAGCGCCGGTTTTATCGCGTCCAGTTCCAAGGTCGCCAGCTTTTTCATCCTTGCGCAGGTGGTCATCATCGCGCTTGCCGGCGCCGGCGGCAGCGGCGCTTTCCGCGCGTACCACCCCGGATGGGTCCCGGTCCTCGCCATCCTTGCCGCGCTCTCGATGGTCCTTGGCAACCTCGCCGCCATCGCGCAGACCAGCCTCCGCCGCCTGCTCGCTTATTCCGCCATCGGCCATGCCGGATACATGCTGCTCGGCATCATCGCCCACACCCAGCAGAGCCTCAGCGCGCTGCTCTACTACGTCATCACCTATGCGCTGGCCTCGCTCGGAGCTTTCGGCGTCCTCGGCGCTCTCGAAAGTGAAGGCATCGACCGCATTGACGACCTGCGGGGCCTCAGCCGACGCTCCCCCAGCCTCGCGCTTTGCCTCATGATCTTCATACTTTCTCTTGCCGGCATTCCGCCTCTCGCGGGCTTCTTCGGCAAGTTTTACATCTTCTCTGCCGCGCTCAGCGCCTACCCGTCTCTCGGATTGCTGTGGCTCGTGCTGCTCGCAATCGCCATGAGCGCCGTTTCGCTCTACTACTATCTGCGCGTCCTCAAAGCGGCCTGGGTCGCTCCTGACGCCGCGGCTGTTTCTCCGGCTCTTCGTACCCCGCTCGTCACACGGCTGGCGCTCTGGCTCCTCGCCGCGCTGGTCGTGATCCTCGGATGTCTGCCGGGGCTGCTGCTGAACTGGATCGGCCCGGGTTAAACCCAATTCCAGGAACCCACGCAAGCAGATCAACTCACGTACCTCCGGCCCTCCATCCTTCCCAGACCAGCCTGGCCGCAGCCAAATCCGTAGCAGCCACGCCCAGCGATTTGAAGATGACCCACTTGCCCCCGCCCGTCAGACTCCGTGTTCCGGCGAGCAATTCGCCCAGCTCGGCCGCGATCTCCGCACCCGATCCGATCAGATCGCCGGACTCGCGCCGCGCCGCCTCACGCGATTCCACGATAATCTCTCCCTGCATCGCCGTGTCATCCAGTTCCCGGCTGTCCGGACCCACCGTGGCGATCGCGCAAACCAGCGCGCCTTCTTTCAGCCATGCCCCGCGCACCAGCGGCTCTCGTGTGCTGGCGACGCTGACCACCACGTCGGCCCCGCGTATCGCGACCTCCGCGCTCGGCATCGCCGTCGCGCCGGTCTCCTCGCCAAAACTCCGCGCGTTCTCATCCGTCCGGTTCCAGACGCGCACAGTGTCAAACTCCCGCACCAGCCGGAGAGCCCGAAGGTGGGATCGCGCCTGCACTCCGCTGCCCAGAATCGCAAGCACCTGCGCATCCATTCCCGCCAGCAGCCGGGTCGCGACAGCCGATACCGCGGCCGTCCGCATCTCCGTGATCAGCCGCCCATCCATGGCCAGCAGCGGCTCGCCCGTCTTCGCCGCCAGCAGCTGAATCACCGCCTGATGCGTGGGCTGCTTGGTGTTTGCCGGATACACCGTCACCAGCTTCACGCCCATCAGTTCGCCATCCACGGCTGGCATCAGCGCGAAAAGTCCCCGGTACTCCGGGACAGGCATAATGGTGCGCACCGGCTGGCGAATCCTGCCCGCAGACAGATCGATCAGCGCGCGCTCAACTGCAGGAATCAGCGCCTCATATGTCAGCAGCGATCGCACTTGCTGTTCGTCCAGGTATTGCACGTCCGCAAGACCCTCCCCGTTCACATCAGACTCACCGCATCCACATCCACAACCAGGTTCGCGCGGGGAATCCCCGCCCGCTCCGCATGCGCCAGCAATCCGCGCAATGCATGCTGCAGCGCGCTCCGGCTCTCGGCCTTCATCACCAGGTGGAAGCGATAGGTCCGCTTGATTTTCGCGATGGGCGCGCTCGCCGGTCCCAGCACGCGCACGCCTCTGAGCATCGTTTGCTGGCACCACTTGCCCAGAATCGACGCCCATCCCGCCGCCTCTTCCAGCCGCGGGCTGTGCAGCAGCACGTTCGCCAGCGATGCATAGGGCGGATAGTGCATGGCCCGCCGAAACCGCAGCTCCCGCTCCGCGAACGCCTCAAAATCGTGCTGCGCCGCGCATTGCACCGCATAGTGCTCCGTATGGTAGGTCTGCACGATCACCTGTCCCGGCAGGGCGCCCCGCCCTGCTCGCCCCGACACCTGCGTCAGCAACTGAAAGACTCGCTCCGCAGCACGGAAATCCGGCAGCCCCAGCGCATAGTCACAGCCCACCACACCCACCAGGGTGACGCCGTGAATATCGTGTCCCTTGGCGATCATCTGCGTGCCGACCAGCAGATTGATTTCGCCCGAGTGCAGCCGCAACAGGAGCCGCTCCATGTCGCTGCGCCCGCGTACCGTATCGCGGTCCATGCGGCCGATTCGCGCTCCAGGAAAAATCTCCTGTAGTCGCTCCTCGCCCTGCTGCGACCCCGCTCCCAGAAAATACAGATATTCGCTCTCGCACTGCGGGCATTGCTTCGGCACCGTCTTTTTGTAACCGCAATAGTGACATTCCAGGCGCTGCCCCGCCGCTCGCCCGTCGCCGCCCTCGACGGCCTTGTGAAACGTCAGTGCGATCGAGCAGTTCTCGCACTCCAGTTTCGCCCCGCACGCCCGGCACACCACGACAAACGAGTACCCGCGCCGGTTCAGCAGCATGATGGCCTGCTCTCCGCGGTCCAGCGTCTCCTGTGTCGCCTCGGTCAGCGCCCGCGCGAACAACTGCTCCTTCCCGGTCTCCTCGAATTCGCGCCGCATGTCGAGAAGCCGCACTTCCGGCAGGGGCCGATCCATCACGCGCTCCCGCATCTCGATCCGTCCATACTTTCCCTTCGCGGTGTTTTGCCAGGTCTCCAGCGAGGGCGTCGCCGAGCCCAGCACCACCACCGCACCGGCCAGCTTCGCCCGCATCACCGCAACGTCGCGTGCGTGATACCGCGGCGTCGACTCCTGCTTGTAGCTGCTGTCGTGCTCCTCATCGACGATCACCAGCCCCAGCTTCTCCACCGGCGCAAAAATCGCTGACCGCGTCCCCACCACGACGCGCGCCTCGCCGCGCCGAATCCTGTGCCACTGCTCGCCACGTTCCTCCGGCGTCAGTTGTGAATGCAGCAGCGCCACCTCCGCTCCGAACGCATGATGCAGTTGCGCCGCCATCGCCGGCGTCAGCCCGATCTCCGGCACCAGCAGGATCGCCGACTTGCCCGCATCGAGTGCCCGCCGCATCGCCGCCAGATACACCGCGGTCTTCCCCGATCCCGTCACGCCGTAAAGCAGAAGGGGCTGAAACTCCCCTGCACCCACGGCTTCGCTCACCGTTTCCAGTGCCCGCGCCTGCACTGGGTTCAGCGCGTGTTGGCTTTTTGCCAGCAGATGGAAGCTGGTCAAATGAAAATCTGCGGGCCGCTCCTCAATCCGCACCAACTCGCGCTTCACCAGCGTCGCCAGCGTCGAGGCCGGAACGGCGAGCCGCCGCAACTCTGCTACGGGCAGTTGTCCGTCAGCCCCGGCCAGCTCTGCCAGAATCGCCTGCTGATTCTCATTGAGCTTCGGCAGCCGCACCCCCTCGACGAGAACTGCGTAGCGCACAGTACGCCGCGCGTCCCGGGTTTCCGCCACAGTCTCCCGCGCAATCCACTTCTTGCGCAGCATGCCCTGCACCAGCCGCCCCAGCGCCCCCGGCTCACCGCGCGGCCCCGCTGCACGCCGCAACGCGGTCAGCGTAAGAGCCTCGCCCGTAGCCAGCGCGTTCAGCAGCGCATACTCCTGGTCCTGCTCCTCGGCTGATAAGCGGGAGCGCCGCGAAGCGCCGCGTTCCGCTCCCGCCGCCAGAGCTTGCCGTCCCCCACTGGTCATGCGATAGATCACTCTGCGCCGCACTTCGCTCGTCAACGGCAGCATCGACCGCAGCACCTCGCCCACCGGCGCCAGATAATACTGCGCGATCCACTGCCCCAGCTCCAGCAACTGCGGCGACAGCACCGGCTCGGCATCCAGGACGCCGAGCACGGGTTTCATTTCTACGGGCGGCGCATCTTTGTCCGGAACCCCGCGCAAGCCTGTCCGGTGGGGCGGCTCATCGTGTACCCTCACCACCACCCCCGCCAGTTTCTCGTTGCGAAATGGCACCAGGACTCGAGCCCCCACCGCCGGTGTCGCATCTCCCACGGCATAGGTGAACACTCGGTCGAGCGGCACCGGAACGGCAACATCGCAATAGGCAGGCATCGATTCTTTTTCGGAGCCTACCAGAACCTGAGGTGCATCGCGCTGCGTCACCGCCGCAAGTGGACCGCAACCAATCATCGCGCCGTGAATCTTCCCGCCGCCTCGTGAATCTCATGGAAAGCCCACGGAGGACCCATGGCATCAGAGAAAGTCGCATTCATTACCGGTGGCAACAAAGGCATCGGCCTCGAAACCGTTCGTCAACTGGGTAAGCTCGGCATCACGGTGGTCATCGGCGCACGCGATCTCGAAAAAGGAACAGCGTCTGCCCAGAAGCTGCAGTCGGAAGGCATCCACGCCGAAGCCGTGCGTTTCGACGTCACCAATCCCGCCGATTATCAGACCGTCTACGATTACCTCGACAAGCAGTACGGCCGCCTCGACATTCTAATCAACAACGCCGGCGTTTCCAGGGAGAACTTTCTGGGCGGCAACCAGACCAGCACCACCTCGGCTGAAGTGCTGCACGGCACCTTCGACACCAACTTCTTTGGCGTCATTCAGATTACGCAAACGTTGCTGCCACTGCTGCGCAGATCGCCGGCGGCCCGCATCGTGAATCTCTCCAGCATCCTTGGCTCGAACACACTGCACGCCACCCCAGGCTCCCCGATCTACGACGCCAAAGCCTTTGCCTACGACGCGTCGAAGGCCGCACTGAACTCGTTCACCATCCACCTGGCGCACGAGTTGAAGGACACCAAGATCAAGGTCAACTCCGCGCATCCAGGCTGGGTGAAGACTGACATGGGCACCGACGCCGCTCCCATGGAGATCCCCGACGGCGCGAAAACCAGCGTACGTCTGGCCACGCTGCCCGACGACGGCCCCACCGGCGGCTATTTCCACATGAACGACGCCCTGCCCTGGTAGGGCGAAGCGACGATCTGCCAGCAACGTACGTTGAGCGAGGTACTTTCAGCAGAAGATCGGTCAGCCGGGAATTACGGGCATTCCGCCATGGCGCGTGGTCTCGCTGAACGTACCTCGCTAAGCGCTTCCCGCTACCGCCTCTGCTAACCGTCCTGGCTAAGCTGGCTTCCCCAGCCCCAGCTCGCGCATGGCAATCTGCAAATCCGCCCAGGCTTCCTTTTTCTGGCGGGGATCGCGCAGCAAATAGGCGGGGTGATAGGTCACGATGAGTCTCGCCCCGCGAGCCTGATGCACCCGCCCGCGCAGCGCGCTCAGCGGGCTCTTTCCGCCCAGCAGGTAAGTCGCCGCCGTCGAGCCCAGCGCCACGATCACCTCCGGCTGGATCACGTCGATTTGCCGGAAGAGAAACGGCGCACACGTGAGCGCCTCGGCGGGCTCGGGCACGCGATTCTGCGGCGGGCGGCACTTAACGATGTTAGCGATGTAAACCTGCTCGCGCTTGAGCCCCATTGCGCCAATCATGTTGTTGAGCAACTGCCCGGCGCGCCCCACAAACGGCAGCCCCTGCGCATCTTCATCCGCGCCGGGCCCTTCACCGACAAACATCAGCCGCGCATTCGGATCGCCATCCCCGAACACGATCGTGTGCCGCCCCTGCGCCAATGCGCAGCGCGTACATTCGCCGAGATCCTCGCGAATGGCGGCCAGCGCCGCCGCTTTGTCTTTGGGCGCAAGGCGCGTTTTGGCAAATTCCACCCCAGGCGGAACGGCGGCTTTCGGCATCGTGGGCGCCTCCCAATCTTCCACCTGACCGGCGGCCAGACTCTCCTGAGGGGAATCAATGTTTGCTTCAGGAACGCGAAGCATCTCGCTGGACGCGGAGTCCCGGCGATAGAAGTCGAAGACGCCAAGATCGCGAAAATACGCGACGCGCGCCCGCAATGCCTCTTCTGTCTCAGGGGAAAACCGCGGCGACAACCTTAGTCTCCAGGGGTCACGGCCATGTCGGTGTCCGTTTCCGCCAGCACATGGCGCGGGCGGCGCAGCGCGACAATCTCATCGAGCAGGTGATCAGCCAGCTCGCGCTTCTTCATTTCCGGCATCTCGATCGAGCGTTCGCGTGTCAGGAACGTCACTGCATTGCGGTCGGAATCGAATCCCACTCCCTCGCGCGAAACATCGTTCAGCACAATCGCGTCCGCGCCCTTGCGCATCAGCTTCTCTCGCCCATGCGCCAGCGCTTCGCCTGTTTCCGCAGCAAAACCGATCACCAGCATGCCCGGCCGGCGCCGCTCCACCACTTCACGCAGGATGTCTGAGGTCGGCTCAAACTCCATCGTCAGTGGCCCACCGCGCCGCATTTTTTGGTCAGCCTGCACCTTCGGCCGATAATCGGCCACCGCCGCGGACTTGATCACGATGGTCGCCTCGTCCATCCGGCTCATCACCGCCTGGCGCATCTCTTCGGTCGTCGTCACCGCCAGAACCTCGCAGCCGGCGGGGGCGCGCAACGCTGTCGGCGCGGTCACCAGAATCACCCGGGCCCCGCGTTTCTTCGCCGCTTCGGCCATCGCATAACCCATTTTGCCGCTCGAGCGATTGCCCAGAAACCGCACTGGATCGAGCGCTTCGCGCGTTCCGCCCGCCGTCACCAGCACCGTCTCGCCGGCCAGATCATGGCGATGATTTAGCACGCTCAGCACCGCCTCGACAATCGCATCCGGCTTTGCCAGACGACCCGCGCCGGTCATCCCGCACGCCAGATAGCCGCTCTCCGGCTCAACAATGCGCACATGGCGGTTCGCCAGCGTCTCCAGGTTTGCCTGCGTCGCTGGATGCTGCCACATGTTCACGTTCATGGCCGGCGCCACGATTACCGGAGCCGTCGTCGCCAGGTAGAGCGTGCTCAGAAAATCATCGGCGATTCCCTGCGCGAACTTCGCCAGAATATTCGCTGTCGCGGGAGCCACCACCAGCGCGTCCATCGTCTGCGCCGCATCCATGTGCTCAATCGAAGAAGCCGCGTCGTCGCCCGGCGCGTCCGGCGCTTCCCACATGCTGGTGATCACTTTGTGCCCGGTCAGTGCCGCGAAGGTCAGCGGCTGCACGAAGTGCTGCGCCGCCTGCGTCATCACCACGTGGACATCGAGGGCCTGCTTCTGCAGCGCACGGACCAATTCCGCCGCCTTATACGCTGCAATTCCCCCGGAAACGCCGACCGTGACCTTCATAAGGTGATCTTACGCTCCCGGATTCGGGTGCTGCGGCACCTGACATCTCCCTGCGGAGCGGGCGCTCCGCGCAACAACCTATGACGCGAATTTCGGAATATCCGGCGCATCGACCTCCGGCTTCAGCACCTGCGCATCCTCCGATTTCACATACGCAATTTTGCCCGCCGCAATCTCATCCTGCGCCACCTTGCATGCCTTGCGCGACCGGCTGTTCACCAGCGGTTCCGCGCCGTTCTGCAACTGGCGCGCGCGCCGTGCAGCCACCAGGACGTAACGAAAATTGCTGTCGTATTCGTTTTCAATTGCCATTCCTCTACCCCCATCGGTGCTTACAGTCCTCAGCCCTGATCCGGCGGGTCCGGCACGCCAAAAGCTCGCAGGATTTGCCGTATGCGCACTTCTGAATTCGACAGCCGGCAACTCTCCGCTATCTGCATCAGCCGCTCGGCGTCCGCCGAATCGTTCGCCGCAACTCCGTTCCGCCGGAATCGTTCCGATTCCACGATGGAAACCATCTCTTCCACCGCCCGATCCAGAACATCATTGACGAGAATATAACCATACTGCCGGTAATTCTCAATCTCCAATTGCGCCTGCGCCAGCCTTCTCCTGATGTTCTCCTCACGATCGTCACCTTCGGCCCGGCTGCGGTTGCGCAGGCGATAGGCGAGAACCTCCGGCGAGGGCGGCATCAGGAATACGGAGACCGCGTCGGATCTCTTCCCGCGCACCTGCGCGGCTCCCTGCACATCGATATCCAGCAGCAGGTCTTTGCCCTGCGCGAACGCCTCTGCCAGGGTGCTGCTCGCTGTCCCGTAGTAGTTGCCGAAAACCTCCGCGTACTCCAGAAACTCTCCGTTGCGAATCATCTCTTCGAAGTGTTCGCGCGTCGTAAAGTGATATTCCCGCGAGTCCACCTCCGAACCGCGCGGGCCTCGCGTCGTCCACGACACGGAAAACTCCAGCCCGGAAACCAGCGAACGCAGTTGGTTCACAATCGTGGATTTGCCCGAACCCGACGGCGCTGAAATGATGAACAGTATTCCCGCCAATCCTTCTTCCTCGTTCCGTTTTGGGTCGGCTCGCAGCTTCAGGCTCCCAGCTTCGAGCTCTTGCCGTCAGCCTCTCCGCTCAACGCCTTTTCGCCAGTCGCCCTTTGCTAACCTTTTTTGGACTAACCGCTTCTCCGCTGATTCATTCCAGGTTCTGCACCTGTTCCCGCGCCTTCTCGATTTCAGACTTCATGCCCAGCCCCGCTTCCGTAATGCGCGTCCCGTTCCCAGCCACGCCGCTCGTCTTCGAGAGCAGAGTATTCGCCTCGCGGTTCATCTCCTGCAGCAGAAAATCCAGCTTCTTGCCCACCTCTCCGCCCTGATCCAGCAATCCCGTGAAGTGATCGATGTGCGTTCGCAGCCGAGTCACTTCTTCTTCGACATCGCTGCGCTCGGCAATCAGCGCCGCCTCCTGCAGCACGCGGTCTTCCTCGAATTTCCCATCCAGTACCGCCTTCATGCGCTGTGCCAGCCGCTCGAAATACGCCTGCTGCACGTTCTCCCGCAGCAGCGCCGTCTCATCCACCAGACCGCGCAGGCGCTGCATCCCGGTACGCATTTCACTCGCCAGCTGCGCACCCTCCTGGGCGCGCATAGCGTTGAGCGCTTCCACCACGCCATCGGCTTCGCGCAACACCGCTTCTTCGAGGCCGCGCATTTCTCCATCGGCGCTTCGCGCTTCGGCGGTCAGGACGCCCGGCAGGCGAAGCATAACGTTCAGATCCGGCTCCCCGCTCAGCCCGTGTTCGGCTGCCGCGGCGCGGAAAGCTTCCACATACGCAGCCACAACAGCATGATCGTACCCCGCCTCGGCCTTTTGGCTGCGCTCGAGGTTCAGCGTCACTTCCACGTGCCCGCGCTTCAGCTTTTCCTTCAGAGCGCGCCGCAACTGCATCTCCACGGCCTCGCAGCCGGAAGGCATCCGCATGTGCAAATCGAGGAAGCGGTGATTCACGCTCTTCAGGCTCAGCGTAAAGCCCAGCGCGTCAGAAACCTTTCCGGTGATCCGGGCAAACCCGGTCATCGAGTAAACCGGCGTATCCTGCGTCGTCTCGCTCATCCCTGCGTCTTCCCCTGGATTACCGGTTCAGTCTTCGCATTGGGTGTCATGTCCAGGCCAGCAGCCCCAGGATTCCCGTTCCCCTCACTCATGTGCATAAACTGTAACCGGTACAGTTTCTGATAGGTCGGCGACGACTGCAACAGTTCTTCGTGCGTGCCGATCGCGGTAATCCTCCCCTGCTCCAGTACCACGATCCGGTTCGCTCGCCGCACCGTCGATAAGCGATGCGCAATCACGATGGCGGTCCGTCCTGTCATCAGATTGCCCAGCGCCACCTGCACCAGCGATTCGCTCTCAGCATCCAGGGCTGAGGTCGCCTCGTCGAGGATCAGCACCGGCGCGCCCTTCAAAATCGCCCGCGCGATCGCCAGCCGCTGCCGCTCGCCGCCGGAGAGCCGGAACCCCTTTTCCCCGATCACCGTGTCGTATCCTTCGGGCATCCGCTCGATGAAGTCGTGCGCCAGCGCCGCCTTCGCTGCATCCACCACGCGCGAGAACGGCACATCCGGCTGCCCGTACGCAATGTTGTTCCGCACCGTGTCGTTGAACAGGATCGTTTCCTGCGTCACTTTACCGATCTGCGCTCGCAAGGAGGCAAGGCTGAGCTGCCGCACGTCGATCCCGTCCATCGTGATCCGGCCGCCCGTCACATCGAAAAACCGCGGAATCAAATTCACCAGCGTCGACTTGCCCGCGCCGCTCGGACCCACCAGCGCCACCACCTCGCCCCGGTGGATCGTCAGGTTGATATCCTCCAGCACCACGCGCAAACCTTCCGCCTCGCTCTCGCCTTCCCGGTAGCAGAAGTTCACGCCCTCCAGGGCAATCTGGTCTTTGAATCCCTTCAGTGGCTGCGGATGCTTCGCCTCGACCACCTCGTCCTGATCGTCCATGAAGTCGAAGATTGCCGCCGAAGCCCCCGCCGCCTGCTGGAAATTGTTGTAGTAGATGCCGAACCGGCGGATCGGATCGTACATCTTGAACAACGCCACAATGAAGGCAAAGAAGACGCCCTCGGGCATGCCGCGGTGCCCGATCTGGTTGCGCCCCAGCAGCAGCAGCAGAGCGATGGCCACCGCTCCGATGAAATCCATCAGCGGCGACGTCAGCGCCTGAGCCCGCACCGAGCGCAGATTCGCGCGGAAAAGCTTGCGCGCCGCCTGCCGGAAGCGCAACAGTTCCCAGAATTCCATGTTGAACGCCTTGACGATCCGGTTTCCCGTAATCGTCTCGTGCAGGATGTTCTGGATATCCGCCAGCTTGTCCTGGCCTTTGCGCGTCGTCCGCCGCACATCGCGCCCGATGCGGCGAATCGATCCGGCCACCACCGGCACGAAAATCAGCAGCACCCACGCCAGCCCGCCTCCCAGCGCAATGACCACCACAATCATGCACAGCAGCGTGCACACCTGCTGCAGAAAATCGGACAGCACCGACGACGTCGCATACTGCACGCGCTCGATGTCATTAATCAGCGCCGACAGCAGAGTTCCCGTCGTGTGTTTCTGGAAGAACGCAACCGACCGCCGCAGGATCGACTCGTACAGGTCGTCGCGCATGTCCGTGATCATGCCGAAACCGGCATAATTCGCAAGATACGTTCCCGTGTAATCGCAGACGCCCTTCAGCAGTGTCGAGGCAACAAACGCGAAGGCAATCGTCGACCAGTCGTTATGAATCCAGTGGGGAACCAGCAGTTCCGGCCGCAGATTGATGTGCCAGCGCTCGCCCAACTGGCCCAGCAGCGGGGTCTGCTTCGCGTGGCCGCCGGCGCCGGGGTTCAGCACGTTGTCGAAGATGGGGCCGATCAGCAGGACGCGGAAAGCATCCAGCAGTCCCACGCCCGCCGCCAACACCACAGCGGCCAACGCCTGCAGCCAGTAGCGGCGCGCGTAGTACAGCAGGCGCCATAACCGCATCATGCGCAGATCGGCTCCGCCGGACGGAAGGGGGTCATCCTCTTATTCTATCCGTGCGCCGCGCCCGCTCCCCGGTACCAAACGTGATTCGCCAGGCCCCCGGCGAGCGCGCCATCACCGACAGCCAGCGGCTGCCTGCTTCTTTACAATGCAGCTATATGACCGAAGCGTCCTCGCCGACCGCTCCCCTCGATGCCGAAGCTCGCGCTCGCAGGATCAAGCTCATTGTTTTCGACGTCGACGGCGTACTCACCGACGGCGGAATCTGGATCTTCCCCGCCCCCGCCCCCAGCCCGCTCACCGCAGAGGAAGCCGCGAAGAAAGATAAGAAGGGCGGCGGCTATGCCATTCCTTCGCCTTCCATGGTCGAAGCCAAGGGCTTCAACGCCCACGACGGGACCGGTGTCTCCCTCGCCCGCCTCGGCAAGATGAAGTGCGCCATCATCACCAAACGCATCTCTGAAACCGTCGCCCTGCGCGCGCGCGATCTCCGCCTCGAGTACGTCTACATGGGCCAGGCTTACAAGATGCACGCGATCCGCGAAATCATGGCGAAAGAGAATCTCACTCTGCCGGAGATCGCTTACGTCGGCGATGACGTCATCGACCTTCCCGTCATGCGTGTCTGCGGCCTCGCCGTCGCCGTCGCCAACGCCCGCGACCAGGTGAAGGCCGCCGCTCATTACATCACCCCCCACGAAGGCGGACACGGCGCCGCCCGCGACGCCGTCGAATTCATCCTCGCCGCCAAAGGCATTCTTGACCAGACCATTGAGCAGTACATCGACGAACGCAATCCTCTGCCCGCGAATATGGATATCGGCAAGGGCGGCATCTAAATGTCGCGTCGGCAGAACATGAGGCCCTGTAGATTGCCGCGC
The DNA here is from genome assembly GCA_036521315.1 of Acidobacteriaceae bacterium. Taxonomy (GTDB): domain Bacteria; phylum Acidobacteriota; class Terriglobia; order Terriglobales; family Acidobacteriaceae; genus Palsa-343. The sequence goes on from DATDHZ010000097.1 coordinate 46,780, forward strand.
GGCCAGCGCCTGGCGACTATGGACATCGGCAACGGCGTCCTCTAAGTCTCTGCAAGCCCCGCATGCCACTCACGTCCAGCCCATCCCGCATTTCGTCCCGCCTGCTCATCACCGGGGTGCTCGCCATCCTCAGCGCCTGCGCATCGGTTTGGCTCATGCGCAGTTCGGCGGCAATCGCATGCGATGCGCTCGCGCCACTCACCGTGCTCGCGACACTCTCCGCCTTTCTGATCTCAGTCTGCTTCCGTCTGATGGGACGCTTCCCCGATCGTCGCAGCCGCTGGTTCCTTCTGGTCTGTCTGCTCATCGCCGCGGCCACACTCTTCTCCGATTTCCGCTATGTCCGGCGTTATCGCGGCTTCTGCGGTAATTTGCGCCAGCAGATGCACCAGACCGCTCCGCGCTGACCGTGCGTTAGCTCCTCAGCGGAGCCGCATATCCCGCCAGGCTGTCGAGCCCCCATTCGCGCAGCAGGGTCCAACTGGCGTTCGCGACCCCGGTCAACTGGCTGCAGCCGCGCGCCGCATTAGTGTGCAATCTCCGCCCTCCGTCCAGCGATCGGCGACGGTTCATCCAGAAACCCCCTCACCACCGGCCCAATTCGCCCCGCACACATTTCCGGCGCCAAATGTCCGCAGCCATCGAAGATCTCCAGTTCGGATTGCGGTACGGCCTTGTGCATTTGCTCGCCCACCGACAGCGGAATCAGATAGTCCTGCTTGCCCCACACAATCAACACCGGCATTTTCAGCGCGCCCAGCTGGCCGTCGAGCAGATCCCGCTGGGTCAACAGTGCATCCATATTGCGTCGTACCACCCACCCATGCCGGGCTACGTACCGAAAGATAGCCCGCTGGATAAACGTCGGCGGCATCGGCGGATGCGTCGGCATGAGCAGATTGTCAAGCGCGCGCAGCTTCTGCGGAGTATCTGGCTCAAACAGAGCCTGATCCCACGTCATATCCCATCGGAATCCCGCGCTGTCGAAGACGATCAGTCGGCGAATCCGCTGCGGCTCGTCGACAGCCACCCGCAGGGCGATCCATCCCCCCATCGACCACCCGCCGAGGTCCATCTGCGCAAGACCCTCTTTGTTCATGAATGCTTCCACCGCGCCGGCCAGTTCCGGAATCGAGTACTGGGCGTTCTTTGGCCACTGCGACCGTCCGTATCCCGGCAAATCGAGGGCGAGTACGTGATGGTGATCGCGCACCAGCTGCGGAATCAGATTGGTCCAGTCCTCCGCGCGCCCGCCCAGCCCATGCACCAGCAACAGCGGCGTCCCCGTCCCGCCTTCGAAATAATGCACCCGCACGTTCCCCACATTGCCGACCGGAACATCTGTATACCGGCTGTGAACACCCGCCAGCAGCAGTCGCACCTGCGCCGCCGTCCACAGCAGCGACAGGGGCCGCAGCAGTGCATACGCCACCAGCGCGACCACCAGCGGGAAAAGAATCAGGAGGATCCACCACAGCACGTGCAACGTCCTGCGAAGCCGCTTTCGAGGGGAGACGGTCGTCGTCGCCATGGGCGCGTCAGTTTCTCCTGCCAGTTGGATGTCAGGCGGCAGCCATCCGCCACGCCTTCCGGATCACGTCCCTCGTCAAGGTCGTCAACCCATCCAGCTCACCGGCGCCCGCCCACCGCGCTTCCAGGGCATCTGTCGCGCACTCCACAGGAAGCGAGCAATCCGCCCCGCCCGTCACTTTGCACAAAAAATCGACCAGAACGTAGTGGTACCGCACCCGACCCTCTGCATCGCGCGAGATGCGGTCGAATGCCTCAACCACCCGCAGCGGTTCGACGGCCAGCCCGGTTTCCTCGAGAACCTCGCGCCGGATCGCCTGTTCCAGCGTCTCGCCCAGCTCCACCGCGCCGCCTGGCAGCGACCACTCGCCCTTCAGCGGCTCCTGCCCGCGCCGGATCAAAAGCACCAGCGGCCCTCGAGCGGGATCCTCAGCGACAATCACAGCGCCAACCCCGGCAATCGGCGCCTCCGGATATTCCCGCCTCATGAACTTCTGCCGTCCTGCATGGTCATCGGCCTGGGACTGCCAGGTTGTGCTCTGAGCTCTGCGTTCCGCCCCTCACAGCCGCATCGGCTTCCCATACTCCCCGTCGAAGACCGTCCGCTGCATGCTGAAGCGCCCCCCGTTGAACTTGTCCGTTCCCTTCAGGTGCCCAATCGCCAGCAGCGCGACCACTTCGTAGCTCAGGGGCAGGCGCAGCACTTCGGCCACTTTCTCGGGCTCGTATCCCTCCATGGGGGCGGTATCGTAGCCGAGCGCCTCGGCCATCCACAGCATCGTGGTCAGCGCGATCATTACGTGCCGGTTGAGCCACGCCGTCAGGTTCGGATGGTTCCCCAAATACTCCGGAATATTCGCTCGCGCCTGCTCCGCGTAATTCTCCGTCATGCCGCCTTCGCGGCCCATGCGGATCATCTCTTCGAGATCCGTCCGCCAGCCATCCTTGTCGCCGCACGCAACGATCACCGCCGAAGCTTCTTCCACTTTCGCCTGATTGAAGCTGGCTCCGCGCAGCCGCCGCCGCTGCTCCGGCGTCCGCACCACCACAAATCGCCATGGCTGCAGGTTGTATCCGCTGGGTGCTTTCAGCCCTGCCTCCAGAATCTTCTTCAGATCGGCATCCGGTATCGGCACCCCGTCGAAGCTCGGCGTCGCGCGCCGCTGCTCGACAATCTCACTCATTGGCTTTTCCATGTGGCTATTCCTATCCAAGGCTCACCCTGTCCTTCGTTTCGTGATGAATCGTCCTGAATTCCTGTTGCTTGTTCGCTAGCTGTGTTGTCCAGAGGGGGAGCCGGAACTCTCAATTTGCCCCATCGGCAGTTCCAGCGCAAATGGATGCTGTTGATCCGGTGTGCTGGCATACACCCAGAGTCCGTGAAAAGCGGTCCTCAGTTCCGGATGCTCTGCCAGCAACGCCCGCATCACAGCCGTCACCTGCGCCCGGGCTGCCACGGGATCAGCACTCGCAGTCGCTTCATACGTCACCACCAGATCGAGCTGGTCTGCCAGTTCGCCGGTATGGATGTTCGTCACGCTGTACGCCTGTCCGCCGCCGGGCAGGTGCATCGGCGCGGCCCCGGGCAATCCCTCCGGCTGCACCTTTTCTGCCTCGCTGCGCAGCTTCTGCAGATTGGGACTGGTCAGAAAATCTACCGGATCGAGCAGAAACTCCGCCGTCTGGTAATAGAAATATGCGTTCCACGTCTCATTTTTCGCGGCGTAGTCGCGGGCCTGCTGCCAGAACCACACCCCGTCGTGCCCGCCCATCGTCATGGGGCGCGTAAAAAAGCCGGCCAGCTTCCACGTCTCACTGCCGGCAGGATCGTTGGCCAGCACCATCGACACCGCCTGCGGGTTCTTCACTCCGGTGGCGTGCACCACCGCCAGCGCATACAGCCCGGGCGGCAGATTGGGAACGCTGATTTCCACCGTCAGCGACGACGAGGGCAATCCACAGAAAAATTCCGCGTCGGCTGGGCTCTTGAAGTCGCTCGCGTCCAGCCGATAGAGCTGATCCACGGTCAAGGTTGCGTGCTGCACAGGCGGGCCGACCGTCTCGATCGAATTCGCAATCCCGCCGAACTGCCCCGCCACGGCTGCAATGGTCTGGGCCTTTACGGCAGCCATATCCCCCGCCTGCACATGCCCGGCCAGCGCCAGGGCCGCGCCTTCGAGCGTCTTCCGTTGCGCGCCGGTCATCTGCGACTGCGTCGCGCAGTTGACTCCGAATGCCGGGAGCGCGAGCGTCAAAAGCAGCACTGGACCCAGGACTCTCGCAACCCCGATCGCCGGAGCGCAGCGCATCGATGTCTTTCTTTCCAGTAACATGACGGCAAAATATGAGCGAATTCGAAACACTGCTAGTCTAGTCTAGTAGACGCGTGTGGCAACTCCTCCCGCCTGTGCACCTACGATGCCGTCCCGACTCATCCCGTGCTGCCTCGCTCTGCTGGCTTCAGCCGGCCTGACCTTTTCATGCGCGGCTCAGGTCATGCAGGACCCCGGCACCATGCCCGATGGACGCCGCATGCCGATTCCCGGTCTTCGTCAACATGCGGGGCAGAATCCGCCTCAGCCCACACCGCAAAATCCTGCCGCGCCTGCTCAGCCCGGACATTCCCAATCCAAAAGCTCCGATTTCGCTGGAGCCGCTCCCGCAGCGCCGGCTCCTGCACCCCAGGCGCTTACCGCGCCCTCCCTGCTCGACAAGCCGGCCCAGGCCGCAAAGATCACGCTCGCCCATGGCCGGCTCGCCGTGGATGCTGACAATTCCAGTCTCACCGAAATCCTCCATCAGCTCGCTGCTTCCAGCGGCATGACGGTCGATGGCATCAGCCGGGACCAGCGCATCTTCGGGAAATACGGTCCCGGCAATCCTCGCGACATCCTGTCCAGTTTGCTCGACGATGCTGGCTACAACGTCATCATGCTCGGGGCAACCAGCGCAGGCGCGCCGCGAGAACTTATCCTCTCCGAGCGCACCAACACACCCGCCGCCACACCAGAGCCCAATCGCATCGCGCAGCAGGACAATGAGGACCAGGAAGAAACCCCTCTCAACATGAATCCTCCGGCCGGCGACGAGCCGCCACGCCCTCCCGTACCCCCCATCCCTGGGCAGAACCCGAACGGCAGCATCCGCACCCCGCAGCAAATGCTCATGGAATTGCAGCAAATGCGCCAGCGGCAGCAGCAGGAGCAGCAGGCCAACCCTCAATAGCCGCGCTCACCACGCTGTCACCTGCATCCTGGAACCTGTCACCTGCTCTCGGGCCTGGGCCAGCGCGCCTCAATGGTCGTCGAGATCCCGCCGCGGGGCCGGAAATCGCCTTTCACCAGCGCCCACACCGGATCGCATGCCCGCACTACGTCTTCCAGCACCTGGTTCACCACGTTCTCCTGGAAAATTCCCAGATTCCGGTAGCAGAACAAGTACTCTTTCCACGATTTCAACTCGAGGCAGCGTTCCCGCGGCATGTACCGCAGCGTGATCGTGCCGAAGTCCGGCAGTCCCGTCCTGGGGCACACCGAGGTGAATTCAGGATCATCGATGACAATCTCATAACCGGCGAATTGGTTCGGCCAGGTTTCGATCGCTGGAAACGCAAAGTCGAGCCCGGCTTTCGCGTGCTCATCGGTGTATCGAGAAACTAGAGACATACCTCTATTTTAAGGCCCATAAGGGCGCCCGGCGATTCGAGCCCAGCCGCCTGGCATTACCCGACAGGCCTCGCGCCACGATTTCGTTGCGTAATTCCGTGGCACTGTGGCACCGCGCACCTGAATCACTTTGGTTACCTCCCGCATCTTTCACATTTTTCGAACCCTTAGAGGCGTCATCCGAGTCCTATATACTGGCTTACGGTTCCTTCGATAATGGCGAGGCAGGCGAGGTCCAACACGAAATGGCTGTGGGTGTTGTCGGTCCTCGCACTGATCGCCATTTTTTATGGCGTCCATCTGCTCACGCGTGGCAAACTGCCCATCCGCGTGGCCGCCGCCACGGTCGGCCCACTGACCAAAACCGTTGCCAGTAACGGCAAAGTCGAGCCCGAACCCCAGTTCAATTTCCAGGCCCACGCCCCGTATCCCGGCACCGTCGCCGCCGTCTACGTCCACGCAGGCGAGAAGGTTCCGGCGGGCAAGTTGCTCCTGGCCATGGATGACAGCGAAGCCAAATCTCGTGCCGCAACCGCCTTTGCCGCCCTCAAGGGCGCTGAGGCCGCTTGGCAGGCTGCGCAGCATGGGGGAACCCAGGAAGAACGGCTCTCTCTCACCGGCGAATTGCAAAAGGCCATTATCGACCGCGATCAGGCCCAGCACGACCTTGACGCGCTCCAGAAGCTCGAATCCTCCGGCGCCGCCTCACCCAGCGAAGTCAGCGCCGCGCAGGAGCGCCTGGCCGCCGACACCAGCTCCGTTCAGGTCCTCCAGCAGCGGCAAACCTCGCGTTATGACGCCGCGGATCTGGCCCACGCGAAGGCCGCTCTGGACGACGCGCAAGCCGCATACGACGCGACCCAGGACGCGATTCGCCAGGCGGTCGTGCATGCTCCGTTTGCCGGCGCGGTGTATTCCCTGCCCGTCTCCCGCACGGAGTATGTCAATCAGGGCGACCTCCTCCTCGCTATGGCCGATCTCGACAAGCTGGAGGTTCTCGCCTACTTCGATGAGCCGGAAATTGGCGATCTTGCCGTCGGTCAGCCCGCTTCCATTGTTTGGGACGCGCGTCCCAACCAGGCGTGGCATGGCCATATCGTGCGGCTGCCCTCCACCATCATCACCTACGGCACGCGCAACGTCGGCGAAGTCCTTCTTGCCATCGACGACGCCGATGGCGAGCTGCTGCCCGACACGAATGTTCGTGTAACCATCACTGTCGCCAATGAATCGAATGTATTAACCGTCCCACGTGATGCGGCACATTTCGAAGGAGGCTCGACCTTCGTCTATCGGGTCGAGGGCAACACCCTTCACCGCACGCGGGTTGTGTTTGGTAATTCCAATCTGGTGTCGCAACAGATTGTGAGCGGGCTGCAAGCCGGCGATGTTGTGGCGCTGACCACCACCAACGGCCAGCCGCTCGCCGACGGAGTACCCGTCAGAGTCGTTCAGTAGGGGGGATTTTTGCGCAGAGCCGTTTTCATCACCGGAAGCATCTTTTTGCTCAATGCGGCACTCTCCTGGGCCATGCCCGCGATGGCCGCCGATCCGGTTCGCTTTGATCTCAATGCCGGCCGTGCTGACGCAGCGCTGCAGGCCCTCGACCCTGCCCTCTCACAGAATCCCGCCGACGCCGAAGCCCTCAACCTTCGCTGCCGCGTTTTTTACGAAGAGCAGCTTTGGGATCAGGCCATCGCCGACTGCGAAGCTGCCGTCAAGGCCTCCCCCGGCGACAGTGATTTCCACCTCTGGCTCGGCCGCGCGTACGGCCAGAAGGCTGCTCATATCTCCATGGTCAGCGCGTTCAAGCTGGCGCGCAAAGTCGCTGTCGAATTCCAGCAGGCCGTTCAACTCGAACCCCGAAGCGTCGCCGCCCTCTCCGACCTTGGCGAGTTCGATGTCGATGCACCCGGCATCGTGGGCGGAGGTATCAATCGCGCCGAGGCGCTCGTTCCCGAGCTCCAGACCCTCAGCCCCGCTGCCGCGCTGGCGCTTCAGGCGCACATCGCCGAAGCTCGAAAGAACTACCCCGAAGCCGAATTCAATCTCAAGGCCGCCATCGCCCAGTCTTCTTACCCATCCAGCGCGTGGATAGACCTGGCATCTTTCTACCGCAGGCGCGGCCGTCTGGATGACATGCTGTCCGCGATCCATACCGGCGCCGCTCTGGATCGCCATCACGGGCCTGCCCTCGTCGATGCCGCGTCGAACCTCACAGCGGCTCGCCGCGAACCTCAAACCGCAGTTCAGCTGCTCCAGCTCTACCTCACTTCCCGCGCTCAGACCGAAGATGCGCCCGCATTCATCGTTCGTGCTCAGCTCGCCCATCTGCTGGCCGATCAGGGAGACGCCGCAGGCGCGCAGCAGCAGCTCGCAGTAGCCCACACACTCGCCTCCGCCTGGCGCATTCCGTCGGGCCGCCGTGCAGAGCGCGCTGGTCAATAACTTAAACTCAGAACGATGTCCAATTCGGAGCCGCCTCGCCCATCAATTCGGAAATCCGCGGCAATCCTCCCGTTGTTTCTGTTCCTGTCGCTCTCCGCCTCCGCTCAAATATCCCTTTCCTCGGCCGTGACGCTGGCCGAGAAATCCAGCCCCTCCGTGCGCAGCGCCGTCGCCAGGGTGGAACGTGCCACCGCCGCCGCTCAGGAAGCGAGAGACGTCTACATTCCGAACTTTCAGCTCGGCACCAGCCCCGGCTACGCTTACGGCTTTCCGCTCGGGTACCCCGCGCTTTTCAACGCCTATTCTCAGTCTCTCGTTTTGTCCTTTTCGCAGCCGGACTATATCCGCTCAGCCGACTCGGGCGTTCGGGCAGCCAATCTCTCCCTAAAGGACACCCGCGACCAGGTCGCTCTCGATGTGTCTCAGGACTATGTCGAGCTTGACCATGACCTCGCGGAAATCGCCGCACTCGACGAAGAAAAATCCTACGCGGGCAGTCTTGTTTCCATCGAGCAGGATCGCGTCCAGGCCGGTGTCGATCCGCGCGTCTCCGAACTCCAGGCCGAACTCACCGCCGCACAGATCGACGAGAAGCGCATTCATTTGGGCAACGATGCCGACGAAATGCGGCAAAAACTCGCCGATCTCACGGGACTACCCGCGGCTGGCTTCACCCCGGTGCACGACAGCATTCCCGATATCGCCATCGATGCCGGCAGCGCGGATTCCGCGCCCGTCAACCCTGCCGTGTCCGCTGCCAACGCAAATGCCCAGGCGAAGTTGTACGAGGCCTTCGGTGACGCGCGGCAGAACTACCGCCCGCTGATGTCGTTCGGCGCACAGTACAGCTTGTTCTCCAAAATCAACAACTACAGTCAATACTTCCGGAGCTTTCAGTACAACAACGTCGCGATTGGCGTGCAGGTCACATTTCCTTTGTTCGACGCGACCCGCCGCGCCAAGGCTCGCGAATCCGCGGCCGACGCCGCCGATGCCCGAGCCTCCGCGGATCAGACTCGCGATGTCCTCAGCGAGCAGACCTTCGCCGCCCGCCGTGCCATTCGCGAACTCGCTGCCGGCCAGCGCGTCGCCCAGATTCAGTCCGAACTCGCCCAGGAAGAGCTGAAGACTGTCAACACTGAGCTTGCCAGCGGCTCCGGCTCAGCCAATGTTCAGCCTGTCTCTCCCGTTACCGCGCAAAAAACCCACATAGAAGAGCGTGAGAGATACGAGGATCTGCTCGATACGAACTTCTCCCTCATGAAGGTCCAGCTCAACCTGCTGCGCATGACCGGCCAGATCAATGACTGGGTGCGCTCCTCCCTCAGGTAGCTCATGATTTTTGCTGCGAGCTCGCCGGGCTGGACGTTACACTGTTGCGCACTGTAGTTACCCAGCGATCCATTCAGGGAAGAGCACCCCATGAGTTCCCCCGCTTCCGCCATTCCATCCGCCACCGTTTCCACTTCGTCCCTGACCGGCCGCCAGCGATTCCTCTGGTGTGCTCTGGGCGGCCTGGTGCCGAGTCTTCTGCACCTTTCGCATCAAACCACTCTGATCGAGACGATTCGTCAGGTGGGCTGGACGGGGGTCGTCGATCAGGTTTTCGTTGCGATTGTCGCCATCGCGATTGCCTGCCTGATCGCTCTGGTTTTCCGCGATGAGACCGACATCAGGAAGCTCATCGTCCTCGGCGTCTCCGCACCCGCCCTGCTCTCGTCCTGGCTGTCGACGAGCAACGCCAACATCAACGCTACGCAGCTGGAGAATTTCAGGCAGGCTGCCAGCTCATGGGCGGCGCCTGGCTCGTCCGCGCCTCTGCCGCAGTCGCAACTCACCCTCCCTGCTTTTTCGTTCCTCCCCCCTATCGAGGCGGCCACCAGCGAAATCAAGCCCTTTCCCAAGTACGCCCCCGGAGCCTTCGAGCAGCTGGGCGCTACGCTCACCGGGTCCCAGTCCACCCAGCGCAACTACTTTGTGATTGTCGCGTCTTCTGCAGATCCCGAGGCTGCGCTCCAGCAAAAGCAGTCCCTCGCCGGTCGATTCTCGGGCAAGGACGTTGAGGTCTATCGCTCTCCGGACGGATATTCGCCCGTGCTTTACTGCGTGGTGGTGTCGCCCAACCTCACTTTCGCCGACGCCAATACGCTGTTGAAGCAGATCAGCCCCATGGGATTCCCCACGGCCTACGTCTGGACGTTCGGTCTGCCCCTGCGCCCACCGGCGAAGTAGCCATTTTTCGTGCAACCTAAGTCTTGTGATCCGAGGCCAATGGCCGCTGGCCTGGTCCCCTGCCTGCGGTCCGGACCCGGTATCCGGTCCTCCATCCCCTAAACCCTCCCTTTCCGGTAAACTCAGTAGTAGACCTTATGCCCCTGAAGACTCTTTTTCTCAACCCTCCGTCGTTCGAAAACTTCGACGGTGGCGCCAGCTCACGCTGGCCCGCGACTCGCGAAATCGAGTCCTACTGGTATCCGGTGTGGCTCGCCTATCCTGCCGGCATGCTCGAGGGCGCGCGCCTGCTCGACGCCAACCCGCATCACGTCTCCTGGCAGCAGGTCAGCGACATTCTGAAGGACTACGAGTTTCTCGTCGTCTTCACCAGCACCATCGGCTGGACCGGCGATCAGCAGTGGGCGGTGCGCCTGCGCGAAACCCACCCGAAGCTCAAAATTGCTTTCGTCGGGCCGCCCGTCACCACCGACCCCGATAAGGCGCTCAACGAGTGCCCGGCCATCGACTTCGTCTGCCGCCGCGAGTTCGACTTCTCCGTCGTCGAATACGCCAACGGCAAACAGCTCGATGAGATTCTTGGCATCAGCTACCGAAAAAGCGGCCAGGTCGTGCACAATCCCGACCGTCCCCAGGTCGAAAATCTCGATGCCATGCCCTGGGTCACCGACGTCTACAAGCGCGATCTTGACGTCACGAAGTACAACGTTCCGTTCCTGCTCCATCCCTTTGTTGCGCTCTACTCCACCCGCGGCTGCCCGGCGCAGTGCACCTTCTGCCTTTGGCCGCAGACGCTCAGCGGACACGCCTGGCGCAAGCGCTCCTCCGACGACGTCGCCGCCGAAATGGCCCACGCCAGGGAGCTTTTCCCGAACGTCAAAGAGTTCTTCTTCGATGACGATACTTTCAACATCCAGAAGGCCCGCACCATCGAGTTGTGCTCGAAGCTGAAGCCGCTCGGACTCACCTGGTCCTGCACCTCGCGCGTCACGACCGATTACGACACGCTCAAGGCCATGCGCGAAGCCGGCTGCCGCCTGCTCATCGTCGGCTTCGAGTCCGGCGACCCGCAGATTCTCAAGAACATCAAGAAGGGCGCCACCATCGAGCGCGCCCGCGACTTCGCCCGCGATTGCCACAAGCTCGGCCTGACCATCCACGGCGACTTCATTCTCGGACTGCCCGGCGAAACGAAAGAATCCATCCGCAACACCATCAATTTCGCCAAACAGCTCGATGTCGAAACCATTCAGGTTTCCATCGCGCACGCCTTCCCCGGCACGGAACTCTACGAGTTCGCCCGCGCCAATGGCTTCATCACCAATCAGCGCATGACCGACGAAGGCGGCCATCAGCTGGCCCACATCGAGTACCCGGGCCTGCCCACCGAGTACGTGCTCGAGATGGTCAACAAGTTTTACGACGAGTACTTCTTCCGTCCGAAGGCTGCCTGGCGCGTGGTGAGCAAGGCCATCGCCAACCGCGACCTGAAGCGGCTGTACATCGAGTCGAAGTCGTTTCTCAAGCTGCGCGCGGAGCGCAACAAGATGGTCCGCGAAAGCAAATCGCAGAAGGAACCCGCGACGGCCAACGCCCAGGCCTAGATTGAAGGATCGCATTCCAGAGCCGCCGGGGCCCGCTTCGGCGGCTTTTCCATTTCGCCTGGTTTTTGGCTGACCGCCAACCGCTTTTTGCTAATCGTTTCCTGCTAACCGTTTCTCGCTCATCGCTTCACCGCTGACCTGCTGCCTGCATGACCGCTCGCCGTTATCTCGTTCTGCTCATCGTTACCCTCACCGCGTCCTGCGGCGACACTTTCCTCGCGCGTGGCATGAAGTTGCTTGGCCCCGTTTCGCTCGATCACCCCGCCGCGCTGATCCACGCCATTTTCACGCCCTGGGTCGCCTCGGGCATCCTTCTCCTCATCGGATTCTTCGCCTCCTACCTCACCGCTCTTTCCTTCGCCGACCTGACTTACGTCCTCCCCGCCACGTCGCTCGGCTACGTCCTCATGACCGTCCTGGCCCGCTTCTGGCTGCACGAGCACGTCAGCCCATGGCGCTGGCTCGGCGTCGTCTGCATCACCGCCGGGGTCGGCTTCGTCACCCGCGGTCCTGCCTGGACGCATCAGCCTCACGCGGAACCACCGGTCACGCCCGTTCCCGAGGAGGTGCACCGGTGAATTCCCTTCTCGACACGGTTGCCATGATCGCCGCCATCGTCATCACGGCCACCGCCGGCGACATCCTGACCGCCTCGGCGATGCGCCAGATCGGCGACCTCGATGTCATCCGCGCTCAGCGCGGCCTCAGCGTCGCCGCTGCCGCCGTCGTCACCAACTCACGTTTCGGCCTCGGCGTCGTTTGCCTGGCGCTCAGCTTCTTCTCGTTGCTCTTTAGCCTGAGCCATCGCGATCTGAGCCTCATCGGCCCCGCCGCCACGTCGCTCACCTTCGTCTCGAACGCGGTCGCCGCGAAGATCTTTCTCCACGAAAACGTCGATCACCGCCGCTGGGCCGCCGCCATTTTCGTCTGCATCGGCGTCGCATTGCTGGCGTTCTAGCCGGAAAAATTTATTGGACCAGGCGATCCGCTTGATTTCATGAGCCCTGCAGGGTAATACCCTGCGGGTATTACCTTCATCCCCCAAAATGCGAAAGCCCTGCAGGCACACGGCCGCAGGGCTTTGACTTCCTCTTTCAACGATGACGGATGCGGGTCGCGGACGCAAGCGAAAAGGGGAGCATGGACGGTACAAAGGTAATCGAAGCGATCACGGCCACCTGGTCCCCGCGATCTTCGCCCGCATCAGTGTTGCGATGCTGGCGTGCCTCGGAGCCGCACTCAGCGTGCTCTCGGCGTCACTTTGCCGCGCACACGCACGCCTTATAACTCGCCGCCGTCAGGTTCTCGAGCGAGCACGAGTACTGCGGCCAGAACGGCGTCAGCTCCTTCGACCCATCGCCTTTGTAGTAGCTCTTGATGTACTGCTGGCTGGCGCCCGTCTGCGCCTTCGGATCGCGCCGAAACTGCCCGATTAAATCGTTCACTGCCGCCGCTGAAAATGCCGGCTCGCCATAGGCATGGCCCCAGTCGTACTCCTCGCTCCAGGTCGTCCGCATCCCCGTCTGGTTCGACGCCACAAATACGTCGAAGTCCTTCAACCCCGCCGTCGGCGGATCCACCTTCGCCACCGTGAACGACGGGTTGTTCCCATCCACCGGCGAAATCGACGGCACCAGCTTCAGCGGCACGGCCCCCTGCACATTGCCGTCCTCCGGCAAATCCAGCCGCAGCTCGTCCATGTGGGTGTGCGCAAACAGCCCCAGCCGCACAATATCGGAATACTGCGTCAGCAGCCCATCGATCTTGCCCGAATCCATGAGCATCTCAGGGTTGCCGATGCCGCACACGTCGCTGATCTTCTTCACCGTCGAATACACATCCACGCCCGGCGGAATGTGCCCGATCACCCAAACGTTCTGCCCGTTGTCATGCGCCTGCGCCAGCGTCTGGCTCAGCCAGGCGATCTCCGCCGCCCCCGCTCCCGGATTCTCCGCACCCGTGCAGCTCTTGTACTTCGGCGAGAAGAACACGTCGTTCAGCACCACGATCCGCGTGTCCAGCATTGGCGGCGCCATCGTCACGCTGTAATAGCCGCCGGTGGCGAATTCCGCCAGCGCATGCCGCCGCTCCCCAGGGGGCAAGGCGTCCGCGATCGCGCCCGCGGCACTCGCAAGGAACGCGCTCCGCGTGTCGAGCTTGTAGTCCCCGCAATCCGAGTCGTTGTTGCCCAGCGAGACGTAAATCGGCACGCCCGGAAACGCGCCGCGCAGCTGGTTCACCACAAACTGGATCGTGTTCGCGACAAACTGCGCGTACTCCGCCGGCTGCTGCACCAGCGCCGAGTACCGGCAGTCGAATTTGTGAGCGATCAAATCGCCGGTGATCGTAATGAAATCGGGATTGGGCTGCTTCGCCTGCATCCCCTCGATCGCAGACCTCAGCAGGGGATACGGCGTATCGACGCCCTTCCCACTGCATTTTTCCTGGAGACCCGCAAACGCTTCCTGCTGGTCAGCCGTGGATGGCGACTGCAACACAGATTGCCACTGCGCAACCGGCGTGTGCGCCAGTTGCTGGGCCTTGCCCGGATCGTGAAACGGATCGAAATGGATGTCGCTGATCATCAGCGCCGTCGCCGACGTGTTCGTGTCGGACGCGGGAGCCGCCCCATGATGCCTGCCCTGCGCCTGGCAGCGATTCCCAGGACAGAGAAGCAAGCCTGCCCAGCAAATGAACACGGCGGCGGTGCGAGAGTAACGGCGAATCAAGCGGGTCATCCTCCAAATCCTGGGTTGCGGAATGGGCGGCGCGCAGCCCACCGGCAGCTTATCACCTGCAATCTGGTGACGGCCGTCACTGAGCTCAATCGTTACAGTTCCTATCCTGGAGAGTGCTGGTTCAGCGCGGTCCTGATCATCCGATCAGACCCGCCGATCAAGCAGGACAGGAGGCACTATGAGTCTGCAGGGAATCGCGGTGGCGGGACTGATCGCAGCGGCGGTGATTATTGTGGTGGCGATTACTCTCATCAACAAATACGCCGACTAGTCGTCGCACCCACTCCAGCCGTCTGACTCTTGCCGATAGCGGCGGCCCAGGCGGATCACGTGAATCGCGCCGCTTACTGGACTACCTCTACGACCTGGCTGTCCGGCGCGCTCCATGCCGCCGCGCCGCTGTGGCTCAGCTTCTGCGCCGCTTCATCCCAGTGCAGATGCGTGACCTGGAAATCGCCCTTCTCGTACGCATAGGTCTTCCCGTCGTCCTGGTAGAGCGTGAAATCCGCATTCGCCCCCGGCCACACCTGCACATGCTCGATCGCCTGCTTGTCGGCCGTGCTGTTGACCTGCGCGCCCAGCGGAAGAATCGAGCCCGCCCGCACGAACAGCGGCAGCTTATCGATGGGCGCATCCACCGTCACGGTCTGCCCGCCCTCGTATTTCTGGTGCGTCCAATAGTTGTACCAGGAAGTCCCTGACGGCAGATACACCTGCTTCGTCGTCGCTCCCTGCTCGGTCACCGGAGCCACGAGGAACGCCGGCCCGAACATATACTCATCCCCAATCTCGCTCACCTTTGGATCATCGGGAAAATCCATGAAAAGCGCCCGCATAAACGGCGCGCCCGTCTCATGCGTGAAGTACCCGAGCGAGTAGATATACGGCATCAGCGTGTAGCGGAGCCGCAAGTACTGCTCCAGAATCGGCTCCGCCTGTCTGCCGTACGACCACACCTCGTTGTAGCGGCGGCTGCCGTGCGTCCGCATAATCGGCAGGAACGTCGCGTACTCAAACCACCGCGTGTACAGCTCGGGATAATCGTCATCCCCGCCGACATTGCTCCGCGCATCGCCCGGATCCAGCAGCGGCGGATGCGCTCCGTGATGCATCGGCGGCAAGCCCTGCCATCCACCTGTGTCGTTGCTCCAGTAATTCAGCCCCGACGCCGTCACATCGAGGCCAGTGGGCACCTGGCGCTTCAGCGTGTCCCATGTGGGAAAAATATCGCTCGACCAGACGATCGCGCCGTTGTGCTGCACGCCCAGGTATCCGTCGCGCGACAGGATGAGCGCGCGCTGCCCCGGCTCATCGCGCCGGAACCCGTCATAGATAGCCCCGGTGTGAAACAGAGGATAGACGTTGAAGTACTCGGTCCCCGGTCCGATGTGGTAGTAGCTTCCGTTGGGCGGCAGATCCGGCTCCGTTTCATCCATCCAGAGTGAATCGAATCCCTTACTGAGGATGTTGTCTTTGATCGTGTTCCAATACCACTTTGCTGCGTCGGGATTCGTCGTATCGATATCCGACCCGGCCTTGTCATACGGCAGCCCGTTCGTCGGTGTGCCGTCGGCCAGATGCTCGAACCATCCATGCTCCGCGACCTCCCGGTAGAAACGGTCCGTCGGCACGAACCGCGGCCACACGCTGATCATGGTCTGGATGCCCATCTGGTGGAGCTTTTCGTTCATTCCCGACGGGTCAGGCCACGCCTGCACATCGAAATCCATCTGCCCCATGTTCGTGTAGTAGAACCAGTCCACCACGATGACATCCAGCGGCAGATGCCTTTCGCGATATCCGTTCGCTACGGCCATGACTTCGTCCTGCGTCCGGTAGCGCTGCTTGCACTGGATGTACCCATACGCCGCCTTCGGCAGCATCGGCGTGCTCCCCGTCAGCACGCGGTAACCCTCGTACAGCTCATCGGTCGTCTTGCCGTAGATCACGAAGAACGAGACGCGATCGCCGACTTCGGAATCCCATCGCGTCTGCTCGTTGAACCCGGCATCGATCTTTGTCTTCGACGGATTGTCCCAAAGCACCGCGTAGTGCTTGTTCGTCACCAGAAAGGGTACGCAGAACGTCGGCGCGGCCGCCGCCGTGTAGTCGTTCCAGCACTGGATCTGGTGGTTCCGGTGATCGAAGTATCCCTGCTGGTTTTCTCCGAGTCCGTAGTAGTGCTCGTCGTCGGGCGACGCGAAACTCGCCCCCACCTCGTCGTAAATTCCATCGGGATTGCGCGGGTCATAGTGGTCGTAGGCAATCGACGGCCGCACGTCATCCAGGACTTGCGCGTTGCCGTCCTTGTGATTCGGCACGCTCATCCACCATCCGCGCAGATCGACCAGCGTCTTGCCCTCCGGATCGGTCACCGTCAGCGGAACCCATGGCGTCGAACCCAAGAAATACTTGCACGTGTCGCAGCCGGGCGGAGGCGCGCCGTTTCCGTAGTGCGGGACCGGCATCTTCACCGTCATCGCCGCCGACTTGTAGGTGTCCACCGTGTCGGTATGGGTGTAGGTCCAGCCTGCGTCCGCCGGTTTCGCGGTGATGCCGTAGCCCGGAGGCGCTGCGGCGGCATCCCTGTTCAGGCTCATCGTAATTCTCACGACATTCGGCGCGTAGGCTTCCAGAGTGACGGTCGCATCGCGCCGCTCCAGGACAATTTGCTTTTGCGCGAACGCGCTGCCGCTCATCACCAGCGACACAAAAACCAGGCAGGACGCCAAAGTCGATCGCATCATCGGGTCTCGCTTCATGCAGAATTCGTGGGGTAAAAGTGCCGCCCGCAGTGTACAGCCGGGCGCCCCCCATGTACAGGCTTACATGGCGGCGCACCCGCTCCTAAATCGATTTGGCTGGATTTTTTACTACCGCAGCTCTTGCGCTCGGAGCGTCACAAGCAGCGAAGTTCATCAACCCTGTCCGCAATACCCTGGCCTCTGCCTCTCCGCCGTTTGACCACCCGCCGAACCCATTCGTATGATGGAACTTGCCTTCCCAAACGGCGGCGTAGCTCAGCTGGTTAGAGCGTGGGATTCATAACCCCAAGGTCGGTAGTTCGATCCTACCCGCCGCCACCATCTCAAAACCCTCATTCATCATCTGCCATGGCGACGGTTCGAATTTCTCAAGGCGTAGTCCACACCGTGCCGGCCGATCTGCGAACGGCGCTCGCGTCCGATCCGGCAGCGCTGGTTGCCTGGGAAGACATCACTCCGCTCGCCCGGAACGAGTGGATTTGCTGGACGATTTCCGTCAAGAAGCCGGAGACCAGAAGGCAGCACGTCGAGAGGGTTTGTTCGGAATTGAAAGAGGGCATGCGTCGCCCATGTTGCTGGCCCGGCTGCCCGCATCGCTGAGCCGGCTGGGGCCGGAGCGTGTTTTACCCAGGCGTGACGTGTTCAACATTCCAGCTAACTGCGCGCCGCCGCCAACAAAGCTGCTTCCGGCGCTGGTTCCCCCTGTGCGGGACGCACCGGAACCACCCATTTTCGGTAAACCCGCAAACGTCCTCGCGCCGCGTCGCAATACAATCGCCGGATTTCGCCGGTCAGCGCGCCCACCGCTGCATCCTTCACCGGCCGATGGTCCACCCGCACCACCGGCGCGATCCCCACGGCTGTTCCCGTCAGGAACAGTTCGTCGCACACGTACAGCTCGCTGCGATCGATGGGCCGCTCGAGAACCGTGATTCCCAGCTCCCGTTCGGTGAGCTCCATCACCGTATCGCGCGTGATCCCTTCCAGCACGTTTTCCGTCACCGGCGGCGTGATCAGCTTTCCGCCACGCACCATGAACAAATTGCAGGTGGCGCCCTCGGCGACATGGCCGCTCTCGTTCAGCAGAATCGCCTCATCGAATCCGCTCCGCCGCGCATCGTCGCTGGCCAGCGCGCTGTTCACGTAGGCTCCGCAGATCTTGGCCCGCGCCGGAATGGCATTGTCCTCGATCCGGCGCCAGGAGCTTACACCGGCATGCAATCCCTTGTCACACGGCAGATATTCGCCGAACGGCAGCGCCACAATCGCAAAAGCGTCCTTGTCGTCCGTGCTCACGCCCACCCGTTCCGCGGCTTTCCACGCCAGGGGCCGCACGTAGATGCTGGTACGAAATCCGTTCCGCCGCATCAGTTCCAGCGTGATCTGCGTCAGCTCTTCCGCGCTCAGCGGCACGCCGATGCGCAGGATGCCGCAATTTTTCTTCCAGCGCCCGAAGTGCTCCACCGGCCGAAAGAGGCACAGCCGCTCGTCTTCCTCGTCCCAGTAGCCGCGAATGCCTTCGAAGACGCCCGTTCCGTAATGCAGCGCATGCGTCAGGATGCCTACCTGCGCTTCGGCCAGCGGCACGTAGCGTCCGCCGAAGTAGACCGTCAGGTTCGGATCCACATCACCCGGCATGACAGACCTCCCCGCGCCACGCGCGCAGCGCCTCCCGCCCGCAGGTCAGCGCCCTTTCGTCCAGGTCCAGCCAGCGCGGGCTCTTCACCAGCTTGCCCAGCGCGTGGTCGACGCTCGCCTGCGGCAGTACCTGCGCGATCTCCAGCACCGCGCCCAGCGCCACCATGTTGGCCGCGCGCGCATCGCCCAGCTCGTCGGCCAGATGCGTGAACGACCGCGCCACGATCTGCACGTCGCGCCGCTCGCAATCCGGCGGAACATCCTCGCCGTTATAGAGAATCCACCCGCCCGGCCGCACGCTCGCCGCAAATTTGTGCAGTGACGGCTCGTTCATCGCCACCAGCACATGCGGATGCCCCACCAGCGGCGAATCGATCGGCTCCCGCGCCAGCCGCACGTGGCAGTTCGACGTGCCCGACCGCATCTCGGGCCCATACGACGGCAGCCAGCTCACTTCCAGCCCCGCATCCAGTCCGGCTTCTGCCAACATCTCTCCCAGCAGCAGCACGCCCTGCCCGCCAAACCCGGCGATCCTCACCTGCAGATCGACATCCCGGACCGGCAGACCTTCTTCGTTCGAAAACGCAGGCATTTCCTGCACCGCGACACCCAGCATCGCCGGAATCTTCTCCAGCGCCATCGGCGGCCCATACGTCGAGTGCGACTCGGCATGGCTGGTGTTGTCGCGATACACTCCTGGCGCGAAGGTCTTTTCCATCACATCGTGGACCCAGCGCTGCGCCTCCACCGCCGACAACTTCCAGATCGTCGGGCACGGCGACAGAATCTCCACCAGCGAGAAGCCCAGCCCATTCACCTGATTCTCGATCGCCTTGCGCACCGCGCGCCCGGCCTGCGCCACCTGCTTGTTGTCGCCCAGCGCCACGCGCTCCTGATACACCGGCGCCTGCAGCGTCGCCAGCAGCTCGCACACGTGCAGCGGATATCCCTGCTCCGGCGTGCGCCCGCCCGGCGTCGTCGTGCTGCCCTGGCCCATCAGCGTGGTCGGAGCCATCTGGCCGCCGGTCATGCTGTAGATCGCGTTGTTCACGAAAATGACGCTGATGTTCTCGCCGCGATTCGCCGCATGCAGAATCTCTGCCGATCCAATCGCCGCCAGATCCCCGTCGCCCTGGTAGCTGATCACGATGCTGTCGGGCCGTGTGCGCTTCACCGCCGTCGCTACGGCCGGCGCGCGCCCGTGCGCCGCCTGCACATTGCCCACATCGAAGTAGTAATAGGCGAAAACCGAGCACCCCACCGGGCTGATCAGAATCGTTCGGTCCTGAATGCCCAGCTCGTCGATGGCCTGTGCCACCATCTTGTGCACGATGCCGTGCCCGCATCCGGGGCAATAGTGCGTCTGGTGCTGTAGCTCTTCCTTCCGCTCGTAGCTCTCGTAGAACGCATTCGCCTTCTCGTGCACAATGGTGAACTCTGACTCGGTTCCGTTAGACATGGGCGATGTGCTCCTCCGGGCTCGCAGCCAGCCCTCTTCCGCGCGCCAGATCCCGCACCCGCTCCAGCACTTCCGCATGCGACGGCACATTCCCGCCCACCCGGCTCAGAAAGTCCACACTGCGCACGCCGTTCAGCGCCAGCCGCACGTCTTCGAGCATCTGACCGTTGCTCATCTCCACCACCAGGAAAATCCGCGCCTGCCGCGCCACCCGATCGAAGTAGGCCGTCGGGAACGGAAAGAGCGTGATGGGCCGCAGCACGCCCACGTTCAGTCCTTCGGCGCGCGCCTCGGCCGCAACTGCCTTCAAAATGCGCGCCACGATCCCGTAGCCCACCAGCACAATCTCGGCATCGCCGGTGCGCCACTCCTCGGCCCGCGCCTCCCGCCGCTCTGCGATCAGGTACTTCGCCTCCAGCTGCCGAACGTGCGCTTCCAGCTTGTCCGGTTCGAGATAAATCGACGAGATCAGATTCCCCCGCGACTCCGCCGTACCCGCCACCGCCCACTGCGGCAACTGCGGCTCCTTTGCACTTTGCGGAAACTCGACGGGCTCCATCATCTGCCCGATGAATCCATCGGCCAGCAGCACCACCGGGTTGCGGTACCGGTCCGCCAGCTCAAACGCCAGCGCCGTCAGGTCGGCCATCTCCTGCACCGAATGCGGCGCCAACACCAGCGTTCGATAATTGCCATGTCCGCCGCCCTTCACCACCTGGTGATAATCGCTCTGCTCCGACGCGATGTTGCCGAGCCCGGGCCCGCCGCGCGTGATGTCCGCGATGACACACGGCAGCTCGGCGCCCGCCATGTAGCTGATCCCTTCCTGCATCAGGCTGATCCCCGGCCCGCTCGACGCGGTCATCGCCCGCACGCCTGCCGCTGCCGCCCCGTACAACATATTGATCGCAGCGACCTCGCTCTCCGCCTGCAGAAACACCCCGCCGGCCTGCGGCAGATATACGGCAGCCGCCTCGGTAATCTCGCTCGCCGGCGTAATGGGATACCCGTAGAAAGCGCGGCATCCCGCCAGCACCGCGCTCTTCACGATCGCCTCATTGCCCTTCATCAATAAACGGCTCACGCGCGGGCTCCTTCCGCCGCAGCGCGGGGCTTGCGGCGCAGCACCGTAATCCCGCCTGGCTCCGGGCAAACGAAGAAGCAAATCCCGCAGCCCGTGCAGCCCGCGCCTGCATATTCCGCGGTGCGATAGCCGTAGTGGTTGAGCCGCTCACCCAGCGCGATCACGTGCGGCGGACATGCTTCCACGCACAGACCGCAGCCTTTGCACTCATCGCCGTCCACGCGCAAAATGCCCCGATCCGGATTCCCTTCCCGCCTGCCTGTGTCTCCCATGCCCACTCCCTCCCGGCGCGCTGCCGCTTACATCGCCGCGCCCGCCATCGTGCGCTCGAGGTAGTGCGCGCGCACCGCGAAATCCTCAAGCTCGCCCTGGAATCGCGGATCGGCAATCCGGATCAGCGCCTCGGCCCGCTCCCGCAGCGTCTTGCCATGCAGATAGGCAATGCCGTGCTCCGTCACCACGTAGTGCACATCCCCGCGCGACGTCACCACACCCGCGCCCGGCTCCAGCACCGGCACAATCCGCGAGAGCGTCCCGCCCTTCGCCGTCGCGGGCAGCGCAATGATCGGCACGCCGCCTTTCGATCGCGCGGCGCCGCGAATGAAGTCGATCTGCCCGCCAAAGCCGCTGTACGGCCGCGTGCCCAGCGAATCCGCGCAAACCTGCCCGGTCAGATCCACCTGCAGCGCCGAGTTGATCGCCACCATGCGCTCGTTCCGCGCCACCACAAAGGGATCGTTAGTAAAGCTGATCGAGCGGAACTCGAAGCTCGGATTGTCATGAATAAACTCGAAGAGCCGCGTCGTCCCCAGCACAAACGCCAGCACCGCCTTGCCCCGCAGCAGCGACTTCCGCTCCCCGTTGATCACCCCCGACTCGATCAGCTCGATCACGCCGTCGGGGCACATCTCCGTGTGAATGCCCAGGTCGCGCTTGTCGCCCAGGCAGCTCAGTACCGCATCGGGAATGCCTCCGATGCCCGTCTGCAGCGTTGCTCCGTCCGGAATCAGCGTCGCCACATGCCGGGCGACCCGCAGGTGCGTCTCCGTAAACGGCTCGGGAACCAGTTCCGGCAAGGGATGCGACGTCTCCACGAACGCCGCAATCCGGCTCACGTGGATAAACGTCTCGCCGTGCGTCCGAGGCATGCGTTCGTTCACTTCGGCAATCACCGTTTGCGCACACCGTACCGCCGTCTGCGTGCAGTCGATTGTCGTACCCAGGCTCACGAACCCATGAGCGTCCGGCGGCGACACCTGCATCAGCACCACATCGAGCGGCAGCGCCCCACTGGTAAACAGCCCTTCAATCTCGCTGAGGAAGATCGGCGTGTAATCGGCACGCCCCGCAGCTACGGCGTCCCGTACATTCGCACCCAGAAACAGGCCCCGATGCCGAAAATGGCCGGCGTACTCCGCCTTCGTATAGTCAGCCGGCCCCAGCGTCATCATGTGGACGACTTCGACGTCCCGCAATTCGCCGGCTCGCGCCACCAGCGCGTCCACCAGCGTCTGCGGCGTGCCGCATCCCGACTGGATCCACACGCGGTCTCGACTCCGCACCGCCCCGAGCGCCTGTGCCGCGCTCATGCGCCGCGCCCGATACTCCGCCATCCAGGCTTGCTTCGACCCGCTTTGGCCGTTCGCGCTTTTTCCGCTCCCACCCGCTCCGTTTGCGCTCGCGGGCGCACAAATGCCGGCCTCGTACGCCAGTCCGCACAGCGCCATTCCCATCTCCTCGTTGACTCCGATTTCGGCCCGCGTTCCTGCCGTCCCCGCCCGCTTTTGTGCTCTCTCCATCCCGCAATCCCCAAAAACCACTCAAGTTACGCCCTGGAGGCACAGGATTGCTGTGACAGGGGTCACCTGCGTCCCTTCCAAACGCTTCCGCTTTCGAATGGTTGATTCAGGATGTGCGAAACCGGTCGTCGCGAATGGCCGGAGAGCGTCGGATCAAGGGCTTAACGCCCAATCCCTGATCCCTGGTCCCTAATCCCTTACGGCAACTCCAGCCGCACCGGCCCCGGCACCGTCTTCTCAAACTGCTCCAGGTCCGCGCGCAAAAGCGCCGCCTCGGCGGGATCGACCGCGTAGAAGCTCACCACCGTGTCGCCAATAATCGTCGGATCGTCGATCTGCCAGTGCGCCACCCGAATCCAGTTGCTGGGCAGCGGGGGCCCGCCCACCGGCACACCCGGCGGATCGCCAAACCAGCGGTCGTACGCAATGGCGATCTGCACGTGGTGCGCCGCCGCATCGTCCCGCAGAAAATCTGTGGTGTAGCCGCCCGAGCGCCGCGCCCAAAAGATCTCCTGGTTCGCCAGCCCCACCAAATCGTAACAGTGGCTGTGACTCAAATAGTTCACGGCGCCGATATCGTTGGCCGCCACGGTAGCTCCCGGATAATACTCCCCGACGAACCGCCCCATCTGCCACTGCCGCAGATAAATATTCCGCGCAATCCGAGGCAGCATGTGGAACTGCGCGATGCTCACCACCGTCAGGGCCACGACCGTGCCCAGCGTCAGAAAGTAACTCGCCGCAAACATCGTTTTGCCCGCGGCCTTCTTCACCGCCGGCAGCGTGCACGCCAGCACCAGCGTTCCCGCCCCAAACAGATACGCGTCGTAGCGGTAATACATCCCCACCTGCGCCAGGCTCACCTGCAAACAGCCAGCCGCCAGCAGCAGCGCCAGCGGGATGGACGCCCGCCGATTCCTGCGCCCCAGGCCAATCAGCGCAGCCGCCGCAGCCGCCATGAGCAGAAAGACCTGTGGCCCATCCTGGAAGTTATCCTTCACCCGCCCTGCCAGGTTCGCCCAGGCCTGCGCCAGCCCCGGATGGTCGCCGCTCACGCCCTTCAGCGCCACCGAATTCGGCAGCCAGTACGCCCCATGCGCCATCGAAAACGCCGCATACGCGCACACCGGAACCGCAGCGCCCACGGCAACGGCACAAGCCGCTTTCCATCGCCGCTGGAACGCCAGCACGCAAAACGCCGGAGCCACAAAGAAGAGCCCCTCATACCGCGCCGCGACCATCAGCGCCGCGACCGCACCCATCGCCCAAAGGTTCACGGGCCGCGCATCGGCATCGTCGCCGCGCAGAAAGAACCCCAGGAACATCAGCGTCAGCAGCAGATGCAGCGAGTGCTCCATCCCGATCGTCCCCGCGACAAACAGCGGCGTGAACAGGACGAAGAGAATCAACGCCCCGGCCTGCCATTTGCGCTCCAGGTACCGCGCGACGATGCGCCCCGCCGCAAAAATCGATAACAACCCGGCCACCCACGACAGAACGAGCGGCACGCCCACCCGCACGCCCACCACGCGAAATCCCGCCGCCATGAGCAGCGGAAACAGCAGCGACGAATCCGACGAGCTGAACCCGTAGGGGCTTACCCCCCACACGCCGTGCAGCGCGAGATTCTTCGCCATCGCCATTCCGATGTACGTGTCGTCCAGCGCGTAAATAAAGTGGTGATCCGAAGTCC
Source organism: Acidobacteriaceae bacterium (assembly GCA_036521315.1). Lineage (GTDB taxonomy): Bacteria > Acidobacteriota > Terriglobia > Terriglobales > Acidobacteriaceae > Palsa-343. Next base: position 71,435 of record DATDHZ010000097.1, read on the forward strand.
GCCAGGAAATGATCAGCACCGCCGCGCTGACGACCACGTAGACCAGGGCAGCCCACAGCACCGGGACCATTGCGGCCCGCCCGTGCGCCCGGGTTCCTGTCGCAGTAGCAGACGATTCTGTCGCGGCAACCTGCATGGTGGGAGTATCCGCGAAGAGTCTAGCAGCGCGCCTTCGCGTTCCCAATCCCACCTTCGTCCCATCATCAACTGGGCTTACTCTGGCACCTGTAACCGGTCCTCTTCATTTGTGCGTCCTGCCGCGCCTCTTACCCGTATACGTAGCAGCCGAAACCACCCGGCTGCGCCGATTACAATGGACTGATTCCGACCAGCACCGAGGTCCTTTTCATGTTGCTCTGCCCCCTTTCCGCCGCGGCCCTCGCGTTTTCCTGTCTCGCTCTCTGTGCGGCGCCGCCGGCGAGTCTCGCGCAACGAGGTCACAGCGGTTCCATGGGCGCCCACACCACCACCCAACAGCCCTACACGATCCCCGTCACCGTGCGCCGCGTCGTCCTCGACGTAGTGGTGACCGACAGCAGGAACAACGCCGTCCACGGCCTCACCGCGCACCACTTCTCCGTCTTTGAGAACAACAAGCAGCAGCCCATCAAATCTTTTGAGGCCATCAGCTTTGATCCGCCCAGGCCAATCGTCGCGCCGAAGCTGAATCTTCCGCCCGATACCTACATGGACGTGCCCACATCCGACGAGCGTGGCCCGCTCTACGTCATCGTCTACGACGCCGTCCACATGGCGCATAACGATCTCGAGGACGACCAGATTCGCGCCCGGAAGCAGCTCGCCCAGTTCCTCGCGAGCAAGCCCGCCGGCACGCGTTTCGCGCTCTTCCTGCTCGCCGAGGATTTCCACCTCGTCCAGGGTTTCACCACCGATCCCCAGGAACTGCTCCACGCCTTCGACGCCCACCGCAAAGTGGAAGGCATCCCGCTCAACTTCCTCATGGCCTCCAACCACGGCGCGGCCGACGTCGATCTCCCGTACCAGGTTATGGCTTTTGTCGGTCACTATCTCGAAGGACTACCCGGCCGCAAAAACCTCATCTGGCTTTCCTCCGAATTTCCCGCCACCGTCCCCATGTTCGCCATCCAGAACGAAATTGCCACCGCCCAGGGAACGGCGGGCCAGATGGCTCCGAGCTCCAACGCGCCGATGCAGGCGCAGGGTTTCGATGGCAGCGCGCCCACCACCATGGGCAACACCTGGGACGCGAAAGTCATGCGCATGGCCATCGACGCCATGAATGCCGCGCAGGTCTCCGTCTATCCCATCGACGTGGGCGGCCTCAAGCCCGAGATGGACGGCATGGACACCGCCGCGGACCATATTGCCGCCGTCACCGGCGGCAAGGCTTACTTCAACACCAACGATTTCGCCGGCGCCATGACCGACGCCACCATCAACGGCAGCAGTTATTACGAAATCACGTACGCGCCCACCAATCCGCGGATGGATACGAAGATTCGTAACATCCGCGTCCGCCTCGATCAGCCCGGTTACCGCCTCGCGTATCGACAGTACTATTACGCCGAAGATCCCGACGCTCCTGTCACGAACGACCAGAAGCGCGCCGCCAACGCCATCCAGGTTGAGGATCACCCCGTCGCCCACCTGCCCGGCGATTCCATGTTCGCCTGGATGCAGCACGGCGCCCCGCAGGATCACGACATTATCTTCCGCGCGCAGTTCAAGGCAGGCCCCGTCGCCATGGCCACGCCCGCGCAGATGGCCAATCTCATCGAGCAGCCGGCTTACTTCGTCGTTCGCAAGAGCAACAAGCCTGCGAAAATGCCGCCACCCGTCCCGCTGCGCACCTACACCATCGACTATCTTGTGCTGGATCAGGCCGCTCAGTCCGGCCCGTCGCATAACAACCAGGTCCTCGAGTTCGCCGCCTGCGCCTACGATCCCCTCGGCCATATGCTGAACGGCCTGGCGCAAAACGCCACACGCGTGCCCACGCAGGACGCCAGCGGCAAACCGTCTCCTTATTTCCGCGCCCAGCAGCAGTTCGACGTGCCCACCACCGCGGCCTGGATTCGCGTTGCTGTCCGCGACGTCGGCACCGACCGCATCGGCACACTCGAAATCCCGCTGCCGCTGCCCACAGATCAACCACAGTCGCATCGATCGTCAACCGCCGCAGCCAATTCCGCCGCAACGGCCGCGCCATAAGGGCTCAGCAAACCGTCCTCAGATTGGCAGAGGACGGCGAGCCGTCTGCCCGTGCAATTCCGGCTGAGTTGAGGATTTCGAGCGCCGTGTTCCCCTGCCGCGTCGCCCCACCCCCGTTCACCACACCTGGAACGTGTCGCCTGTAACCCGCTCTCCGACCCCTGTTACTCCCAGGTAATCAGTTAACCGATCACCAACGTAAGGCACCAAAGACCGATGCGCATTCCCGCGTGCCTCCCTACAATCGATCGACAGTAGCTTCCTTAAAAACTCAGGGTTCCATCGCGCTGCTTCAATATGGCGCATACGAAGGGTTCTTATGTTGCGCAGCCGCTGCCTCCCTGTTCCTGTCCTGGTTCTGCTCCGTGCGTTCACTCGGCTGCGGTCAGCGTTCAGCCCGATCGCAGTCTGCTTCCTGTTCATCGCAGCGACCACAGGCTGTGGCACACGCGTGATTGCTTCTGGCTCGGCCACACCTGCCACGCCGGTGATCGCCTGGGCCGCGCCTGCCCCATTCACCTATGGTGCGGCGCTCGGTAGCGCGCAGCTCGACGCCACGTCCAATGTCCCCGGCGTCTTTTCCTATTCCCCCTCCGCAGGCGCCATCCTCAACGCAGGCGCGCAAACGCTCTCCGCCTTTTTCACTCCGGCTGACGCAACGCATTACTCCACCGTCACCGTCTCCGTCCCGGTGACGGTCAACCCGGCGACCCCGGTGCTCACCTGGTTGACTCCTGCGCCCGTCACCTATGGCACTCCTCTGAGCGACGCGCAGCTCGACGCCGCCGCGGATATCCCCGGCTCCTTCGCCTACACCCCCGCTGCGGGTACGGTGCTTTCAGCGGGAACCCAGACACTCTCCGTGCTCTTCACGCCTTCCGACGCCGTGGACTACACCACGGCGGCGGCCACCGCTGCGCTGACCGTCTCGCCTGTCGGGTGCAGCGGCCCGGTGTCCCCGGCTGCTCACACCACCCAGATCTCCAATGACGCCGACGACGGCTACGAGAACACCGACGACGGCAGCGGCTGGCACAGTGATCCGCAGTACGGCGGAGCCGACCTGGTGGGCAGCTGGGACGGCGACACCACTGCATGGGCGGCCGGCTTTCGCTTCCCCTCCACAGGCATTCAGCCCTGTGAGCCCATCCGATCCGCCTACCTGCAGTTGACCAGCAGCGATGGATTCGCCACCAGCGCGGCCTGCGGCGCCGCGCCCTGCCCAGCCAGCAGCTACACCTTCCGCGTGTACGGCGTGGCCCAGAGCGATGGCCCATCCTTCACCGGCGAAGCGGGCAATACGCCCCTCGATGTGCCGTACACAACCGCCTACACCGATTACCTCACCACGGGTCCGGGCGACGACCATGGCAGCTGCCAGGGCAACAACAACGGGCAGAATACCTGCACCCATCGCATCGACGTCACGAAGATCGTTCAGCAAATCGTCGCGCAGCCGGGATGGACCAGCGACTCAGCGATGCGATTCGTCCTGCTCAGCACCGACTCCACCGCACCCGAAGTCTACGCCGGCTTTGAGGATTCCTCTGCGAATCCCGCCCGCGCCGCCACTCTGCTCATCAATCCACCGCTGCCCACCATCGTCTCCTCAGGCGGATGGGGAACAGAAGCGAGTTCCAGCTTTCCGACTCGTTATGAGACCGGCCCATTCGTCTATCCAGGAGCGTCGACGCTCCTCCTCTTTCTGGGCGACTACTTCAATTTCCGCGGGCAGGATATCGCGCAGCCCACCATCTCCGACAGCTGCGGCAACACCTGGAATGTTCTGGGGGGACCAGTCAACTGGACGGGCCAGGAAATGAACCTGCGCAGCAGAATCTACATGGTCGAAAATCCCGCGCCCTGTCCGAGCGGCGACACCATTACAGTGAACCTCGATCATCAGGAGCCGATCTTTCTGCATTTCGTGGCCGTCGCAGGATCGGACACCACCCAGCGGCCCGCAGTCTCCGCGATCACCAGTCCTGCGCCTGGTATTTATACCGCGACCGCGGCCTCGGGTCCGGTGACCCTCCGCAACGCGGGCCTGCTCGTCAGCTGGATCTTCGGCGACTCCACATCGGACCACACCTTCGTGCCGGCGCCGGGCTTCACGAAGGCCATCAATTCCATCCCTACATTCCTGACAGCCGCATATGAGAACGTACCGTCAGCCGGAACGTATCAGAATCAGTTCAGCATCTCCCCAGCTCCTGATGGATGGCAGACCGTCATCGTCGGAATCCCCGCCGCGCCCCACCCCTAGTCGCTGCGCCCCACGGTCCTGTCGCAGATCAGCTTGCAATCCCAGGACACCACAGCAGCAGGTCGATTCCCAACTCGGCCGGTACGAACACCAGTTCCCACTGTCCCATCGCCTTCCTGGTCTTCACCGCATGGTTGGCGAATACCACTTCATACGGCCCATCTGGCAGATCGGGCGCGTCATCCACTATGCGGCATCGAGTAAACACCCGCCCGGTGGAAGAATGCTCCACCCAGGCTTCCAGAGTGCACTTCGAATCGACGTCTGAACCGCGGAGAACGGCAGGAAAACGGGCAATGGAGTTCACAGGGGATACTCCGGAATTTATTTCGAACGAGGGGTCGGATGCGTTTCGACCCAGAAAGGTTGGCCACCGATTCGCGCTTACGTTGTTCGCCTCCGGACAACGTTTCGTAGCAGATTGTCATCGAAATGGACAAGGATAATCTCGTCCGCAAACTGAAGCGCCGGTGCGTTTGCGACAGCACGGGAAGCATCGCCCCGACGAGATCGTCATCCGAAAAGCTGACCGACTTGCGTACGCAGAGGATTTAATCCGCCCAAGACTCGAACTGGCTGCGAGCGCGTATTTTTCCTGTCTGCCTGACATAACAGTTCGATCGAGGGGCGGATGCCAGGGGCTGTGCTGCGTTTGCGAGCTGTACTCTACGGGATCGGCTGTCAAGCCGATTGCATCCTGGAGACCTGGAAAGATACATCCTCTACCGGCAAAGCTTTTACGCGCGCCGTAATTGGAAAAGAACGCCCGAACCTGCCGGACGGCATCTACATGCTCGTTCTCGGTCACCAGAGTGTATTCGTGCGGAAGTACGAAGGCGCCTGGCGGCTGATCTTTCTGCCTCCTGAGTTCGAGATCGAGGCGGAAGGCCTGCGCGCCGCCTGAGACTTTCCCCCTCTCGCCCGTTCCCGATCCGAAACCGCAAACGCCGGCCCCCCGGATGGTGGCTTCGGGGGCGCCTACACCGCCGTTAGTTCCTGCTCTTTCGCCCCATAGTGCGTGCGTACGTATTCATCCAGGATCTTCTGGAAATCCTGGACGATGGTGTCGCCGCGCAGCGTAGTCATCAGCCGCCCGTCCACATACACCGGGGCCTTTGGTTCTTCAAAGGTACCCGGCAGGCTGATGCCGATGTTCGCATGCTTGCTCTCGCCCGGCCCGTTGACCACGCAGCCCATCACGGCCAGCTTCAGCTCCTCGACGCCGGGATACTGCTGCCGCCACACCGGCATCGACGTCCGCAGATAATCCTGAATCTGCTGCGCCAGCTCCTGGAAGAACGTGCTCGTCGTCCGGCCGCATCCTGGGCACGCCGTCACCTGCGGCGCGAAGCTGCGAATCCCCAGCGACTGCAGAATCTGCTGGGCTGTTAATACTTCTTCCGTCCGGCTCGATCCAGGCTTCGGCGTCAGCGACACGCGAATCGTGTCGCCAATCCCCGCGAGCAGCAGCGGCGAAAGCCCCGCCGTCGACGCCACAATGCCCTTCATCCCCATGCCCGCTTCCGTCAGCCCCAGGTGCAGGGGATAATCGCATCGGCCCGCCAGCATGGTGTACACGTCGATCAGGTCGCGCACCCCGCTCACCTTGCCGCTGATGATGATCTGGTCGTGGCGCAGCCCATACCGCTCCGCCGCCGCCGCCGAATCCAGCGCCGAACGGCACATCGCCTCCAGCATCACATCGCGCGCCGGAGCCGGATCGGGCCGCTTCGAGTTCTCGTCCATCAGCCGCGTCAGCAGAGCCTGATCGAGCGAGCCCCAGTTCACGCCGATGCGCACCGGCTTCTGGTTCTCCACCGCGCACTCGATCATGGTGCGGAAGTTCTCGTCATCCTTGCGCCCGATCGAGCAGTTCCCCGGGTTGATGCGGTACTTCGCCAGCGCTCGCGCGCACGCTGGATACTTCTTCAGCAGGAGGTGCCCGTTGTAATGGAAATCCCCGATGATCGGCGTGGTGATCCCGCGCTTCGCCAGCCCCTCCACGATGTGCGGCACGGCCTGGGCGGCGGCGTCATGGTTCACCGTGACCCGCACCAGCTCCGACCCAGCCTCCACCAGCTCAGCCACCTGCTGGATGGTCGACTCGGCGTCAGCGGTGTCGGTATTGGTCATCGACTGCACGACAACCGGGGCATCCGAGCCCACGCTCACCTGCCCGATCCTGACGGTAACGGTCTTCCTGCGATGAATTTCCGGCATTGGGGAACCTCATCTCCAGTTTACCAGGGCAGAGGTTCCAGGGCACACCGGCCGCTGCCCCTCCAGCCACGGCTGCATCTCCCTAATCCCTGGTGTCTGGTCCCTGCTTTTCCAGGTCCGGCAGCCGCGGCGCAAACCGCGCGCCCGCAAACAACAGCGCTCCGCTCACCACCAGCGACACGAGTGTGGCGCCCAGTCCGACCCGCAGATTCCGAACATCCGAGATCCAGCCGATCAGGTGCGGCGAGGGAAAATCCCCCAGCAGGTGAATCAGAAACAGGTTCACCGAAATCGCTGTCGCGCGAATCGGCGCCGACACCGAGTTGACGATCGCCGCGTTCATCGGCCCGGTGCTGAAGAACAGCCAGAACTCCGCCGCATACGCGCCCGGGATCAAAGCGCTTCGCGGCCCAAAGAAGACCATCACGCCGAACGGGATTGCCAGCAGCGTGCTCCACGCCGACACCAGATACAGCGCGCGATGATTCCGCCTGAGCCACACCTGAGCGAGCCAGCCTCCGGCAATCGTCGCCAGCAGCCCATCGACGGCAGTAATTTCGCCCGCTGTGAGCCCCGCGCCCGCCACCGAGTAGCCCGCGAACCGGTGCAGGAACGTCGGCAGCCAGGTCGAAATCCCGCCCACCGCAAAGGTCCACATCGCCATGCCCAGCGTGGCCATCAGATAGGCGGGGTTCTGGAAGAGTCCCAGGAAGCTGGCTCGTTCAGGGGTCGCCTGCACTGTATCGGCCGCGCCGCGCTGCGGTTCGCGCACCCATAGCCAGAAGGCGAGCGCGATCAGCACGCCCGGCAGCGCCGCCACATAGAACGGCATCCGCCAGCCGTACCGCTGCCCGAGCGTTCCGCCCAGCAGGTAGCCGAGCGCGCCACCCACCGGGATCGAAACATAGAAGATGCTGAGCACACGGTTGCGATCCTCTTCGGGATAGAAGTCGGCGAGCAGCGCGGGCGCGAAGATGGAGAACGTCGCCTCGCCCACGCCCACGACGGCGTGGCGGATGAGCAGCGTCTCGTAGCTGTGGACCATCGCGGTCAGCAGCGTCGCCGCGCTCCAGATCAGCGCTCCGGCAATAATGAGCGGCTTGCGCGGAAAGCGGTCGCCGAGCCAGCCGGTGAGCGGCGCGATGAGCATGTAGGTCAGGAAGAAGGCCGAGGTCAGCGTGCCGGCCTGCGCGTCGTTGATGGCGAAGTCGTGCTGGATGAGCGGCTGCACGCCGGGCAGCACATAGCGGTCGATGAAGTTGAAGAGGTTGAGGCTGGTCAGCAGGAACAGCGCTATCCCCGCCGTGCGCATCGGGCTGATCGCAGGCTTGCTGCGCGGATCGACTGAGACGGCCATGAGGGTCGAGAGCAGAATAGCAGGGGGTGCAGGCGAGGCCCGAACGTTGGCGGATCAGCAACGTCACGTTACCAGCGCGGGAGGCCGGCACAGAAAACAATGACGTTTGCCAGGGGGATTGACTCAGTAGATAACAGTCGTCGACTCTCTCGTTATCCAGAAAATCCGGCTGCCCACGCAACCATCCTTTGGCCGGAGGCGGCGTTTTTGGCGCGCCCTCAGTAGCCCAGGTCCGTCTGGAGCTTCCCTTCCACCATGTGCTCTTCCTGCTCGCGGATGACCCGGGCCCCGTCGACGATCCGCTGCATCTTGCCGTGGTCGACCCAGTCCAGCGCGCACCGCTCGCAGCTTCCGATGACCACATTCGTCGCGGCCGGATAGAAATCCACGATCATCGGCTTGCGGCACTGCGGGCAGGTCAGTTTCCGGTCGAGTTCCCTGGGGTCGACGGCGGGAATATCGACCCGGCCCGGAAACTTCGCCCGGAGAGATTCGATCAGCTCCGGAAACGAGCCCATGGGAATGAGCATGCCGCGGCACTTCGCACAGTAGCGGATCGCCGTCCGCTCCAGCGTCGCCTGCTGCAAGCCAGTCGCGCAGACGGGGCAAACTTCGTCCTGCGCAGGACCGAGCACCACCACCCCATCGTCATTGCGCGGCGGAAAGTAAACGCTCTTGCAGTAGTCGCAGACGAGCGAGTCGTTGACGGGGTTCGGATGAAGCGGCGCGCCGCACGCCGAGCAGTTCATTGCCCACCCGCCTGGGCCTTGCCGCATTCGGGACAGAACCTGGCCGCTCGCGGCATCGGCTTGCCGCACTCGATGCAGAACTTCGTGCTGGCATCAGCCGCCGCGCCGGAAGTCGCCGCCTGGGCCGCGGCTTCCTTCACTCCGCCCATCATCGCCTGAGCCATGGCCACGCCAGCGCCCAGACCCACGCCCGCGTCGGCTGCTCCGCCGCTGTTGGCGGCCGCCACGGGCAGCGCCTCGGCCGTCTCGAACTGCGTCAGCCTTCCCAGATCGCCCACCATGCTGACGCCGATCTTCTGGTCCATCACCTTCTGCAGGTCTTCGGGCAGCGACAGGCTCTCCACGGCAAACTGATTCAGCTCGAGGCCCATCGCGGCAAAGGCCGGCTTCAGCGCCTCGGTCACCTTCTGCCCCAGGGCCGCCTGGTTCGCTGCCAGATCGAGGAAGTTCACGCCGCTCGCGGCGAGCACATCGGTCATGCGCGCCACGATCGTGTCGCGCAGCTGGCCCTCCAGCTCCGACGCGTAATAGGTGTCGCGGGTCCCGCTGATCTGCAGAAAGAACTTCTTCGGATCGGCGATGCGGTACGAGTAGATCCCGTAGCCGCGCACCGTGACCGCGCCAAATTCCTTTTCGCGGAAGGTGATCGGGGTCGCCGTGCCCCACTTCTGATCGATTTGTAACCGTGTCGAAAAGAAATAGACGTCCGATTTGAAGGGCGACTCGAAATCCTTGCCCCAGTTCATCAGATCGGTCAACACGGGCAGGTTGCGGGTGTTGAGCGTGTGCAGGCCGGGAGCGAAGACGTCGGCAATGCGGCCCTCGTTCACAAAGGCCGCCATTTGCGAGTCGCGCACGGTGAGCTGGCCGCCGTTCTCGATCTCCTGGTCCTCCATGGGGTAGCGCCAGGCGAGGATGCCGTCCTGCGGCTCGCTCCACTGGATGACGGCGATGAACTGTTTGCTGAGAAAGTCGCGCAGGCTCACAGATGCCTCCTGGCGGCCACGATAGCACGCGGGCTGGCGTTCGACCCATGGCACTTTGGAGGGGGTGAACGAGCGCGACGCCGGGGGGGACTGCTCGTCCAGGCAGAGCCGCTTCGCGCAGGCGACATGGAGTGGGCCTACGCAACCGTGATTGCTGCAACCTCATAATCGCCGACGCCCGGGACGGTGAAGCGAAGCGTCTGATCCTCCACGCGGAACGGCACCGTGTTTCCGGCCCTGAGCAACTCGACCTTTCTCACGCGCACACCCGTCGGCAACCGCATACCGACCCGCTGCGGCCCCAGCGGGAAGACGCTGTTCACCCATCCGTGATGCGAATTGGGGTTGGTGTAGTTGAGCAGATGGACGGCATAGCCAGGGCCCGTCTCCCAGGCGAACAGCTCGATGAATCCCTCACCGGCGACCTCGACGACCCGCTCGTCCCGCGTCAGCCAGCGCAGCGTGTTGTGCATCAGCCGAAGCAGATCCCCGTGCCCGGTCAGCCATAATGTGCGCTCGATGTCGCCGGGAAACCAGGCAAGGCGGCTCGTGCCCATCTCGCTGAGCACGAGCGCCGGTTCGTTCGTGTGCGAGACCGGCGGATACGCCAGTTCCGGCGGATACTGCACGAATCCGGGAACCACCGTGAGCACGGGATCGCCGCTGGGCTCCAGCGGAACGCGATTCTGTGCGCCGGGAATCCACTCGGTGCCGGTGAACCCGTCGAGAACCGGGTGTTGCCGCTCGATGCGCGCGTAGTACGCGTTGCCGTTGGTGCCGACCACGTCGCCGGCCCGGCGAATGCCGAAGAGATCCCCGAGGCCGAAGTTAGACCGCGGCCGGAGATTCTCGTCGTAGAGGCTGGTCTCGAAGCTGGCCAGCAGCGAGCCGCCCCGCGCCACGTAGTCGCGAATCTGCCCGCATTGCGCCTCGCTGAGCAGAGCGACATTGGGCAGCAACAGGACGCGGTACTTGCTGAGGCGCTCCGGCTCCAGCAGTTCCTCGTGCACGAAATCGAAGCTGAAGCGCCCGGCGAGCAGCGCCTCATAGATGCCCTGCGTCGTCTCGTGCATATAGTTCGTGGCGTGTGCAGCCGCCGGCCCTTTATACAGAACCTGCGTGCTCTGTCCCATCACGAGGCCGATGTTCGCGAGCGAGCGCCGCGGCGTCAGATGCGCATCGTGCTGCGCGGACCACTGAAAGACCTCCGCCCCCACCTTCTGCCAGCGGCGATCGGCGCCGAAGCCGTCTTCCGAGCCGATGAAGTGGTTGTAGAGCGGCAGGCCTCCGGCCAGTGCTTCGTGCATCCACATCCGCGTCTCTTCGGGATTCTTGCTGCCATTGCGCCATCGCACCAAACCCGTGGAGTAAGCCGCATTGATGTTGGCGGCGAAGCTGTCCTCGCCGAGCACCGCTTTGCAAACCCGCGCCTGCAGCGCGCAGCCCCAGATGGCGGGGTCGGCGTTGGTGCGTCCCTGATTGTCGCCCTGGAACCATGCTGCGATTCTGCCGAGCCGCGCCAGGTTGGGGCTGGCGTGAACATTGCCCCCAAGGTTGGCGAAGAAGAAGCTGTCGGCCTTCTTCTCTTTCGCGATGCCGTCGTAGCGCTGCCACAGCGAGAAGAGGCGGTCGTTGAAGGCGCGCCAGTACGCGGGGGTTCCCGTGGGAGGCAATTTGCTGCAAACGGCGCAGTGGCAGTCGGGCAGGCTGCCGATGGGCGGCCATCCGTTGGTGTAGAAGCAGTCGACGTCGTAGAGCAAGTTGATCTCGCGCATGATCGCGGGCACGTAATCATCCATGTACGACGAGAACATGCAGGTGCGGAAAAGGTCCGGGTCTTCTCCGTTCCGTTGCGGCGAGCCGTCGGCGTTGCGCATGGCCCACTCGGGATGGGCGGCCAGAGCATCGGGCCAGTTCAGGTCGGGGCTCATGCGCGCGACCACGCGCATGCCACGCTTCTTTGCCGCGGCCGTGCACTCCCCGAAGAAGTCGCGGCCGTTGAGGAATTTTCCCCAGCGGTGAAACGGCACTTTCGACGGATAGAAGGCGAGAATACCGGTGACGCTCACGAAAACGATCTCCGCTCCGGCGCCATGCCAGTAGTCGGCCCATTCCTCAACGCTCATCACCGCCGGATCGTGCTCCGTCATGTTGCTCTGGCCCACGCGGCGAATCTTCACCTGCCACGGCAGCCTGGCCGCATCCGGCGGAGAAAGGCGTGGCGGCAAAGGGACCAGCGTCGCTGCGGCAGCGAGATCACTAGAGCCGGTTTCACCCGTGGCCTGGCAGAGGCTGCTGACTTCACCAGCCAGGGGGAGGGCTACCGCTCCAGCCTTCAGGAACGCACGGCGGTTGAGCATGAGAAAAGCCTCCGTCGCAACCTTCGGAATGAGTGTAGCGGCAGGATCGACGGCTTGCCAGGCACGGAAGCCGCGCACTTCCGCACTCGTTGCAGGAGCGCGGGCGGAGCGCGCCGGGACGGCGAGTCCTCCTATATGCTGGTGCGCATGAAAGTTTCCGCCCTCCGCGCTTCCTGTGCCGCCGCTCTCGTTTTCTTCTTCGCGCTGGCCTGCGTTCCCGTCCGCGCCCAGTCTGATGACCAGCCGCGCCGCCGCGGGCAGCAAGCCGCGGCTTCCTCCAGCAAACAGGCCGCGCCCGCTGCTCCTGCTCCGGGCGGCGCCGCTGCCGATAAGGGCGCTGCGAAGCCCGACCAGACGGACTACAACAAGCTGCCTCCGCTGCCGCCCGATGCGCACGCGGAGCAGTCGATCACGCTCGACGGCAAGAAGGTGAACTACACCGTCACAGTCGGGACGCTGCCGGTGCGCGACGACCAGGGGAAAACCGCGGGCGAGCTGGTCTATACGGCGTACACCGTCGACCAGCCCAACCGCGCCGTCACGTTTGCGGTGAACGGCGGCCCGGGAGCATCGTCGGTGTATCTGAACTTCGGCGCCATCGGGCCAAAGCATCTCGAGGGCATCGGCAACGAAGGCGCGAGCCCGTCCGACCCCACGACGATGACCGACAACCAGGGCACGTGGCTCGGCTTCACCGACCTGGTGTTTCTCGATCCGATCGGCACCGGGTTCAGCCGCTCGCTCGTCGATCCGGCGGAGACGCGCAAGCTCTTTTACACGACGGAGCCCGACATCGAGTACCTGTCGAAAGCGATCTATGAGTGGCTGGTGAAAAACGACCGGCTCACCTCGCGCAAATATCTCGTGGGCGAGAGCTACGGCGGATTCCGCGGCCCGCGCATCACGTACTTCCTGCAATCGCAGATCGGCGTGGCGATGAACGGCGTGGTGCTGGTGTCGCCGTATCTGAACCCGACGCTCGAGCAGAATGGCGATCTGTCACCGCTGCCGTGGCTGGTGACGCTGCCCTCGATTACCGCGGCGAATCTGGAGCGGCAGGGCAAGCTGACGCCGGAAGCGATGCAGCCGGTGATCGCGTACACGCTGGGCGACTATCTGACGACGCTGGTGCACGGCAGCGCGGACAAAGCCGCCAGCGACGCGATGATCCAGAAGGTGACGGATATGACGGGGCTCGATCCCACGTTTGTGAAGGAGGCAGGCGGACGGCTGGAGACGCGGGCGTATCTGCGCGAGGTTCATCGCGAGCAAGGTAAGCTGGGTTCCGTGTACGACTCCAACGTGACGATGCTCGACCCCTTCCCGTACGCGTCGGAGCAGCGCGCCAACGATCCGATCCTGGCGGCGATCATCGCGCCGACGACTACGGCGATGGTCAACTTTGTGACGCACACGGTGGGCTGGAAGACGGATGCGCGCTACAACGCGCTCTCGTTTGAGGTGGGCGGCGCGTGGGACCGCGACGCCGATTTGCGGTCGGGTTCCGCGACGCAGTTGCGGGACGCTGTGGCCGCCGATCCCAAGCTGCAGGTGATGATCGTCCACGGGTGGAACGATTTGTCGTGCCCGTTCATGGGATCGATTCTTACGGTGAACCAGATGCCCATCATGAACGATCCGGGACGAGTGTCGGTGCACGAATTCCCCGGCGGACACATGTTCTACACGCGGGAATCGTCGCGGGTGGCGCTGCGGCATGACGTGGAGAAGATGTTCGCGCAGCACTGAGCTGGGTTCTGAGTCGGCTCGGCCCGGCTAGCGCCCGTTGCCCAGCGACTGGAGGGCCGAGTGGATCGCCCGCACGTCTTCTTCGGTCACGAGGAAGCGGGCGTTTTCGCCTGGATGGGAGCCGATGCGCACGCGCGCGTTGCCATTCTGGGAGGCGGCGTGGACGGTGTTGTTGAGCGAAGTGTGCACGTCGCGGATGCCGGTGCGCTCGACCAGCTTGCGCACATTACTGCGGCGAATGCCTCCGCCGGCCATGATGCGGATGCGGTCGCCGGCCTGCTGGCGCAGGTGGCTGATGCGATCCGTGCCGCGCACGGCGCTGGCCTCGCCTCCGGAGGTGAGGATTCTTTCGGCGCCGCTGGCGATCACGTCTTCCAGCGCGCGGTCGAGATCGTGAGCCAGATCGAAGGCGCGATGGAAGGTGACTTCGAGCGGCCGCGCGAGCTCCACGAGGCGGCGCGTGCGATCGAGGTCGATTTGGCCGTCCGAGGTGAGCAGGCCGAGAGCGAGGCCGTTGACGCCGAGCGACTTCGCTTCGCGGATGTCGTCCTGCATGACGTCGAAGTCGTGATCGGTGTAGAGAAAATCGCCGGCGCGCGGGCGGATGATGAGGAAGATGTCGATGGAGACGGCGTGACGCACGGCGCGAATGAGGCCGGCGCTGGGGGTAACGCCGCCTTCGCCCAGCGCGCTGCACAACTCCACGCGCTGCGCGCCGCCGCGGGCCGCGGCCGTCGCCGATTCGACGGAATCGACACAGATTTCAAGATCCAACTTGCCTGTATCCACACTCAAACCGAAACCCAGTAAAAAGGCCGAGCCACCGCAGGGGGCGGCTCCGCGTCTTTGCACCGAGGCGAACTCAGCAATCAGGCCCCGGCGGCGTTGCCGCGCGCCGGGACCCGTCCTGCCCTGCCGAATCCGGTTGCAGCTCTCAGAAGGTGAATTGCCCCGTGAGCTGGAGGGTATGCGCATTCCACAGCGAGGCGTTGCCCACTTGCTGGTTTTGCAGCAGAGAGCCAAAGTTTGAGTTGGTGACTGTCGCGCTCGGGAACATCAGGCCGCTGGTGCCCTGCGGTCCGGTGGGCGAGTGCCAGGTGCCTCCCAGGTTGAAGACGTCGGCACGAATGAGCAGCGAACGTTGCTCGCCGAGGCTGGTGGACTTGCCGAAGTTGAAGTCGAAGTTTTCGATATACGGGGTGCGCTCCGGACTTTTATTGGTATTGCCATAACGGCCCAGAGGCGGAGTGGAGTACTTGGAGGTATCGAAGTACTCGCTGAGTGTGCTCTTGAAGCCGGGACGGTTGTGATAGGTGGAGTCGGCGTTGAAGCGGCCGGTATAGTATTCGCCCATCTGATCTGCGGGCTCTCCGGCGCCGATGTTGAACGGCAGGCCGCTGCCGAGCTGGTAGATGCCGCTGCTGGTCCACCCGGCGGCGAGCCAGTTCAGCGCCCGAGCGTGGAAGAGCTGCGGAACCATGTAGGAGTAGGTGGCGACGAGGCGATGGGTCTCGTCGGACGCGGCGAAGCCGTACTCCTGATAGGGGTGCTGCGGATCCTGAATCAGGCTTGGCTCGCCGTACAGATTATTAACGCCCGACGTTACGTCCATGGTCTTGGAATACGTGTAGTTGATGTGGTAAGTCAGGCCGCGCCACGCGCGCTCGATGAGCTGCGTCTGCAGGGCGTTGTAGCTGGACTGGAAGCCGTTGATGTTGGAGTAGAAATACGGGGGCATGTTCGGGAACGGCTCGCGCGTATCCATGGGCTGGAAGTTTGGATCGGCGAGGCAATAGGCGTCGCCGCCGGTGGCCTGGGAGATATCGACCAGCGAGTTGCAGGAGTCGTTGGCGACGCGAGGCGGAGCAGCGGCGCCGATGATGTCCTGGCTGGGCTGGTGCAGGCCGTGATCGCCGACGTAGCCGATATCGATGAGCAGAGTCGGCGTAAGGGAGTACTCGGTATCGAACATCCACTGCTCGTCGTAGGGATTGTGGTTCTGGGGCCAGTTGGTCTGGTTGAAGGGAAACTCCCAGCCGGGGGTGACAAACAACTGATCGGCGGAAACAGGCGCGGACCAGAGGTTGCTCAGGACCGCGGTGGACTGGGTTTCCGTACCGCTCGGCGCGGGATAGGGCGCGGCGGTCTCGTCGTAAATGGTGTCCTTGTCGAACTGCGTGCCGTCGTAGTAGCGGTTGTAGAGGCCATAGAAGATGCCGAAGCCGCCGCGCAGGACGAGTTTGGGCATGGCCTGGAGGGAGAAGCCGAGGCGCGGCGCGAAGTCCTTGTTGTCAATCGGAACCAGAGTGTTGCTGGCACCGCACTGCAGGAAGTTCGGATTGCCGCCGGCGGCGAGGATGGGCTTGGTGAAGTTGCAGTTGGCCCAGACGTATTGGCCGCCGTTGGCCGGACTGAAGGCGTAGCCGTCATTGTGAGCGCTGTGGAAGTTCGGGGGGCGCTCCCAGCGAATTCCGGCGTTGAGCGTGAGGCGGCTGCTGGCGCGATAGTCATCTTCGAAGAAGACGTTCCAGTTGGTGCCCCAGAGGAGGTAGTCGTCGGTGCCGATGGGCGGAGGTCCGGTAGCCGAGCTGGTGTCGCCGAGGAGGAAGTCGGCCACGGCATTGCCCTGATACGGAGCCGTCGCAGTATAGGATCCGTTGCTGGCATAGGCCTTGCCGGCCCAGCCGGGAACCAGCGCGGTGAATTCACCGTTGAAGTTCACGGAGCCGGTGCCGAGGTAGTTGTCGAGCTCGAAGAGCTGCACTCGGCGGACATCGATACCGAAATTCATGGTGTGCTTGGCGCGCACCATGGTGATCGTGTCGACGCCCTGGTAGATGTTATCGGCGTAGGTGGTGGGTTCGCCGCCGCCGATGCAGTAGTAGTCGTTGAGACAGGTGTTGGGCAGGTCGAAGGTGACGGGATTGGGAGCAGTGTTAACCAGCCCGACTTCGGCGGAGAGATTCGGTCCGTAGGCGGTGGTGTTGCCGGTGAGGAAGTGATCGCGGCTGTAGCCCAGCGTTGCCTGGTTCAGGGTGTTGGGGCTGAAGGTGTGGGTCCACGTGCCGCCGAAGAGCTTGGGCCGCGCATACGTGGTTCCACTCTGCCCGAAGGAGATGCTGCCGCTCACCTGCGAAAGATTGCCCACATTGGCTGTGAGGGACAGGTGATCGTTGGCGCCCATGTACTGATCGATGCGGCCCGTCCCGACGCCCTGCTTCTGCGTCAGCTTCGTATCGAGCGAGTAATTGTCGCAGCCGCTTAACAGGTGCTGCGCCTCGCCGCAACTGGGGTTATTGGCGGTGGCCCAATAAGCGGCAATTTTGCCCGCGACCGGGTCAATCGTGGTGATTTTGTTCCCCGGGAATGGCTGGCGGATCACCGGCGAGTTGGATGGGCTGAGCGGAAGGTTGGAATTGTAAGCCGGGTTCGGTACGGTGGTTGCCGGGTTGTAGATGGGGAACGGCCAGGCGCTGAAGTCGCCGCCCAGCTCCGCGGCACTTGGCGTGAAGACGTTGCTGGGCGTACGCGTGACCGACTTGAGGCCTTCGTCGTAGCTGACGAACCAAAACGTCTTGTTGCGGCCGTTGTACACCTTCGGAATCCACAACGGTCCGCCCAGAGTGCCGCCGAACTGGTTCTGATGGAGCGGCGTGCTGGTGGGGGCGTTGGAGCCGGTAATCTTGTTGAGGTCAGCCTGATAGGTGTCGGTCGGCTCCATCCAGTTGCCCTGGATCGACTCATAAGCTGCGCCATGGAGTGAGTTGGTGCCCGACTTGATGTCGACGTTGACCCAGGAGACGCCGGTGCCGTACTGCGCGCCGTACATCCCGTTCATCATCTTGAATTCCTGGATGGCGAGTTCATTGGGCACATTGATGGGCGTGGAGAACTCGTAGTCGGCATCGGCGATGCCGTCGATGCTGTAGCTGGTGCTCTGCGCCTGCGCGCCATTGGAGCTGACCGACAGATACTCGTTATTAATGCCGTGAAAGCTCCAGTCGGCCTCGTCGCCCCCCAACTCGATGGTGGTGCCGACGTTGGTCAGCATGAGGTTCGTAAAATCTCGGCCGACGATGGGAAGGTTTTGAATGGTCTGCGCCTCAAGAACCTGCCCGATGGTGGTGTCATCGGTGTGCAGCATCTGGGACGACGCAGTGACCTGAACGGTCGACGACACGCTGCCGACCGTCAGCTTGAAATCCTGACGCAGCGTTTGCTGCACGTCGAGAACGAGGTTGCCGGCGGTTCCCTGGGAAAAGCCGGACGCTTCCACGGTAGCGGAATAGGTTCCGGGATCCAGCGCGGACACGGTGTAGTCGCCGCTTTTGTCGGATACGCCTGTGTGCACGAGGCCGGTAGTCGCCTCTTTCACCGTGATTTTGGCGCCGGCGATAGCGGCGCCGCTGGGATCGGTCACATGGCCAGTGATGGTTCCCTGGGTGTTCTGCGCCCGTACGGAGAGGGGCAGCCACACGAAAATGCTCAGCAGCGCGACGAGTGCGCACCGCAAGCGGGATACATGAAGGGACTGATGCATTGCGTTGATTCCTTTCGTGTCTGCTTACCAGTCGTTGGGAGAGTTCGTGTGCCTCCGAGCGGAGACACCGCGTCACAAAACAATGGCTTCCTGACCCAGGACCGTCACGGCGCGGTATTCCAGGTAGTCGCCGAGCCGACCTGAGGTTGGGCTCAACAGTACCATCACGCTGATCATTTTGTCCACGAAAATGATCAAACGGACTATTTCCTGATCGGTTTTCGCCAGATTGCCTTGGGAAACGCTGCTCTATTCAGGCTTTTCCGTTATCTGCAACAATCGAAATGGCTTGGAGGGGTTGGTTGGCGCGGCCACTGCCTTCGACGGTTCGGTCAGTGCTGATCCGTTTCCTTCGGCACCTCAAAAAGCTGGAACTCGCGAATCGCCGCGGCGTCGGTGCTGGAAAGGATGTTGAGGCGTACGCGGCTGGCGGTTACCTCGGGGAAGATGTCGATCTTCTCGTGGCCGATGGCCTGGGCCGATGCGACGGTGCGCCAGGCGCCGCCGGTCCAGATCTCGATGGCATATTTTTCGATGCGCTGGCCGTCGTTGAGCCATTCCATCGTGAGCGCGCGGTTGAAGGATACGGGCTTGGCAAAGTTGACCTCGAGCACGGCGTGATGCGAGCCCGACGGCGCCGACCAGAATGTGTCGGGGTTGCCGTCGAGCGCGGCGGCCACTTCCGTTGAGACGGGCGCGTGATCGAGCGCCAGGTTATGGGCGTAGCGCGCGTGCAGAGCCTGGCCGAATACCGTGAGCCGCGCGACGTCGGCATCGGGCAGCAGGCCGCGGCGATCGGGAGCGAGGCCGAGCATGAGTTGCGCGCCTCGCCCTACCGTGTCGTCCCACGTGGCGAGCAGATTGTCGACGCTTTTGAGGGATGCTTCGTCGTTCGGGTGCCAGAACCAGTGCTGCGCGTGCAGGGGCGTGTCGGCTTCGACGGGACGCCAGCGCAGCATGCCGTGGCGATCGATCACGTCCCAGTCTTCGTAGGTGACGCGGCCGTCTTCGTTGCCCACCCAGCGGGCATCGCCGTAATCGAACAGGCCAGTATCGGCGAAGACGATGGTGTTCGGCTGAAAGGTGCGCAGCGTCTCGATGATCTTGTCGAAGTTGTAGACGTGGCCTTCGCTTCCTGCGCCATCAAGCCAAAGCTCGACCAGGTCGCCATAGTTCTGCGCCAGCTCGGCCAGTTCGGCGTTGTAGTAGCGGTCGTAGGCGGCGGCGTCTTTGTAGCGTGGATCGTGGCGATCCCACGGCGAAAGATAGACGCCGAACCGGAGGCCGTATTTCCGCGCCGCGCGGGCCACATCGCCCACCACATCGCCCTTGCCGTTTTCCCAGGGGCTGGCCTTGACGCTGTAGCCGGTCTGGGAGGTGGGCCAGAGGCAGAAGCCGTCGTGATGCTTGGCGACGAGGACGACATAGCGCGCGCCGGCAGCCCGGATGGCACGCATCCACTGATCGGGATCGAACTGCGTGGGGTTGAAGACAGAGGGACTCGCCGTGCCGTCGCCCCATTCGCGGTCGAGAAAGGTGTTCGTGGAGAAGTGGATGATGACGCCGAATTCCAGGTCCTGCCAGGCGACCTGCTGCGGCGAGGGTTTTACGTCGATGAAGTTTTGGTTCTGCGGGAAGGCCGCGCGTGTCCCGACGGCGAGAGCGACGGCGGCCAGAACGGCGATCCTGCCTGACTGGTGGGCGAGTCCTCGCATCGCGCTCGATTTCATACGGCCAGCACTTCGATGCCGCCGGCTTTGAATCCCGCGAGCGCATCGGGGGCGATGCCGCTGTCGGTCACCAGGATGTCGATTTCGGTCGCCGGGCAGATGAGCGCGGGACTGACCATGCCGATCTTGCTCGAATCGGCCACGACGATGACCTGCTTCGCCTGGCGGACCATGGCGCGAAAAACGGCGGCCTCATCGGGCTCGATGGTGGTGGCGCCGCGCTGCACGTCGATGCCGCAGACACCGATGAAGGCCTTATCCATAAAGACGCCGTTCAGCATCTCGATGGCCGTGGGTCCGGTGAGCGAGAACGCGCCGGCCCAGCGCATCGTTCCGCCGGTGAGCGTGACGTTGAGGGCGGGCTGATTGCTCAGCTCCATGCCGATGTTCACGGCGTTGGTGATGACGTGGATCGCGTTGCGGTGCCGGATGCAGCGCGCGACCTGGGTGGGGGTGGTGCCGGCGGTGAAGCCGACGGTGTCGTGCTCGCGGATCAGCTCGGCGGCGGCGACGGAGATGCGGCGCTTCTCCTCGGCGAAGCGGGCCTCGCGCACGTGGTAGGACGAGTCGAAGCGGAAAGCTTCGTACTGCATCTGCCCGGCAAGCCGCGCGCCGCCATGGGTGCGATGCACGAGGTTGCGCTCCTCGAGCCGCGCCAGGTCGCGGCGCACGCTGGGCGCGGAGGTGTCGAGCACGCCGACCAGCTCGTCGACGGAGGCATTGCCCCGCTGCAGCAAAATCTGCAGGATCCTCTTCCCTCTTTGCTCGGTCTTGATGGACATGGAAACGCGGAACCATTATCGCGGTTCGGCGCGATTCTGCAAAACGCGCTCGCGCGGCACGGACGTCTGCGCCGCGCGGATGAGCCGCGGCAATCGGAGCGCGCCGGAGGCCTGGAGATTCGCCCCCGCTGCAGCCCGCAACTGCGCGAGCGCGTGGGTATGCTCTTCCGCGGTGCGCGCGCAGGAGCAATCCGGCGGTATGTAAATGTCGAAGCCGCGCATGTTCGCATCGTGCGCCGTAGCCGTGATGCAGCTGGTAGAAGTCAGTCCGGTGAGGATCAGCGTTTCCACCTGCAGATGCCGCAGCAGCACCTCAAGCGGCGTCATGTAGAACGCGGAATGCAGAGGCTTGAGCACGAAGTAGTCTTCGCTGTCGGGGAGCAGGGGGCGCACGAATTCCGATCCTTTCGCTTCGGGACAACGGCCGAGCAGGACCTCCTTTTCGCTGCGCCAGTCGCCGAAATCGTCGTTGACGTAGAGGACCGGGATGCGCGCGGCTCGCGCTCGCGCCTTGACCCGCACCAGCGGATCCCGCATGGCGCGGGCGCCCTTCAGGATGGCGTCTCCATCCGGAAACTGAAAGGTGGTGAGCACGTCGATGAGCAGAAGCGCGATGGGCACGGGAGAAGGACGGGTTTGGGCATGTTTTCTGGACCTCATGATCCATGGGATGCCCGTGGTGACCTTCGCTGGCCCTGCGACATTCGTGGTTCTTCCAGGACGCCTGGCGCGGTCATCGACGGCGGGAACCGGATCTCCGCCGGTCATCCCGCAACCGATGCCCTCTATGCCGATACACCCTGGTAATCTGTCTTTATGAGCAGCGTTGAAATCGAAGTGAAGTTTGCCGTCGCCGATCCCGCCGATCTGGCGCGGCGCCTGCGCGAAGCCGGATTCCACGAGGAGACCCCCCGCACCTTCGAGCGCAACGTTCTCTTTGACACGCCCGACCGGCGCCTGCGCGCGCAACAGTCGATCCTGCGGGTGCGGAAGTACGGGGGGAAATGGGTGGTCACGCACAAATGCCTCACGCGCGACAACGATCCGGCCTCGCGCCACAAGCACCGCCAGGAAACCGAAACCGCAGTCGCCGACGGGGACGCGATCGGAGAGGTTTTCACCCAGTTGGGATACGCGCCCGCCTTCGTCTATGAGAAGTGGCGCACCGAATACGCGGACGCGACCGGTCATTGCGTTCTCGATGAAACCCCCATCGGGGTCTACGCGGAACTCGAGGGGCCGGCCGACTGGATCGACGAAACCGGGCGCAGGCTGGGCGTCGATCACGCGGAGTTCCTCACGCTCAGCTACGGCCGGCTCTTCGACCGCTGGCGCGAACAGACGGGCAGCCGCGCAGAGAACCTCACCTTCGCGGAGATCGCGGCCAGCGCCGCCTAATTCTTTCGCGCGTTTATCCGATAAGCCACTCAGGACCGCTGCCGGCGCCCAGTCCGGTGGAACCCTGGCCCGTGTGGAGAGCTGCCCATGAGCTTGCTGTCGCGTGTAACCTGCCGCCGCAAACTGTACTTCGTCGTCGTTCTGCTCGCCGCGTCGACGGCGCTCCCCGGCCTGGCTCAGCTTCTGGCGCTGCATGGACCGGTCGTCATTGTCTTGTGGAGCCTGGCTCTGCTCGGGGGAACAGCCGCTGTGGGATTGATGGCTCTGACCGCCGGCGGCGTTCTGCGCAAACTCGACGAGCTGTCGCGCGAAGCCGAGGTCATGGCCCATGGCGACCTGACCGGCAGCGTCGAAGAGATCGTGGTGGTGGACGAGCTCGGCCAGCTCTCGCGCGCGTTTAACGAGATGAAAGAGGGGCTTCGCGACACGGTGGCGTCCGTGATCGAGACCGCGCAGTCGGTGCATCACGATGCCGGAGAGCTCACCCGTGCCGGCACAGCTTCGTTCCAGCGCACGCATGAACAATGCGCGCAGACGCATCAGGCCGCCAGCGCGATGCAGGAGATGTCGATCTCCATCGCCGAAGTGTCGCATAACGCGCAAAGCGCCGCCGACGAGGCGAGGAAGGCCGCTGCCATTGCCCGGGAAGGCGGCGCGATTGTCGAAGAGATGCTGGCCGGGATGGGCTCCATCTCGGATTCCGTGACGCAGACGGCCGAAACGGTGCAGCGCCTGGGACGCGAATCCGAGCAGATCATTCGCATCGTGAACGTGATTGAAGAAATCGCGCAGAAGACCAATTTGCTGGCGCTCAACGCCGCCATTGAAGCGGCGCGGGCCGGCGAGCAGGGACGCGGATTTGCCGTGGTCGCCGGAGAAGTGCGGCGCCTCGCCGAATCGACCCGCAGCGCCACCAGTGAAATCGCGCAGATGATTCAGGGCATTCAATCCCACACCCAGGAAGCGGTCGAGGCGATGGGTTCGGGCACCGCGCATGTGAGCCGCGGCATGGAGGTCACGGCACGCGCCGGCGAATCGCTCAAGCGCATTGTCACGGCGGCGGGTCAGGTCGATGCCATGATCGACCAGATCGCGACCGCGGCCACAGAGCAGTCGGTAGCCGCCCAGCAGTTCAGCCAGAACCTGGAGGTCATCAACCGCCTCGGGGAAGAACACGCCGCCGCCGTGCCCATCACGAAAGGGCTTCTTGAGTCGGTCGTCTCCGGAACCACGCGTCTGCAGGAGCACCTCGCGCAATTTCACGTGGATCCGCAGGCGATCCAGCCTTCCATCCAGCCGGGCCTGGCTCGGCACGCCGTCCATGCCTTTGGCGATTGAGCCGCGCTCAGAGAACTGAGCGCGCCGGCCGGGAAGTCCCAGGCCGGGCACCCGCAGCTGTCGCAGAACTCGAGAAGTCAACCCCCTACGTTCCCTCGCCCGTGAAGGGGTTCACTTCCGTCGACTTCGCTGCCGTGGGATCGGGGGATTTCACTTCCGCCTCAGGCTCCGCTGCGGCCTGAGTGGTTTCCTGCCGGCTGGCTGTCTTCACATTGAACACGCGCATTGGATCGCCCGGCAGCATGCCGTGCTCCTCCAGTGCCAGCCGGATGCGCCGCTGGGTTTCCCGCATCGCCGCCCACTGCTGATTGGCCTTCGTCCGGAGCTGCACCGGGTAGATCACCTGCGATCCCTTAATCGCATCGACGCCAAGCAGTGTCGGGTCGGCCAGATAGACATTCTTGTAGGCCGGATCGTTGCGCACCCCCAGCGCGACCTCCTGGAGCAGCGCCATCACCTCGTCAGGATTCGCGGAGAAGTCCACCGACACGTTGATGGTCGCGATGGAGTAGTCGCGCATCAGGTTGGCCACCGTGGTGATCTGCGAATTCGGCACGATATACAGCGTCCCGTCGCCGCCGCGCACCATCGTTCTGCGCAGCGTCATGCCTTCCACCGTTCCGTTCACTCCGGCAATCGTCACCAGATCTCCGACGTTGTACTGGTCCTCCACCAGAACCAGGAACCCGTTGAAGCAGTCCTTCACGATGTTCTGCGCGGCGAGCCCGATGGCCACGCCGGCAACACCGGCGCTGGTGAGCAGCGGGCCCAGATTGAACCCGAAAATCGGGAGGATCTGCAGCGTCGCCAGAACGCCAATGACGCCGAGGCCCGTCGCGCGAATCACCGTCGTCAGCGTTTTTACCTGCGCCATGTGCCCGGCTGAGCTCCCCTGCCGGCCGGCGACGCGCAAAATGTGGCCGGTGATCAGCTTCAGAATCCGCGTCAGCAGCCAGAACAACAGAGCTACCCCAATGAGCCGCTCGAGCTTGTCGTGCAGGAAATCCTGCAGATCGAGCAGATACTTTTCGCCCAGTCCTTCAAAAAACTCACGCCTGCCCAGATACACCAGAAACGTCAGTTGCATCCACATGGCTCAAAGAATACCGGCATTGCCGCGAGAGCTGAAAACTGTGCCTGACGACGGATGGCGTCATCCTGCTGCAGCCGAACCGCACTATAATGTCGGCCAGCCGCAACTCGGGAATGTCGGCCAGCCGCAACTCGGAGCCCAGGAGTTTGTCATGTCGAGCCTCAGGATGAGCCCAGCCAGGATCGGCCGTTTTCTGCGCGTCACCTGCTTCGCCGCCATCGCGGCGGGGTGTCTGTCGCTGCCTGCGTGCGGACAAGCGCAGGCCGGAACCAACCCGGTTCCCGCGCCGGGCAGCACTCCCCACGGCCCGCCCCCGCTGTTTGCCGATAACACGCCAACGGACCCCAGCCAGGTCCATATGCTGAAGACCATGGCGAAGGAGCGCAATGTGATGCGTCAGCAGGAGATCGTGGATGACACGACTCAGCTCCTTGACCTGGCCAGACAATTGAAAGCGGCTGTCGATAAGAGCAGCAAGGACCAGCTGTCTCTGAACGTGGTCAACACCGCCGCCGAAATTGAGAAGCTGGCCAAGTCCGTGAAGGACAAGATGCGGGACGGGCAGTGATCGCAGTTCCCGGTTCTCAGAGCGGGGCTGATCCGCGCATGCCTGCCCCTCGCGAACAGAGTTCCTCTAACCGCTGAAAAGCTTTTCGCTGACCGCCTTTTCGCCGACCGCCTTTTCGCCGACCGCGTCTTCGCTGCTCCGGCGGACCACCAGCAGCGTTTGATCATCGGTCTGTTTCCCGAAGGCTCGCGCTTGCGCCAGAATCGTGTCGGCGATCTCCGGCAGCGGCCGGGTGGCGTGTTTCTCGATCGTCTGCTCCAGCCGCTCGATCCCGAATTCTTCCTCCTGGCGATTGCAGACCTCCAGCACCCCATCCGTTGCGACGACCAGCAGATCGCCAGGCGCCAAATGGATCGCTTCGCCCGTGAATCCGGTTACAGGCAGCAGCCCCAGCGGATATTGTTCCGCCTGAACCAGCTGCAAATCGCCGCGGTGTGGACTCCAGTGCAGAACGGGAGGGCTGGCGGCCATGGCGTACCACGCCCTGCCATCGGCGTTCAGCCGGAACGCCGTCAGCGTCGCGTACATCTGCGGTTCCTTCACATCGGGCAGAACGCGGTTCAGCTTCTCCAGCAGCAGCGGCAGCGAAGTGTCCGCGGGCCCATCCATCGCGTCGAGCAGCGCGGTGCGCGCCGCCGTCTTCAGCATCCCCATCAGGATGCCCGCCGGCAGGCCGTGCCCCGCAATATCGGCGAGGTAGGCAATCATGTCGCCGTTCGGCAGCACGACGGCGTCGACCAGATCGCCGCCCACTTTCTCGCTCGGCCGCGAGATGCCATACAGTTCAAAGCTGGCTGCCTGTATCGCCAGCGCCGGCACCAGCGTCTTCTGGATGCCGTGCGCCATATCGAGTTCTGCCCGAATCTTGCCCGTCGCTATGCCCTCGGCTCGGAAATACGACACGAAGAATGCATAGGCCGCGATGGTGACGAAGAGGACCGCCCATGCCGCGAAGTGGATGCCCTGTTCGGCAGGAACAGGCGGCATTTTGAACCTGTAAGCCGCCCAGGTTGCGACGTGCGAAATCAGCGGGCCCAGACAAAACTCGAATGCGACCAGCAGCGAAATGACGATGAGCGGCAGCCGTGCCATCGCCACGATCCACAGGACCGCGTTCAGCCCGCACATGGCCGCCACAATCAGCACGACGCCATACGGATGCTTGCCCTGGTTCATCAGGTCGTCGAAGAACCCGATCACCGAGAAAATGAAGAAGACTGCCGTGGCAAACAGCCAGAGCCGGCTCCATGGCGTATCCCAGAAGGGCTGCCATTTCTTCGACCGGTAGAGCAGGATTTTCTTCGCCCATCCCATGGATTGCCAACATATCAGCGATCCCGATCCGGGTACAGCGCCACTGCCAACGGTCTTTCCCGAACCGCTTTTCCGCTGAACGCCTTTCTGCCGGCTGGCCCTCGCCTCTGCACAAAAGCGGCTGATACAATCTTCGGTCGATCAGCCCACGAACGCGTCCCCGGGACACTCGCCCTTTCCGTGCCCGCGCTCTAAACTGAGAAGGCCAACATCTCATCCAGGGACGAGGGAAACTGATGGCGCGCACCGCAGCCTCAGGCGCAGAAACCGGCGGCAAAACGGCCGCACACTCCGGCAACGGTGCCGGGCCGGGCGCCGCGCCTGCGTCCACTCTTCCCGTCGCGCGCGAAAAGCTGATCGAAATCTACCGGCTCATGGTCCTCTCGCGCCGCACCGACGATCGCGAGATCATCCTCAAGAATCAGCAGCGCGTCTTTTTCCAGATCTCCGGAGCCGGACACGAAGCTTTGCTGGTCGCCGCCGGCCTTTCCCTCCGCCCGGCCTACGACTGGTTCTTCCCCTATTACCGCGATCGCGGCCTGTCGCTCGCGCTGGGCACCACCGTCGAAGAGCAGCTTCTGCAATCCGTCGGCGCCGCGACCGATGTCGCCAGCGGCGGGCGCCAGATGCCCTCCCACTGGTCCGATCCGCGCCTCCATATCGTCACGCCGTCGTCCTCCACGGCCACCCAGTGCCTGCAGGCGGTCGGCTGCGCGGAGGCTGCTCTCTACCTCGCCGCCCATCCGGAAGCCGCCGCCCCGGGCGATGCCGCGCAGGCCGACTACCGCCAGTTCCGGCCTGTCGAGTTCCACGGCGACGAAGTCGTCTACGTCTCCCTCGGCGAAGGCGCCACCAGCCAGGGCGAATTCTGGGAAGCGATCAGCGTCGCCTCGAACCGGAAGCTCCCTGTCCTCTTCGTCGTCGAAGACAACGGCTATGCCATCTCCGTGCCCGTCGAGGTCAACACGCCTGGCGGCAACATCTCGCGCCTGCTGCAAGACTTCCCGAATTTTCATTTCGCCGAGGT
Organism: Acidobacteriaceae bacterium; assembly: GCA_036521315.1. Classification (GTDB taxonomy): domain Bacteria; phylum Acidobacteriota; class Terriglobia; order Terriglobales; family Acidobacteriaceae; genus Palsa-343. The sequence continues at coordinate 99,105 of DATDHZ010000097.1, forward strand.
TGATGGCACCGATCCCATCGCCTGCGTCCAGGCCTTTGAGAGCGCCGTCGCTCACTGCCGCGCCCGCAAAGGCCCCGCGCTGGTTCACGGCCACGTCACGCGCCCCTACGCGCATTCGCTCTCGGACGATGCGAAGCTCTACCGCCCGGAAAGCGAACGCCAGGCGGAAGCTCTCCGTGACCCCATCGCCAAATTCCAGGCCTACCTGCTGCGCGAAGGCATTCTCGACGCGGCCGGCGTCGCGCGCCTCGAAAAACAGGCAGACGACGAAGTGCGCGCCGCCGGGGAGCACGCCCTTAAGGCGCCGATGCCCTCCACGGAGGCGCCTGCCATCCTGCGCCATCAGTATTCCGAGGATTTCGATCCCACCCGCGCCGAGCTGGCCACCGAGCCGGCCCGCGAAGGCGCGCCGCGCACCATGGCCGACCTGATCAACGCCTGCCTGCACGACGAAATGCGCCGCGACCCGCGCATCCTCGTCTTCGGCGAAGATGTGGCCGACTGCTCGCGCGAAGAGTACCTCGCCAGCAAGCAGGTGAAGGGCAAAGGCGGCGTCTTCAAGCTCACCGCCGGCCTGCAGTGCGCCTACGGCTCCGACCGCGTCTTCAATTCTTCGCTGGCGGAAGCCGCCATTGTCGGCCGCTCCATCGGCATGGCCGTGCGGGGATTGAAACCAGTCGCCGAGATTCAGTTCTTCGATTACATCTGGCCGGCCATGCACCAGCTCCGCAACGAGCTGCCGCTGATGCGCTGGCGCTCCAATGGCGGATTCGCCGCGCCCGCCGTGATTCGCGTGCCCATCGGCGGCTATCTCACCGGCGGCGCCATCTACCACTCGCAGTCCGGCGAGAGCCTCTTCACCCACACGCCGGGTATTCGCGTCGTCTTCCCGTCGAACGCCCTCGACGCCAATGGCCTGCTGCGCACCGCCATCCGCTGCGACGACCCCGTGCTCTTCTTCGAGCACAAGCGCCTCTATCGCGAAACCTGGGGACGCGCGCCGTATCCCGGCCCCGATTACAGCATCCCCTTCGGCAAGGCCAGGGTGGTGCGCGAAGGCAGGCACCTCACCGTCATCACCTATGGAGCGCTGGTGCCGCGCGCGCTCCAGGCCGCCGAGCGCGCCGCTCGCGAACTGAAGATCGAAACGGAGATTCTCGATCTGCGCACGCTGAACCCCTACGACTGGCAAGCGATCGCCACTTCGGTGACGAAGACGAGCAAGGTGATCATCGCGCACGAGGACATGCTGAGCTGGGGCTACGGCGCGGAGATCGCCGCGCGCATCGGAGAAGAATTGTTCGATTCGCTCGACGCCCCGGTTCGCCGCGTCGGCGCTCTCGATACCTTCGTCGCCTATCAGCCCGCCGTCGAAGACGCCATCCTGCCCCAGCCGGCGACCATCTTCCGGGCGATCCAGGAACTAGCTGAGTACTAAGGGCGTGCCCGGAACGCTCGGGTGCCGCATGTCTGCGCGTTTTTCGCAGACGTGGGACTCCACGAATATGGCTGTCCTGCTGTAGACGTTAGCGCCCGCGCATTGGCCCCGCTATCCTAGCTCCATTGCTCACCCTCACCCGCATCGCGCGCCCGCTGCTTGCCCTCGCCCTCGTAATCCTGGCGGCGCTGCTCGTTATCGATACCCTCCACTGGCCCCTCGTCGGCGACGCGACCCTCATGCACTACGGAGCCTTCCTGCTCGACCACGGCTTCGCGCCTTACCGCCAGATCGTCGACATCAACCTGCCTGGCGGCATTCTGACGGACTGGACCGTCATCCACCTCTTCGGCCCCGGCGCGCTCGCGTGGCGTCTCTTCGACTTCGCCCTCATCGCCGCGGCCGCCGCTGCGATGCTCCTCATCGCCCGCCCCTATGGCTGGCTCGGCGGCCTCTTCGCCGCAGTCTTCTTCTTCGCGCTCCACATTCACGACGGCGTCGACCAGACCGGCGAGCGCGACCTCGTCCTCGCCGTGCTCCTGCTCCTCGCCTGCGCCGCCATCTTCGCCGCGCTGCGCCGCTCAGCCAGCGATCACACTCCCAGCCCGGCGGCAACGTGGATTGGAGCCGCCCTCTTCGGCCTCTTCAGCGGAGCGGCCACCCTCATCAAGCCCACTGCCGCCGCGTGGACGGCCGGCGTCCTCATTCTCGCTGTCATCACGCTGCGCCGCCGCAAGCAGCGCATCGCGCCGCTCATCGCCGCAGCCTGCGTGGCGCTCTGCATCGCGGTTGCGCTTGCGCTGTTCTTCCTGGCGCGCGAGCACGCAGTTCACGCCTTCTTTGCCACGGTCACCGGCCTCATGGTCTACCACGCCGGCATCGATCGCTTCCCGCTACGGTTCCTGCTCACGCACCTCATCCCATCGGCGCTCTATCCGGTCATCCTGCTCTGGATCGTGCTCGCCATCGACCACCGCCGCGGCCGCAGCTTCGAAGGCGCAGCGCTGCTCTTCTCCGCCTTCATTGGGATTGTCTCGTTCGTGGCCCAGGGCAAGGCATTCCCTTACCACCGTTATCCGCTGGAGGCATTCCTCCTCCTGCTGATCGGCATCGACGCAACCGTCGCGTTGCGCGTCGCTGCACGGGACGCAAACCCGCCGGGTGCCCCATGTCAGCCCGAACCTGGCAGACGTGAGACAGCGCGAAGAGCCCGCAGCTGGCGCAAAACGTGGCCTTCTATACAGCCCCTCATCGCGCTCGCCCTCCTGCTCTTCCCCACTTTCGTTCTCGCGCCCTCGTGGCTCCTTCGCGCTCATCGCTACGACTGGCGCCATAACGACTTCACCCAGGCCCTCACCGCGGACCTTGCGCAGCTCCGCGCGGATTCCGGCCAGGTGCAGTGCCTCGACATGACCTCCGGCTGCCTCGGCGCGCTCTATCAACTGCGCCTCGTCCAGACCACCGGCTTCCTCTACGACTGCTACTTCTTCCACCAGCCGCAGAACGCCGTCACGCTCAGCCTGCGCGATGCATTCCTCGCCGACCTGCGCCGCAATCCACCGCGCCTCATCGTCGTCAGCAATCAAAATTGCCTGGGGGAACCGCTCGCATGGCCGCGCTCCAACGCGTGGCCGCAATTCAGCGACTGGCTGGCCGCGCATTATTCCATGAACATCGAGAGGCAGCCGCAGCGCATGATCTGCTGGTGGCCCGTAGCGGAATTCCCGCCCGCCTATCGCATCTACCTGCGCAATCCCTGACCGAGCCCTCTGCGGCCGGTGCCCCGCGGCCTCAGCCCTTGTTCCGCGCCGCGCGCTCGTACACCGCCTCGTACCGCGCTGCGGGGCGCCCCCACGAGTAATCCTGCGCCATGCCCTTCCGCATGAGCGCGTGCCAGGCGTCCTTGTCCTCGAAGACTTGCAGGGCGCGCCGAATGGCCGCCAGAAACTCCTCCGGTTTGTACTCGTGGAACTTGAACCCCGTCCCGGTGCGCGCCTGCGGATCCCACTCCTCGACCGTGTTATCCAGCCCGCCCGTCGCGCGCACCACCGGAGGCGTCCCGTACTTCATGCTGTAGAACTGGTTCAGCCCGCACGGCTCGTAGCGCGAGGGCATCAGGAACATATCCGCGCCCGCTTCCACTTTGTGCGCCAGCATCTCGTCGTACGCGATCTTCACCATCACGCGCCCGCGGTAATGCGCCGCCAGCGATCGGAGCAAATTCTCGTAGTACGCCTCGCCGTTGGCCACCGCGATGAGCACCACGTTCTCATGCAGCAGCGGCTCGATCATCTGCTCCAGCAGATCGATGCCCTTTTGCGTGGCCAGGCGCGTCACCATGCCCAGCACCCCCGTCGATTCGCTCACCGTTCCTGCGCCGAACGCGTGCAGCAGGTCGCGCCGGCATTCCGCTTTCCCCGCCAGGTTCTCAGCAGAATAATGCGCCGCGATATTCCCATCTGTAGCCGGATTCCACAACGCATAATCCACGCCGTTCAGAATGCCCACCAGATCGGCCGAGCGCCGCCGCAGCACGCCCTCCAGGCGTTCGCCATATTCCGGCGTCTGAATCTCCTCCGCATACCGCGGGCTCACCGTGGTCAGCAAATCGGAGTACACCAGGCCGCCCTTCAGAAAATTGAATTTGTCGTAGTGCTCCATCCGGTCCATGGTGAAGATGTCCCACGGAAACAGCAGCTTCTCCGTCGTCTGGGGCGGATAGAGCCCCTGGTACCCGGCATTGTGAATCGTCAGCACCGTCGCGCACTTGCGCAGCACCGGATCGCCGGCATACAGCGTCTTCAAATACACCGGCAGCAGCGAAGCCTGCCAGTCATGCACGTGAAACAAATCCGGCACGCCCAGCTGTTTGGCCGCCTCGAGCACAGCGCGGCAGTAGAGGCCGAAGCGCTCCCAGTTGTCGGCGTATTCGCCCGCGGGCACGTCATAGTATCCTTCGCGGTCGAACATCTCCGGGCAATCGACAAAGTACATCTGCACGCCGTCGTGCACGCCGCCATCGAGAATCGCCGCGAACCGGCTGTAAGACGGGAATGGAATCGTCACGCTGCGGATCGCGCACTTCCGCTCCGGAGCCCGCTCCCGCACCTGCCGGTAATACGGCAGATACACGGCCACCTGATGCCCGAGCCCCGCGATCTGGCGCGACAGCTCTCCCACCACTTCCCCCAGACCGCCGGTCGCGGCCCAGGGCGAGCATTCTGACGCCGCAAAAACAATCCGCATGACAAGGGCTCCGTTCCTGTTCTGATGCCGAAAGCTGAGTCTAAACCTTGCGCGTCAAAGCGGCGCAAACGCCGGGCTCGACCGCCGCGTCGTCTCCGGTCACAATCAAAGTAGATGTCGCGCGCGCCGCAACGACCCAAACTCGGCCAGAACTTCCTCATCAGTCCCACGGCGCAGATCGCCATAGCCGATGCGTTGGGCGACGTCTCCCATCGCACGGTCGTCGAAATCGGCCCCGGCCGCGGAGCCATCACCGCGATCCTCGCCCGCCGCGCCCAGCGCCTCATCGCCATCGAGTTCGACAGCGCCCTCGCAGCCCATCTCCAGGCCGACTTTGCCGATCAGCCCAGTGTCAGCATCCTCAATCACAACATCCTCGCGACGGATCTCGAGTCCCTGCGTTCCGGTCCTGACGAAAAACTCCTCGTCATCGGCAACCTGCCTTACTACATCACCTCCGACATCCTGCTGCACCTCTTCGCGGCGCATCATCCCATCGAGCGCGCGGTGCTCATGATCCAGCGCGAAGTGGCCGACCGCGTCGCCGCGCAGCCGGGCTCCCGCGACTACGGACTGCTCTCGGTCACGGCGCAGCTCTACGCTCGCGTCGAGAAGCTCTTCACGCTGCCGCCTGGCGCGTTTTCGCCGCCGCCGCAGGTGCACTCCACGGTTCTGCGCCTGCAGCTGGCTCCGCGTTTCGATGAGCTGCGCGTCGATCCGAGTCCGTTTCTGGCTTTTGTCAGAAAAACATTCGCGCAAAAGCGCAAGACCCTCGCCAACAATCTCCGCGCCGCCGGCTACGAACCCAGTGCGATTGCCGCCGCGCTCGCCGCCTGCTCCATCCCTCCGCAGGCCCGCACCGAGCAACTCGACCTGCAGACGCTGGCGCAACTTTTCCGTTTGGTTGGGGATCACTGACCGTTTCTTACCTGACTGCTTTTCCGCTGGCCGCTCTTCTGCTGACCGGTTCTTAGCTGACCGCTTTTCTCCTGACCGCCTTTTGGCTGGCCGGTTCTTAGCTGCTCTCGCCGCCTCAGTCGTGACGCACTCTCTGGAAGAGCCAGGCGAACGCTCCCGCCGCAAACGTCACCACCGCGGTCCAGCGGAAGACATCGACAAACGCCCACAGCTCGGCCTGCCTCTGCAGCTGGCCATACATAGACGCCACAGCCGCGGGCATGCCCTGCGCCCGCCCCAGCTGATGGCCGAGGTAGCCGCTCATCGCACTCGCGTGCTGCTGGAACAAGCCTCCTGCCTGCGGCACGCTCGCCGCGATCTCGCTCTGGTGGTAGCTCGCGCGCCGCGCCAGCGCCGTCGTCGCCATGGATATCCCCACCGATCCGCCGATATTCCGCAGCAGATTGAAAATCCCCGTCGAGTTCCCCATCTGCTCGTTGCTCACGTTCGAGGTGGCCATATACCCGATAGGCACGAAGAGAAAGCTGAGCCCAAAGCCCGTCAGCAAGATCGGCGCCAGCATGGTCGTCGGGCCAATCTCCAGGTTGAGGGTCGAGAAGAAAATCGTGCAGATGCCGAAGAACGCGAACCCCCACGTGAGCAGCCAGCGATTATCGACGCGATGGCTGATGTAGCCCACCAGCGGCAGCCCAATCATCGAGCCGATGCCGCGCGGCGCGACGACCAGGCCCGCCGTCAGCGCTGTGTACCCCAGCACCTCCTAGTAGAACAGGGGCATCATGGCCACCGTGGCGTAGATCGCCACGCCCAGCATGAAGACCAGCAGGCATCCGACAGCAAAGTTGCGATCGCGCGCGAGAATATGCAGATCCACCAGCGGCTGCCGCTTGTGCCACGAGTGCCACAGGAACCACCCGAGTGAGACCACCAAAGTCAGCGCCGCCCAGCGAATCCACACCGCGCTGAACCAGTCGTCCTCCTGTCCCTTGTCGAGGATCACCTGCAGGCATCCGGTCCACAGGCACAGCAGCCCAAAGCCGATGTTGTCGAATGGTCCTGCTTTCGATTTTTTGATGTACACCGGATCGTGCACATGGCGGCTAATCATAAAAATCGCCAGTATGCCCACAGGGATGTTGATGTAGAACGCGTAGCGCCAGCTGAATGAGTCGGTCAGCCATCCGCCCAGCGTCGGCCCCACGACAGGCGCCACAACCACGCCGAAGCCGAACAGCGCCATCGCCGCGCCGCGTTTCTTCGGCGGGAAGCTCTCGAGCAGGATCGCCTGCGACAGCGGCTGCAGCGCGCCCCCGCCCGCTCCCTGCAACACTCGCGCCAGCAGCAGAAACTCCAGCGACGGCGCGGCTCCGCAACAAAACGAGGCGCAGGTAAACAGCACCACGCAGGTAATCAGGAAGCGCTTGCGCCCGAAACGGAGCGCAAACCAGTTGCTCGCCGGCAGCACCACGGCGTTGGCAATCAGATAGCTGGTGAGTACCCACGTCGCTTCGGAATTCGACGCCGCCATCGATCCGGCGATATACGGCAGGGCAACCGCCGCAATCGACGTGTCCAGCACCTCCATGAACGTGGCCAGCATCACCGAAATGGCCACAACCCAGGGATTCTCAGCGCGAACAGCCTCGGCCTTCACCGCACCCGGCGGCCCAACAGGAGGCAGGGGAAGCCCGACGCGCGCTTCCGGCGCTAACGTCGTGCTCGGACTTTCGACCAGCGTCGCCACGCTCGTCCTCCCGGCGACGCTTCAGACTAGGATTTCCTTCCCGGAATCTCTGTGCCGGAGGTCACAACACGCCTGTAGCCGTTGCAAAACCGTTAGACTGGCTATCCGGAAGAGGAGAAACCATGCGGTCCATCTCTCGGCCTAACTGGCTCGCCGGGATTATCTTCCTGCTCCCCGCGGCGCTCATCGCACAGCAGCAATTCCACGGCACGCTCAGCGACCATCTGGAAATCGCCGCGAACGTCAGCGGTTTCGTCCACTGGAAAGACGTAACTCCGGCGGAACGCAACTCCATTCCCGAGCCCCTCACTCCCGCCGACAGCGTGCGCGTCGGTGACCTCAGCTTCGCGGGCGGCGCGGTTTCGTATCAGGGCGCTCTCGTGAAGAAAGCCGCTGGCCCCTTCGAGCTCTTCGTCGACGCGAACCACGCTGGTCACTTCACGGCCGCAGACAAGCATCTCTTCCATCCGCCCATGCCGGGCGAAGACCAGACCATGTCGGCAACCACCGAGCTCACCCTTCCTCTCGACCGTGGCCCATATCCCTCCTTCCCCGCCGTCGTCAGCCTGCTGTCGCCGGACGCAAAAATACCTGCGAGCTGGACGCGCCCTGACTTTCTCCTGGCCGGCACTCCCTTCGTCGAGGGCACCGTATCCCTTCCTGGCCGTACTCTGACCGTCCGCTTTGCTTATGCCCTCGCCAAAGGAACTGTCGATTTGGAGAATGCGGCCGAATGGATGGACGTCGATACGCCAGGCAAAATCGACTTCTATGCCGACCGCCAGGTGCCCCAGGGCAAGCCACCGATCTTTCACGTCGGCTCGCTCTATCTCGCCGCCTCCGCGATTGACCTTCAGGCGCGCACCTTCACCCTCATTTCCCTCCCTGCCGGCGAATACACGCGCTTCGATCTCGCCAAAGGCGCCATCCTGCCCGACTTCACCTGGACGGGATTCGATGGCCAATCCCACAAATTCTCTGCAATCACCGGCCAGTACCGCCTCATCGATTTCTGGGCTACCTGGTGCGAACCCTGCGTTGCCGATCTCCCCTCGAAAAAAGCAGCTTACGAGAAGTACCACGCGCGCGGTTTCGACATGCTCAGCGTCGACGGCGACGCAAGCGACCCGGGCGCAGCGCAGAAGCTGATTGCGAAGGATCAACTCCCCTGGCCGCAGGCACGCTACGACCAGCACCTCGTCGATAAGCTCTTCGTCGTAAACAGCTGGCCCACGATGATCCTGGTCGACCGCTCTGGCCGCATCGTCGCCACCTCCGAGCAGGATTTGGAGGGCGGCGCGCTCGACAAAACGCTGGCGAAGCTGCTGCCCGCCTCCAGCCACTGAATCTGCTCCATCAGAGCGAGTGGCGAGCAACCTGATTATCCTTTGTGCATGCCCGAGCTCGTCGTCATCCGCCCCGCTCGCCTCGCCGACGCCACCGCGCTCGCTGCTTTGTGTTTCGCGCTCTGGCCGGAGTCTCCGCTTGAGGAGCATGCGCGGGAGATCGAAGCCATCCTTTCCGGTCAGGCGCGAACGACGCTGCCGCTCGTTTACCTTGTCGCTGATGCGCTCAATGGCACGCTGGCGGGCTTCGTCGAGACCGGCCTTCGCTCGCATGCCGATGGCTGCGACACAGCTCAGCCGGTAGGCTTCCTCGAGGGCTGGTACGTAGCGCCAGCGTTTCGCCGCCAGGGCATCGGCCGCCGTCTCATCGCCGCCGCCGAAGACTGGGCGCGGGCGCAGAGCTGCCAGGAAATGGCCTCGGACACCTGGATCGACCACGAACTTTCCCAGCGCGCCCATACCGCTCTCGGCTTCCAGATCGTCGATCGCTGCATTCATTTCCGCAAGAGCCTCTGATCGCGTCACGCCATGCGGCCTCATGCCTTTGGCCTGTCACCAGGTTTCCACCCCACTTCTCCACACCCCGGTAACCTGTAAACTTCTTTTGAACCCGACCTATTACCACCGCGTAGTTTCCACGCCTCCCGCATCGAAGGCGCGCAAACCCGGTGATAGACTCGGGCAAATTGTCCAGAAACAGGACACAACAGGCAGCCGAAACCATGGGCCGCCCGGATTGGAGCAACCCTCGTGGCAGATGATCGTCAGCGCGCCGTAGAACTGGCGCTTTCGCAGATTGAAAAGCAGTTTGGCAAGGGATCCATCATGCGCCTCGGCAGCAAAGAGGCTGTGGTCCCCATCTCGGTCATCTCCACCGGCTCCATCTCGTTCGACGCCGCTCTCGGCGTCGGCGGCGTGCCCCGTGGCCGCGTCGTTGAGATCTTCGGCCCCGAATCCTCGGGCAAAACGACCATCACTCTGCAGATCATCGCTGAAGCGCAGAAGGCCGGAGGCCTGGCCGCTTTCGTCGACGCGGAACATGCTCTCGATCCCGCCTATGCCAAAAAGCTTGGCGTCGACATCGACAACCTGCTCATCTCGCAGCCCGATTACGGCGAACAGGCCCTTGAAATCACCGAAGCGCTGGTCCGCTCCGGCGCCATCGACGTGCTGGTCGTCGACTCGGTCGCCGCGCTGGTTCCCAAGGCCGAACTCGACGGCGAAATGGGGGACTCGCACATGGGGCTACAGGCCCGGCTGATGTCCCAGGCCCTCCGCAAGCTGACGGGAACTGTCTCTAAATCAAGGACTTGTCTCATTTTCATCAACCAAATCCGCGAGAAGATCGGCGTCATGTTCGGCAACCCGGAAACCACCACCGGCGGCCGCGCCCTCAAGTTCTACTCCTCGGTCCGCATCGACATCCGCCGCATCGCCGCCGTCAAGGAAGGCGATGTCGTGGTCGGCTCCCGCACCAAGGTCAAGATCGTCAAGAACAAGGTCGCCGCGCCCTTCCGCGAGGCCGAGTTTGACATCCTCTACGGCGAAGGCATCTCCCGCGAAGGCGACGTGCTCGACCTGGCCGTCACCAACAACATCGTCGAGAAGAGCGGCGCCTGGTTCAGCTTCTCCGGCGAGCGCATCGGCCAGGGGCGCGAGAACGTCCGCCAGTTCCTCAAGGACAATCGCGATACCTTCGGCAAAATCGACACGCAGCTTCGCCAGAAGCTCGGCATTGGCGCAAGGGCTGCCGCCCCCGAGCCGCCGGCGGTCCCGCCGAACGGAGCCGCTCACGCCCAGGAAGCCGTCCGGCCCGCCCGACGGCAATAGAAAACCAGCGATTCCGGAAAGGCGGCCCTGGCGAGGGCCGTCTTTTTCTTTCACTTCACCTTGACATGTATGGAGTGTATATGTATTTTAAAATTGCCTGGAAGGGTATGTATGCGCCTAAGCGATCAGATTCTCAAATATGTCGATAGCGCCTATGTCACGCCTGCACGCCAGCGCGGCGAGACCACCATCCGCATTAAGGCCGGCGATGTTCATCGCGATCTCCGCTGGACCAACCGGGTCCCGTCTGTTTGCACCACACTCGCGTCGCAAAAATTTCAGCGGGCGATCGGGGCCGAACTCATCGCGAAGGACGGACCGCCGTCAGGGTACGGTACGAGGGCGATCTTCACGTATAGGCTTCCCCTTGCGAGTCGGCCTCCGGATCATGCACACCGGCAGCAGCCCAGCCGCCTTGAGCGGCTCTATGGCATCGCTTCCGAGGTCTTTCGCGAATTGGGCGGAGGTGAGAAATTCATCCGCGAGGAAAGGGACAAGCTCAATTTTCGCCATTCCTCAAATGACGCCGGAAATGCCGCCGAAACGGCCGACGGCGAAAAATGAGCCGAATCTACTGGGATACTATGCTTTTTGTTTACATGCTGGAAGCCGATCCGCGCTTCGGTCCGCGGGTCCGGCAAATCCACCGGGAGATGACTCGGCGCGGTGATGCCCTTTGCACGAGCGTCTTCACCGTGGGCGAAGTGCTCACCGGTCCCCGAAAAAAGGGTCGGGATGATGTCGCTGCAGAATTGAAAGACTACTTCATCAGCGACGAACTTGAGTTAATCCCCTTTACCGTCGGTATCGCGGAAGAATACAGCCGCATACGCGCTGACTATTCCGTGCTGCCCGCCGACGCCATTCACCTCGCCAGTGCTGCTCAGGCTCGAAGCGATCTATTCCTGACCAACGATCGCAGGCTCCAGCGGCTGAACATTCCAGGCATCTCATTCATTGCAGGGCTGGAAGCAAAGATCCTTTAGAATCGCGTGTGGCCCACCCTCGGTGCTGGCAGCCTTTTTACTACACCCGCTCGCGCTGATTGTCTTGCGGCGGGCCCTGGATCGCCTCCTCTCACGCCGTCTTTCGGGGCATCCCTTCCCGCCAAATCGTCATCGAAACGACAAAATTGCCAGAATAGGGTCGCGCGATTTTCCCTGCTCTGCCTGCAAAATCGGCCGCTAATGGCATCCGTCAATCCCCCAGCTCCAGGAACGGCTCTGTCCGCCGGGAACAGCGCCGTCCGCCCTGAATCCGCCCGCGGTTCGCACACCGCCCATTTCTATGCCAACGATGCGTCGCTGGCGTCGGAGGTGGGTCAGCGCATCGCTGCAGCCCTGGTCGCGGGAGGCGCCGCCGTCATCATCGCCGACCAGCCGCATCGCCGCGAATTGGCCGAATCCGTGGAGCACCGCGGCATCGACCTCACCCGGGTTGCGAATCAGGGCCGCTGGCTGGCTCTCGACGCGACCAAAGCCCTCAGTGAATTCATGGCCGGCGGTGAACCCGATCCGCAGCGCTTTGCCCTTCTGGTGGGCGGCATCCTCGATCGGCTGGCATCGGCGGTCCGTGCCCACGGCAACGAGAGCGCGCCTATCGTGGCCTACGGCGAAATGGTCGCGGTGCTTTGGCAGGAGGGTCAAAAACAGGCCTCGCTCCGGCTCGAAGACCTGTGGAACGATCTGGCTCGCGGCCGCCCGTTTCATCTTTCCTGCGGCTGGCCTCTCCGCTTCTTTTCCCGGCGCGAAGACGCAGCCGCGCTCCATCGAATCTGTTCCCAGCACACCCACGTCACGCCCGCTCGTGGATACAACAACCTGAGCGATGACGAGCGGGGCCGCGGCGCTTTTCTATGGCAGCTGAAAGCGCATAACGTCCTGGAGCACGTCTCCCAGATTTCGCGCCAGACGCTCGGCTTCTATCGCAGCCCCTCGCCGGCCGCGTCTCTCTCTTTCTCCGAGGCCGTGGACGAAGTGCTGGCCATTTACGAGCGGCGCCTCCGCCTCAAAGACATCGAGGTTGCCAGGAAGATCCGGCCCGGCCTCGCCATTCGCTGGCCGCAGGGCGAATGCAAGCACATCCTCTCGAGCCTGGTAGCGAACGCCATCGATGCCTCCTCGCAGGAATCCACCATTTATGTGGCTGCCCACGCCGCGCGGCATCCCGGCACCACCGCTCCCGGTCTGCGCCTCCTCGTGGGCGATCAGGGCACGGGGATTCCGGCGGCGCAGTGCTCGCGGGTCTTTGCTCCTTACTTCGTCGAGCGAAAAGACATCAACATCGGCCTCGGCCTCTGGACCGTCAAGGACCTGCTCGACAAGCGCGGCGGTTTCATCCGCTGTCGCAGCCGCATGACGATAGCGGGCAGCGGCCGGCCCTCCGGAACGCTCATGACGGCGTTTTTGCCGACAGATCCGGCGATCACCGCTGCTGCCTGATCGCCCCTCGCGGCGTCTGAACGAAATCGCTTACCGATGGCCGCTGGCTCCGGCATCATCTCGTCCGCCGAGGGACCATACCTGAGTTCGAAATTCCCAGCATCCCACGCTCCGGCAAAGGCTGGCGGCGCGGACCCCTCCAGAGCCCGCGCCGCGTGGCCCGATCAATTGACGGTGACCGTCTTGCTTGCCTCGTAGACCTTCCCAGCCACGTCCCAAATCTTGAACACCAGATCATGGCTGCCCGAAGCAAGGTTCTCGCTCACCTGCACGAACGACGTCGTGTTCCAGCACTGGTTGCCGCTGCACGACGCCTTGTTGTCGACCACGAGCTTGCCGTCGATGTAGAGCTGTGCGGCCGAGGGAACCGAATTTCCGGTATCGCCATTCGCCAGAATCAGCACCGGCGAACTGCTCGTTTCCCCCGCCGGCAGGCAGATGCTGGCCGCATCCGGCGCGACGGGACAAACCGGCCCCCGCGTTCCGGTGTAGGCCGTCACGTTCCGGTCCGCCACAAAGCTTCGTCCGCTCGTATCCCAACCCTTGGTCACAAAGAAGTGCGGACCGTTGCTGACGGAAAACGTCGTGTCGAAGCTCGTGACCGGCTTCGAATACACCAGCTTGTTATCGATGTATTCCTGCATCGCCGTCATCGAAGTCGTGTCGTCGGCGTTCGCCTCCACGCGCACCGGGTTCAGCGCATACGTGTTGTCCACCGGCTCGCACACCGTGATGCTGGGGCTGATCGTGTAACGTCCGCACGTCGTGCGCTTCGTGGAGTTGATGTACACCTCCGTTTGCCCGCCCGCGCCCGGCACGCCCTGGACAAAGTCCATCATGCCGTCGCGGTTGAAATCCGCCGTCGCCACCGAGCCTGCCCACTGCCCATCGGAAGTGATGATCTGCTGCGATGTTTGCTCGAAGGTGCCGTTCGCGTTGCCAACCCAGGCGAACAACCCCGCCGTCCCTGGATTACAGGTGCCGTTCGCGGTATCGCATTGCAGCGCGCCGACGGCCACAATGTCCCCGTAGCCATCGCCGTTCACGTCCACGCCCGCGATCTGCCCGATGTCCGCGCCGTTCACGCCGGAGGAATCGGTCACCAGCGTTTTCTTCACGACCTTGTCATTGCCCTGGCCGTAGTAGCCGTCGAATCCGGTGCAATAGTAGTCGCCGTTATTCGCTGTGCACTTATAGCTGACCAGGATGTCCATCTGCCCGTCGCCGTTCAGCCTGGTGATGGCAAGGTTGGGATAGTAAATGCTGTCGTCCAGCTCCTGTTGCGTGTAGTCGCCCTTTCCGTCGTTCCACAGAACATAAAGCTGCTCTGGATTCGCGAAGTTGATGCCGTTATTGGTCCCGGCCAGTTGCGCCACCACGAGGTCGAGATACCCGTTGCCATTGATGTCTCCGCCCGCCAGGCTCAACTCCGCATACGGGCCCCCGCCCATGTTGATCGACTTCTCGTAGGTGAAGGTGCCGTTGCCATCATTGCGAAACAGATCGATCGTGCTTTCCGCATCGGCCACCGCAATATCCGGATGCCCATCGCCGAAGATGTTCCCGACCACCACCGTGTTCGGCATCTGTGTTGTCTTGTAGACCCTGGGGGCCTGGAAGGTGCCGTTGCCATTCCCCAGGAACACCATCAGTTCATAGTTACCTTCTCCGGGTGGCGGCGGAGGATTCAGCGCCGCCACCGCGACGATGTCCAGGTTGCCGTCGCCGTTCACATCCACGGCCACAGGGCTCGACAGCGATACCGGCGTCGCAAAGGCTACAGTCGGGGCGGCGAATCGGCCGGCTCCATTGCCCGCGCGTAAGACCATCTGCGTGCTGGTGTTGCAGCACTCCACAAGATCGGGCTTGCCATCGTTATTGAAGTCCCCGGCCACGATGGCGCCGGCAGCCGTCTTAACAGGGTCGTTGTACGTCTCAAAACTGACGTTGGATTGCGCGCTGATTGTGACCGCTGTTCCCAGCAGGAGAACCGCGGCCAGGCTGCGATGAAGCATGATGAGGAGAACTCCTGGACTCCGGAATAATGGGTTGCATCGTGCGTGAAGGCTGCGCTCCCGGAGCGTTGGACGTACGCGAACCCGTCAACCCGCCGGAAGCAGGCAGAGGCGGCTGCGGCGCACCGGTTCGGAGATTCGCGGCACCCGCGCTCACGTTCATCCGTTGAGATACGAAACCGAATCCCGCCGGTTGTGCCTCGGAGCGGCGAAGCGTGGGGTACGCGCGCGCGATGCGCAACGCGATACGCAGATTTGCCCGCCCAGGATCGGTTAGGTGCGGAGTTTGCACATCGCGGCGGCTCCCGTCACGCGCAGCAGATAACGAAAGCTAGTGCCCGCCGCGTCCGATCGTGAATCGCATCCCCGTCTCAAAGGTGAACGGCAGCGATGGATATCCAATCGGCCCCATGTGGTGGCTGCTCGTCGCGTTGTTGAGCTGCGTGTAGAACCCCATCCACGGCTTCCACGCGTAGCTCGCGCCCAGGTCGAGCCGCGCATACGCGTAGTCCAGGTTTCGGTTCGGCAGCAGCAACGTGTTGCCGCCATTCACATCGTCGCCGCCGAGGTAGGTCGAGTCGTCGCTGCGGCTCGCGTACGATCCTTCCGCCACGGCCGTCCACCTCCGGCCCGTGTAGATCACGCTGGTGAATCCCGTGTGCGGCGGACGCCGAAACGGCCGCGCACCCACGAGGGGCGAATAATTCCCGATCGGAATCCCCGGAAAGGCGGGATTGAAGCAAGGCCCCGGCGTTCCGTAGTTATTGCACTCCACGTTGTCCGACGAGAACGACCGCTGCACCGCCGCGTCGAGATACGTGTAGCCGCCGCGCACAAACACGTTGCGTCCCAGCCCGTACTCCACTTCGCCCTCCGCGCCCTGCGCGCGATACGCCATCGAGTTCAGGTCCAGTTCGTAAGCGAAATTGTTGTTGAGGAAAGCCTGGAGATTCTGCTGTTCCGCGGCCGTAAGGTTCGGCAGCAGAGTGGGGACGGCCGTTGCCGGCACCGGCTCAATCTGGTTCCCGAATTCATTGTGAAAATAGGTAGCGCGCAGAGTGACTTTTTCGCTGAACAGACTTTGCTCCAGGCCGCCATCATACGTGCGCGACAACTCCGCCCCAACCGGAGCGATGCCGTATTGCGAAGCCGTCCTGCGGCCGCCGTTATGCACCAGGAACGTGTACAGCGATCCGAACTGCTGATCGAGGGTCGGCTCCTGGTAGCCGCGCGCAAAATTGAAGTCCAGCTTCGTCCCGTGCAGCCATCCCCGCCCCGGCCGCACGAGGTAATACGACGCGCCGAGGCGCGGCGTGCCCACCGTGCCAAACAGCCCGTTCTTTTCGATGTTTCCTGCCCCGGTGTAAAAGAACCGGTTTTTAAACTCGCCGCCGATCTGCCCCTGGTAGTCGTAGTTCGCGCGCTCCAGACCTTCGCGGTACGCGTAGACCGGCTCCTTTTCCACGCCGCGCTCGTTGTCGTACCGCGCGCCGGCCGTCACCGCCAGATGCGGCCCGTGCACGTAATTCATCTGCACGAACAGATCGTCGCGGTTCGAATCGAGCGCCAGTTTCCACGGATAAATCGACCCGAAATCCGCCCCATAATTCATCAGAGCCAGCCCGCGCGACTGATACCCATTGGCTCCGGTCACCGTCTCGTATGCGCCGTAGTAGTTCCCCGCGATCAGTTGTCCTGCCGGATACCACTGCTCGCTCTCTTCCCGCTTGCGCACCAGCCCGTAGCGCGCCACGACGTGCAGATTGTCGCGGAAGGTATGCGCAATCGTCCCCGTTCCATAGGTGTCCTGATCGAGCTGCTTGCCATCGTTCGCGATTCCATCGAACTCGTAGCCGCCGTTCGCCGAAGGCACGCCCGTCGCCGACACGCTGTTCCGCGCCGTCACGCGAATCTCCGTCTTCGCCGACCAGCTCCAGCCCACGTTCGCCACTCCTGTGTCGTCGTGGTAAGCGTCCATCGGGATGGAGTTCCGCGTCTCCAGATCCGAGAACCCGCCGTAGTAATCCAGCTTCTGCTTCAGCCCGCCGATCTGCACCTGGTTCCGATACGTTCCGAAACTGCCCACGTCGCCCTGGTAGAGGATCGAAGGAAACGGCGTGCTGCCCCGCGGCGTCGTCAGCGCCACCACCCCGGCCGCCGCATCCGCGCCGTAGAGCACCGTGTTCGGCCCGCGATAGACCTCGATGTCCGAGAGCCCTGTCGTCGCCACATTGGTGAAGTCGAAACGCCCGCCGACATCCTCAATGGGCACGCCATCCATCGTCACCGTATTCGCCGTCGAGCTGCCGCCGCGGATGAACAGCGACGTCTCGCCGCCGCGCTGGCCCGTCTGCACCACCTGTACGCCGGGAATCTGCCGCAGCGCGCCCACGATATCCTCGCGGTTCTGATACTGGATTTCACTGATCCCCGACACCGATCCGCTGGTCTGCGCCTGCGGCTCCGGCTCGCCGGTCGGCGTCACCACAATGGATTGCCGCACCCACTCCGGCTCCAGCACCACGTTCTGCTCCACGTCGTCGAACTGGCCGCCGTAGAAACTGCGCGTCTGCAATTGCCGGAACGAGCGGCCCGACGCCAGCACGTAAAACTGCCCTGCATACGCGCTCACCAGCGTGTAGCTGCCGTCCGGCTGGCTCAGCACCGTCAGGATCACCTTGCCGTCATGCACCAGGGCCACGGCCGCGCCGGCAATCGGCACGCCCAGCGTATCGGTCACGGTTCCATGCACGCTGACCGCGTAGCTCGCGGTCGCACAAAACGGCAGAAGAAAAAGGCAAAGGAAGCGGCGCGCCAGCCGCGTGGCATCTCTCATAGGTCCTCCGCTCCCCTCGGAGCGCGGTGAACGAGACGGCACGAGCAGCGCCGCCTCTGGCACACGGGACCGGTCTCCTGACTTGCGCGTCATTCCACCTATTTTATGGAACCAGGCCGCCCGCCTTCCCGGAACCCGAGCGGTTCCAGTGGCATTTCGGTCGGCCTGCTCCTGAGTCTCAAAACAACCAGACGCAGGAACACGCGCTTACAGTTGCGGGGCAGTGGCGGATTTTCACCGCCTTCCCGAACATCCCAGTGCAAACCTCGTCAACGCGAACACCCCGGCAGGACCATCCCCGCCGCGCCCTCGCGCCTGCATTCCGTTTTTTCACGGAATAGCCCGTTATAAATCCTCATGCCCGGCAAGGTCAAAACACGGTGCCAAAACTATGGGCCCCGCACGTGGCGGCGTTAGCAAGTGGCGCCCTTGCCAACCTCCCCGCCGTTTGCGACCCTTGTCACAACCCTGAGGTGCCGCGCCTGTGCTTCTCGACCGCCAGGACCTTCTCTACGCTCTTCGCTCGGCACGCCGCACGCCGCTGCTCACCGTAGTCGTCGTGCTCGCGCTCTCAGTCGGCATCGGCCTCAACGCAGGCGTGTTCACCATCCTCAACACCATGGTCCTCCAGCCGCCCACGCGCCAAGACCCTGCGGCTTTCGCGCAAATCTATCCGCAATATCAGGGCTGGTTCCCGGCTGCCGGAGAATTCTCCACCTTCAGCGCCGCCGACTTCGACGCCATCCGTGCCCAGTCCCGCACCCTCAGCGAAGTGGCCGCATGGTCGAACATCGCCACCATGTTCGACGACGTCCACCACCAGGACCGGGCACTGCTGGTCACGGCGGATTATTTCCGGGTCTACGGCATCGATCCTCCGCTCATCGGCCGCTACTTCCTGCCCGACGAACTCGCGCCCGGTTCCACAGCCCATGTTGCCGTGCTCAGCCACTACATCTGGAAAAATCTCTACGCCTCCGACCCGCACATTCTCGGCCGCGTCATCCATCTCGACCGCCAGCCCTTCACGGTGATCGGCGTCATGCCCGACAGCGCGGCGAGCCTCAACCGCGGCGGCATTCTCCTTCCCTGGTCGATGGAGCCGCTCTTCAACCACGGCAACAGCGCCTTTCGCGACCCTGGATGGCTTTGGCTCACGGTCGTCGCTCGGCTTCGCCCCGGCGTCTCCCGCGCCGGCGCCCAGGCGGAGATGCAGGCCATCCTCGCGCAGCGCGACCGCTTCTATCACGACCAGAAGATCCTCACCCCTGACCGCAAAACCACCATCGTCGTCACCGACGGAGCCTTCATCCACAAGCCCGCTGCTGGATTTCCTGCCGCCACACTCCTGTTTCTCATCATGGGACCGCTCACGCTCGTGCTCCTGCTGGCGTGTTCCAACGTCACCATGCTCTTTCTCTCGCGGTCGATTGTGCGCCGCGGAGAGATGGCCGTCCGCCTCGCCCTCGGCGCCGGGCGTGCCCGCCTCCTGCGCATGCTCGCTCTCGAAAGCTTCCTCACCGCCGCCATCGCCGGTGTCGCCAGCATCCTTCTCGCCACGGTCATTCCGCGGTTTCTGCTGGCTTCGATCGATCCCGTCGAAGGCGCTTCCGCGGGCTCGATGATGCGGCCCGACTGGACCGTCTTCGGCTACCTCGCCGCTCTCGTCCTGCTCGCTGCCGCTGCCTCCGCTCTTGCTCCCATGCGCGCGTCCTTCCGTCTCGATCTGGTCACCGCACTCAAGGGGCGCGAGGGCTCGGCGACGATGCGTTCGCGCACCACCAGCGCCCTCATCGTCGTCCAGATCGCCATGAGCTTCGTGCTCCTCGTCGCCGCCGTGCTCTTCGGACGCCTGCCCTCTTCCATCACCCGTTTCGATTCCGGCTTCGAAACCCACCATCTCATGACCGTCCCGCTCACGATCGAAGCGCCGCAGTACACCGACACCTCGGCCAGGGCGTTTGTGCACTCGCTCGAAACGCGAATCCGCGCACTTCCCGGGATTCAGTCTGTTTCCTGGGCCAGCCTCGCACTGTTCAATCCTGCGCCGCTCGATGAAGTGCGCGCCGACGACCGCGGCAAAGGCCAGGGCCGCCCAGCCGCGATCGATATCGTTTCTCCCAACTTTTTCTCGACCTTCGGCATCCCGCTCCTCCACGGTCGCTTCTTCCAGCCTTCCGATCTCTCCGCCGGTGGCAGCGGCTCCGTGGCCGTCGTCTCAGCGTCTTTTGCCAGGGCTTCTTGGAGCGGCAACGATCCCCTCGGCAAAGTGGTGATCACGCCGGATAACCACCGCCTCGTCGTCATCGGCATCGCCCGCGACACGCGGTCCGAAACTTTCGGCGTCGTTGACGAACCGCGCCTCTACACGCTGCGCGATCCGAAATCGCTGACCGGTGGGCTCTACGTTCGCTTTACCGGCGATGCAAAATCGGCCGTCCAATCCGTCGCACAGACCGTCCGCAGCCTCGATCCCACCCAGGCCGAAGATCCCTCGACCATCTGGGACTTCCTCGAAACCGCTTCGACCGAAATCATGTCGCTGGCCCGCATCATCATCTTCATGGCCGGAATCGCCGTGCTCCTCGCCGTCACCGGCGTCCACGGAGTCCTCACCTTCGCCATCCGTCTCCGCACGCGCGAGTTCGGCATCCGCATGACGCTCGGCGCCACGCGTCCGCGCATCTTCCAGGGCATTCTCACCCGTGGCCTGCGCCAGATTGCCTTCGGCCTGGTTTGTGGAGCTGCACTCTCCGTCCCCGCAGCCTGGAGCTTTATGCGCATCACGGAGCATTCCTGGCTCCGCGTCGACACCTTCGACCCTTCCCTCTACTGCATCTCGGCGGTCATGCTGCTGCTCGTTTCGCTCTCGGCGATGTTCCTGCCGGCATTCCGCGCCACCCAAGTCGACCCCATGCAAGCCCTGCGCAGCGAATAGCCGAAATGTGCAACGAGGGGCTCTCCGTCTCCGCCGGAGCTCATTGCCGCTTCAGCTTTACGATGAATGCCGTCACCTCCGGCCCCGACCAGTCCGCCGCGCCCGCATGCTGCGCCGCCAGGTTTCCATCCTTCCTCAGCTTCTCGCCCACTTACAGCGCCGGCAGGGGTTGGGCCTGATCGAAGTACTTGATGAACATGACCTCGTTCTGCGCTTCGTTATACAGCAGCTCGTCGGCAGCGGCTTTGATCATCAGGATTCCAAATCCTCCGGGCCGAATTCCACGTTCTTCCCGCACCGACATGTGAGCGACAGGTTCCGATTCGGGCTGGCCGACTGCTGCATGAGAGAGTTCGGAGAAGGAAAAACCGGGACCCGGGTCGGCAATGCGAAACATGAGCATGCGCGGTGAGCGGACCGAAGCGATCCGAACCTTTCGGTTGGGATCGAACTGACCACCCCATTCGATCGCGTTGAGGAGCAGTTCGCGGAAGGAGGATGCGATCGTTTCGCGCAGGTTGTCGGGAAGGTCAGCGTCCAGCTTCATCATGACGGTCTGAATCCGCTCGGCGGCTTCGCTGGTGCACGGAATGAGGAGCTCGACCCAGTGCGGACGGGCCGACAAAACTTCGATATCCGGGCACTGATCGGCGGAGAGCGCCCGTTGTGCGACTTCGACCGCCTGCCGGGGTGGAAACGGTTTGCTGAGGTAGTCGTAGGCTTGTTCCTTCACGGCGCGCAGCAGGGTCTCCGACGTCCCGTCGGAAGTCATGACGATGACCTTCGGCCGGCTGGCCGAGGTGCGGATGCGCGCCAGCACTTCCAGGCCGGAAAGGTGGGGCATCCAAATGTCAAGGAACACAAGGTCGTAATGCTTTTCCTGAATGGTGTTGAGTGCCGCTCTCCCATCTTCCGCTTCCGATACCTCGAACCCCGCGGCTTCGAGCAGCCTGGCGACGCCGTGCCGGGTCGCTGCATCATCATCCGCAATCAAAATTCGATGTCGAGCCGGCGTTTCGTCGGACATAAAAGGCCTCCTCAATCATCGCCATCGGAATCGCTGAATACTATTCCGCTCTGCTGGTGGCGTCAACACGCGCTTCGGCGTAGACTGTGTCACTCACACGCGGAGAGAGAACATGTCGGCGCACTTACCCCTGAGACCAACTGCCCCCGACAACGAAGTCACCGACTTACTCGATCTTTCCCTTGACCTGATCTGCGTGGCCGGTCTCGACGGATATTTCACGCGAGTCAACAAAGCCTGGACAGACGATCTTGGCTGGGCAAAAGAGGAACTGCTCCAGCAGCCCTGGATCCATCTGGTCCATCCGGACGACCAGGCGGCAACCATTGCCGAGGCTACCCGGGTTCTTCAGGGACATAAAACCATGCGCTTCCGGAACCGCGTTCGAACCAGCGACGGTTCCTGGCGCTGGATTGTCTGGACAGCCGCTGCGCCCGAGGATGGACAGTTTTTCTACGCAACCGGCCGTGACGTCACCGAGATGAAGCAGGACCAGGACCTGCTGCTCGCTCAATACTCCGTCACCAGGGTGCTGGCAGAAGCGCCTTCCCTGCACGAAGCTGCGCCGCAAATCCTCCGCAACATTTGCGAAACCCTGGAGTGGGTCGCAGGCACGCTGTGGCAGCTGGACAAAGGAGAAGGAGTCCTGCGTCCCGTCGAGACCTGGTGCATACCAACCGCGAATCTAAGCGAGTTTTCGGCGGCGACCCTCTCCCGCACCTTCGATCGAGGCGTTGGTCTCCCCGGCCGTGTGTGGGAAACCGCGGATTCGCTTTGGATCGAGGACATAACCGGCATTGCGAATTTCCCTCGTGCCCCGATCGCTTCGCAAGAAGGCCTGCACAGCGCGTTTGGATTCCCCATTCTGCTCGGCGACGAGGTTCTGGGCGTACTCGAGTTCTTTAGCCACCAAATCCGGCAGCCGGACAGGAAGCTGCTCAATCTGCTGTCATCGGCCGGCAGTCAGATCGGCCAGTTTATCGAGCGCACCGAGGCAGAAGCCGCATTGCGGCTCTATGCGTGCGAGCTGGAATTAGCGAGGCAAAGCGCCGAAGATGCGACGAAGGCGAAGAGCGAGTTCCTCGCCAACATGAGCCACGAGATTCGCACGCCGATGAACGCGATTGTGGGGATGACCGAACTGGCCCTGGGCACGATGCTCACCAGCGAACAGCGCGAATACCTGGGCACGATCAAGGATTCCGCGGAGGCCCTGCTCGCGCTGATCAATGACCTGCTCGACTTCTCCAAGATTGAGGCGCGGAAGTTCGAACTCGACAAGAGCACCTTCAATCTCCGCGACACCCTCGAAGACACGGTGCGCCTGCTGGCCCCGCGCGCGCACCAGAAAGACCTGGAACTGGGCTGCCACATACAGGCCGATCTGCCGGATCGCGTCTTCGGCGACCCGATTCGTCTGCGGCAGATCCTCATCAATCTTGTCGGGAACGCCATCAAGTTCACCGACAACGGCGAAGTGATGCTCCACGTTGAGCGGCAAGCTCAAAGTGAGTCGATCCTCGACCTGCATTTTTTCGTGTCCGATACAGGCATTGGCATTCCTGAGGAGAAGCAGCAGACCATCTTCGAGGCCTTCGAGCAGGTGGATAGCTCGACGACCCGCAAGTATGGGGGAACCGGATTAGGGCTCTCCATCTGCGCGGCCCTGGTCAAGCTGATGGGCGGGACGATGTGGGTGGAAAGCAAGGTGAGACAAGGGAGCAAGTTCCATTTCACTGTGGTGCTGGAATTGAAGGAATCAGCTGCGGAGCCACTGCCCGAAGCGAGTCACGAGCTCATGGATTTGCCCATTCTCGTCGTGGATGACAACGCGTCCAATCGGCGCATCCTCAGGGAAATCCTGACGAACTGGCATATGAAGCCGACCCTGGCCGGCAGCGGCGCTGAAGCCCTGGATGCCCTCGAGAACCGAGCCGGCAGGGATCGTTTCGCGATGGCGCTGCTCGACGTCCACATGCCCGGGATGGACGGGTTCACGCTGGCGGAGCAAATCAAAACCAGATTCGCCAGCCTGGGAATCAAAATCCTTCTGTTGACCTCCGCATCGAGGCCCAACGATGCTGCGCGATCGCGCGAGCTGGGAATCTCGGGTTATCTGAGCAAGCCGATCAAGCAGTCCGAACTCCTGGACGCAATTGTGACGGCGATGGCGGAAAAAAATCCGAAACCCGACCGCGACGAAGTCCCCTCCGCATTCATCCAGCCCTCCGGATGCTCGCTGCGAGTCCTGCTCGCGGAGGACAACCCGGTCAACCAAACCCTCGCGATGAGGATCCTGGAGAGGCTCGGCCACAGGGTCGAGGTTGTGAACAACGGTCGAGATGCGGTCGAACGATCGCAGGCGGAAGATTTCGACCTGGTGCTGATGGACGTGCAGATGCCCGAGATGGATGGACTCGAGGCAACGGCGGCCATCCGCGCCGCCGAAGCAGGCACGGGAAAGCATGTACAGATTGTCGCGATGACGGCGCACGCGATGAAAGGCGACAGGGAAAAGTGCCTCAGCGCCGGCATGGACGGGTATCTTTCCAAGCCGATTCGCACGGAGGAATTAAGAAAGGCCGTTTCGGAAGTAGAAAAGTCGCGCAATGCGGATCGATCTCCCGGGCAGGATTCGTTTCAGGCAATCGGCCAGCTCGAGCTGCTTCTCGACTCGGTGATGGGTGATCGAGCTCTCCTGGCCGAAATGGCCGAGCTGTGGCTGGCAGACAGCATGAAGCAGGAAAAGCAGATCAGCGAAGGCTTTGAGTCGAACGACGCGGTGATGGTCCAGAGGGCGGCTCACGCTCTCAAAGGCTCGGTTGGAACCTTTCAGGCTCGTGCCGCGCAGGAAGCCGCGGCGCAAATGGAAATCTGCGCGAAAGCCGCCAATCTGGCCGGAGCGAGAAAGGCGTGGGAACAGCTTTCGACGCAAATCGATCGGGTACGGCAGGACCTTCGCCGGCTCGCACGGGCACCCGGGGGCGCTTTGCAGTAATCGAGCATCTCTTCTGGCTCATAAACATATAATGTGATTTGATTCATATGTTTATGGACCATACTTCAATTTCCACTGAAAGCTGTTCGCGCCCTCCCATCCCCGACTGCCGCTGGAATTTTGCCGACCATTCCGTCCCGGACCGGGCCTGCGCCATGACTTCAGTAACGTCTACGCCTTCGATTTTGCTTGCTACCCCGCTCTCAGCCCTTCTACGCTGGAAAAGGAGAGCTCTGTCCGCCCGCCGCGCACAGAGCTTTCTGGCTTTTCGGAGTTTCTGTCCCGGCCCAGGCCGGGTTCCAGCACGATCTTTGAAATCCCGACCGCACCTGCCAGGGCCCTGAGGCCGCCCGATGGTCACGATCGTCAGTAACTGAATGCCCTTCGCCTCTGCGTCTATCACAAGCGCAAAGCCGTCCTGCACGGTCGCGAATGAGTCAATCACGGGCTGCGACGAACTGACCCGCTGGCTGTCACTTGACGGCGTCACAACCGCGAATACGTCACAGACGATCGCCGGTGAGTCACAGCCAACCGTGATACAACTGATCTTTTTTCAATCAGATGCCATGCATCTTTCAAATCCTCCCCCGCAAAGTTGCTGAAAACAAATCACGGCCCAAAACCCGGGAGAAAAAAAAGGCATACGGGGGTGGTTCACCCACGCAGCAGGGTCTTTTCCCCGCCCTCAACGGCCCCGCCCCATCGGTCGGTTACCAGGCGACCATGGCTACAGTCACTTCGGGATTGACTGCGCATCCAATCTGCCCTATTCTTAACCCCATGGTCCTGTGCCCCACCCCGGTTGCTTGTTGCGCTTGTTGTTGCGCGCAGCGCCGGACTTCTGGGTGAAGCCCTCGATCGATAGCCGCACCCCCAAAAGCCCGCGCTCCAGCCTCCTCGCTGACGCGGGTTTTTCCTTTTCCCGCCGCGCGAGGCCAATTTCCCCCTTAGATCACAGGGAGCCTCCATGGCCGACGTCGCCGCACCCAAAGAAACCAAAGCCCAGAAAGCCGAGCGCCTGAAGCGCGACAAGAATCCGTGGGACGCTATCGAGGAGATTCGCGCCTTCGCCCGCGACGGCCGCAACTCGATCCCCGAGGAATGGAATACGTATTTCCGCTGGTGGGGTATCTACACCCAGGGTGACGGCCTCGGCGTCACCGGCGGCAAAGGCGGCGAAGGCAAGGCCACCGAGTACTTCATGCTCCGCGTGCCGCTCGGCAACGGCATCCTGCATACCGGGCAGGCCCGCGTTCTCGCCGACATCGCCCAGCGCCACGGCCGCAACCTCGCCGACATCACCGTCCGCCAGAACATCCAGTACCACTGGCTGACCGTCGAATCCCTCCCCCTCGTCCTCGAAGCTCTCGATGCCGCCGGCCTCTCGCCCAGGGGCGCCTGCGGCGACGTGGTCCGCAATGTGACCGGCTGCCCTCTGGCCGGCATCGCCCACGACGAACTCATCGACGCTTCACCGCTTGCTTTAGAGATTGCTGGCAACTTACGCGGAAATAACGACTTCTACAATCTGCCTCGCAAGTTCAAAATCACGGTGAGCGGCTGCCCGGTGTGGTGCTCCTATCCCGAAATTAACGACATCGCCCTCACCTCGGCAAGGCGAGGCGACGAGGTTGGCTACTCGGTTCGCGTCGGCGGCGGGCTGTCGAACGAGCCGCATCTGGCGGTGCGCCTCAACGCCTTCGTTCGCCAGGATCAGGCCGCTGCCGTCGTTCGCGCCATCACGGAGATCTTCCGCGACCAGCAGGTTCTTCGCGAAAGCCGCGACCGGGCCCGCATGAAGTACCTGTTCACCAAAGAAGGCTGGACCGCCGAACGTTTCCTGTTTGAGATCGAAAGCCGCCTCGGCTTCACGCTCGATCCGGGGGTCGACGAGACCGTGCCGGACGACATTCTGCGCGACCATGCCGGCATTCACCGCCAGAAGCAGCCTGGGTTGAGCTATGTCGGGGCCAGCGTCCTGCGCGGCCGCCTCACCGGCGATCAGCTGGCCGCAGCCGCGGAGCTGGCCGAGCGATTCGGCAGTCCGGAAACCGGTCATCCTGGCGAATTGCGGCTGACCGTGATGCAGAACCTGCTCTTCCTCAACGTGCCCACAGCGCGCGCCGGCGACCTTGCTCGCGAACTGGGCCAGATCGGTCTGCACGTCGAAGGGTCGGCGTTCTGGCGCGGCGGCATTGCCTGCACCGGCACCGAATTCTGCAAGCTGGCCATCACGGAGACGAAGGGCTTTCTCCGCTGGCTGGTCGAGGAGATGGAAGAACGGCTGCCGCAATTCGATCAGCAGTTGCGCCTGCATGTAACCGGCTGCCCCAACAGCTGTGGCCAGCACTGGATTGCCGACCTGGGTCTCGAGGGCAAGAAGATCAAGCACGAAGGCCAGCTCACGGACGCGTACTACTTCTGCGTCGGCGGATCGGTTGGACAGCACGCCGGAATGGCGCGGCCGGTAGGTTTCCGCACGCCGGCGCACCTGGTTCCTGAAGCCATCGAACGGTTGCTGCGCAAGTATCTTGCTGAACGCGAACCGGCTGAGAATCTGCGCGGCTGGTTTGCCCGCACCAGCGATGCGGAGATTCGCGCCGCGCTGGCCGGCGAAGAGCTGGCGCCGGTCGAACGCGATCTGGCCGGCGGCCGGGTTCCTGTGGAACTGGCAGGTTGAGGATCACCATGAGTCTTCTCCCCATCTTTCTTCGTCTGGAGGACCGCCCGGTGCTCGTGGTCGGCGCAGGGACCGTTGCGCTGGGCAAAATTGAGAGCCTGCGCGCAGCGCGGGCCGCAATCACCGTGGTCGCTCCCCAGGCCACGCCGCAGATCCACCCGCTGGTTGAGATTGGCGCCCTTGCGTGGCGCAAGCGGGCATTCGAGCCGGCGGATCTCGACGGAGCGTTCCTCGTCATCGCTGCGACCAATTCTTCTGCCGTCAATCACGCGGTGTACGAAGAAGCGCTGCGCCGCAATATTCTCTGCAACGCGGTTGACGATCCGCCGAACTGCGATTTCTATTTCGGTTCGGTGATTGCGCGCGGCGACCTGCAAATCGCCATCTCGACAGCCGGGGAAAGCCCTGCCCTGGCCCAGCGCCTGCGGCGCGAAATCGACGAGCAGCTTCCGCGCGATCTGGGTCCGTGGCTGCAGCAGTTGGGGGGACTGCGGCGTGAGATCCGCGCCGGCGTGCCGGCCGGCCCGCAGCGCAACCTGCTGCTGCACGATTTGGCGCATCGTTCCCTGTGTGCGCTGGAGACCTGCCCGACACGGCAGTTTGCCCGGCAACAAGCCGATGCGCTGCGGAAGCCTGAGGTGCCGGCATGAGCGCGTCGCGTACAACGCAGGCACAGGGAGGCTCGGTTTATCTGGTTGGCGCAGGCCCGGGCGACCCGGAGTTGCTGACCCTCCGCGCCGTGCGCCTGCTGGAGAGCGCGGATGTGGTACTGCACGACGACCTCGTGCCGCAGGCGGTTCTCGACCACGCCGCGCGCGCCATTGTCATCAATGTGGGCAAGCGCTGCGGCCACAAAAACATCAGCCAGGAACAGATCGACGCGATGATGGTCGACTACGCCCGGCGTGGCCTCGCGGTGGTCCGCCTCAAATCAGGTGACCCGCTGGTTTTCGGCCGCGCGGGAGAGGAAATGGATGCCCTGCGCGCTGCCGACATTCCCTTCGAGGTGGTTCCCGGCATCACGGCCGCATTTGCCGCGGCAGCCGCGATGCGCCGCCCGCTCACCGATCGCCGCAATGCTTCGAGTATCAGCTTTACCTCGGGCCATCATCGGGCGGGCTCGGCCCTCGAACCCGCGTCGCTCGCCGGGGCCACCCGCGTCGTCTACATGCCGGGACGGGACCTGAGCGCCGTGGCCATGCAGCTTCGGGGCGAGGGATTGCCCGCCGAACTGCCCTGCGTGCTCGTCTCACGCGCGGCGCAACCCGATCAGCACGTGGTCCATACCACGCTGGCGCAGCTCGACCGCGTCACGCCCGGTCCGGCCCCGACGATCCTGCTGGCCGGCGAAGCCCTCCATGGGGCGCCGGAGAAATCCGTCGCGGATTGCGTCCCAGCCGCTCTCGAGGTTTTCGGCGTAAGATCTTCAGCAGCCAGGGATTCCGCCGCCCCCGACGGCCGTTGACGCACGTACCCGGCAAATTTCCCGCCAACATCCGTCAGGGATTGCATCCCACAGGAAGGTTTTGCGTTTGCAATCTTGAACTCGAAGGAGAGCGATCCGCTGGCCGTCGGCGCTGGCATTGACCCGTGGCGGCAAGCCGCATCCAAAAGCCCATGAAGAGAATTGGCACGTTAGCAGTTTCAGCAGTCGTTGTGGCGTTCGCGCTTGCGGGCTGCCACGGCAATCAAAATCAGAACGCGGCGCAGGATCAGAATGCGGCGCAGCCGAATCAGGCGCAGTCAACCGCCGCGCAGCCGGCGGCGAGCGATGATCCGGCGTCGGCCAATCTGGCGCCAGCGAGCGATGTGACGGAAACCGGCGGCCAGGAAAATCCTCCGGCGCCGCCTGCGGACCAGGCAGCGCAACCCAGGGAGAGCCAGAGTCAGGGCGCCGAAAACCAGAATCAGGAGTCCGCTGAGCTTCCGCCCCCGCAGGAGCAGGAGAATGACGGCGAGACGACCGACAATGCGGCTCCGCAGCCGCCGCCGCAGATTCCCGATTACGAACAGCCGCCGGCGCCGGCACCGAACTATCTCTGGACTCCGGGTTACTGGGCCTACGCTCCCGCCGGCTATTACTGGGTGCCTGGCGCCTGGGTCATGCCGCCGTACACCGGAGTGCTGTGGACACCCGGCTACTGGGGATTTGGCGCAGGGCGCTACCACTGGTACCACGGGTACTGGGGCCCGCATGTCGGCTTCTACGGCGGGGTGAACTACGGCTTCGGCTACGGCGGCGTGGGATACGAGGGCGGCTACTGGCGGAACAACGCCTTCTTCTACAACACGACCGTCTGCCGCGTGAACACCACGGTGATTCGCAACGTGTACACCTATCGCGTGGTGAACCGCTTCAATACGACGCGCGTGGCCTATGTTGGCGGACAAGGCGGCCTCCGCTATCGACCGTCGCCGGCCCAGGTGGCGGCATGGCGTGAACCGCACGTTGCGGCACTGCCTGCGCAACGGGAGATCGTGCAGGTTTCGGTGAAAAACCATGCGCAATTCGAGAACGTGAACCATGGACGACCAGTGATGGTTGCGGAGTCTCGGCCTCTAAATAATGGCCGTTCAGCACCCGCACCGCCTCCACCGGCTTTCCGCAACGTGATTGAGCGGAGTCGTCCGGCACCAGCACCTGCAGGACGCGCCGTTCCGGGACGGCCTGAAGCACGGGCTGCGGGGCCAGGGGCTCATCCGGCGCCAGCTGAGCGTGCTGCCCCTGGAGCAAGACCGGAGCCCGGCCGGCCAGGAGAACCCGCGGCGAGACCGGCACCCGGAGAACGAGCGCAACCAGGCCGTCCTGCTGCAGAGAACCGGGCAGCGCCGAATCGGCCAATGCCGGAAAACCGGCCCGCTCCAGCGGCGCATCCGGAAGCTCGGCCCGAAGCAAGGCAGCAACCTGCACCGGGAGCACGGCCGGAATCGCGGCAAGCTCCGGCAACGCACCCGGAGGCACGGCCTGAAACGCGGCAGGCAACGCAGCCTCGGCCGGAAGCGCGGCCGGAGTCCAGACCTGCGCCTCGGCCTGAATCAAAACCTCAGCCGGAGCACAAAAAGCCGGAGGATAACCAGCCGCACTAACGGCTGATCCCATCCAGCTTCGCTCCACCACTTACTGCTTGAGCCGCACGTCCGGACGATTGCAAGGTCCGGACGTGCGTTGTTTTGTCCGATTGCTCCGATCAGAGCTCCATCGACTTTTCGGTGACGTGTTTCTGCGCCCGCGCCACGAACTGCTCCAGCGGCATCGACCCCTCATCGCCCTTGCCGCGCGTCCGCACGCTGACCGCATTGCCGGCTTCTTCTTTGTCGCCCACCACCAAAACGTAGGGAATCTTCTGCATGGTGAAATCGCGGATCTTCGCGTTCATCTTCTCGTTGCGCGGATCGCTTTCCACTCGCAGCCGCGCTGCCTGAAGGGCTTGCCTGACTTTTTCAGCATAGGCGTGGTGCCGCTCGCTGATGGGCACGATGCCCGCCTGTATGGGAGCCAGCCACAGCGGGAACGCACCGGCGTACAGCTCGATGAGATAGGAGACCATTCGCTCCATGGTGCTGACGATCGCGCGGTGGATCATGACGGGGCGAGGCTGCGTTCCGTCCGAGGCCGTGTATTTGAGATCGAACTGGCTGGGCAGATGAAAATCCACCTGCACGGTGGAGTAGGTTTCCTCGTGTCCCATGACGTCGGCCAGCTGAATGTCGAGCTTCGGCCCGTAGAAGGCCGCGTCGCCCTTGCTCTCGCGGTACTTCAGACCCAGTGCGTCGAGCGCTTCGCGGAGAACGCGCTCGCCCAATTCCCACATTGCGTCGTTGTCGACATACTTCGCTTTGTTCTTTGGATCGCGAAGGGAGAGACGATAGTTGTACTTCGTGATGCCGAGGTCGCGGTAGGCACGCTCGACCAGCTTCATCACGCTGGAGAATTCTTCTTTGATCTGGTCGGGCGTGCAGAAGATATGTGCGTCGTTCAGCGTCATGCAACGGACGCGGCTCAACCCGCTCAACGCACCGGAGCGCTCGTAGCGATACATCGTGCCCAGCTCAGCAAGACGCACGGGAAGATCGCGATAGCTGCGCAGTTTCGACTCGTAGATCAGGATGTGATGCGGACAGTTCATCGGCCGCAGAACCATCTGCTCGGTTTCGAGGTCCATCGGGGGGAACATGTCCTCGTGATAGTGCGCCCAGTGGCCGGAGCGGACGTAGAGATCGACCTTGGCGAGCGAGGGCGTATAGACGTGCTGGTAGCCCTGTTCACGCTCGAGGCCGAGGATGTATTCCTCGAGCAGGCGGCGGATGGTCGCGCCTTTCGGCAGCCAGAGCGGCAGGCCCGCGCCCACCTCTTCGCTCACCGTGAAGAGCTCCAGTTCCTTGCCAAGGCGGCGGTGGTCGCGGCGTTTGGCGTCTTCGATGCGCTCGAGATATTCGTCCAGGTCTTTCTTTGAGAAGAATGCCGTCCCATAGATGCGCTGTAGTTGGGGGTTCTTCTCATCGCCGAGCCAGTACGCGCCGGACAGGCTCATCACCCTGAACGCTTTGACCCGGCCGGTGGAGGGCACGTGGGGGCCGCGGCAAAAATCGACGAAGTTGCCATTGCGGTAGAGCGAGATGTCTTCGCCCGGCTGGGTGAAGCGCTCGATGAAGTGAACCTTCATGAAGTCATTCCCGTCGCGGAATTTCTCCAGACCCTCATTGCGCGGCTCAAATTCGCGAACGAATTTGTCGTCGCGGGCGGCCACTTCGGCCATGCGGCCTTCGATCAGCTTGAGATCCTCCGGCGTAAACGGGGTGGGACGCCAGAAGTCGTAGAAGAAGCCGGTTTCGGTGGCTGGACCGTGGCCGAGCTTGGTCTCAGGGAACAATTCGAGTACCGCGGTTGCGAGGATATGCGCGGCTGAGTGGCGGACAACCTTCAGGGCGTCGGGGCTGCGGTCGGTGAGCAGTTCGAGCGAGACGTCTTCCTGGAGGGGCGTTGAGAGGTCGACAAGGCGCTCCGCGGCGGGATCTTCAGCGCTGTACATGGACGCTTCCGCACCCCCGGAGGATACGGCACCGGCGGCAACAGCGTGCAGCGGGCGAATGCGGGCGACGAGCGCGGCCTGGGCGAGACGCGGCGAGATATTTTCGGCGATTTCCCGAGGCGTGGTGCCGGGGGGCACTTCACGGGTGGATCCGTCGGGCAGCTGAACCTGAATGGAACTCATACCAGCAGGTTACAGTCTGGCGCGGCCAGGGTACAGATCACCCTGGCTTCGGCTGATCGCTACTTTGCCCTGCAAGGATTCGTCGCGTTTTCGATGCGCGGTTTATTTAAGGCCCAGATGTGCGGTGGACTGCATGCTGCTGAAATCGGTGATTGCCGGGAAGGTCTCAAAGTCGATTTGGTACGCGCGGGCACCGCCCAGCTCCTGCGGCGTCATTTGGGCAATGCGCGCCCAGAGTGCTGGAATCACTTCCTGTGGAGCTCCCTGCTCCGACTGCAAAACCGCATATTTCCCGGCGGGAATGACACGCTTGACCATGCCTTCGGGTACCTTGTCGGCGGCAGAAACACGCACGCCAAGCGTGTAGTTATAATCGAAGCCGCCTTTGCCGTCCGAAGCGTAATCGCTGTAGACGACGACAAGTCCGTCACCGACGCGGTTGGGAATCTGGTCGAGTGTTCCATTCGTAAAGACGTCCTGCCAGAGACCGGGAATCTTCCCCTCGCCGCCGGCTTCGGTGGCAGCGTTGGTCCGGACGGTGGCCCCGACCACGACGAAGCTCTCCTGGTCCTCGATCTTCGGGGGCGCCGGCGTCGGGGCAGGTGCAGGAGTGGCAGCCGTTGCGGGCGCCGCCGGGGCAGACGTCGCAGGAGCGGTTTGTGTGGGGGCGGGCGCGGTTTGCGCCAGCAAAGCAGGCGCGACGAACAGCGCAGGAAGCACAGCCAGTTTCCGGATAGCGAATCGCATAGCAGAGCAGTATACGCAGGGAGGCGACAGACGGTTCATCAATTTGCAGGCAAAATGCGGCAAGGGGACGCAAATGGATTCGCCGTGCCGAGGCGCACCACGCTGGCGGAGTCCTTCTCACATGTCGCTGTGGCTCGGATTGAACAGCTCCTCTTCGGGCTCGATGTGCACCAGCACCTTGACGACGCGCGAGACCTGGGCGAGAACGCGGTCTTCTACTTTGTGGGAGATCGCGTGGCCGGAGCGCACCGTGAGGTCTCCGTTGACCACAACGTGCAAATCGACGTAATAGCGAAAGCCGACCTTGCGGACAAAGCACTTCTCCAGGCCGACGACGCCGGCGACCGAGGCAGCCGCCCCGCGCACCTGCTGCTCGATTTCCGGATCGGGTGCGGCATCGAGAATCTCTTCCATCGGCATCCGGATTTGGCGCCAGGCATTGAAGAGAATCACCACGGAAGCGCAGAGAGCGGCCCAGTCGTCGGCGCGAAAGTCTTTGGTCCAGAGCGCGGCGGAAATGCCGATGAAGGCGAAAACCGATGTGATGGCGTCGCTGAAATGATGCCAGGCATCGCCGCGCACCGCGACGCTGTCGATGGAGTGGGCGACCCTCGAGACGTAACGCGTAAGCATCACCTTGGCGGTGAACACAACCAGCAGGACGAGGAGCGTGTAGGGCCTGGGCACCGGATGCGGCGTGCGGAGCAGGACGATGCTCTCAATGGCGATGCCGACGGCGGCCATACCCATCGCGATGGCGACCACGGCGGCAGCTACAGGTTCGGCTTTGCCGTGCCCGTAGGGATGTTCTTTGTCGGGCGGCTTGATGGCCACGCGCAGGCCGAAGTAAACGACGGCGGAGCTGACGACGTCGGATAAAGACTCCATCCCATCGGCGACCAGGGCAAAGGAGTGGCCGATTAAACCGGCGAGGCATTTGCAGCCGGCGAGAAAGAAATTCGACGCGATGCTGATGAGCGACGAGTGCAGGCCGCGGCGTACTTGCAGTTCGGTCTCAGTAGCGCCGTCCATGGTCGAAGGGAAGTCGATCGGGAAGCCGGGGACTGGCTTCCCTACGATCTTATCTTGCCTGCAGGGCCTGACCGGGGCCCCGTTTCGACGCGCTCCGCTTTTTCGATCGCGAGCAACTGATCTTTCCTCTCCATGCCCCATCGATAGCCGGTCGTCTTCCCGTTGCTGCCGATGATGCGATGGCAGGGAATGACAACCGCGACGGGATTGGTCGCGCAGGCCCGGGCCACGGCCCGGACAGCGGTGGGCTGGCCCAGAGACTGCGCCAGCTGTGCGTAGCTGCGGGTCTCGCCGCGGGGGATGCGGCGCAGCGCTTCCCAAACGCGCATCTGGAAGGCGGTGGCGCGCAAGTCGAGCGGGAGGTCGAGCGCGGCGGGATGGTCGGTGAACTGCGTCAGCACCTGAGAGAGCATCGCGCCAAGGCTTGCGTCAGCAGCGATTTCTGCAGCGGGAAACTGGACGCGCAGTTCGCGCAGGAGGAAGGCATCGGAGCCGCCAAGGATAACGGAGCAGAGGCCGCGCGTGGTCGCCGCAATCAGGATGCGCCCGAGCGGGCAGGGCGCGACAGCGTAGCCGATGCGGGCATTGGCTCCTCCCGCGCGGAATGCGCCGGGGGCCATGCCGAGCTGGGAGTTTTCGTAGGCGCGGCCGGGGCCGGAGTAGCCTGCGTCATACACAGCATCGGTGAGCCGCGCTTCTCCGGTACGCAGTTCACGACGGAACGAGGCAGCGCGCCGCTGGCGCTGGTACTGCGCAGGCGTCACACCGAGCACGTGCTTGAAAGTGCGCAAGAGATGGAAAGGGCTGCGTCCCGTGATTCGGGCGAGCTCGTGCAACGTTGCGGGCCGGCCGGAGCGGAGGCGCTCTGTGATGGACTCGACGAGTGCGGCTTCCGCGTGGCGTTCCTGTGGCCGGCAGCGCCGGCAGGGGCGGAATCCTGCGGAACGCGCGGTGTCCGGGTTGGGGAAGAAGCGGACATGGGCGCGATCCGGACGGCGGCTCGGGCAGGTGGGACGGCAGAAGACCCCGGTGGTGGTGACGGCGTAGACCAGCTCCGCGTCGGCGGAGGGATCGCGGGCCAAAATCGCGGCCCAGGCCTGGTCGTCCGTAAGCATGGCAGTTAGGTTCATGGTAACTCTGTGCCTCCGACGATGAGGATCGCAGGGAGGACGATGCGGCGCACTCCGGAACTTGCGGGCAAATCGATGAGGATTCGGCGCATCGAGGTTAGGAGAGGTGGAGGATTATGATGCAGCGCAAACAGGAGCGAGCGAAAGCAGAACCACAGAGGCAGCAGCAAGCCGAGGGACAACCCGAATCGGGCGGACGCGAATTTGGCAATGTGATTGAGCCGATGCAGGCGCAGATGGCCAGCGGCAACGAGGGTCTGACTGGCGACACCGAGAAGAAGCCGGCAGAGAGACAAGAGGCGCGGAAACGCGGCAAGAAGGCGGCATAATCGCATGCGGCATTGAGCCGATGCCCCGCTTATCCTTACCAGCGCCACCACCCTGGCGGAAAGAGCACGTGCCGGTCCGCGCGCAACAACGCAAAGACCAGGATGGCGGCGGCCAGCAGCAGGATCCCGAGGACCCGGCGACGTCGGAGAACGATCTGCGGAAGCGCAGGAGGGGGCAATTCCCTGCCTGGCTGGAGCGGATTCGGCACGATCGCTCGCCTCGCCATGGGCGGCTATTCCTGGCCAGGCATGATGTTGTAGAGGAAGTAGAAGCGGAGGTCCAGGTAGGGGCCTTTGAAGGCCTTGGGAAGCGGTGGGAACGGCGCAGCGCCGGTGATGCCGCCCCACGCGGAGCGGTCGAGCGCCACATCGCCGGAGGGGCCTTCCAGTGACATGCCGACGACGGTTCCGTCCGGCTGAATCCTGAAGCGGATGAGCACTTTGCCATGCTTGTTGAGGGGCGGACGCGCCTCTTCCGGGATGATGGGATACCAGGCCCGCTTCGTATCGGCGATGATGCGCTGAATGTAGGGTCCGAAGTCGACTCCCATCATGTCGCTGAGGACTTCGACTGCCCCCTGCTCGCCCGGATGCTGGGGCGCCATACCCATGCCGCCGTCGCCGCCGTATTGGCCAGCGCGCATGGCGTTCCGCATGGCCTGCTGCATCTGCTCATTGGGATTGGCGGGGGCGGAACCAAAGTTGGGCTCGGGCGCCGCGGGGGGCGCTTCCAGCCGGGCCTGGTTGTTCTGCGGCAGCGGCTGAGCCGGAGGCGACGGCTGACGCTGCTGCGCGACCTGCGGCTGCGGCGGAGTTGGGACGGAGGGGAACTGTTGCTGCTGCGGGGGTGACGGCAGCCGCTGCTCCTGGCCGGCGCGGCGCATGGCCTCGAGCTCCTCGAGCGTCTTGCGGTCGATGGTGGGGTGCTGCGTCTGCGCGACGCGGTTTTGATCGGAAATGATGTTCGTCGGCTTCGGCGGCGGCTGCTTACGCAGGTCGGGCGGCAGATCGAGGAACGTCAGTTCTTTCTGACGCTGCTTCATCACGACTGAGGGATCGACGACGCGGACGTGGTAGATGTATTTCGGCGCGTAGAAGAGATACCAGGCAATGAGCATGTGGATGATGAGAGCAATCCACAGCTTTTCGCGAAGGCTGGTCCAGTTGCGGCTGCCTTCCAGCTCTTCGATGACATGGAGCAGATCGGTGTGGGCGAGATCCTCGTAGCGCGAGCGGCGAAAGGTGGCAACGGGATTGGAACCATTGCCGGACGGAGCATCGTGAGCGGAACCGTTCGATTCCGCAGACGCCGGTCGCTCCGGGG
The DNA here is from genome assembly GCA_036521315.1 of Acidobacteriaceae bacterium. GTDB lineage: Bacteria > Acidobacteriota > Terriglobia > Terriglobales > Acidobacteriaceae > Palsa-343. The sequence goes on from DATDHZ010000097.1 coordinate 136,340, forward strand.
TGATGTTTTCCTCCGGGGACTGGTCAAGCTCGGTCTGCGTTGGTGTTAAGCGGATCGGCATTCCTGGGTAACTTCGTGTTTTGCGCGGCTCCGGCGGGAACGCCACGATGCTTTTGACTATTTTCTCATCAAATAGGCGTTTGCCACTGAGTTTGTACAATCGGAAACGTGACGAATGGAGTACGAAAAGGTCTGGCAGCGACGGCTGCCGTGCTTACGGTGAGCGATCGCTGCGCGCAGGGCGTGCGCGAGGATCTGTCGGGCCCCGCAGTCGCCGAAGTACTGCAGAGTGCTGGGTTTGCCGTCGCAAACCCAATGATCGTTCCGGACGAATGCGCGGCCATTGAAGCCGCATTGCGGAGGTTGGCGGCGCAGGCGCGTCTCGTGGTGACCACCGGCGGCACGGGGATTGGGCCGCGGGATGTGACGCCCGAGGCCACGCGAGCGGTGTGCGACCGGGTGCTGGAAGGGGTGGCAGAGCTGATGCGCGCCGAGGGGCGGAAGACGACGCCGATGGCGGTGCTCAGCCGCGGAATCTGCGCGACGCTGGGTACGTCCCTGGTGCTTAATCTTCCCGGCAGCCCCAGAGGGGCGGTCAGCTCGCTGCGAGCGGCCCTGCCGGTGCTGCCCCACGCGCTCGATTTGCTGGCGGGCCGAACGGAACATGCTTCGCCCCTGGACGACGCAGAAAGCCAGCCGGACGGCAACCCCGATGCCAGCTTTTCCCGGGGCACACAAGGCGCGCGAAAGGTTGAATCCGCCTGAAACATCTCTTTCTGCAATTCAACCGATTCATCCAGCATTTTCTGCTGCCGTTGGGGCCGTGGGGTGTTCTGCTCGGTTCGTTCATCGACTCGGCGTCCATCCCGATACCGATCGATGTGTTGATGGCGCTGTGGGCCTGGTCGGACAAAAAACATTTCTATCTCTATGCTCTGCTGGCTGCAGCGGGGTCGTCCGTGGGCGGGCTGGTGCCGTTTTTTATCGGCCGCGCGGGCGGTGAACTGTTCCTGCTCAAGCGGATCAATCGGGCGCGATTCGAGGCGCTGCGCAGCCAGTTTGAAAAGCAGGAATTCCTCGCAGTGATGATCCCGTCGCTGCTGCCGCCTCCTACGACGTGGAAGCTCTTTGTCTTCGGCGCGGGCGTTTTTGAGATGCGGACCCTGCCGTTCATGCTTGCCGTTTTTATCGGCCGGTGCATCCGCTTTGGGGCAGAGTCGGCGCTGGTGGTGAAGTACGGACCCCAGATCATCACGGTGATGACCGACCTGGCGAAGCGGCATCTGGCGGCGACCCTGGTGGTGCTGGTGGTGATCTTCGGTGCGCTGGGATGGTGGATCTGGCGCAAGCTGCGCGGCAAAACACTGGACGACGCGAGCCAGGCGCTGTAGCAGCGGGACGGTCAGCTCGACACGAAGGCCAGGGTCGCGGTGATTCAATAGGGCTGGTTTTTCCAAATCAGGGGAACGAAGTCGGCGGCCAGGAACCAGCTCAGCACGAAGATCACAGCGATCAGTCCGGCGGCCCAGAAGAAGAGGCGGACCGGCAGCGTTTGCATGAGCGACGGGGTCGGCTCGGGATCGAATTTGCGGTCGGGGATTTCGAAGATGAGTCCGCTGGCAAAGCAGACACTGGCAGCGAAGCCGAGCATGCCGAGGCCATCGACCAATCGATCATGCCAGTCCGCGCCGGGAACGAAAAACGCATGGGCCAGCAGTGCGCACAGGGAAAGGATGCTGAGGGTGAGGGCGAGGAATTTGGCGAGAGGCAGCATGGCAGTCGCCGCATGCAGGCTTCGAGACGTGGCATCTACCCGCGGATGCCCTTCAGCGCCGGATAGACGCGCCGGTAGCCTGCGTAGCCTTCAGCATAACGCTGCACAGCTGCGGGGTTTGGCTGGATGGTCTCGGCGACCGTGATGCCGGCCGCGCAGGCCGCTTCCAGGTCGCGCCAGTGTCCTGCGCCGACGCCGGCCAGGAGCGCGGCTCCGAAGGCTCCGCCTTCCTCGGCGGTCAGGCGCTCGCAGGAATAGCCGTAAATATTCGCCTGGATTTCGCGCCAGAGCGGGCCGCGCGCGCCGCCTCCGCCGAGACGCACGCCTTTGACAGGAATGCCCAACTCCGCGAAGAGCGTAAACGTGTCTTTCAGCGAATACGCCACGCCTTCCAGCACGGCTCGTGTGAAATGCGCCCGCGTTGTGGTCGCGGTGATACCGACGAAGGCCGCGGTGGCCGTGCCGTCCAGATGCGGCGTACGCTCGCCCAGGAGGTAGGGCGTCCAGAGAAGACCGTCGCTGCCTGGGGGAATTTGCGCGGCTTGCGCGGTGAGCTGATCGTAGGTCTGATCCGGCGCGAGCGTTTCTTTGAGCCAGCGCAGCGACAGCCCTGCCGCCTGGGTCACACCCATCACGTGCCAGCGTCCAGGAACTGCGTGGCAGAAGGTGTGCAGCCGTCCGTGGGGATCGCGCGTCGGCGCGGCTGTTGCGGCGAAGACCACGCCCGATGTGCCGATAGTGGCCGAGACCGACCCCGGGTCGAGGATCCCCATCCCGACCGCGCCCGCACCCTGATCGCCGGCGCCCGCGGCGACGGGTGTTCCGGCAGCGAGGCCGGTACAGTGCGCGGCTTCTGCGCTGATCTTTGCGCAGATCTCTGGCGATTCGAACAGCTCAGGCAGCCACGATTCCGGGATGCCGGCGACCTTCGCCACCTCTTTTGACCAGCGGCGATGCGCGACATCGAGCAGGAGCGTGCCCGAGGCTTCCTGCACATCCATGGCGTACGTGCCTGTGAGTCGATAGCGAACATAATCTTTGGGGCACAGGACATGCGCGATCTTTGCGAAGATCTCCGGCTCGTGTTCCTTGACCCAGAGCAGCTTGGTCAGGGTGAAGTTCGGGAGCGCTGGATTCGCCGTCAGCTCGATGAGCTTTTCGCGGCCCTTTTCGCCTGGGCCGAACTGCGCATGCAGCCAGTCGCATTGCGGCTGCGTGCGCGTGTCGCACCAGATCAGCGAGGGCCGCAGCACGCGACCGTCTTTGTCGAGCATGACCGCGCCGTGCATCTGGCCGGTGAGGGCCAGGGCCTCAACTGGTGCGCTGGGCGCCTGCGCGAGGACGGCGCGGATGGCCTCCTGCGCCGCGCGCCACCAGTCTTCTGGGTCCTGCTCCGCCCAGCCCGGGTGCGCGACGCGGAAAGGCGCGTGCTCCGCAGAGGCGGAGGCGATGAGTTGTCCCTGCCCGTTGACGAGGACGGCGCGCGTGCCGCCCGTGCCGACATCCATGCCCAGAAACACGGGTTCTCCTCAAGCTAAATCGCTGTACCGCGGAACACATCACTCTATCAGCGCAGCGACGCGGGGCGAAAGCGGCGCGGTCTCTATCGGTGACCCGCTTTGTTCGCCGCGGTTTTGCAATCGATGTAGGCGGCGGCGGCAGCCAGCCGCACCGGCAGCTTGCTATCGTCCAGCAGCAGCTCGATCTGCTGGGCATCCTGGGGATGGTGGAAACTTCCCACGACGCGCACGGCCGCAGCGCGTACGCCGGCATCGTCGTCCACCAGATCGTCCAGCATCTCATTGCGCAGACCCTCTGTCCGTACTTCCGCCAGCAAGTCGATCGCCTGCACGCGGGCCGTGTCCCCTCCGTTTTTGCGCGCGTACTCAATCGCACTGACTGAGAACCCAAACGGCCCCAGCGCCATTCCCGCTCCGGTCTCGATGCCGATCTTCGCCAGCGTCGACGGGCTGTGCAGCGTGCGCGACATATCGTGCTCGGCGCCATGTATCAGCGACGGGTTTGCCTTGCGGTCTCCGGCCGCAATTGCCGCCAGCACGTCTTCGCCGGACCTGTCGTGAAAGTCCGTCCATAAGGTCGTGGCCGCTGCAAAGACCACCTGCGGCTCCGGATCGTCCAGCAGCTCGCGCATCGGTTTCACCAGCGTGCGCGACTTTGTTTTCCCTGCGGCCAGGACAGCCGCGGTCCGCACGTCCAGGTCATGATCCTGCATCGCGGCGGCGATCATCCTGTCCGCGCGCACGTTGGTTTTCAGATCGCTCAGGGCATTCAGAGCCTGCGTGCGCGCTTCAGAATGCTTTTCATCCTGCACGTTTTCCGTCAGCATGTTCCAGCTTCGCTCGAGCGGCTTTACCTGCGCCGTGGGCTTAGGACTGGTCGAGTCTGCCGCTGTCTTTGGCGTTTCCTGCTGAGGGCTTTCCGGCTTGTCCTGAGCCGCGACCGGGCCGGACGGTGCCCAGACGGCAAACAGGAACGCAATGATGGTGAGACCAGCAGGCAAACGCATCGAGATCCTCTTCCTGCGACCGAATCGCAGACGCTGCGAAATATGCGGCATTCTACTCCACGCTCGCACGCGCAACGGTCCGTCACTCGCCGCCGCGTCGCTGCAAAAGGAAATCCGGGACGGCTTCCATGGCCTCCCGGCGCATGGTTCGCGGGTTAGGGTGAGAAGTTGAATTTCACTTCCACTGCGGAAATGCGTCGCCCGATCCGCAGCGAAGCGTCGCCGAAGACGCTTGCATTCGAGTTGGCGGCGGAGGCCGGCGCTGCGCCTACCGGCTGCGCCGCGCCCGCTCCCAGGCTGGTGAAGTCCAGGGTGATGTGGTGCGGCGCGACCGAGCTGCTGACCGTCGCGCCGGGTCGAGTCCTTAACCCGCTACAATGCCGTTGCCGAAAGAAAAGTCGCCGACCATGCCATTTGCGCGTTCTTTTTCGCTCATCGCTCTCCCCCTGCTGCTGCTCCTGATTCCCGCCAGGTTTGCCTCGGCCCAGGCTTTATCGGCCCGGCGCGCGGGGCTGCGCGCGGCGCTGGACGCAGAGTGGCAGTGGGAGCTGCGCGCCAATCCCGAAGAAGCCACCGAGATTGGCGACAACCGGTACAACAACCTGTGGAGCGACTATTCAGCCGCAGGCGAGGAGCGGAAGATCGCGCACGATCGGGAGGAGATCCGGGTTTTCGAGGCGATCGATACGGCAGGCTTTGCCGAGCAGGAGGCGCTGAACAGGACCCTCATGCTGCGGCAACTGCGCGTCGAGGTGGAAGGCGCTCGGTTCAAGGACTGGGAGATGCCGGTGGACCCGATGAATGGAATTCATCTGGGGATTCCGCAGCTGATGAACGACATGCCGCTCACGACAGTTCAGGATTACGAGAACTATGTCGCGCGGCTGCATGGGATTCCGACCGTTCTGGATCAGGTGACGGCGGATATGCGCCAGGGGATGGCGGATCATTTGATGCCGCCGAAATTCCTGCTGGAGAAGGTCGCGGATCAAGCCGCCGACATCGCCGACAAGCCGCTGAATGCGAGCCCGTTCGCGGGGCCGCTCACCAAATTCCCCACAGCGATTTCGCCGGCGGATAAGATTCGGCTCACGCTGGCGATTCAGGCTGCGATTCATAACGAGGTGGCGCCTGCGTATGCGCAATTTGCCGCTTTTGTGAAGAACGATTATGCGCCGCACGGCCGGACAGAGGACGGCATCTGGGCGTTGCCGGACGGGAAGGCCCGCTATGCCTTTGCGGTGCGCGAACAGACCACGACGGACCTGACCCCCGACGCGATTCATGCCATGGGTGTTGCGCAGGTGGCGCAGATCGAAGAGCAGATGCTGGCGCTGGCGCAGTCACAGGGGTACAAGGACCTGGCCAGCTTCAACGACCACATCCGGCACGATCAGGATTTGTACGGTAAGCCGGGCCAGCAAATTCTCGATCTCTACCAGCACTACGCGGAGCAGATGGAAGCGAAGCTGCCGCAGCTTTTCGATCGCCTGGCGAAGACGAAGCTGATCGTGGTGCCGATGGAGCCCTACCGCGAGCCGTCGGCGCCGCCTGCGGATTATTCGCCGGGATCGGCGGATGGAAGCCGGCCTGGCCGGATCAATGTGAATGAGTACGACCCCACGCATCGGCTGCTGCTGAACGTGGAGGCCATCGCGTATCACGAGGGCGTGCCGGGCCATCACATGCAGTTCTCCATCGCCCAGGAGCTGACGGACATCCCGCCCTTCCGGAAATTTGCCAGCTACAACGCATATTCGGAGGGGTGGGCCTTCTATGCAGAGCGGCTGGGCAAGGAAGCTGGGTTTTACCAGGATCCCTACAGCGAATACGGCCGGCTTGAAAACGAGATGTGGCGCTCGGTGCGGCTGGTGGTCGACACCGGCGTGCATGAGGATCACTGGACGCGGCAGCAGATGGTGGACTACTTCCACGCGCACACGGCGATGGACGACACGAACATTGGCTCAGAGGTGGATCGCTACATCGGTTGGCCAGGGCAAGCGCTGGCATACAAGCTGGGGCAGATGGAGATCCTTGCACTGCGCGAGCAGGCGAAGCGCGAACTGGGCTCGAAGTTCGACATCAGGAAATTTCATGATGCGGTGCTGGATGACGGCCCGCTTCCACTGGACGTGCTGCGGGAGCAGGTGCGGGCCTGGATGGTGAAGGAAAAGGCCGAGCGGTCGCGTTCTGGTCTCACTTAGGTCATGGATTGCGGGTGGAATTGCGCGTCCGGTTTGCGCGCTGGGTGCGATGATGGTGCGTGCGCGTTTCGCTTTTCATTACCTGCTACAACGACACGCTGTTTCCCGCTACCGGACAAGCCGTGGTGCGGCTGCTGGAGCGGCTCGGACACACAGTGGACTTCAACCCGGAGCAAACGTGTTGCGGGCAAATGCATTACAACACCGGCTATCAGCGTGAAGCGATGCCGCTGATGCGGCGGTTCGTCAACCTGTTTCGCGATGCGGAGGCGGTGTGTATTCCGTCGTCATCGTGTGTGGCGATGATTCGCGATCATTACTCGAAAATGGCGGCGGAACAGACAGATACGGGACTGGCTCGGGCGGTGGATCACGTGTTGCCGCGGATTTACGAGCTGACAGAGTTGCTGGTACATCGGCTCGGCGTCGAGGATGTGGGCGCGTACTTCCCGCATCGCGTGACCTACCACGCGAGCTGCCACTCGATACGCAGTTTGCATCTCGGCGATCTGCCACTGCGGCTGTTACGCAAGGTGCGGGGCATCGATCTGGTGGATTTGCCGAACGTGGACCGTTGCTGCGGATTCGGCGGGACGTTCGCGATCAAGATGGGCGACGTTTCAGCGGCGATGCTCGCGGAGAAGATGAGCGATGTGGAGAACACCGGCGCGGAAGTGGTGACGGCGGTGGACAATTCGTGCCTGATGCATATCTTTGGCGGCCTGCACCGCGAGCGCGCGGGGGTGCGCGCGGCGCACATCGCCGAAATTCTGTCAGCGACAGAATCGGATGCCGCTGAGGCGGAGGTGCAGGCTTGAGCATCCGTGTGGCCGAGTCTGCCCAGGCGCCTTCGTTCCAGAAGGCGGCGCTGCCGCTGCTCAAGGACGCGCAGGTTCGCAGGAATGTGCGCCATGCAACTGAGGTGATCCAGCGGAAGCGGGCGCAGATGGTCCAGGAGACGAGCGACTGGCAGGAACTGCGAGACGCAGCCAGCGCCATCAAGGCGCACACCATGCGGCATCTGGACGAATACCTCGTGCAGTTTGAGCAGGCATGTACGGCGGCCGGCGGGCACGTGCACTGGGCGGCCGACGCAGATGAGGCCAACGCGATCATCGCGGAAATCGTGAAGCAAACCGGCAGCCGCGAGGTCATCAAGATCAAGACGATGACGTCGGACGAAACGGGGCTGAACGAGGCACTGCAGAACGCGGGGATTCGCGCGCATGAAACGGACCTGGCGGAGCTGATCGTCCAACTGGGCCACGATAAGCCGTCGCACATCGTCGTGCCGGCGCTGCATAAGAACCGCAGCCAGGTGCGCGACATTTTCCGCGCGCAAATGAACCTGCCGGAGCTGGGCGATCGCCCGGAAGACCTGACCGAGGCGGCACGGCACTATTTGCGGGAGAAGTTCCTTGGTGTATCCGTCGGCGTGTGCGGTGCGAATTTCCTCGTCGCCGAGACGGGATGCGTGTGCATCGTCGAGTCGGAGGGCAACGGGCGCATGTGCCTGACGCTGCCCGAGACGCTGATCGCGCTTGCGGGCATCGAGAAGGTCATCCCTTGCTTCCAGGATCTGGAGGTCTTCCTGCAGTTGCTTCCCCGCTCGGCAACGGGCGAGCGGATGAATCCCTACAATTCGCTCTGGACCGGCGTTCGGGAAGGGGATGGCCCGCAGCAGTTTCACGTGGTGCTGCTCGATAACGGACGCACGCGGATGCTGGCGGACGCAGAGGCACGGCAAACCCTGCACTGCATTCGCTGCGCCGCCTGCCTGAATACCTGTCCCGTTTATCGCCAGACTGGCGGCCACGCTTATGGATCGAGCTACGCCGGGCCGATTGGCGCGATCGTCACGCCGCAACTCCTCAATATGGAGCACGCACAGTCGCTGCCTTTTGCGTCGTCATTGTGCGGCGCCTGCTACGAAGTGTGTCCGGTGAAGATCAATATTCCTGAGGTGCTCATTCATTTGCGCGGGCGGGTGGTGCGGGAGCAGAAGGGTGCGCTGGATGCAGAAAAACTTGCGATGAAGATGGCTGCGGCGATCTTTACGAGCCGGGGGCGCTATGAAGCGGCACAACGGCTGGCGCGCAGGGCGGAGAGTCCGCTGGTGCGCGAGGGGTGGGTGAAGTGGCTCCCCGGCCTGCTGGGCAACTGGACGCGCTTCCGCGATCTGCGAGCGTTGCCGCCGCAGACGTTCCGCGAATGGTGGAGGAAGCGGGAAGATCGGAATGGGAGCGGCAGCCGTGGCTGATTCCCGCGAAGATGTGCTCGGCCGCATCCGGAGCGCGCTGGGAACGCGCGAAGCCGGCGCGGGAGCGGAGTACCCCGATCTTCCGCGGAACTACGCTCGGGCGGGGTCGCTCGATCCGGAAACCCGACTGGAGGTGTTCGTCTCACGGCTGCGCGATTACGACGCGCATGTCGTCGAGACGGACGCGGCTTCACTCCCTGGCACGATTGCGGACGTGCTGCGCGAGCACGGCCAGACGATCATCGTCGCCGCCGATGGATTGCCGGCCGAGATGCTGCCTGCGGGCTGCGCGTTCGTTCCCGAGCACGAGGCGGACATCGATACGCTCAACCGCTGTGACGGGGTCGTGACCGTCTGCACGGTGGGCATCGCATCAACGGGAACCATTGTGCTGACGCACGGGCCGGGCGAGGGGGCACGGCGGCTCACGCTTCTGCCCGATCGACATCTTTGCGTGGTGCGCGCGGACCAGGTCGAGGAGACGGTTCCGGAAGCGTTCGACCGGTTGGCGGCGTTCGCGGCCCGACTCCTGACGTTCATTTCGGGGCCGTCGGCCACCGCAGATATCGAAATGACGAGAATTCGCGGCGTGCATGGACCGAGGTTTCTGGATGTGGTTCTGGTGCGGTGACGGTGAGAAGGTGTCCCCAGCGGTGCCGTAATGGGATTCAGTTCGCGCCCGGTTCCGAAAATGATTCACCGGTTGTGACTTTCATTCATTTTTCTCTTTCCAAACCAGGCCGCTCCAGAAGAAAATGCTGCGTTGGCAGACGAATGCTGCCGGATTCGACCCGTACTGCGGGCCTCGGGTAAGTTTGTATTTGCCATCACAGCAGCGCCAGGCGTGAATCTGCTATTGTCGGGTGTTCCCGTCGCGAGGGATTCTGAGAGTGCTCAGAGGGCCGCGAATGCAGGGCGCAACCAATTTGCAGGGGAGGAAATGTGTCGGTTAACGCATGGGTTTGTTTTTTTGTCATGGTGAGCGTCGTGCCGCTCATCGTCGCGTGGATGTTCACTGGGAACGTGGTGCGAATCTCCACCGGCAGGGCCGCCAGACAAAGTGGCGATATCTACGGCCGAAAATCGGCTACAGGAGGCAGGATGAAGAGTCGTCTCTACTCGCGGCGTATGGCAAGGTTTGCCGGCGTGCTGGGCGCACTGGTGCTCATGGGGAAAGGCGCGGCTTTTGCGCAGGGTACGGAGGCACCCGGAAGCGGCGGCGAAGCGAATCTGAAGCTCCCCGATCTGACTCAGGTTCACTTTTTCGGGTTGAACGGCCACACTCTGCTGATGTGGGGACCGCTGGCCTGCATCCTCGGAATGATCTTCGGCCTCTTCATGTATGCCCATCTCAAGGGCCTGCCGGCGCACCGGTCGATGCTTGAGGTTTCGCAGTTGATCTGGGAGACCTGCAAGACTTATTTGATTAACCAGGGAAAATTTCTCCTGCTGCTCTGGAGCTTTATCGCTGTTGTCATCCTGGCTTACTTTGCTGTGCTGCTGCACTTCAGCGCGGCGCGCGTGATCATCATCCTCGCGTTCAGCGTGCTTGGAATGGCGGGGAGCTACATTGTGGCGTGGTTCGGTATCCGCGTGAACACTCTGGCGAATTCGCGATCCGCCTGGGCTTCGCTGGGCGGGAATCCCTACCGCGCGTTTAGCGTTCCGCTGAAGGCGGGCATGAGCATTGGCATGATGCTGATTTCCATTGAGCTGCTGATGATGTTCAGCATCATCCTGTTCGTGCCGGGAGATTATGCCGGACCGTGCTTCATCGGCTTCGCGATTGGCGAGTCGCTGGGCGCCGCCACGCTGCGTCTGGCCGGCGGCATCTTCACCAAAATCGCCGACATCGGCGCCGACCTGATGAAGATCGTCTTCCACGTGAAAGAAGACGACGCCCGCAACCCCGGCGTGATTGCCGACTGCACGGGAGACAATGCCGGAGACTCGGTCGGTCCGACGGCGGACGGCTTCGAAACGTATGGCGTCGTCCAGGTGGCGCTCATCGCCTTCATCATTCTGGGCGCGAAAAGCGAAGCGGTCGGCGTACAGCTGCTGGTCTGGCTCTTCGCGGTGCGCGTTGCCATGCTCGTGACCGCGGTGCTGGGCTATTACATCAACGGCATCATCGCCAAAGCGAAGTACGGCAAAGCGCGCAGCTTCAATTTCGAAGCGCCGCTCACCTCGCTGGTCTGGATCACATCGATCGTGACCATCGCCGTCACTTATCCGGTGACCTATGCCCTGCTTTCGGGTTTGGGCGGAGATCCGTCGCTCTGGTGGAAGCTGGCGACGATCACGTCGTGCGGGACCGTAGCCGGCGCGCTGATTCCCGAACTCGTCAAGGTCTTTACTTCGACGGAGGCTCGGCACGTGAAAGAGGTCGTGGCGTCAGCAAGAGAAGGCGGGGCGGCTCTCGGCCTGCTCTCCGGCTTCGTTGCCGGAAATTTCTCCGCCTACTACCTTGGGCTGGCGGTCGTGATTCTGATGTCGGTCGGCTACGGAATCAGCACGATGGGATTCGACGCGATCATCCTGGCGTCGCCCATGTTTGCCTTTGGCCTGGTGGCTTTCGGCTTCCTGGGCATGGGGCCGGTGACCATCGCCGTCGACTCCTTCGGCCCGGTCACGGACAACGCGCAGTCCATCTACGAGCTGTCGCTGATCGAGACCGAGCCCGGTGTGCGCGAGGACGTGAAGAAGCAGTATGGCGTCGAGGTGGATTTCGAGCACGCCAAGAGGATGCTGGAGGCTGCGGACGGCGCCGGCAACACCTTCAAAGCCAGCGCCAAGCCGGTGCTGATCGGCACGGCGGTGGTGGGGGCAACCACATTGATCTTCGCCACCATCATGGCGCTGACCAATTCACTGACCACGAATGTGGACAAATTGTCGTTGCTTCACGCCCCCTTCCTGCTGGGCCTGATCACGGGGGGCGCCATGATTTTCTGGTTCAGCGGGGCGGCTACGCAGGCGGTCACGACCGGCGCTTACCGGGCCGTCGAATTCATCAAACGCAACATGAACGTTGAGGAAGCCACGAAAGCCTCCACCGAAGACAGCAAGAAAGTGGTGGCCATTTGCACGCGGTACGCGCAAAGCGGCATGCTGACCATTTTCATGGCGATTTTCTTTGCGGCTCTGGCATTTGCCTTCCTCGATGCCTTCTTCTTCATCGGTTATCTGATCTCGATCTCCATGTTCGGGCTCTACCAGGCCATCTTTATGGCCAACGCCGGCGGCGCCTGGGATAACGCGAAGAAGATCGTGGAAGTGGAATTGCACGAAAAAGGCACGCCTTTGCACGAAGCGACGGTGGTCGGCGACCTGGTCGGCGATCCCTTTAAGGACACGGCGTCCGTGGCGCTGAACCCGGTGATCAAATTCACCACGCTGTTCGGATTGCTGGCCGTCGAACTGGCGGTGCAGCTGCACCACAGCAATGGGAACCTGACGTACATCCTGGCAGCGGTCTTCTTCCTGCTGTCCTTCTTCTTCGTCTACCGCTCGTTCTACGGCATGAGCATTCGCGGCGACGAGCCCTCTGCAACCTCTCGGCCCAAATCAGAATTGGGAGTGAGCACCGCCGGCACCAGCCACTAGCGGATAACGGAACGACCCAAACAAAAGGCAGGGAGACCTTGCGGCTTCCCTGCCGTCACCTTTCGCAGCCCGGCCTGCCCGCCGCATGCCGGGCTCATTCGGTCTCCCTGATACCCTCAAAACATGATTAAGGGCATCACCTTTCTTCGCCCGGTGCACTCGCCTCCTGATTTCGAACGGCTGGTGAGCTTCTTTTCCGCACTTGGCTTTGAGCCTGGCCGCAGCTGGGATGAAGCTGCCCGGCAACCGGGATCGGCAAGCAAAGGGCGCCCGTTTCTCGCGCCGCTTGGCAATCTCGAATTCGTCGATGGCGCGTTGCCCACGCTTCGCACCGAATTGCTGGTGGAAGTAACGGCGATCGACGGGGTGCATCAAGTCGCCACGCAATGGCTGGAGAAGAATGCGAAGGGCGACGGCGCCGCGCCACGCATTAGTCCCATTGAGGACACCCACTGGAAGTCGCACTTGTTTACGGCCGAACCGGTGCCCGGGTTTGCTGTAGCTTTCTGGGAGTGGAGCGATCCGCTGCGGGGCAAACCCATCGCACTGGAAGGCGACCTGAGCGCCGCGGGGATGCAGTTCGCCCTTGTGGCCGCACGGTGGAATGCCGTCATCACGGACCGCCTGCTGCAGGGCGCGCTCGATGCGCTGCTGCGCAGCGGCGCCAGACGCGACGCGATCGAAATTGCTCGTGTGCCTGGCTCCTGGGAGATTCCGGGAGCGGCGCGCCAGCTTGCCGACACGCGAAAATACGATGCGATCGTCACCCTCGGCTGCCTGATTCGCGGAGAGACGGCGCACTACGAAGCTATCTACAACGAGGTCGCGCGCGGCATCGGGCAGTCGCAGCAGGAAACCGGCGTTCCGCATTCATTCGGCGTGCTGACCTGCGACACGCTGGAACAAGCCCTCGACCGCGCCGGCCTCAAGAGCGGCAACAAAGGCTTCGAAGCCGCCGCGGCCGCGATCGAAATGGCCTCGCTTTATCGCAGGATCGAGAAACGAGCCGGCGCCGGTCTCGCGGGGCACCGCGCATGACGCTGGTTGGCAAGCGCCGCAAATCCCGCGAACTCGCGATGCAAATGCTGTTCCAGGCGGACCTGGGACGGCAGAACCCCGATGAAGTGCGGCGCACCTTTTGGCAGGCGAGGGATGAGGTGGACGAAGCGACACGCGGCTTCGCCGAGGATCTGTTCCGCGTGGCGACGGCGCGCGAAGCCGAGATCGACGCGCTGCTGGAGCGGCACTCGAAGAACTGGCGCGTGAACCGCATGGCCGCCGTAGACCGAAATTTGCTGCGCATGGCAGTCGCCGAACTGCTCGGGTTCCCCGGCACGCCGTCTCCGATTGTGATTGACGAGGCGCTGGAGATAGCGCGGCGGTATTCCGCGCCGGAATCGATTGATTTTCTCAACGGGCTTCTGGACGCCATTGCGCGCAGCCAGTAAATGCGACCCGGACTGCGCACTATTCTGAGATCGTGCGATGAAACTGCTGGCCTGGCTCACAGACGCGTTCATCAATACGTTCGGGATCACACGGCCGCGGCCTGAGCAGGAGCGCACCGCGCGGATCCTGATCGGCGGATTTCTGCTCGCGTTCATAGCGCTGGTTGTGGGCATCACGCTGTTTTTCTTCTTCGCTCTGCACGCTGGAAGCAACCACTGACGAGCGGAAGGCAGGTGGAAACTGCGCGGCTGATTGAATCAGGAGGCTCAGGGGACTGATGGATCTGGTGACCCCGGGAAGACTCGAACTTCCGACACGCAGTTTAGGAAACTGCTGCTCTATCCACCTGAGCTACGGGGCCACTTTCATTATTTTGCAGCATTCTCGCGAACTGCGAAATGGCCGGGGGGCGCCGTCACCCGGGACGCGATACATCCAGGAAAGAACATGTTGGCTTCGCTCTGCCATCCGGGCCTAGAACCTGTCGCCGAGCGAGGCTAAGGGGCCTGTTGGGCCTTGTCGGAAATGCGTAGCCCGGTCGGTGGACTGGCTGGTGAGTCTCCGATTGCGCCGCTATGCGTCGTAAACAGCAGCCACTCAATGCGCTTCGTGTGCGGCGACAGCTACGGAAGTTGGTTTCGCTCGGGCCGGCTTTTCGGGGGAAAAACTTAGACGCAGGGCTGCTCCCGAGTAAACCACGGTTTTTCCCGTAGCCGCGCCTTCGCCGACCCCGTGGCCGGGGCCAACCAGAACGACGTTGAACGTGCGCGCCGTCAGCATCGCCGGGAACTGCCCCTGGCGATCGCCGATCGTCAGGGTGCGCGCTGCCTCGTCCCACTGCATGGGAATCCAGGAGTACGCGCCCTTCTCATAGTCATACGTGACGCCGTCGTCCTCGTAAAGCCGGAAGCTGCCATCACTCCCGGGATAGATGCGCAGCTCGATGGGGTCAGCGGGCTTCTGGCTCGCGTATTCCATTTCGGGTCCCATGGGTAGGATGCTGCCTGCCCGGACATAAACCGGCATCACGGCCAGCGGCGTCGCGCGACGTACCGTCTGTCCTCCCTTCGTGCGTTTTCCCGCCCAAAAGTCGTACCAGTCGACGCCCGCCGGCAAATACACATCGCGCGATTCGGCGCCGGCCGCTGTGACAGGCGCAACCAGAAGCGACGGCCCCAACATGAATTCATCGCTGACGCTGAGAGCCGCGCCATCGGTGCGGAAGTCAAACGCCAGAGCGCGCATCGGCGTGTAGCCTTCGAATGTGGTCTTCGCCGCCACCGTGTAGATGTAGGGAAAGAGGCGGTAGCGCAGGCGATCGTAGAGGGCAAGAATCGTCTGGGCCTGCGCGCCGTCGGACCACAGCTCGTTCTCGTTGTTGGTGCGCGTGCCGTGCACGCGGAAGACGGGGCAAAACGAACCGTACTGGAACCAGCGGACGAACAACTCGCGATAGGCGGGGCTGCTGGTGTCGCCGCCGAGGAAGCCCCCGATATCCGTGGTCCAGTAAGGAAAGCCGGAGAGCGAGTCGTTCAGACCGGCGGGAATTTCGCGCCGCAGGGTATCGAAATTCGTGGCGATGTCGCCCGACCATGCGGCGGCCGCATTGCGCTGCATGCCGAGGAACGCCGAGCGCGTGAGGGTGAATACGCGCTGCTGACTCGTGGTCGCGCGCTGCCCATCGTAGATGGCGGCGGTGGTCATCAGCGGATAGACATTCGCGTACTTCGAGCCATTGCCGAGGGCCGTTGTTGTGCCGGCCAGCATTGGTCCGTGCTCTTCACCGTACATGTCCAGAGGCTCGGTCGAGTCCATCCAGAATGCGTCGACGCCGATGTCGTAGAGGGAGTCTTTCACCTGCTGCCAGTAGAGCTGCCTGGCCGCCGGGTTGAAGGCGTCGTAGAGCCGCGTGCCTGGATAATAGGGCGGCATGGGATCGCCTCCGCTCACGAAGCCGCCGTTCTTCTCCATGGCGTCGAACGTGGCGCTGCCCGGCTGGAAGATGGGCCAGATGGACGCCATGAGATGCACGTGCTCGCTGTGGAGGGTTTGCATCATGGCGCGCGGATCGGGAAAGCGCGGCGTGAAGACCCGCGAGCCCATCACGCTTTCCCATCCCGCATCGAGCACGATGGCGTCGAGCGGCAGGCCGAGATTGCGGTAACGCGCGGCGATGTCCTCGATCTCCGCCTGGCTGGCGTAGGCCAGCTTCGATTGCCAGAAGCCATAGGCCCAGCGCGGAAAAAGCGGTGCAGCTCCCGTGAGCGCGCGATAGGCACCGATGATGCGGTCGAAATCCGGGCCGTAGATGAAGTAATAGTCCACCGCGTCGGCAAAACTGGATTGCATGGTCAGCACCGGCTGAAAGCGGTTATTCCAGCGCGTGACCGATCCGTTGTTCCACAGGAGGCCGTAGCCTTTCGAGGAGAGAAAGAAGGGGACGGAGATGTTGGTGTTGTCCTGCGATAACTCCATCTCGAGATTGCGCTGATTCAGGAGGCCATTCTGGTGCTGGCCGAGACCGTAGAGGTGCTCGTCGGTCGTGAGCGCGAACCACGCCTGAGCGCTTTGCGTGGCTGTACCGCCGGTGGTCGCGGGAGTCAACCTTCTCGGATAGGGCCAGGGCGTCTCCTGCAGGAGCACGCTGCCGGAAACCGTCGAGATCCGCACGGCGCTGCTCATTTCATCGACTGAGACCGTTAGCTCAGCCGTCAGGAAGTCGATGCTGTCCTTGCTCTGGCGCGTGCTGAAAGGAACCGGCCGGCAGCCGCCGTCGAGGATCCAGGGATTGCGGAGATCGAGCAGAGTTTTTTCGTGAGCCCAGGTGATGCGCACCACACTGGCGGCGCAAGGCTCAATGCGGAGGACGCCGTCGGCGAGAGTCACGTATCCGGCGCTGGCATCGCCGGTAACGGATTTCACGATGGGCGTGTCGGTTTGGGCTGCCAGCGGCAGGAATGGCAGAGCCAGCGCAGACAGCAGGACCAATGGTCGAAGGCGGTGAAAACTGGGGCCTGCAGGGCCGGCCGCGGGAACGTTCATGATTTCTCGGCTCTCCGAAATGAGTATCGGCATCCTGTCGCCAAAACCGATGTCGAGCCTCAGCATACGCTGAGACCTCGCCTGGGCAGAGGTGTGCGTTGCGCGAAGTAAAACCGAATCATTGCGGCGCGCGGGGATGCCGGCATCCTGGCACTTTCCTCTTGACTTTGGCGCTCTTTTGAACATTAATTCAAACGATTCGAATTGGCGTTTTTGGCCGTCTTCTGAAATCCGGGGGCTTTCCGGAGAGGATCGCCGGCGCTGCCGTTTGTGTGGCAAGACAACCCGTATTTGCGCGCAGAGGAGAACCCGATGATTTGGCCTTCATTCCACTTCGGCGATCGCAGTTTCCGCAGGATCTGCGGGGCACTGCTCTTCTTTGTTCTGCTCATGCTCTCCTCCCGGGCTTTCGCCCAGGGTTATTTCGGAACGGTCAGCGGGGTGCTGACGGATGCCAGCGGAGCTGTCATTCCCGGAGCGAAGGTCACGCTGGTGGATCAAAACAAGGGATTTCGATTCGACACCACTTCGCACAGCGCCGGCGAATACCTCTTCCGATCCGTTCCTCCGGGGGTCTACACGGTGATCGCCGAGATGGCCGGATTCGCGAAGACTGAGCGCACCAGCATCACCGTTGACGCGAATGGAAATCCGACCGCCAATCTGACCCTTGCGGTAGCGGGCGCTTCGCAAACGGTGGAGGTGCATGCCCAAAATGAGGGCCTGCATACCGAGGACGCCACCACGGGCCTGACGGTGAATCGAAAGTTCATCAACGATCTGCCCCTCATCGATCGCTACGTGATGGATCTGGTCTCGCTCACCCCAGGGGTCACCGAGGCTGACGACCAGTGTCCGACCGGCTGCACGGGAACCAACTTCGTTTCCAATGGCAGCCGCAATTCCACCGCCGACATCCTGATGGACGGAGCCTCGGTTACCAACTACGAGCCCAATGGCGGCGTTACCCAGGCGACTTACACTCCATCGCCAGAGGCGGTCGACGAATTCCGCGTGGAGCAATCGAATTTCAGCGCGGAATATGGGTTCTCCGGCGGTTCGGTCGTGAATATGGTCACGCGATCGGGCACCAATAACTTCCACGGCGGCGCCTACGACTTTATCCGCAACACCATTACCGACGCCAACAACTGGTTCAACAATTTGTACGGAATCCCGCTGCCTCCGGTGCATCGGCAGAACTTCGGCGGCACCATTGGCGGGCCCGTCATCCGCAATAAGATCCTCTTCTTCTTCGACTACGATGGCACGCGGCAGACCTACGCCGGCACCTACCAGGCGGGGGTTCCCACGCAGGCGGAGCGCACGAACGGCGACTTCGGCGCGGTATGCACGGCGCAGGGAGGCTCCTTCGACAACAACGGCCTGTGCAGCGTGGCCGCGGGACAAATCTGGGATCCCTATACCGGCGTGTATGTTGCGAACGATCAGGGAGCGGGCGCCGTCCGCAAGGCGTTTATCCCGTTCAACAACATCGGCGCTTATACCAGCCCTGGCAATCCAAAGCTCAACGGCACGCCTTATCAACTGGGAAACAGTCCTGGTAATCTCATCGATCCAGTCGCGCAGCAGCTGATGAACCTCTTCCCCAATCCAACCCAGAACTCGGCGGGGGCCAACATCTACGATAACTGGATCGCTTCCGGCGGGACCCGCAACCCGATCGACCAATATGACCTGAAGATCGACTACCGCTTTAATCAGAAGAACCTTCTCAGCGGCCGATACTCGGATTTCTGGACCAGCACCGACGCTTATAACTGCTTCGGCAATTATGCCGATCCGTGCGCGGGTGGCCCCAACCATTCAACTGCGCATGTATTCACGCTCAACGACACGCATACGTTCTCGCAAACGCTTCTGCTGACGACGATTTTTGGATTCACTCGGGGCGCGGAGCGCATCAGCGCCTATAACGGCGACGGCGGCGTCACGGATCCGCTGAGCAAGCTCGGATTCCCCGCATACCTGAATTCCAACGGATTCATGGGCGTCCCGGCCATCTTCATCGATCAGGCGACTTACTATTCCGCGGGCTACACCAGCATCGGCGGCGATCCCTACGGTAATTACAAGCAGGGCCAGGATACCGGCCAGCTCACGGTTTCCCTCAGCAAGGTCGTCGGGGGCAACAACTGGAAATTTGGGTTCGAGGGACGCCAGCACCAGATGAATTACATCCAGACCAATGCCCCCGACGGCATTTTCAATTTCGACCGGTCGGGATCGTCGCAGTGTCCGTATGACTTCGCTACCTGCGGCGGCGATGGGATGGCCAGCTTCCTGATGGGTCAGATGAACCCGAACACCTATTACGAAATCCAGGATCAGCCGGCCACCGAAGACCATCAGTTTGCCTGGTATGTCCAGGACGACTGGAAAGCGACGAAGAATCTGACGGTCAACATGGGCCTGCGCTACGACATTTCCATGCCGAGGACCGATCGCTTCAACCGCCAAAACTGGCTCGATCTCAATGTGGTCTCGCCCTTGTCCGTCCCGGGCATGGGCACGCTGCACGGAGGCGAAGTGTTTGCCAGCCCCAGCGAACGCACGATCGTGAACAACGACTTTCGGGATATTCAGCCGCGTTTCGGCTTCGCCTACCGTTTCGCGCGCTCATCGGTGGTGCGCGGGGGCTACGGCATTTACTACTCTCAGCCGCGTTCGGGCGCGACCGGCGTGGCTCCCTACGGCGCGCAGGGATTCAACCAGTACACGAATGCCATCGTGACCTGGAACAACGACGGCGCGACGCCTTACCTGCATCTCAGCAATCCTTATCCCAACGGATTGATCCAGCCGCCGGGCAACAAGCTTGGCCTCATGAACGACGTGGGCTACGGCGCCAACGGCCCGCTGCGCTGGATGACGCATACGCCCTACGAGCAAAGCTGGAGCTTCACGCTCGAACACGAGTTCCCGTGGAACCTGCTGGTTGACGCCACCTATGACGGCAAGAAGGGAACGCATCTGTTCTTCTCCGGCGCCAACTACATCAACCATCTGGGACCGCAGATCGAGCGGTATTCGCCCGCGCAGATTAACAATCTGAATAATCTTGTCGATAACCCGTTCGCCGCCGTCATCACCGATCCCAACAGCTATCTGTCGTCGCCGCAGGTGCAGGCCTTCTATCTGCAGCTCCCGTATCCGCAGTTTCCGGGGGGCGTGACCACCGATGCGTGGCCCATTGCCTGGTCCAATTACAACTCCATGGAATTGACAGCGGAGAAGCGCTACACGAACGGGCTCCAGTTCCTGGTTTCCTACGTGTGGTCGAAATCGATGGACGACTCCTCGGTGCCCGACGACAACACGACGTGGCTGGGCAGCTTCACGAGCTTGCAGGATCCCAACAAACCGTGGCTGGAGACCAGCCTCTCGACGTTCGATATCCCGAACGTCTTCCAGACGAGCTACACGTGGGACATTCCTGTGGGTCGCGGGCGCAGTGTTTTCGGCAATATGCCGGCGGCGCTCGATGCCGTGATCGGCGGATGGAAGACAACCGGCATCTGGCGTGTCAACGGAGGGCGTCCGCTGGCCTTCAGCACCTATGACGGAACCTCGCTGCCCACCTATGGAGCGCAGCGGCCGAACATGGTCAGCCGCCCGAAGCGCTCGGGGGGAAGCGACTCGAACTGGATCAATCATTACGTCGCGAACCCTGGCTCGCTGGTGTTGCCGCCTGTCTACACTCTGGGGGATGTACCGCGCGCGACGGGGGCGATCCGTTCGCCTCTCGCCTTCAACAGCAGCATGTCCATCGACAAGGACTTTTCGCTGGCGGTGATGCGGGAAGGCATGCAGCTGGAACTGCGCCTGGAAGCGGACAATGCTCTCAATCATCCGGTCTTCGGCACCCCCGATACGTCAGTGGACGACCCGAACTTCGGAGTGATCAGCTACACGTCGAATTCGCCTCGTCAGGTTCAGCTTGGCGCCAAGGTCAATTTCTGAGGAGAGACGACCCGCAGACGAACCGCGCGGACGAACAGCGCAGACGAACGGCAGCAAGGGGCGGCCGGTGGCGATCCGGTCAGCCCGCAGCCTTGGGGCCGATGACGTCGCCGGCCCTCGCCAGTTGCGCTCCCAACCCGGCGAACTCGTTGAGGCACTGCTGGGCTTTCGCGGCGTCGATCGCGGCGATGGCGTCTTCGACCAGGGTGACCCGGCATCCCTGCTGCAGCAGGTTCCTCGCCGCCGCAGAGACACAGAGCTCCGTCACAACGCCGTACAACACGACATCGGGGCGGCCGAGCTGCTCGATCAGCGTTCCGGTATTCGGATTCGTGAAGACATCGAGATGCTGCTTCTCGAGAATCACCTGTTGCCAGACGCTGAGGTCTGCAGGGATTTCGGCGGGGCGATTCGGCAGCACCAGGTGGCGCGGCAGCGAAGTCTCAGGAATCTTCTGCTGGCCTGCGGTGCCGATCACGCAATGAGGCGGCCACTGCCGGAATTCCGCATCGTTCTCATGGTGGGCGTCGGCCGATGCAATCACGAGGACGCCGTGTTCCGCAGCCCATTGCGTCAGCCGCTGGAGGGTCGGCACGATCACCTCCGATCCGGGGACGTACAGCTTGCCGTTCGGGCTCAGGAAGTCCACCTGGGTGTCCACGTCCCAGAAAACTCGCGATCGCTGCTCCATGCCAATCCCCGCCAGGGAAACCAATCTCCACGAATGATTACGTTAAAGTAGTTCTACTGTGATTATTAATCTGGCGCGACGGGCGCACAATCACAACTGGGAACTCGATCCGATCGTCCGTTCGCTGCTGGATACGGACTTCTACAAGCTGCTGATGCTGCAGTTCATCTGGAAGCGCTTCCCGACCACAACCGCCACCTTTTCGCTTGTCAATCGCGCCCCCGAGCTCCGCCTCGCCGACTTCATCAGGGTCGACGAGTTTCATGCGCAGCTCGAACACGTAAGAAGCCTGGGGTTTCACAAGTCGGAGATCATCTGGCTGGCCGGCAACACGTTCTACGGCCGCCGCGGCATCTTCGAGCCTGCCTTCCTCGATTGGCTCGAACATGAGTTCCGACTCTCCGACTACGATCTCTCCGTCCAGGACGGACAGTTCTCTCTTTCGTTTCACGGATCGTGGACCGCTACGACGTTATGGGAGATTTACTCGCTTGCCATACTCAGCGAACTGAAGACACGCTTCGCACTCAAGCATCTCACCGAACTCGAGCTCGATATCCTCTATGCCCGCGCCAAGGCGAGGCTTTGGGACAAGATGGAACGCTTCAGCGGCGTTCCCGACCTGCGCATCAGCGACTTCGGCACGCGCAGGCGGCACAGCTTCCTGTGGCAGGAGTACGTGGTGCGGGCGATGGCGGACGTGCTGGGGCCGAGCTTCATCGGAACGTCGAATACGTACCTGGCTTATAAGCACGACGTCGAAGCCATAGGAACCAACGCGCACGAGCTGCCCATGGCGCTGGCTGCGATGGCTTCCAGTGATGATGAACTGAAGGAATCGCAGTACCGGCTGCTGGAGTTGTGGCAGCAGACGTATCAGGGCGAGTTGCTCATTTTGCTGCCCGATACGTTCGGCACCACGCAGTTTCTCCGGAGCGCTCCGGACTGGGTGGCGAACTGGACGGGCCAGCGCGCCGACAGCAAAGACCCGGAACTGGCCGGCGAGGAATTCATTGCGTGGCTCGATACCCGCGGGCGGGACCCTCGCGAGAAGCTTTTTATTGCGTCCGATGCGCTGGACGCGGACGAAATTCTGCGTCTTCACGCGACCTTCTCTGGCAGGATCCGCCAGGGATACAGCGCGCTCGATTTTCGACGCGCCGCCGATTTCACCGACGGCCGCAAATGGGTTCCCGAGCGGCGCATCCGCTTCTCTGCCGGGTGGGGCACGCTGCTGACGAACGATTTCCGCGACTGCAATCCGCGAGCGGATACCAGCTTCGATCCGCCGCACCTGGTTTGCAAGCTGCAGGACGCCGCAGGCCAGCCGGCGGTGAAACTCTCGGACAATCCTGAAAAGGCGCTGGGCAATCCAGCGGAGGTCGAGCGGTACAAGCGCGTTTTTGGCGGCGAAGGCGCCGAGCGCCGCGCGCTGGCGTCGTAGGGAGACCGCCCGTTTTTCGAACCTGCCCCGCGTTCCTATAGCTGCATGCGCAGGCGCGCTTTGGTTGCGGCACGCGCTACCAGCAGTATGGCAATAGTGAAGCCCAGGGCGCGCAGGATGCCGGGCCAGCCGTGGTTCCAGTGATCGAGCACCCAGGCGGTTCCGGTGAGCGCGGCCAGAAAATAGTAGATATCGGGAATGAGGTAGGTGAGCAGCGTGTTCGAGCCGGCTGGCCGGACCAGCCATGCCCAGCCCGGCCGCTTCTTCACGTCGCAGATCCAGTAGAGCAGCACGAAGAGGGCACAGGTCGCCGCCATGCTCCACAGCGACCACGTGGGCGTGGCGCGAATCTTGGAAATGCCGAAGGGCCGGAGAAGCCAGCCGGCGACAAAGCAGATGACGGCGAAGAGAAAGCCGAGCTGGATCCTTCGCGCGGGGCGCACGGCTTCGCCGCCTTCAAGAAAGATCTGCGAGGTCACGATACCGGCCATGATCAGGCTGACGTGCGATCCGTTGCCGAAGGGCCACGCGTAGAGAGACCAGGAGCCGAGGGGAATCCAGTGCGCGCAGCACGCAGCGTTATACGCGACCAGAACGATCAGCCAAGCCAGGGGGGCATACCGCCAGCGGCGGGTGGGCACGTAGAGCAGACAGACCGCGAAATACGCCAGTCCGATAAGCCCCAGAATTTCGGGGTAGCCAAAGCGAATCCATCCTTCGGTGGTGTGGGTCGCGCGCCGATAGATCGCAAAATCGAAGACGATGAGGACCGCGCCGGTCAGCTTCAGAGCAAGCTCCCACTTGCGGCTCACGCCGGAATACACGTTCCACAGAAGGATGCCGCCAGCGAGGCCGATGAGCCCCCAGAGTTCCGGAGGCATATGCATCTTCGCCGGGTCGCCGCGATCGGCGTTGGCGAGGATGAGCCCCAGCACCAGCAGAGCCAGCGAACGCAGGATGATGTGCATCCACAGCGCCGCGACGGAAGGGTTGCGCCTGAGCCGGCTGCGTACAGCGATGGGCAGCGACATGCCAACGATGAACAGAAACGCGGGAAACACCATGTCCACGTAGCTCATGGCATCGACGCGTTCCGGCATGTGATAGGTCCATTTGCTCAGGCCGTGGACGCTGTCGAGATCGTTGACGAAGATCATGACGGCCATGGTGAGACCGCGCAGGATATCGATCGAGACGACACGGGTGGATGTCGTTTGGCCGGCGATACCGGTAGAAAGGGCTGGCGCTGTTGTGGTCATCGGCCTGCTCCCGCGTAGGCGCTGTTCTCAGTGGAGAACGCGCGGTTGATGGTGTCGAGGAGCCGGCCCGAGGGATCGGCCGTGTACTCCCAGAACATGATGCCCGCCAGACCCTCGCGACGCACCCAGGCGCACTTTACGGCGAGGGAGACGGGATCCTCGTAGGAAACGAACACTTTGGTCTGCTCGTTGTAGAGATACGGGACCCGGGAGGCTGCATCCCAATAACGGGTGAATCCCTGCGGCAGCATTCCGGAGCCAATATCCTGGAAGCGCGCGAAGGAATGGGGCATATCCGATCCCGGCTGGAAGAGACCATGGTTGGCCGGGCCGACGTTGCCCCAGACGTGGCCATAAAACGGGACACCGAGGACGATCTTGCGCGCGGGAACACCGGCGCGTTCATAGTCGCGGACGGCGTCGGCCGCAGAGCCGGGCTTCGGATCGGCGGGATCGTGATACAAGGGCGCGTGGTTGCCGGTGATTTTGTCGCTGTCGGGCTCGTAGAAGTCGTAGGCCATGAGATTGATGGTGTCCACTTCCCTTGCCACACGGTCCATTTGCGTGTGCTCGAGCCAGTCCTGGCCTGCGCCGGTAGCGACGCTGAGATAGAGCCTGCGGCCGAGCACGCGCTGCTCGCGATCGAAGCGGAGCCGCAGGTCGCGCAGCAGCAGCGTGTAGTTTTCCTTGTCTTCGGGGCGGAAGCGATTGCCCGCGCCGATTTGTCCGGGAAACTCCCAGTCGATGTCGAGGCCATCGAGCTTGTATTGCCGGATGAAGGCGACCGCGCTGTC
Organism: Acidobacteriaceae bacterium; assembly: GCA_036521315.1. GTDB lineage: Bacteria > Acidobacteriota > Terriglobia > Terriglobales > Acidobacteriaceae > Palsa-343. Next base: position 161,377 of record DATDHZ010000097.1, read on the forward strand.
GATGAAGCGCGCGCGGCTTGCGGACGTCAGCGCCATGTCGGAGAAACCTCCCGACCAGAGCCATCCGCCGACGGAGACCACGACCTGGAGCGAGGGATTCTGCTGCCTGAGCGCAACGAGGGTCGCGAAGTTCGGCGCATCGGCGGGACTCTCCGCCACGATCCTGCCATCTTTGATATTCGCGAAGGCGTAGTTGATGCGGGTGAGCTTCATCGCCGCTACCTCCCCGGGGTGAATTACGTGATCGCGCGGGAAGAGGTATGCGATGATCTGCGGGCGTTCCGGGGAGCGCGCCGTGGGTCTCGCCTGCGCGGCGATTGGCAGGGCCGCGGCGAGCATGGCCACGGTTGCCGCAAGTCTTCGTATCCCGTTGTTGCGCCGATCCGGCATGGTCTTATTCCCCCTGACCCGTTACGAACACACCCATCATGTCATGACCCAAATGCCGCCGTTCTGCAACGCCAGCGTGCGATATAGTCGCAAGCTGGGATACCGGATCATGACTTTACGACTTCTGAAACTGGCCGCTATTGTAAGCCTTTGCGGGCTGGCAGCCGTGCCAGCGTTCGCGCAGTTGCGCGTTCTTGTCGACCAGGTGGGCTATGAAACCAGCGCGCCGAAGATCGCGCTGATCGAAAGCACGACGGATGCGGCCCCGAGCGGGTTTGCGCTGATTGATGACGCGACGGGCAAAACTGTCATCGCCGGGAAGCTCGAGCCGGCCGGAACCGTCGATCACTGGATTCCGTGGCACTTCTGGAAGGCGGACTTTTCTTCCTGGCGCACGCCCGGAGAGTATCGCCTGCGCACTGCGGGCGGCGACGCTGAGGTGAGCTCGTGCACGTTTGAGATCGGGGACAATCTGCTCGAGCGCCGCACCCTGTCCAATGTTCTCTATTACTTCAAAGGCCAGCGCTCGAGCGGGGATTTCGATCGAGCGGACCGGCATCTGGCTGTACCTGGCGAGCCTGGCCACTTCGTCGACGTGCATGGCGGCTGGTACGACGCCACCGGCGATTACGGCATCCATCTTTCGCATCAGAATCCGACCTCGTACTTCAATCCCCAGCAGGTGCCGCTGGTCGCCTGGTCGCTGCTGGCCAGTTACGACGTGCTGAAGAGCCGGGTCGACGACAACTTCAGCGAATATGAGCGGCGGCTGCTCGACGAGGGCCTTTTCGGCGCGGATTATCTGGTGCGCATCAAGCGGCCCAACGGATCGTTTATCGAAAGCGTCAGCGCGCCCGGCCCGGGCAAGCTGGCAAAAGATCGCGCCATCGGCAATCCTAACTGGCGCACGCAGATCAAGACTTCGGCCAGCGGATCGACGGAGCGGGTGGGCGCCGCCACCGGGCCGCACGCCTACGAGGCGGGGTTCCGCGCCGGCGGCGGCATGGCGATTGCGGCCCTTGCGCTCGCCAGCACCATGCCTGAGAACGGCGACTTTCCGCGCGCGCAGTATCTGGCGACGGCCGAGGCCGCGTTTGCCTTTCTCCAGGCGCACAACGCGGAACTGCTGAACGATCACACAGAGAACATCCTCGACGACTATTGCGCGGTGATGGCGGCGACCGAACTGTACCGGGCCACGCACACGTCGAGCTATCTGGCCGCGGCGGACGAGCGCGCCGGCCATCTGATGGCGCGGCTGACTACGTCCGGCGACTTTCACAACTACTGGCGGGCCGACAACGGGACTCGCCCGTTCTTTCACCCGTCGGACGCGGGGCTGCCGGTGATCAGCCTGCTGCGCTATGCGACGATCGCGAGCGCGGAGAACCAGCAACGGGTGCGCGATGTCGTTCGCCAGTCGCTCGAGTTTGAGCTGGCAACGACGCATGCGGTGAACAATCCCTTCGAGTACGCGCGGCAACTGGTGCGGATGGGCGGCGGGCAGATTCGGACCGCGTTCTTCTTTCCTCACGACACCGAGGCCACGCCGTGGTGGCAGGGCGAGGACGCACGGCTTGCCTCGCTGGCCGCCGCCGCGCGGATGGCGGCGCCGCTGTTCAGCGCCGACCCGCAATTCGCCGGCGCGCTGCAGACCTATGCCGACGATCAGCTGCACTGGATCCTGGGGCGCAATCCTTACGACACGTCGCTGCTGATGGGCAGCGGACACGGCGATGCCGCCTACATGTTTTTCCGGTCGTGGAAGTACACGAATGCGCCGGGCGCGATCGTCAACGGCATCACGGCGGCGGCGGACGATGAGGATGGCATCGCGTTCAAGCAGGGATATGCGGCGACCGGCAAAGACGATGACTGGCGCTGGACCGAGGAGTGGCTGCCGCACGCCGCCTGGTATCTGTATGCCGTGAGTTTGCCGCACCGTTAGGGCTGAATTTCGGCAGCGCAGGGCGAGGTAGAAATTGCTCACTCAGTCAGGGTTACACCCCTCCCCCTTTGTGTGCGTGCGCGGCTGTTGAGGTAAGGGAAAAGCCTTCCTGGCGGGTGGCACTTCTGTTTCTTGCCTCTGCCAGCGAATATCACTGAGGCGCTCCCCAGGCAAAGCGCAGATGATACAGATAGAATGTCGCATGGTTGGTCGAACCGGGCTGAAAGAGGAACTGCCAATGCCCTTTGTCGACGTGAATGGCTTCGAAATCATCGAACGCCTGCCGGGGTGGAAGGGCCGCTATTTTCACTCCGCCAGCATGACTTTCGCGCATTACGAATTCACTGCTGGTTCACTGATTCACGAGCACTTCCATCCCGAGGAAGAGGTCTACGAAGTCATCGACGGGGAGCTGCAGGTGACCATTGATGGAAAGGCTGAGATTCTGAGGCCCGGAGTGGTAGCCATCGTGCCGCCGAACGCCCGACATTCCGTCAGAGCGCTGACGGATGGGCGCCTGATCGTTGTAGATCACCCGGCGCGTCCGGATTTTGCGCAGGGGCATCCCGGCGTTCACTAAACGAATGCCACGTCATTCCCCATTTACCAACTGTCCGCTGCCCCCTCAAGGCCTCCAGGGGGATAGGCGACGTGCACATCTCCGAAGACGGGAGTCCTGACCGCCCAGCCCTCCGGCCATTCGACCCTCCAGTGCGTCCTCAGCTCGGCAGCGCGTTCGGGGGTTCCTGAATGATACGTCGCGGGTCCGGCGCCGAGGCGCGCCGGCCGCGAATCCCACTTCGCCGCCAAGTGCGTGCATGCATCCGAATTTTCCACCACGACGACGACCGGGCAGCATCGCGGCCCTTCCACTTCAGGCGGCCCCGCATTGGAATTCCCTGAGCGATCCAGGTTGAAGTCCTGCCCGACCGATCTTCACGCTTTATCCGGGCACACGCGATCTCTCGACCGTCGCAGTGCATCCCCGCAAAGGCGCCCTATGAGCAACGGCTTATGATTTCTTCGCAGGTTTCGGGTTCGGCTGCGCAACCGGCTCTTTCACCGCTTTCGATGAAAACTTCCCGGTTTGTGGCGGCTTCGGCTTTCCGAGGATTCGCAGGTTTCTGGTTGCCATAATTTTCCTCGCGCAGAGTGATTTTACGCCCAAATTTCCAGGATAGTTTCGGATGAGGAATGCCAACGAGATCTCCGCTTCGTTCATCCGCGACCAACCTCGGCAGTGAGGCCGCCTGCGTGCTGCGACAACCGCGCGGGTGGTGGTGCTGGAAACCTGCTGAGCGAACAGGAATCGGCCGAAGCGCCCTACACTGGATCGGGACACCCGTTCAGGTGCCTGCGCGCAACTGGCCTTCCCTCATGTCGTCAACCTCTGGTCCCTTCCCGTCGTCTTCGGCGTGCCTAACATTCTGTGCTATCTTGATGCTGCCATCGAGTACTGCGACGAGAGAACCGATGAGTGACGCGGAGGAGTGGGCCAAATCGATAGAACAAAAGGTCCGGGCTGCTGGAGGCGCGCGACGCGCCCGTGATCGAGCTGAAGCTAAAAGGCGCGATCTAATCGCCGAGCAAGCGCCCGCTCGGTGGGAGCAACTCTGCGAAGAGTTCCGGCTGCACTGTGAGGCATTCAGCAAGGGGAGGACCAGAGGCACGCTGATGTTTCATCTGGCCGCTTCCCATGTGTTTTTCGTGCGCCGAGACGGGTTCTCTCCAACTCTAAGCGGGCACTATAATCCCACCACCAAAGGCATTCGGGTCGAAGTTGACGGAGGCGAGTTTGCACACTCGCTCGCTCCGGACGAGCCCGTGGCAGAGTTTGTGGAGTCGGCCCTGGATGATCTCCTCCTCACCGGTCAAGGTTGAGGATGAGAGCGCGCCCCCTATACGCGCTGGGGGTGAAAACGGTTCAAGCGGCGGATTTGCCCATGTGAGATGCAATCAGCGCGTCGACGAAAGCGATCCATGCGTCCAGTTCACTTTGTTTGTTTAGCGTGGGGCAACTTAGAACCTTTCCGTTGTTCGCCTGATAAGCCAGGGCACATGCGTCGCCGCGTTGTGTTCCCCCGAGACCGTCCTCATTGTTTCTGTGTGGGCCCCCTTCTACTGCATTCATCAAGCCTCTCGAATCCGTCAAAGTTAAGTCCGCTGCCGTGAGGTTACCAGTTCGCTATCACGCTGCCTGAGCAATATTGCTCACTTTCGAGGTTGCAACATGGAAGTTTGAACGGCAGTCGGTCCGCTGGATTCGCCTGACGCACAGTCTCAGTCCGGCGGTATGTGGCGCGCGCGTAACACTCGGCGGACCCTGGCGGGTTTGCGCGGGCCACGTCCCCAGTGAGCAGGCGTCCAGCCCGACTTCTGTGCGGGCGTCGAGTTATTAGCTCCCAGCCGGAAACAAGCTCCGAGATTTTTCAATCTCTAACATCCAAAAAGCAGACTCACAGCGTACTCAATGTACTGGATGTGCACTGCCTGCACGATCCGCAGCCGCCCCTCCGGCGAAAGTCGCAGGACTACGTGCGCGCGGAAAGCCATGTTTCCTCGCCCGCACTGTCATGAACTCACGACAACTCGCTTTCAGGAGACCCCATGAAACAGGAAGTCATTGGCCGCACCCCGGCCAATCGCCGCACCTTTCTGAAAGGTGCAGGATTCACCGGCCTCGGCCTCGCGGGTGCGGCGGTCGCAGGCAGCAAATTCTTCTCGGACGAACGGAAGGTTCAGGCCGCGTCCTACAACGACGCCGACATTCTGAACTTCGCCCTCAACCTCGAGTACCTCGAAGCCGAGTTCTACTCCATGGCCACCTACGGATCGACGCTGGTGGAACTGAAAGTGATTACGGAAGGGGACACGAGCGGCCCCACTACTGGCGGCAACATGGTTCCAGGCTTCGGTTCCTCGTCCCAGGCAACCATCGCCAGCGCCCTCCGCGAGAGTGAGATCGACCACGTACTCTATCTCCGCAAGGCTCTCGGCTCCGATGCGGTCAGGAAGCCGGCGATCGACCTGGGAGCGCTCGGTTATGGGTATACGAATGTCGACAGCTGGCTGAAACTGGCGCGGCAATTTGAGGACGTGGGGCTCAGCGCTTATCTGGGCGCGGCGCCTCTCATCAGCAGCAGCACCTATCTCGCTGCGGCCGCCGCGATTCTCGGAACGGAAGCGCAGCATTCCGGCTCGGTGCGCCTCGCGTGCATCATGAACGGCGTCACCAGCCCGGCGGTCGATTCGCTCGACGTCCCACCGGTAACCAAAATGCCGTACGACGTCGACAAGAACGCCCTGTGCATTCCGCGCACCCCTGCCGAGGTTTTGAAAATCGTCTACGCCGGAGGAATGCAGTCGGGCGGCTTCTATCCGAACGGGATGAACGGCACCATCACTTCGTACTGACCACCAAAACGGGGAGAGGCTGGAGTCGATAACCTGCGTCGCCAGCCTCGTCCCGGCCGCATCCGTGGATTTCCTGGCCAAGAAAGCCGCTGCGATCTCAATTACACTTCTTTCTCACATCGTGGTTGCAGCGCAGCAATGTGGGAAATTCCCGAGAGTACAAGCCAGACCAGAATCATCAACGCGTAGATGGTTAAGGTCACACCGTCAGCTTACGCACTCGAGCTTTTGCAATTGCGGTGAAGTATATTGGCACCTTTTCTATATCCCCTCAATCTCCCGTTCCACTCAACGCCACCGATTGCGGCGACGAACTACCGTTATCCGCAATGCTCAGGGTTGCTTTGAACGCGGCCGCCGTAGCCGGCCTGAACGCTACATATACCGTGCAGCTCGCCCCAGCGGCCAGTGTGGGCCCGCAGGTGTTCAACGCCTCAAAGTCCGCAGGATTCGTGCCCGTCAGCGTGATCGAAGAGAGCGTCAGCGTTGCGGTACCGCCATTCGTCAGGGTGACCGCCCGCGCTTCTGAGGTTGTCCCGTGCGCCGTTGTCGGGAAGGCGATGCTGGTGGTGCTCAGCTTGACTGAAGGCGCACTGGTTCCCGTACCGGTCAGCGCCACCGACTGTGGCGATCCCGACGCCGTATCCGCGACGCTAAGCTTACCCGAAAGCGCTGCCGCCGAAGCCGGCGCAAACGCCACGTAGATAGAGCACGAAGCTCCCGCAGCCAGCGTGCTGCCGCAGCCGCTCAGCTGTACGAACGAGGTGGGATTTGTACCGCCGAGTGCAATCGAGCTGATCGTTGTGGTCACCGTGCCGGTATTTTTCAGCGTAATCACCTTAGCGTCGCTCGTCGTGCCCATCACCGTGTTCGGGAATGCGATGGAAGCAGGTGTGAGACTTACTGTATTGGACGCAGCCGCCCCCGTGCCCGAGAGGGCTACCTTCTGCGGCGATCCGGTCGCATTGTCTGCAATTGACAGGCTGGCGGTCAGTGTTCCGGTTGCCGCCGGCTTGAATTCGACCGAGACCGTGCAGCTTGCCGCTGCAGCCAGCGAAGAGCCGCAGGTCGTAGCCGACTTCACGAACGAACTCGCATCCGTTCCTGTAATGGTCTCAGAGGTCAGCGTCACCGTGCTCGTTCCGGTGTTCTTTACCGTCACCGCCTTCGCCGCAGTAGTTGAGCCTACCGTTTCACTGCCAAAGGCAATGCCGGTGGGAGAGAGCGTAACGGTCGCTCCTGAAGCAGTGCCCCCCTTATAGGTGTAGTCGACCGACGTATAAAAGCCGCCGACATCCGACCATATGCGGACATAGATCGTTCCGCTTGTGGGCAGCCCCGTGACGGCCTGAGAGGTTGTCGTGATGGCGCTGGAGCTGGAAAAGATGTTGTCAGAACCGACGCCCGTGCTGCCGACATACAGGACGTAGCCGGTTGCGCCGGTCGCGGCCTTCCAGGTGAAGGTTGCGCTTGAGCCGGAAAGGGTGCTTCCTGGCGTGGGCGACGTCATCGACGCCTCGGGTATGTTAAATCCAACAGCATTGAGGATGACGAACTCCGACTGGCCGTCGTCGAGGACGGTGAGGCCCTGATCTTCGCCCGGGCAGCCTACCGCATCCTGAACCGCTATATTGGTTCCGCAATTCGGATCGCTGGAGAGGTAATCGGAGAAATCCTGGCCATTGGACAGGGTGTTGTAGACCTTTGCCGTACCAGCGAACCCGTAGGCGCCGTAATCTACGCCCCCGTTGAAGGAAAAGTACTGGCCGGCGGCTGTGCTTGGGTTTGTGTCCGCGGCCAGCTGGGCCGGGGCGTCGTAACGGTCGAGGTCGACCGCCGAAGGAATGCCGAGGCTGCCTGGGTCCGGATTGTCGCAGCCGTCGTCGAGCGTTGAGCCATCCGTCGAGATGCACGATGAGGTCCCGAGCACTTCGTCTGTCTCATGCATCACCACGCCGTAGAAGTCGTATTGATCTGCAGCCTCGGTTCCGCCCAGATTGTCGTAATAGAAGCTGAACCCCCCTGCTGCCTGCTGCGCAGCATTGGCCACGGTAATGACTTCGTTGTAGCAACCCGCGGTGTAAGGGGTGCACGCTGCGGTCTCGGCCGAATTGATGCCTGACAATCCCGTGAAACCCAAAGTCGAGCCGAGCGCGACGGTGATATCCATAAGGTTCTGGCTCGAATAGACCGGGTCAGCGTAAGTGTTGATGGCGGAAAGAGCGGAGGTTTGAATCGAGCTCTTGCCTGTGTTGCTGGTCAAAGCAGTGACGTAAGGCGTGTAGTGAACAAGATTGTAAAACCCGTCGCTCTCGCCAAGGCCTGTATTGCCGAACTCGATATAGATGTTGGCATTCGCGTTCGTAAACACGCTGTTGTAGTAGCCGGCGACGGTTGTGTTCAGGTAGGTGCAGGTGGCGGCCGGCACATTGGCATTACAGGTGTAAACGATTCCAGTACCGGTGTTAACCGCCGCGGTCTTCTCCTTCGACGTCACTCGCATCGGGAGGCGCAACCGCGGCGAGCCGGGGTCAGAAGGAACGCTGGACGGCAGCATGACATGATGCCGCAGAACCGGTTTTGTGTGCATGGCGGTCCACTGCTCGGCATCATCCTGCGCACGGCCCGACATCGGGACAGCCAGAAGCAGAACGGCCATTGCAGGGGCAAGGCCCACAGACGCGATTCGGGAAAAGGAATGGCGAGTGGAGCGAAACAAACGCAAAGACGGGGCGAGAGACCAATTCATAGGCGACCTCAATACAAGCTCGATCCTGGATTCACCTGATCGATCAGAGCTGGCTTTGTAAAGCAGTGATGAGGAACTGCGATTCATTGGCGTGCGCCGAAATTCGGATTCGGCGAAGACACTGGAACCCAAAGGGGGGATCAGGTCACCAGGGAGGGGATGAGTCGAGGGTCATCGGGGAGGGGGTGGGTGTTGGCCCGACTGCCGAACCAGGGGCCTGACTGCTGGGAACCTCCAGGCGAGGATGTACGGCACATTTCCTGATTGCATGACAACGACTCCGTGGGTCTTAAGGCGAACCGTGCTGTTGAGGGGCCGGGGGACTGCATTCTCCGCTTCGGGGAATCAGCCCGTGTCTTGCAGAATTGGGGAACGGAACCCGAGTGTGGAGAATCCCCGGCACGAAAGCAAGCTGGAACACGCACTACAACGTTGCTTCGCAGCAAAATCAATGTGTTAGTCTTGACTCCCAATGGAGAAGTTATGGGCGCTGCGGGAGGAGTCAACCGAGTTGAACCGGGCTTCCCTCCGCAGTTTGCCGAGTATCTGGACTCACTGCTGAGATCTCCCCCGTTCGATTCTTCGCCTCGCCGCGCCGAGCTGCTGCGCTACCTTGTCACCAAATCGGTTGCCGGCCAGGGAAACACCCTGGGCGAATATGCCATCGCCCTTGAGGTTTTCCGTAAGCCCGAGTCTTTCGATCAGCGCATCGACTCAAGCGTGCGCTCCGAAGTGAGCCGATTGCGCAAGATGGTCGCAGCGTATTACGAGGGTACGGGCATCACCGACCGCTGGCGCATCGTTTTCCCTTCGCGCGGCTATTCTCTGCAGATCGAAGAGGTTGCACCACCGCTCGTGGAGCCGCCGGCGCCTGCGCCGCGTTCCGGCGTACGGCTGAACAGCCGCTGGCTGGCCGTCCTTTTCGCTTTGGCAGTCGTCCTTCTTGCCGAGTTCGGCGGGAGACAGTACCGCGCAGCTCGCGGCTCCGCTCCTCGAAACGCCGCTGCTACACCGCCTCCGGCGCATATTCCCTCGCTGGCGGCGCGGACTGAATATATGAAGGGTCAATACTACTGGGAGCACCGGACCAGGAACAGTCTGCAGGAAGCGGCGGACGCCTACACTCAGGCCATTGTGGCCGACTCCAATTATGCCGCTGCGTACGCCGGGCTGGCGGAAACCTACGATCTGATGCCGGAGTATTCGGCGATGCCGCAGGCTGCCGCCTTCAGCCGGGCCATCGCTGCGGCCGACAAGGCGATTAGCCTCGATCCCTCGATCTCAGCAGCGCACCTGGCGCTGGCCTTTGGACTTTTCTGGTCCCAGACCGACGCCCTTCGCGCATTCGCTGAGTTTCAGCGCGCCATCCAGCTGGCTCCCAACGATGGCCAGGCCCATCACTGGTATGCCACCGCGCTCAACGCCGTCCACCGCTATGCAGAAGCGCGCAGCGAAATCGACCTGGCCCAGCAGCTGACCCCCGCATCGCGCTCCATCCTCGCCGATCAGGCATGGATTCGCTACTCGGGCGGCGATCGGCAGGCTAAAGCTGCGCTGGGGGAGCTTGAGGCTGCAGAACCCGATTTCAGCAGCCCTCCGGCCTTCCTCGCGCGCATCGACCTGGGTGACGGCGACTACGCCGGCTATCTTGAGCAACTCCGGCGGCTTGCCAGGCTTTCAGGAACTGCTGCCGATCGGCGCATCGCCTCTGCGGCGCACCGGGGATGGGCTTCCAGCGGCAAAACCGGAATGCTGCGCGCCATCCAGTCTGTTCAGGAAGACTCTTTTTCCCGGGGCCAGTCCGATGGATACGAACTTGCCCGCACCTGCGGCCTGCTTGGCGAAAAAGAAGACGCCGTCCGTTACCTGCAGAAGGCTTTCGCTGCAAAAGATATCTTCGTGCTCGACGCACTGCGCCAGGACTGGGCCCCGCTGCTGACTGGCTATCCGCCCTTCGAGTTGCTCCGAGCCCAGGTACGCCGGCAGTTCGGCGTTGCAAAGGGATGAATGAACCGGCAAGGACGCTCTTGATTCGTTCCAACCGGGCGCGATCGCAGCCTGGATCCGGTCAGAGCGCGCCAGGTGACGAAAGCCGAGGACTGCCAGTGGTCCGGTGGGGGCGCGTATCTGGCAGGAATCGACGACGAACCCGTGACCATTCGCACTGCCCCTGACCGTGTCCGATGCATGGGACGAAAAGCCGCAAAACAATCCTCTAAAGGATCGTTGGCAAGCGCTTGCGATTGATGATGGACGAGGATCAGTGTGATGAGAGCCGCCAGGAAGATGGCCTGGATCGTGGTTCGCAGGGCGAGGCCGGGCGCGGGACGGCCAAGGATGGTGAGATGCTCGCGGGCGGCGCGGATGTTCGCAGGAAAGAGCGCCAGGAGAAGCACGCAAGGCACGCAGCAGCGGCGCTGGCGGTGGCGGGAATCAGCAGACCTGCTGCGCCGAGGATTTCGAGGACGTCTGTGACGGTGACGAGCAGGGCGGCGCGCGGCATTGCCGGAGGAACCATGCGGATCAGATCCGCCCGTCCCCTGCCCCAGTGAGCCGATGCGGTGACCAGGAACATGAGACAGAGTGCGATGCGCAGCGGCAGGTCCGCATTGTTGAGAGCGGTCATGCCGAGGAGACCGGCGCAGCGCAACGCAGCAAAGAAGACCAGCAGGACGATGAGGGGAATCATTTGAAGCGGATGGTAAACGAAGTTGTCAGTTTTTCGTTGTTCGCTGTCCGTGGGTGCACCCGAGCCCATCCTGTCTCTTCGAAAAGAGCGAGGAGATAAGGATGGGGCTCCCCCAGACCCACTCAAGCCAACAGAAGGCTTGAATGGGGCACCCGGGATTAGTTGCGGAGGTCTGACATAGCGGCTGCTACTGCGGCTTTCTGGTCGGCGTTGAGGGGCAGGAGCGGAATGCGGGGATTGCCGCCGTAGTAGCCGTTCAGATCGCAGGCGAATTTCAGGCCGGGAACGCCGAGCTTTGCGGCGACGATCTGGGAGGATTCGATAAGGCGACGCTGTTTCTCTTCGGCCACGCGGGGATCGTTCTCTTTCCAGGCAGTGTAGACCTCCTGGCAGGCCTGCGGAGCGGGCGCGGCGAAGGCGAGGATGGCGGCGGAAGCTCCCGCATCGAAGGCCGGCAACAAATTGTGGGCTGAGCCGGTGATGACCTGAAAGCCGACTTCTTTTTTGCGCATGGATTTGACGCGCGGCGCGGGAGGCGCGGCGACCGCGGTGCCCCCGAGCGATTCGGCAGAAACAAAGTTGGCCGGCGCCTCGATCTCGGCCATCATGCTGCGCGTCGTCACGGCCTGGAAGACGGTGGTGACGTTCACGGTCCGCCGGGGCGCGGTGCGCGTCGCGGCCACGAGCGCGGCGATGCGATCGACGGAGCCGCTTGAATCCTTGATGCCGATGATGTTGGAGTGCTGCGCGAGTTCGGCAACCACTTCGAGAGGGATTTCGAGGTGGGTGAATTTGGGGATGCTGTAGAGGATGACGGGGAGAGCGGCGCGGTCGGCGAGCGCGCGATAGTAGGTGGCCAACTGGAGCGGACCCATGGCGGGACCGTAATAATGCGGAGTGCGCACCAGCAGCGCGTCGAACTGGTGGCCGGCGGCGAAGTCCGCGAGGCGGAGGGTTTCGAGGAGGGATTCGCGGCCCACGCCGGCGATGAGGACTTTCTCCGGAGCCGCGCCTTCCCGGGCGGTGCGCAATACCTGGCGGGACTCGTCGTCGGAGAGCATTACGGCTTCGCCGGTTGAGCCAAGAACGGCCATGCCGGCGATGGGCGTGCGGGAATAGCGCTCGACGTTGTGCTCGAGCTTGCGCAGGTAGAGGCGGCCGTCGGAATAAAACGGGGTGGTGATCGCCGGGAAAATGCCTTCGAGGAGCATGAAGACATTGTAGGACGCCTCATTGGTTGACGGGGGCGGACGCAATGCTATGCTCACCCGTAACCTTTCAACCGACCGAACTGCGCAGCGCAGGAGATGACGCCGCTATGTCGAATCCCGATCCCGGCTCCCATGCGGAGACCATTTTGCCGAAAGCCCGTGCGGCTTCGGCCGTGGCAACTCCGCCTGCGGGCGCACGCTCCGGCGAGACGCAGGCGCTGCCTTCGACCATCGGCCGCTACCGCATTCTGCGTTTGCTCGGCGAGGGCGGCATGGGCTCGGTGTTCGAAGCGGAGCAGGATTTTCCGCAGCGCACGGTTGCGCTCAAGGTGATTCGCGCCGGATATGCGAACAACGAGATGCTGCGGCGATTTGAGAACGAAACGCAGGCGCTGGGGCGGCTGCAGCATCCGGGAATCGCGCAAATCTATGACGCGGGAACGGCGGAAACGCCGTTCGGCCGCGTGCCGTTCATCGCGATGGAACTGGTGCGGGGAGAGAATCTGGTCGCGTATTGCGAGGCGCATCATCTGACGGTGCCCCAGCGACTCGAGCTGATGACGAAGATTTGCGATGCGGTGCAGCACGCTCATCAGCGCGGTCTGATCCATCGGGATTTGAAGCCGGTCAACATTCTGGTGGGCGAGGACGGGCAGCCGAAGATTCTGGACTTCGGCGTGGCGCGGCTGACGGATTCCGACGCGCAGGCGACCCGGCAGACGGAAATGGGCAGATTATCGGGACGCTCGCTTATATGAGCCCGGAACAAGTGATGGGCGACGGCGATGAAATCGACACGCGCAGCGATGTTTACGCGCTGGGCGTGATTCTCTACGAACTGCTGGCCGGCAAAGGACCCTACGCGATCAGCAAGACCATTCACGAGACGGTGCAGACCATCCGCGAGCAGGAACCGAGCGCGCTGCGGGCGATCGACCGGACGTTTCGCGGCGATATCGAAACTATCGTGGGCAAGGCACTGGAGAAGGACAAGACGCGGCGCTATGGCTCGGCCGCGGAACTGGCCGCGGACATCCGGCGCTATCTGCACGATGAGCCGATTGTGGCGCGGCCGCCGAGCACGGCGTACCAGATGCAGAAATTTGCACGGCGGAACAAGGCGCTTGTGACGGGCGCGGCCGCAGTGATCGTGGTGCTGGTGCTGGGCGTGGTGGCGAGCACAGGGGAGGCGGTACGGGCGCGAAGAGCGCAGAAAAGGGCGCAGGAGGAAACCGCGATCTCCCAGGCAGTCAACGATTTTCTGCAAAACGACATGCTGGGGCAGGCCAGCACGTATAACCAGGCGAATCCGGATCCCGATATTAAAGTACGGACGGTGCTGGACCGGGCGGCGCAGAGCATCAGCAGCAAATTTGGCAGGCAGCCGGAGGTGGAAATTGCGATCCGGGAGACCATCGGCAACGCGTATACGGATCTGCAGCTTTACCCGGAGGCGCGCGGCCAACTGGAACCGGCGCTGGCGATGAGCCGGAGGCTGCTGGGCGCGGAGAACCCGAAGACCCTCGATATCCAGGCGCGGCTGGGAAACGTGGACGGCCTCCAGGAGAAGTACGCGGAGGGGGAAAAGCTGCTGCGCGAAACGGTGGATGCGGATCGCGGGACTCTGGGCGAGGAGAATCGACAGACGCTGGAGGCCATGGACAGGCTTGCGTGGGTGGAGTTTGGAGCGGGGAAGACCAAGCAGGCGGATGCGCTGCTGACGCCTGTGGTGGAGATCGATCGGAGAGTGCTGGGCGAGGAGGATCACGACACGCTGACGGCGATGAGCGGCCTGAGCATGATTGACCGGGAGGAAGGCAAATACAAAAGCGCGGAGACACTGGGCAGGCAGCTGCTTGCCATCGACGAACGGCTCTATGGGAAAGACAGCCCACGAGCGCTGATCAACCTCACCAACCTCGGGATCCTGTACATCGATGAAGGCAAGTTCGCCGAAGCCGAAACGACGGAGAAACAGGCGCTGTCAGGAGAGCGGCGCATCTTCGGGGACGACGCGCAGCCAACGCTGATCACTATGCATACTCTTGCGACCGTTCTGATGAACGAAAATCGGTTCGCCGACGCCGAGTCGCTCTACAAGGAGGCACTGGACGCGGAACGGCGGGTGATGGGTCCCGAGGCGCCGAGCACGGTCCAGACCATGGCGGATCTGTCGGGAGACTACGACGAACAGGGCAAAACGGCGCAGGCGGTTCAGCTCCTGCAGCAGACGGTGGAGATTGACCGCCGGGTGCTGGGACCGGAGAACTCCCACACCCTGTACGATCTGTCGAATCTTGCCGGCTTCCTTGCGGATGAAGGCCAGTACGCTGCGTCGGAGGCGCTGTACAAGCGGGTGCTGGCTGAGGACCGGCGCGTGCTGGGCCCCGAAGACCGGCTCACTCTCTATATATTCTGGGCGCAGGGGACGATGTATCAGCGCGAAGGCAAATTTGCCGAGGCGGAGGCGTCGATCGCGCAGGCGTTCGCGGGACAGAAACATGCGTTTGGCGCGGGGCATCCGTTCACCTCGATGTTTGAGACCGATCTGGCGCTGGCGGAGCTTTCGCAGGGTGAGTTCACAAAAGCGGAGCCGGTGGCGCGGGAAGCGCTCGAGGGCGACAAGAAGTCACAGCCCGATGCATGGCAACGCTACGAGGCGGAATGCGTCCTTGGGGAAAGTCTGGCGGGTGAGAAGAAATTTGCGGACGCCGCTCCGCTGCTGCGCGACGGCTATGCGGGGATGGAAGCGCGGATCGAACAAATCGACGTGCCGGATCGGTATCGGCTGAAGCGAGCCCACGGATGGCTTCTGCACCTTGACCACGACGGGGGACAATCCGGGAAGGCGCAACGACCTGCCCATACCTAACGTCGCTGTGCGGGCGCCACGACAAAAGGCTCGCGGATTGTGTCCGCGAGCCCATGTTTGGTTGACGATCAGTTTGAGGGATCAGGCGGAGCGCCGCTGGCGCTCGCTCTCTTTGTAGGCGTCGATTTTTTCGTTCGCGTTGTCTTTCGCATTCTCGACGTTGCGGGAGATGTTCTCGCGGGTCTGGGCGGCTTGCTCATGCGCCTCATGTTCGCGGGTCTTCGCCGTTTCATGGGCTGCGTCTTTCACGTTGCCCCATGTTTCCTGCGCGGCGCCTTTCACCTGATCGGCAACGCCCTTGTTTGCGAGCCGATCGTTTCCGACCATTTCTCCCGCTCCCTGTTTCACCTTGCCAGCAACCTGATTGGCCTTACCCTTCATCTGGTCTGAGTTCATTGCGCTCTCTCCTTCCTGCCCGCAGGCGGGCAGAACCTGGGTTCACACCACTCCTCTGCGCCCACTGATCAGCTGGATGATAAGTACCACAAGCGCCAGCACCAGCAGGATGTGGATGTACCAGGCGACGACGTGGAAACCGATGAGCCCCACGAGCCACGCGATCAGCAGGATCACAAATAACGTCCAAAGCATCCGTCGTATCTCCTTTCACGAAATTGGCGGGATCCTGAATCCCGCACCGCAACCCAAGAGTAGGGTGCGGTTCAGGCGCGCGGGGTTGCCGTCGCATGGCGGCATTGCGATACAAATGGATGAGAGGAAAAAGCTTGCGCATTGCGATTCAGGGCGAACCGGGCTCGTTCAGCCACGAAGCCGCGAAGAAAGCGATTCCTGAGGGAACCATCCTTCCCTGCGCGCTCTCGCCTGAAGTCTTCGCGGCGGTGATGGATGGAACCGCCGATGCGGCGGTGATTCCAATTGAAAACTCGCTGGCCGGCTCGGTGGTGGAGCATTACGATTTGCTGCTGGCGCATGACGTGGGGATTGAGAGCGAGTGGCTGCTGCGGATCCGGCACAACCTGATTGGCGTGCCGGGGACTGAGTTGGGGAGGGTGCGGCAGGCGTATTCGCATCCGGTGGCGCTGGCGCAGTGCAGGAAGTTTTTCGTCGAGCATCCCGGCATCGACGCGGCGCCGTTCTATGACACGGCAGGCAGCGTGAAGCAAATGATGGAACTGCGCGATGCGGGGATCGCCGCGATTGCCAGCACCCAGGCGGCTCGGCATTATGGCGGAACGATTCTGCAGGAGGGGATCGAGGACAACGCGGAGAACTTCACGCGGTTCTTTCTCATCCGCAGGCGGGATCGGCTCGAGCCCGATCCGCGGCCGGACAAGGTGAGTCTGGCCTTTGCCGTGGAGAATCGGCCCGGGACGTTGGTAGAGGCGCTGGAGATTTTTGCCGGAATGGGAACGAATTTGACCCGGCTGGAATCGCGGCCAGTGCCCGGGCGTCCCTGGGAGTACGTGTTCTATGCCGACTATCAGCTGACCGACGCGCGGGTGGCGGATCGGGCGCTGGAAATGCTGCCCCGGCATTGCTCGATGATCCGGGAACTGGGGCGGTACCGGGCGGCGGCATAATGGGCGGAACGATGGAACAACCGCGCCGAAGGCCCGGCATCTCAACCGCTACCGGGAATTGCCGATACCCATTGCGGAGGGCTGCGAGTGCCGCATCCAAATATTAGGGCGACAATCGTTTGCGGATTCGAGTCGGCCGCCTTATTGAGGGCGAAAAGGACGGCGCACGAACGAGGGGTGAGACTTTTTCAAATCTGCTGAATCCAATGGGTAATTATTTGATATAAGGACACTCATGGCAAGCGACTTTATTAGCGTCATTCAGCCCGGCGACCCTGCCCGCCACGAGGGCGGCAGCGACCGGGTACTGCCCATTTTGCCGGTTCGGGATACCGTTCTGTTCCCTCACGCTGTACTGCCCCTGACGGTTGGGCGTGAGAGCTCGATTCAGCTCATCAATTCGCTGGGCGAGGAGAAGAGCATTGTGGTGGTCGCGCAGCGCGACGCGCGCGTGGATGCGCCGCAGCCAGCCGATCTCTACGCCTTTGGAACGCTGGCGACCGTGCATAAGGTCGTCAAGATGCCGAACCAGAGCCTTTTTGTTTTTACGGAAGGCACGGAGCGGGTACGGCTGGGAGAATTTTCGCGGATCGAGCCTTTCATGCTTGCCTCTGTGGACACGGTTCCGGACAGCGTTCCCGCAAAGAATCCCGAAATCGAAGCTCTGCAGCGCAACGTGGTCACGCAATTCCAGCAGATTGTGTCGGCCTCGCCGACCTTGTCAGACGAATTGCAGACCATTGCGATGAACATTGACGAGCCGGGCAGACTGGTGGACTTCATCGCGAGTTCCCTGCCCTTTTTGGCGACTACCGATAAGCAGGAATTGCTGGAAACGCCGGACGTGGCCGCGCGGCTGGAGCGGATCAACCGGCATTTGGCGAAGGAACTGGAAGTCCAGCAACTGCGCAACAAGATTCAGAGCGAAGTGCAGGACCAGGTGCAGCAGTCGCAGCGCGACTACTATCTGCGCGAGCAGCTGAAGGCGATCCAGAAAGAACTCGGCGAGATGGACGAGGGCCAAAAGGACATCGAGGAGTTGCGGCAGAAGATTGAAGCGGCCGGCATGCCGGAGGAGACAAAGAAAGAGGCGCTCAAGGAGCTGAACCGGCTTTCGCGCATGTCGCCGATGGCGGCGGATTATTCGCTGACGCGGAACTACATCGAGTGGCTGGCCGTGCTGCCCTGGGCGAAGTCGTCTGGCAGCGAGGTGGACATTGCGAAGGCGCGCGAGATTCTTGACGAGGATCACTACGACCTGAAGAAGGTGAAGGACCGCATCCTCGACTATCTGGCGGTGCGGCGGCTGAAGGCGGATATGAAGGGCCCGATCCTGTGCTTCGTGGGGCCTCCGGGCGTGGGCAAGACGTCGCTGGGGCGGAGCATTGCGCGGGCGCTGAGCCGGGAGTTTCGGCGCATCTCGCTGGGCGGGATGCATGACGAGGCGGAGCTGCGCGGACATCGGCGCACATACATCGGCGCGCTCCCCGGTCAGATTATTCAGAACCTGCGGCGTGCGGGCGCGAACGATCCGGTGTTCATGCTGGACGAAGTGGACAAGCTGGGCCGGGATTTCCGCGGCGATCCGGCATCGGCGCTGCTGGAGATTCTCGATCCGGAACAGAACAATACGTTCCGCGACAACTATCTTGACCAGCCGTTCGATTTATCGAAGGTGCTGTTTATCTGCACGGCGAACGTGCTGGACACGGTGCCGGAGCCGCTGCGCGACCGCATGGAGATTATCGAACTGCAGGGCTACACGGAAGAGGAGAAGCGGCATATCGCGTTCCGCTATCTGATTCCGCGCCAGATTAAGGAGAACGGGATTCAGCCGGAGAACATCGAGTTCCCGGACGACATTGTCGGCTACATTGTGCGGCACTACACGCGCGAGGCGGGCGTGCGCAAACTGGAGCAGCAGATTGGAACGATCTGCCGCAAGCAGGCGCGGCGTCTGGCCGAGGGCAACACCGAGAAACTGGTGGTGACGCAGCAGATCGTGCAGGAATTCCTGGGCGGCATTAAGGTTCGCGTGGACACGGAAATTGCCGAGCGCACGAAGCGCGCGGGCGTGGCCGTGGGCCTGGCGTGGACGCCGGCGGGCGGCGACGTGCTGTTCATCGAAGCGAACCGCATGAAGGGCAAGGGCGGCTTCACAATGACGGGCCAGATTGGCGAGGTGATGCAGGAGTCGATGCAGGCCGCGCTGACCTGGGTGCGTTCGAATGCGAAGGCTCTGGGTCTGGAAGAGGATCTGCTGAAGGACACCGACCTGCACATTCACGTGCCCGCGGGGGCGATCCCGAAAGACGGGCCTTCGGCGGGCGTGACCATGGCAACGGCGCTGATGAGCCTGCTAACGGATCGACCGGTCCATCCGCTGACCGCGATGACCGGTGAGATTACGCTGAGCGGCAATGTACTGCCGGTGGGCGGCATCAAGGAGAAATTCCTCGCCGCGAAGCGCGCCGGTGTGCAGCAGGTGATTTTGCCGGCGGAGAACCGGCAGAACGTGGAAGAGGATCTGATGCCCGAGCAGATTGACGGCGTGACGATCCACTACGCGAGCCGCATTGAGGACGTGCTGGCCGTGGCGCTGCCGCACACGAAGGCGGAGGAGCGGCATGATGAGGAAGTAAGGGAAGAGGTACTGCAGCACACGGCGTGAACGGCAGCTAAAGACCGGTCAGTTGAAAGGCGGTTAGCTGAGAAGCGGTCAGCGAGAACTCTCAGCAGCAAACTTCCAGCGAAAGGCTGTCAGCGAAAAGCGGTTCGCGAATGACTTTTCGCGGGGAGCTGTGAGTGGGCGTCGGACGGGAGTTGGCGCCCTTTTATTTGGGGAGCCCGCCTTCAGCTTCACGCGGCCCACACCTGCGAATATCGCGCAGATGTGGGGCACCCGGGAATCACAGTCCGATTTATTGATTGCTGATTTGCCGCTGGCATTTTGTCGCTGACCGGCTCTTAGCTGACCGTTTCTTAACTGACCGCTTTATCGCTTGTCCCTACCAGATGCGTACGCGCTCATCTTCAGACAGATAGAGTTTCTCGCCGGGCTGGACGTTGAAGGCTTTGTACTAGGCGTCGGAATTGCGGACGACGTCGGCGCGGTATTGCGCGGGGCTGTGGCCGTCGGTGAGGACCTGGCGGCGGAGCGCGGCTTCGCGAGCCTTGGAGCCCCAATCCTGACCAAAGGCGATGAAGAACTGCTGGTCGCCGCTGAAGCCGTCCTGCTCGGGAGCCTCTTTGCCGTCGAGCGACGCGTGGAACGCGTCATAGGCAGCGGCGACGCCGCCGAGGTCGGCGATGTTCTCGTCGATGGTCTGTTTGCCGTTGACGTGAACGCCTGGGAACGGCTCATACGCGTCGTATTGCTTCTCCAGCTTTTCGGCCTGCTGCTCGAAATGCTCGTGGTCGGCGGGCGTCCACCAGTTGCGCACACGGCCCTTTGAGTCGAAGGCGCTGCCTTCGGCGTCGAAGGTGTGGCTGATCTCGTGTCCGATAACTGCGCCGATGGCGCCGTAGTTGGCCGCGGCGGGTGCTTTGGGATCGAAGAAGGGCGGCTGGAGAATCGCTGCGGGGAAATTGAGCGCGTTTTGCAGCGGAAGGTTCACGGCGTTGACGGTTTGCGGCTCCATGGACCACTCATGGCGGTCGACTGCGTGGCCGATGCGGGCGATTTGCGTCTGATACTTCCACAGGGAGGCGCGCCAGGAGTTGCCGAACGCGTCATCGGGTTGCACCTGATAGCTGGAATAGTTCTTCCAGGTTTCCGGATAGCCGATGCCGACGTAGAGCGTGTCGAGCTTCGCCTGCGCTTCGGCGCGCGTGGAGTCAGCGAGCCAGGGGAGCGCGGCCAGGCGCTTGTGGTAGGCGGCGATCAGGTTGGCGACCATCGCCTGCGCCTGCGCTTTGGCTTCCGGGGGAAAGTACTTTTGCGCGTAGATCTGCCCCACGGCGTCGCCGAGATAGGCGTTCACGAGATTGACGCCGAGGCGCCAGCGGGGCTGCTGCTGGGTGACGCCGGACATCACGGTCCCGAAGAAGGAGAACTGCTCGGCAGCGAGGGCGCGCGGCAAAACCGCGGCGTATTCCTCCACGAGGTGAAAGGCGAGCCAGTCCTTCCATGTGTCGACGGGCGTGGAGGCGACCAGCGCGGCTTCTCCGGTAAGCGCGGTGGGCGTCCACACCATGAACTGCTGCTGCTGGCTCAGACCCGCCGCGGTAAAGTAGGCGTCCCAGTCGATGCCCGGCGCTTTGGCGGCAAAGTCGGCGCGCTGCCAGAGGTTGTTCGCTTTGCTGATGTCTTCGATGTCGGCGAGGGAGATGTGCGTCTCGGCGATCGCATGCTCCAGAGCGATGACGCGCGCCGCGCGCGCATCGGGATCATCGAGGCCGGCCAGTTTGAGCATGGCGGAGACGTGCGCGGCGTACTTTGTGCGGAGGTCCTTCATGTGCTCGCTGTCGTCGAGGTAGTAGCTGCGGCTGGGCAGTTCGAGTCCGCCCTGAAGCAGGTAGGGCACGTAGTGATCGGAATCCTGGAAGCCGGGGGCGATCCAGAGGCCGAGGAAGTTCGGCGTGGTGAAGACGGCGTTGTTGAGCAGATCGACATCGGCGCGCAGGGTTTTGCCGAGGGCGAAGGCGAGCTCGCGCCGGCTGCGGATGGCGGCAATCGCGGCCAGATGCGGCGCGAGTGGCTTCATGCCCAGAGACTCGATCGCGGCTTCGTCCATGTACGCGTTGTAGAGGTCGGCAATCTTGCGGCCATTGGAGCCGGCGGGGGCATTCGATTTCGCTGCTTCTTCAATGATGCCGGCGACATTCTTGTTGCTCTGGTCGGCAAGGATGGTGAAGACGCCGATACCGGCGCGGTCGGCAGGGATCTCGGTGCGGCCGACCCATCCGCCATTGGCGTAGAGGTAGAAGTTGTCGCCGGGCTTGACGGAGGGATCCATGTTGGCGGCGCGAATACCGTGGGTGGCGGAGGCATCGGCGGCAGCAGGATTTTCCTGGGCGGGGACGAGAGAAGCAGTCAGCAGCAAAGCCGCAACGGCGGCGAGCGATACGCGGGATGGCATGGAAGACTCCTTCGGGACGAACTTCGGATCATAGCACGCACGCGCGGGAGCCGCGCCACGGCGGCGCGGAAATGGGTCCGGTGGTCGCGGCGTGCTGGTGAACGGGTGCTGTGGACGCGGGAAATGCGCTCAGCGCTCGGCGCGCTGGGACGTGGATTTGTCGAGCTCGCGGTAGATCTGCTCGTTGCGAACGATGGCCTGCACGTATTCGCGCGTTTCGGTGAAGGGGATGGACTCAACGAATTCGTCGATGCCGTGGTAGTTGCCGATGCTTTGCCAGTCGGTCACGCGATCGTCGCCGGCATTGTAGGCTGCGAAGGCATATTCGGGCTGTCCGCCGAACTTATCGAGCATCTGGCGCAGGTAGTGGGTGCCGAGCAGGATATTGGTCGCTGGGTTCAGCAGATCGTCGGTGCGGAAGTGATGGATGCCTTCTTCTTTCGCCATGGAGCGGCCGACGGCGGGCAGGAGCTGCATGAGGCCGTAGGCATTCTTGTTCGAGACCGCGCCGGGATTGAACTCGGTCTCCTGGCGGATGAGAGAGGCGACCATGTAGGGGTCGAGGCCATTCTTCTCGGCGTCGGCCTTGATGTCGGGCCAGTAATTTTGCGGGAAGAGGATTTTCCAGTAAGCGACCGGGATAGCCTCAAGGGGCGCGGAGGTGTAGAAGGGCAGCGCGCGCTTGAGGAGGCGCATGGCGTGCCAGGATTCGCCGTAGGAAGCGAAGATTTCGGCTTCGGCGAATGCGCCCCATTCGTCGCTGCCGTCGGCGGCGCGAATTTCGGGCTCGATGTACTCATTGAGGCCGGCGTTTGCGAGCAGCTGCGCCTTGACGACGTGGGGATCGTCTTCGGGCACATCGTCGGTGAGCTCGGGGACCGGCTCGGCGTGGAGCGCATCGAGAGCTGGAATGGCCTCGGGGGTGACAGCGCCCAGCTGGGTGAGCCGCTGCTGGGACAGCATGCCGAAGTAATAGTGGGGATAGACGCGGACGATGGCTTTGTAATAGGCCGCGGCCGTCGCTGGCTTGTGTTCCTGCTCTTCGTAAATGCGAGCGCGCCAGTAAAGGGCGTCGGAGGTTTCGCGGCCCTGCGGATACGAGCGAATCTGCTCGTCGAAGATGCGGGCTGCCTCGGTGTAATTGCCCAGGCGATAGTTCAGCCATCCGGTGCGCCAGTGCGCGGCGGGAGCGTATTTCGAGGTGGGAAAGCGCTTCGCCAGCTCGCCGTAATCAGTGATGGCGTTGGGATAGTCCTTGCGCAGCAGATACATGTTGCCGCTGGAATACAGCGCTTCGGCGAGCCAGGGGCTGGAGGGGAAACGCGTCTCCATCTGGGAGACGAGAGACTGCTGCGTGCCGGTGTCGTCGTGGTCGCGGGCCAGTTCCATGAGAAGGTACATGCGGCGCGCGCCGGCTTCGTCATTGGTGTCGGGGATGGCGTTCAGCTCGTTTGCGGAGAGACGCTTCATCTTCCAGTCGCATTCAGCGGCGGCGACGAGCAGCGCGTTGCGGGCGGCATCTTCGCCGGCGAGCTGACTGGCGAGCGAACGGTATTCCTCTTCGGCGTCGGCGTAATGGCCCGCGTCGTAGAGGGCGTCGGCGTGGCGGCGGCGCTCGGTGGGCGAGAGCGAGGTGAGCACGCCTTCGGTATTGAGCTGGGCGCGCGCGTAGCCGGCCTCGATGCTGAGCGGGTAGTCGAGATAGACATGCCGGTACAGCTCGTTCGCGTCCGCGGCGTGGCCGGCGAGAGCGTCGGCCTTTGCTTCCGCCAGCTGGAAGTCGGCGTGGCCGGCGACTGCTTCGCCCTGATGGCGCTTCAGAATCGCCAGCGCGCGCTGGGGATCGCCTTCCTGGGTGAACAGGTTGGCCTGGAGTACGGGAACGCTGGACACGAAGATGCTGTCGGGATATTTGGCGACGAAGTCGTTGAGGACCAGCTCGGCCTGGGCAAGCTGATTGCTTTGCAGATACGCCTGCGCGGTGAGGTAATCGGCGTAGTCGGCGAGCACGCCGTCAGGATGAGCGGTGGTCGCGCCGTCGAGCCGAGCGGAGCGAAGCGCGGTGACGGCATCGGCGTATTTCTGGTCGAGCAGCCAGGCATGGCCGAGAGCGAGATACGCGGCAGCGGCGGCCTCTCCGGAATGACCGTGCGCCCAGCCGGAAACGCCGGCATAGGCGGCGGGGGTGCGGTTCTGGGCGAGCTGCTGGGCCATGGGGCGCAGTTGCGACGAAGCGACGAAGGCGCTGCGGATGCGATGGGAGCGGGCGATTTCGCGCGCGCTGAGCGGGCGGCGGCGCGCATGGCGATGATGCGCAGCGGTCGTTCGCGTGCGCGATGTTGCGTGCGCGGCCGGGTGCGCGACGCGCGCAGCGGCGCTGGTGGACGCATGGGCGTTGCTGGGAACGTGATGGCGGGACTTCTTCTTTTGGGTTGATTGCTTCTGGGGCGTGGAACTGGTGTCGGCGGACTGGGAAGCGCGAGCGGGCGCGGCGAGCAGGAGGGCGAGGACGGCCACGAGAGCCGTCACCGATCCGAGGGACGCAAAAAGCCGCGAAGGGGCGGGTCGGGAAGATGCTTCCCTGCTCCGCACTTCTTTTTCTGGATCACTCTGCACCGTAAAAAGCTTCTCGTTCTTCTCTGCTGTATTGCCTGACCGCGACATCCTCACCCTCTGGTTCCACTGTAAGACGAAACGGCGAAGATTCCGGAAAGGAAAATCCGGTTGCGCAGGAAAAGTTGCTTACGTGAGTACCCCGCAGCCAAGGAGCGCCGTGAGGCTCTCCTTGACAGTCTGGGAGAGCGCGGTTATTCTCCTAGTCAATCTGGGAGAAGAGGTTTCATGGGGAACGATACGCCGATCGATTTATTGCAGGGGACACTGGACATGCTGGTGCTGAAGGCGGTGTCACTGGGGCCGCTGCATGGCTATGGGGTGCTGCTGCGTATTCAGCAGATTTCGCAAAACCGGCTGGAGATCCAGCAGGGATCGCTGTATCCCGCGCTCTACCGGCTGGAGCACGAGGGCTGGATTGCCGGCGAGTGGGGCCAAAGTGAAAACAAACGGCGTGCGCGCTTCTATCGGCTGACGGCTGCGGGACGGCGGCGGCTGGAGGCCGAAGCGAAGAAGTGGCATGAGTTCGCGGGGGTGGTGGGGACGATTCTGGAGGCCTGAAGTACAGGTTGCAGGTTGCGGAGCGAGGGAGCGATGAGTCTGCGGAGCAGGTTGGCGACGTGGTGGCAGGCGGTAAGGCGGCAGAGCGATGTCGACGCGCAGGTGCATGAGGAGCTGCAGTTTCACATCGAGAGCTACGCAGAGGACCTGATGCGACTCGGCGTGCCGCGGGAGCGGGCGATGCGCCGCGCGAGGGCGGAGATCGGCAGCGTGGCCGCGGTGCGGGAGCGTTCGCGGCAGGCGTGGGGGACGCGCTGGTTCGACGAGATGCGGGGCGATGTGCAGTTCGCGCTGCGGATGCTGGGGAAGAGCCCGGGATTTGCGGCGGTCGCGGTGGGATCGCTGGCGCTGGGCATTGGGGCGAACACGGTGATCTTCACGGCTGCGCAGCACATGCTGCTGGACCGGCTGGATGTGGCGCATCCGGACCAGCTGCGGCTGCTGGCATGGAGCGTAGGGCAAAACAGCGTGGTTACGGACATGTGGGGCGAATTCGACAACGCGCCGGGCGGAGGACAGCGATCGACGTCGTTCTCGTACCCAGTGTATGAGGCGCTGCGAAAAGAGAACCACTCGCTGGCGGACATTTGCGCGTTCAAACCGTTCGGACGCATGACGGTGATGGTGAAAGGCGAGGCGCAGCCCGCGCACGCGGAGATGGTTTCGGGCAACTACTATTCGACGATGGAAGTGAAGCCGCAGCTGGGCCGCGGCATTCAGGAAGCGGATGACGGCGCGGTGGGCAGCGGGCCGGTGGTGACGATCAGCGACCGTTTTTGGACCAGGGCGTTTGCACGGTCGCGGGATGTGATTGGCAAGACCGTGCTGGTGAACGCAAAACCGATGACAGTGGTCGGAGTGAATCCGCCGGGGTTCACCGGGGCGTTCTCGGCGCAAAACGGCCCCGACATCTTTCTACCGTTCAGCATGCAGCCGATTGTGGCGCCGATGGAGACGGGACCGGGAGAACCGGGATCTCTGCTTGAAGACAGGACGCTGTGGTGGGTGCTGATGATGGGCCGCGTGAAGCCGGACGTCGGCGACCCGACCGCGCAGGCCGAGTTGAATGTGGCGCTCAGTGCTGCCGTGCGGGCGACCATGACGGTGAAGAAAGACAGCGGGGTTCCCGAGCTGCAGCTGAACGACGGCAGCCGCGGCCAGAATCCTGCTTTCGATGAAATGGCGAAACCGGTGACGGTGCTGATGAGCCTGGCGGGGCTGGTGCTGTTACTCGCCTGCGCAAACCTGGCGAACCTGCTGCTGGCGCGGGCCGGGGCGCGGCAACGGGAGATGAGCGTGCGGCTGGCGCTGGGCGCAGCGCGGAGGCGCATTCTGCGGCAAATGATGACGGAGAGCCTGCTGCTGGCGGCGCTGGGTGGTGCGGCGGGACTGCTGCTGGCGTGGGCGGTGCGCAATGCGCTGCCGGGGCTGTTGTCGAACGGATGGGAGCCACCGATGTTCTCAGCACGATTCAGTTGGCCGATCTTCGCGTTTGCCGCAGCCATCTCTGTGCTGACGGGACTGATCTTCGGGCTGGCGCCGGGGTGGCAGGCGACGCGCGTGCAGGTGAGCAGCGGGCTGAAGGACTCGGGGCAGACGATCACGCATCGGCGGCGCGGACTGGCGGGCAAGAGCATTGTGGTGGCGCAGGTGGCGCTTTCGATGCTTCTGGTGGTGGGCGCGGGGCTGTTTGTGCAAACGCTGGTGAGGCTGGGGCGCGCGCCGCTGGGCTTCCGCAGCCACAATTTGCTGCTTTTCAGCGTGGAATTGCCGCAGACGCGGTTTCCTGGAACAGCGAGCCTGCCGGTGCTGCGGCAGATCGAGCAGAAGCTGGCGGCGGTGCCCGGGGTGCAGGCGGCCACGCTCACGCGGGAAGCGCTGATCTCAGGCAGCGTGTCGATGTATACGGTGGTACCGGAAGGGCAGCAGAAAAAGGCGGGCAAGCAGGGCGCGCTGATGAACGATGTGGGACAGGATTTCTTTCAGACCTTCGGCATTCCCATTGTGGCGGGACGCGGATTCGGCGCGGGCGACACTTTGACGTCGCGCAAGGTGGCGGTGGCGAACCAGTTGTTCGCGAAGAAGTTCTTTCCGGGATTGAACCCGATCGGAAGGACGTTTGACGCGGGATGGGATCATCCGCTGGTCCTGGAAATTGTGGGGGTGAGCGGGGATGCGAAGTACGACCAGGTGCGCAAGGCAGCGGAGGCGACATTCTACACGCCGTACCTGCAGGAGAACACCGGCGTACAGGAGGCGACATTTGCCGTGTCGACGCGGCTGAGCGGGAGTGCGCTGCTGCCTTCGCTGCGCGATGCGGTGCGATCGGTGGACGCGAACCTGCCGATCGAGGATGTGCGCACGCAGGACGCGCAGATTGCGGCCAGCATGCAGCAGGAGCGGATCTTCGCGGATCTGACGGGCGGGTTCGGCGCGCTGGCGCTGCTGCTGGCGTGCATTGGGATCTACGGGATTATGGCCTATGCGGTGTCGCAGAGAACGAATGAGATTGGGATTCGCATGGCGCTGGGAGCGCAGCCGGCGCGGGTGCTGCGCATGGTATTTCGGGAGGCGTGGTGGATTGCGGCGATCGGCGTGGGGACCGGACTGGGCGGCGCGCTGGCCCTGGGACGGTTGATCGGGGCGATGCTGTACGGGTTGAAACCGTGGGACCCGGCGACGCTGGGCGGCGCGGCCGCGCTGCTAATAGCGGTGGCGCTGGGGGCGAGCTGGATTCCCGCGCGGCGGGCGGCGGGAGTGGATCCCATGCGGGCGTTGCGGCATGAGTGAGGGATTGGGGATTAGGAGTTAGGTCGCGCCTTCGTCGCGTGGGCCCACTCAAGCCAAAAGACGGCTTGAATGGGGCACCCGCACGCAGGAGGGGTTGGGGCCTTAGGAGTCGGAGATGCGGAGTCGGGTGCGGACGTGGTGGCGGGCGGTGACACGGCGGGCGGAAGTGCACGCGCAGGTGGATGAGGAGTTGCGGTTCCACGTGGAAAGCTACGCCGAGGATCTGATGCGCGGGGGCGTGCCGCGGGAGGAAGCGATGCGGCGGGCGAAGGCGGAGATCGGCAGCGCGGCGGCGGTGCGGGAACGATCACGGCAGGCGTGGGGGACGCGCTGGTTCGATGAAATGCGCGGCGATGTGCGGTACGCGCTGCGGATGCTGGCGAAGAGTCCTGGGTTCACGGCGGTTGCGGTGGGATCGCTGGCGCTGGGCATTGGGGCGAATACGGCGATTTTCTCGATCACCAAACATGTGCTGCTGGATCGGCTGCACGTGCCGCGGGCTGGCGAGCTGCGGCTGCTGAAGTGGACCTCGATGCACAACAGCGCGGTGCACAGCGTGTGGGGCGACTGGGATTCGGACTCGGCCGGGGTCACCAGTTCATCGTTCTCCTATCCGATCTATCTGGAGTTGCGGAAACAGAATCGGGGCCTGAGCGATCTGTTTGCTTTCAAGGGCAGCGTGCGGATGGATGTGACCGTCGACGGGCAGGCGCAGGAAGTGCAGAGCGAGCTGGTTTCGGGCAACTACTACCAGCAGATGGAGGTGCAGCCGCAGCTGGGGCGCGGGCTGGGGCCGGCAGACGATCAGCCCAGCGCGGCGCCGGTGGTAACGATCAGCGATGGGTACTGGGCGCGGCAGTTCAACCGCTCGCCGGCGGTAATCGGCAAGTCGATTGTGCTGAATCTGCAGCCGGTGACGATTGTGGGGGTGAATCCGCGAGGGTTTACGGGAGCACGGAGCGCGCAGCTTTCGTCGGATGTGTTTGGGCCGATTGCTCTGGAGCCGCGGCTGGGGCTGCACATCTGGGACGACTCGCTGATCGAAAGCCCGAGCCGGTGGTGGGTGCAGGTGATGGCGCGGACGCGGCCGGGAGTGAGCGAGGCGGCCGCGCAGGCGCAGTTGACCGCGACCCTGCAGAACGCGGTGCGGGCGCTGATGAAGCCGAAAGCCGACGAGAGCTTGCCGCGCGTGCTGGTGACGGACGGAAGCCGCGGGCAGAATGAGGCGGCACAGCAGCTGCAGCGGCCGCTGCTAGTGATGATGGCGCTGGTGGGGATGGTGCTGGTGCTGGCATGCGCCAATCTGGCGAATCTGCTGCTGGCGCGGTCGGCGGCGCGGAAGCGGGAGATGAGCGTGCGCATGGCGCTGGGAGCGGGGCGAGGACGGGTTCTGCGACAGGTGATGACAGAGTGCCTGTTGCTGGCGCTGGGCGGCGGACTGCTGGGACTGCTGGCGGGCAATCTGCTGCAGACCGCTTTGCTGCGTTTGACGGCGGGCCCGTCGCCGGACCAGACGCTGATGCAGGTGCCGTTCAGTTGGGGCGTTTTCGCCTTCAACTTCGGGCTGGCGGTGGTAACCGGGCTGTTCTTCGGGCTGGGGCCGGCGCTCCATGCCACGACAACCGACGTGCAGAGCGGGCTGAAGGATGCGACCCATATGGCTACGCGGCGGCGGCGCGGTTATGCGGGCAAGACGATTGTGGGATTTCAGATCGCCGTCTCGACGCTGCTGGTGGCAACGGCGGGGGTGTTTTTGCGGACGCTGGTGAACCTGAACCGAATCGATCCCGGATTCGACTCACGCAATCTTGTTCTGTTTGAGATCGATCCTCCCGCGTCGAGGTATCCACCGGCACATGCAGCGGATTTGTTCAAGAAGATTGAGGAGCAGCTGAAGGCAACGCCTGGAGTCGACGGAGCGGCGGAGGCGAGCGTTGTTCTGCTGGCGAACGACAACTCAAACGACGACTTTATTCCAACCGGCAAAGTGGTGAAGAAGGGCGACGATACGGCGGAGAACGACAACTACGTAGGCGACGACTACTTTTCAACCATGCGGATTCCGATGATCGCCGGACGCAGCTTTCGTGCGCGGGACACGGCGACATCGCAACGCGTAGCGGTGGTGAACCAGGCGCTCGAAAAGAAATATTGGGGCAACGCAAACGCAATCGGGAAGACCTTCACGACCAGCGATGCGCATAACACGCAACTGACGTTCACGATTGTGGGCGTGTGCGCGAACACGCGTTACTCCTCGCTTCGTTCCGATCCGCCGCCGACTTTCTTTCTCAGCTATCGGCAGGCGCCCGATACCGCGTTCGGCACGAGGTTTGTGGTGCGGACGCGCGTCCCTCTGGCGGGGATTGCGCCGTCGCTGCGGGCGGCGGTGCAAAGCGTGGATCGGGATTTGCCGCTGATCAACGTGCGCACGCAGAAGGAGCAGATCGACGAGATCACGATGAGCGAACGGATCTTCGCCGATTTGAGCGGCGGGTTTGGCGTGCTGGCGCTGGTGTTGGCTTGCATCGGGATTTACGGAGTGATGGCGTATTCGGTGTCGCAGCGGAGGAACGAGATTGGCATTCGCATGGCGCTGGGCGCGGAGCCAGGGCGCGTGTTGCGCATGGTGCTGGGCGAGGCTTCGTGGATGGCGGCACTGGGCGTGGCCGCAGGCATGGGCGCAGCCCTGGCGGCCGGGCGGCTGATTGGGTCGCTGCTGTACGGGTTGAAGCCGTACGATCTCGGCACGCTGGCTGGCGCGGTGCTGCTGCTGGGCGTGGTCGCGCTGGGGGCGAGCTGGATTCCGGCGCGGCGGGCTGCGGGGGTGGATCCCATGCGGGCGCTGCGTGCGGAGTGACGGATTAGGGGATAGGGATTAAGGATCAGGGTTGGGCGAGCTTTCGGCGCGTGGGGCCCACTCAAGCCAAAACAGGGCTTGAATGGGGCACCCGCACGAGTGAGGGATTAGGGATTAGTAGGGGGCGGTGGTGTCGACCGGCGTGGGTTCGATGACGATCTCGCCGGTCATCCGGTCGTGGCCTTTGCCGCAGGCGATGCTGCAGCGCATGGGATAGACGCCGGGCGTCTGGGCGAGAAAGCGGACGCGGGCCGGCTTGCCGGGCTGGACCGGCTCGTTGATGTCGAGGGCGGGAACGTTAAATCCATGCTCGACGTCGGCCGTGGAAACCACCAGCTCAACGCGGGCTCCCTGGGGCACCGCAATGCGAGCCGGGGCGATGGCCCATTTCTTCATGACGACTTCGCGAACAAAGTCGGGAGGGCCCGAGTAAGCCGGAGTCTTTTTGCGGCAGCCGGACATCGAAAGAAGCAAAGGCACTGTGCAAAGAAGCACGGTTGCGGCCTTTGCCGCCGCAATGCTGCCCCATTTAGTATGGAGGACAGGCCCGTTGTCCAGTGCAGTCACAATTCTGAAGCCTCTCATGTCTTCATCCATCCAATCACAGGGAGCGGCCGAAGTTCATCCTGACGTTCTGCTCGTGGAGCGGGCGCGGCAGGGCGATATGGCGGCCTTCGAGAAGCTGGTGCGTCAGTATGATCGCCAGGTTTTTCGCATCGCGAACCATATCGTCCAGAATCGCGAAGACGCCGAGGACGTGGTGCAGGATGCGTTTCTCAAGGCGTACGAAAAGCTGGATCAGTTCCAGGGGAATTCGAAGTTTTATACGTGGCTGGTGCGCATCGCCGTGAACGAGGCGCTGATGCGGCTGCGCAAGCGGCGAACGGGCCGGATGGTCTCAATCGACGAAGATGTGGAGACCGAAGAAGGCTCGATGCCGCGGGATCTCGCGGACTGGAGTCCCGATCCCGAAGCGATGTACGGGCAATCGGAGATGGCGGATATTCTGCGCAAGACGATTCAGGGATTGCCGCCGGGGTTTCGCGTGGTGTTTGCGCTGCGCGACGTGGATGGGCTTTCCACGGAAGAGACAGCGGAGACGCTGGGGCTGAGCATTCCGGCGGTGAAGTCGCGGCTGCTGCGCGCGCGTCTGCAACTGCGGGAACGGCTGAGCCGGTATTTCAAGAAGCGTGACGGAAGCGTGTCTCGTGGAAAACAGGATGGTGCCAAGTGACCTGCACGGAGTTTTTGGCGCAGCTGGATGAAATGCTCGATCAGGATGCGGCGCTTCCGCTGCGGGCCGATCTGGAAGAGCATCTGCGCGAGTGCGAGCATTGCGAGATCACCCTGAACACGACGCGGAAGACGATCCAGATCTACCGGAGCCATGAGCTCTATGAGCTGCCGGATGATCTGCGCGAGCGGCTGCACAAGGCGATTCTGGCGAAGTGCCGGAAGTGCTGAAGGGCCAGGGTACAGGGGATAGAGTGCAGGGTGTAGGTCGCGGTGATGCCGGCGGTTCCCTGAGTTCCGGGATGTCGCTGCCAGTCAAGATTAAAAAAGCTTAGCGGCGGCGGGTGACGGCGATGACGCGGTGCGTAGCGTCGATGGTAGCCAGGACTTGCCAGGCGAATTGCGGGTTGGCTTCGATTTCGCGCTGAAACCAGTTGTTACCCGTCTCATTGAGGACCACGAAAGACGGCTGGCTCAGCACCTGCGGCTGGTCGAGCAGGTGGCCGGGCATGTAGCCGTCGCGGCGATAATTTTCCATCAGGTGCCAGGCGCCGACCGCGGCGGGTGGGCCGGCGAGAGCTGAGTCCCAGTCGAGGGGAAATTGCGCCGATGCGGGATGCGCGCTGTAACGCAGCACCACCAGAAAGTCCGGGGCCCAGTCGCACACAACCGGACGACCGGCGGCGAGCTGGTCGATGCGGGCAACGTCGAGAAAATCAGGCTTCGCAGCAAGGACAGTCACCGGCAGGAGGAGCAGGGCGACGATGCCGAGGACGAGGGCTGCGGCGCCGCGCGTGAACCGGTCGGCCCATCCCGCGGCAAGAACTCCCACACCCAGAGCGACTGGCAGCAGATAGCGCGCAACCCAGATGGGCGTGACGAGATGGGAGGCGGCAAAGAAAACCACAGGCGCGAAGACGAGAGCGAGGCCGATCCAGTAGGCCGTGCGCTGGCGGGGTGAAGCGTCGCGCAAGGCGTAGAACGCAGCGGCCACGATGCCGGCGACGCAAAAGATGGCACACGCCCATCCGATGACGACGCCAAACAGCGTTCCATGGAGGGCAGGAAAATACAGGCCGGCAAAAATCCACGAGGACAATGCGATGAGCAGATCGACGATGGTGGGCGCGAGTATCCAGCCGTGAGGCTTGCCGACCGCCATCGACGCGCGAATGGCTGGGAGCCAGGGAAGAAGAGCGAGCCACCCGGCTGCGCCGCAGAGCCAGACCTTCCAGCGCACGCGTTTTTGCTGCAGATCGGCGATGCACAACGCGAGCAGCATGAGACCGGCAAAGAGAAGGCCGAGCACATGACCGAGCACGACGCCGGCCTGGGTGAGAGCGAGCAGAGCCAGATCGCGGCGGCGGGGGCGTTCCAGATCCGAGACGCGGAGCAACTGAGCGATGGCGAGCGCGCATAGCAGCAGGTAGAGGCCGTAGCCTCGCGCCTCAGCATTCTGGCCAGGGACGATCATGGAGGAAAAGAGGCCGAAGGTGACGCCGAGGAATGCCGCGCGGGCGCTGAAGCAGCGGCGCAGCGCGGCCATCAGCACGAGATAGGCGCCGCACACGCCGATGGAGGAGTAGAGGCGAAGGGAAAGATCACTGACGCCGAAAAGGTGCGCCCAGGGCCACGCCGTCAGATAAAAGAGCGGCATGCCGGCGCCGCCGAGCCGCGTGAGCGCGTGCATCAGGTGCCAGAGCGAGTGGTCGCTCACTTCGATGCGGGTGAAGACCTCGTCGGCCCACTCCTGCTTTTTGAGGGAAAGCAAAACGCAGGAACCGAGCAGCGTGAACACGCCGAGCGCGGGAAAAAGCCAGCGCCAGACGAAGTCGCGACTGCGCGGATTGAACGCGGCCGGCACGGAGGCCGGCTCGGGAACGACGGAGGGAGTCATAAAGCCAGGGGCGCTTCCGTGCCCGGCTGGCGGATTGGGCCGAAACCGAACAGACATGCTCTTCTATTGTCGGCTGCGCCGGGGCTCCGAGCTATCACCCTTTTATGGGATCAGGCTGGCGGTCGTCGTTGGCGCTCCCGGCTTCCAGTGATTGAGAAAGTCCTTCATCTTGCCGGGATCGTAGCTCATTACCGCCTCGAGGACATTGGTGCGCTGGGCCCGCAGCAACTTGCCGTTCTCGTCGAGCACGATGAGGAATGGAAAGCTGTTGATCATGGCGTACTGATGCAGAAAGTCGTCGTTGTGGTTTTCCTGGCTCCAGTTCACCTTGACGACGACGTAATTGGCCTGGAGAAGCGCATCGATGTCGGGGTGGCGTGCGAAGAACTTATCCATGTACGCGCACCAGATGCACCAGTCGCCGCCGACTTCAAGGAGGATGTGCTTGTGCGTCTGCTGCGCTTCGGCTTCAGCGGCCCTGAGGTCGGCTGCGGGGTCGCGCTTCGGGTCGTAGCCCGTGGCTTTGTCGTCCTCGCCCGGGGGCGGAGGAATGTAGCCATTGTCGCCAAAGCTGAACGAGATATTCCAGGCTACCTCGACGGGCTGGCCGTCGATGAGGTAGGGCTGATAGCGGAAGGCGCGAGCGGCCTCGGCAGCAGCGTTGACGACCCCCAGGCTGGCGGCCCGGGTACCGAAGGCGAGACCGGAGGGCCTGACCTTGCCCTCTTTGTCGATGACCACGGCAATCGAAACGGGTCCGCCGCCGCCGGCGATGACCACCGCCGCGGGGATGATGGGCTTCTCAGAATGCAGGAGCACCGGTCTGGGGTCGGAGGCGGTCGGCGCGAAGGGCTCCGGCGTGGCGCCTTTGTCGGGCTGCAGCAGCGCCTCGTCCGATGAAGCCAGAGGTTCCAGCACAGAAACCTTCGACTCGGACATTTTGTGCCCATCGACGAAAACGTCGACCGTTTTGGCAACGGCCCGCTTATCGAAGATGGTGAAATCGCTCCAGCTCACGAGCGTGTTGGAAGTGATGACGCCGCGGAGAACGCCCATTTTGTCGAGACAGTATTTCGGAAAGAGAAAATCCGGGTCGATCTTGCCCGCGTAGTGCCCTGGATCGGCGATGGAGATGCAGCTCAGATCGGTTCCACTGGGGCCCGGCTGGATTTGCATCGGGTATTCGGGCAGGAAGTTCTTCGCCTGGAAGAGCGGCGTGATGAGCGGGGTGGCGATGCGCAAATCGGCAAAGGTTCGGTAGAAAAAGAAGCCCGACTGGAACTGGTGGGCGCGATCCTGGCTCCATTCGGTCCAGGCGGTTTTCTTGAAGGTGTAGGTGCGGCGCCACTGGTCGGAACCCTTCCACCATTCTTCGATGGTTCCGGATTCGATGGGCTGGTTGGGCATCTGCCACTGGAAATCGGCTTTGAGGTGCCAGGGCACGGCGCCTTCCACGGAGGGCCCGTTAATTTTGACGGCGCGATCGAGGAGCGCGTGCGCCCGCGCGCTGGCGGCGTCGGAGGTATCAGCTGCAGTTGGCGCAGTCGCAGGAGACGATGCGTTGGACGGAGCCGGTGTTTGCGCGGAAACGGAAATTGCGAGGCCGATCAGGAGGAGCGAAAAACCCCTGACCTGGAATACGGAGTGCACAGCGTGGCCCTCCCCGAAATGGGCCCCGGATGGGGGATCCGGGTATCGGAGGGAATTGTAATTTTCCAGAAAGAGATTGCAAGAAGAAATTGGCAACCTGTCGGGGAGCCCGCCCGGCAGAGACCGTCGCAGCTGCCGTTAGACTGGAAGAAGAGCGACATTTGATTTCTCAGGAGTTCATTGCATGTCAGACGTGAAGATTACTGTTCGCCCCAACGGGCCGTATCGCGTAGAGGGGCCCGTGAAGCTGGTCGATGCCGAGGGGCGTGAGTGGGATTTGAGCGGGAAGCCCGCTTTTTCGCTGTGCCGCTGCGGAGCGTCGGTAAACAAGCCGTTCTGCGACGGAACCCACTCGAGGATGGGATTCCAGGCCGCGGAAGCCGCGGTGAAGGCGGAGGACAGCGCCGCTCCGGGCGCGGATCCGAAGATGCCGGTGAAGATTTAGGCCAAGTCAGGTTACAGGTTACTGGTTACAGATTACGGTTACCAGTTGCAGGAGCCCTGACCTCGTCAGCGGCCTTTGAGGAAGTGCAGGACGAGTTCACGCTGGCGCGGGCCGTCGAGTTCCACGAGCACGACCCGCTGCCAGGTGCCCAGGACCAGCGAGCCGGAGTCGACGGGCAGCGTGAGGCTCGTTCCGATGAGCGACGACAAGATGTGGTCGGGGACGTGTTCCGGATTGTGCGGATGCCGGTATTTGAGCTTCGGCATCATGGCCTCGAAGGCATCGAGCATATCCAGATCGGTCCCGGGATCGAGATCGGCAGTGGTCAGCGCGGCGGTGGTGTGCAGAACCGTCAGGCAGCAGACGCCGGTATCTGCGGGCAGCAGCGCGGCGACTTCATCGGTGATATCGATGACTTCACGTTTGCGATGGGTCGGAATGCGAAACTTGCGCATAGGTTAGCCGCTGTATCCGGACCCTCAGGTCGAGTCTTTCGCTCGAGACGACCACCCCGGTCCGCTCCTTGCTATTGGGGCGGGTTTTGCTGATTGTCCTGCTGGCTGTTGTCCTTTTTGCCGAAAAGCTTGGACCAGAAACCGCGCTTTTTCTTTTTCTGATCCTGATTCTGACTATCCGTCTGATCCTGGGCGACCGCAGGCTGCGCGGGCGCTGCCTGCTGCGTGGGTGAAGGCAATGGCGGCTGAGCAACACGCTGGGGCACAGGCGGCGGGTTCACCGGCCGCTGGCCGAGACCAAAGATCTTCTGGAAGATATTGCGCTGATCGCCCATCGAGTGATCGCAGGTGTCGGTGGGCTGCGTCCCGTCGAGGAAGGCCGCGGTGTAGTCCTGTGGGCAGGCGTCGTCGGCGAGGAGATTCGTGTTGTCGTCGAGGCGGACCTGAATGACACCGGGGGGCGGGACAAAGTCGCGGGTGTCAGAGTACTGCGGCAGATTGACCGCGTTTTTCATGAAGTCGGCCCAGATGGGCGCGGCGGCGAAGGCGCCTTCGATCTTGATGTCGCTGTAGTCGTCGTTGCCCACCCAGACGATGCAGAGCAGGTTGCTGGTGAAACCGGCGAACCAGGCGTCATGCGAGGTGCCCGTTTTGCCAGCAGCCGGCGAGCGGAAACCCCAGTTGCGCACCTCGGCGCCGGTGCCGTGGGGATTATTGAGCACCTGTTCCATCATGCTGACGGTGAGATACGCCGCGCGCGGATCGAGAACCGGCTTCGTTTGCGGCGCATAATCGGCCATCACATCGCCGTTGGGCGCGCGGACGGAAGCGACGAGCCAGGGGTCGATCTTGATGCCGCCGTTGGCAAAAACCGTATAGGCTCCCGCCATCTGAAGCGGCGTGGCGTCGTAAGAGCCGATGGCCATGGCGGGCGTCGCCTCCACAGAAGTGATGCCCGAGTCGCGCGCCAGCGACGCGACGTTATCGAGGCCGACCATCTCGGCAAGCGTGATGGTGGGATTGTTCAGCGAGCGGTAGAGCGCTTCGACGGCTGGAATGTCGCCGTAATACTTGTTCTCGAAATCGCGCGGCGAGTAGATCTGGTTGTTGCCATAGGTAAAGTCGGTCTGCGCGTCGTGCAGCAGCGTAACGGGCGTAAAGACCGCGCTGCTGCCATTGGCATTGGTCAGCGGCGTTCCGGCAATGGCGGTGTTGAAGGCGGCGGCATAGACGAACGGCTTGAAGATGGAACCCGTCGGGCGGTGGGAAACGGCGTGGTCGAACTGGCTGATGCCGTAATTGCGGCCGCCGACCAGCGCGAGCACCTGGCCGGTGTGAGGATTGAGAGCAACGAGAGCGACCTGCGGGTAGATGGTCCTGGGCGGGGCTTCTCCTTTGCGCTCGGCGATGCGGGCGAGGCGAGCGAAATGGGCGGTGACGAGCGCATCGACTTTCTTCATGCCGTCGGCGACAGCGTCCTGCGCCACCTGCTGCAGCTGCGGATCGATCGAGGTGTAGATGCGCAGGCCCTGCTGGTTGTATTCCGTGTCGCCGAGGCGCTGGATGAGCTGATCGCGGACGAGATCTACGAAATAGGGAGCTTCGCCGGCGTCAAACGCGCCTGGCACGATGTCGAGCGGCGCGGCTTTGGCCTGCTCGGCCTGATCCTTGGTGATGGCGCCGGTTTCCACCATGGAATCGAGGACGAGATTGCGGCGCTCGAGCGCGCGGTCGGCATGGCGATAGGGATTGAGGCGGCTGGGGCTTTGGATGATCCCCGCCAGCGTCGCGCATTCGGGAAGCGTAAGCTTGCTGACGTCCTGGCCGAAGTAAGCCTGCGCGGCCTCCCCGAAGCCATCGATGGAGAAGCTGCCGCGCTGCCCCAGCGGCACCTCGTTGGCGTACATCTGGAAGATTTGCTTCTTGGTGAAACGATGCTCCAGCTGGAGCGTGATGATCACCTGAAGGAACTTCCTCTTGAAGGTGCGCTCCGGCGTGAGGAAGAACATCTTGGCCAACTGCATGTCGATGGTCGAGGCGCCTTCGACATAGCGGGAGTGCGGATGCAGATCGTTAAACGCGGAACGGAGGATGCCCCAGTAGTCGAGCCCGCCATGCTCGAAGAAGCGCCGGTCTTCGATGGAGGTCACCGCGGGAACGAGATAGGGCGGCAGCTCGTCGTAGGTGATGAGGCGGCGCTTGGCATGGTTCTGATCGGAAAGGCCGGTAACGAGCAGCGGTTCCAACTCGTAAGCGGCGAATTGCTGATTGTTGTCGCCAACGATTTCGGTGACCGCACCTTCGGCGAAGCTGATGGTGGCGGAATCCTGGGAGTGGTAGGACTGCGGGCCGGGGTGAACTGTGATGGAGCCGGCGTTGAGTGCGTAGGTCCCCATGGGCGCAGCTGCGCCCTGGCCATCCACTGAGTAACCGGCCTGCTGGAGTTCGGTGGCGACTTCGCTGGGGGTGAGTTTTTGACCGGGACGCACTTCAGCCGGCGCCGCGTAGATTTTGGCTGTCTGGGTGAAGAGGGGCTCTTTCAGACGGTCGTCGACGACGTGGCCGTACTGGATCCAGTAGAAGGAAACCACAATGAATCCAAGCAGGAGCGAGACGGTGACCACCATGCCCGCGACGAGCAGGATTTTGCGCCCGGTGATGCTCACCTTGTACCGGGGAACTTTGACTTTAACTGGCAAATTCTGATGCCCCTCTGATGCTTCAGACGAGTCGGATGCCGAAATGGACATCGGCGCCCGCGGCTGAAGGTTATGCAGGCTGATACGCGGCGGCGTGACCGCGAAGTTCCGCGGCCACATCGGCGATGGCCACGTCGCGCGAGGAGGTGCCGGAACGGATCGTCAGCTCGACTTTGCCCTCGGCAGCCTTCTTGCCCACGGTGACCCGATACGGGATACCGATGAGGTCCGCATCCTTGAACTTTACGCCTGCGCGTTCATTTCTGTCGTCGAGCAGGACATCGAAGCCGGCGGATTCCAGCTGGGAGGCGACGGTCTCTCCGGCAGAGCACAGCGATGCATCGGTGACGTTCGTGACGGTCACGACTACATCGAAGGGTGCGATGGCTGGGGGCAGCCAGAAGCCATTGGCGTCGTTGTTCTGCTCAATGGCCGCGGTGAGGATGCGCTCGACGCCGATACCGTAGCAGCCCATGATGGGCGTAACTTCTTTGCCGTTCGCATCGAGGACGCGGGAGCCCATCTTTTCGGTATAGCGGGTGCCGAGCTTGAAAATATGGCCGACCTCAACCGCTCGAGCGACCTTAAGCGGCTGGCCGCACTGGGTGCAGCCTTCGCCTGCAAGGACATTGCGAATGTCGGCCACGACGGTCCAGGAGAAGTCGCGGGCTGGTACGACGTTGCGGTAGTGATAGTCGAGCTTGTTGGCGCCGCAGACCAGGTTCTGGCGGTTCTCGAGACCGGGATCGAGGATCACGTTGAGTTTGCCGTCGTTGATCTTCTCTGCGGGATCGACACCGACCGGACCGAGATAACCGGCGGGGCCGTGGAGCCACTGCTCCAGTTCCTCGGCCACCATGGGACGGACTTCCGTCGCGCCGAGCAGGGCGAGGAGTTTCGACTCATTCACAAAGTGATCGCCGCGAAGGAACACAGCGACCGGGGATTGCGCGTCCAGCGAGCCTTTTTTTGCATCGCTGCCTGATTTTGGGATCTTCGCCATGTAGGCGACGCACTTGACGTCGGAGCTGGGTTCAATGCCGAAGAACCTCGCGACGTCAACAATTTCGGCCTGCCCCGGAGTGGAAACCAGCTCGAGAGTTCCGTCGGCGGTGGGCTCCATCTCTTTGACCGGGGCGAGGCGGGATTTGGCCTTCTCCAGATTGGCGGCATAACCGCAGGCGGCGCAGCTGGCGATCAGGTCCTCGCCGGCGTCGGTGTAGACCATGAATTCCTGCGACTGGGAGCCGCCCATCGCGCCGGAGTCGGCTTCGACCACCACAAATTTGAGCCCGGAGCGGGTGAAGATCGCGCGATAGGCGCCGTCGTGCAGATCGTAGCTGCGATCGAGACCGGCCTGGTTGAGATCGAAGCTGTAGCTGTCTTTCATGATGAACTGGCGGACGCGCAGCAGGCCGGAGCGGGGACGGGGCTCGTCGCGGAATTTTGTCTGGATCTGGTACCAGATTTGCGGCAGCTGCTTGTAGCTGCGCAGCTCGTTGCGCGCTATGTCGGTTACCACCTCTTCGTGGGTCATGCCCAGGCACAGCTCCGCGCCTTTGCGGTCCTTGAGGCGGAACATGTTGTCGCCCATGGTGGTCCAGCGGCCGCTCTCGCGCCACAGGTCGGCGGGATGGAGGGTCGGCAGCAGGAATTCCTGGCCGATCTTGTCCATTTCTTCGCGGACGATGCCCATGATGCGGTTGATGGAGCGCTGGCCGAGGAATAAGTAGGAGTAAATGCCGGCAGCGAGCTGGCGGATGTATCCGGCGCGGATGAGGAACTTATGGCTCGCCACCTCCGCGTCGGCGGGAGCTTCGCGGAGGGTGGGAATGAAGAGCTTCGACCAGCGATGCATGATGCGCAGTGTGCCTTTCCATCCCCGGAGCGTGGCGCCGCAGGGGCTGCGCCGCGGGAAATTCCCGCATCCGGTAGAGCGCGGAGGGGATTTGGGTGCAAAGCTCTATTTTAAATGCCCGAGGCGGGCTGCGCTCAGGGCGCTTGCTCGGCACTG
Source organism: Acidobacteriaceae bacterium (assembly GCA_036521315.1). Taxonomy (GTDB): domain Bacteria; phylum Acidobacteriota; class Terriglobia; order Terriglobales; family Acidobacteriaceae; genus Palsa-343. The sequence goes on from DATDHZ010000097.1 coordinate 202,489, forward strand.
AACGCTTCGCGAACCTGGTGGACGAGGGCGGGGATCTCCACCGGACGCTGCGTGTCGATGGTGATGACGGGGCCGAGGGCGAACGGCCCTTCGTAGACGGCGAGCTGCTCTGGGGACATTTCCTGCAATGCATGAGCCGGATGACGGAGTTGGAGCGTTGCCCGCTCAGCAAATCGGCGTGAAGCTTCCGGCAGCGGGAGAGTGCAGCAAACTTCGACGAGATGGGTTTGCGGGGCGGCCATCAGTTTGCGAACGCGCTCGCGCTCATGAACATCGCGAGTGCGGAAGTTCGCTTCCAGGATCACCCGGGGACAATGCGGCGCCAGCGCCCACAGGAGATCCATCGCTGCCGCGCTGAGGCGGCGCGAGAATTCCTCGTCGCCGGCTGGCCCGCTGAGCGAGGTGAACAGCGATTCCTTGATGTCATCCTTGGTGAGAAGGGCAAAACCCAGGGCCCGGGCGAGCGGACGCGCGATGGTGGTCTTGCCGGCTGCCGGCGGCCCGGAGAGGAGAACGATGCGCCTGCTCACTTCCCTATTCAAAACCAAATGACGCGGAGATGGGTGCCAGCATGCAAGGGCCAGGTATTCGGGAATACCGGCGGCCGCGCTTTTCTTCGTGACGCGCGGCGGCGGATTGTGTCATTCTGAGTTCAAGATTCCCCATAATTCCTCCGGGACCCAACAGCTTCCGCTGATGGACCATGCGGGCGCTGCGTTTCCGGGGCTGCAGAACTGAAGGGCGATGTACACTCCCTGGCTGATGTGTGCCTATGCGATGGCCCTGCTGCTGGTACTGCTGGGCATTCGCATGATTGGACGGAGCATGCCGGGCCTGCGGGGCATCGATCACCTGCGCCGATACATCGTGTGCGGATTGATTGCGCTGGTGCTGCTCGCTCTGCGGTCGCGAGCTCCGGCACTCTTCACCGTGGTGACGGCGAATCTCCTGCTCTTTGCCGGGGCTATCCTGCTTTACTGCGGCGCCGCAGAAATTCTCGAGGTGCGGCCGCGCATGCTTCCCTGGGCGATGGGCCTTTGCTCCGCGGGGACTTTTCCGCTGCTGTGGTTCACTTACATTCACAACAGCGAGGTAGGCAGGCTGGAAACGCACTGCGTGGCGATGGGCACCGTGTTCGCCATGACAGCGGTAACTCTTTTCCGCAGAGCGCGAACCACCCTGACGGATCCGGCACGCGCCTGCGGCTGGCTGATGGTGGCATCCGTCGCCCTGAACGCAGCGTGGGGCGCCTTCGGGATCGTGAGGCACCCCAATGACAATTTCCTGCGCCCGGATGCGGTGGATGCGGCCTTCAGCTACTTCAACATGATTTTGGCAGCGGCCAACGTTATCGCACTGACGTGGTTTACCGTCTGCGTCCACCGCGAGGAACTAAAAGCGGCCGCGCAGACGGACTCGCTCACAGGCTTGCTGAACCGCGGCGCGTTCGAAGAGATCCTTCGGCGCGAGCTGCATCGATGCGAATTGGGCGCCAGGACGATGGGGCTGATGCTGGTCGACGTCGATTTCTTCAAGCGGGTGAACGATTCGCACGGGCATCTGGCGGGAGATGATGTGCTGCGGCGCATCGGCGGCGCCTTGCGCGAGGGAATTCGACCGTCGGATGTGCTGGCGCGGTTCGGCGGCGAGGAGTTTGTCATTCTACTGCGGGATGCGGGACAACAAGCCACTGTCGAAGTGGCGGAGCGGCTGCGGGGCGACATTGCCGCGCTGGACGACTTGCCCTTTGGGGTGACGCTGACCGCCAGCTTTGGGGTCGCTGCGAACCTGCCGGTGGAAACGGCCGATGACTTCCTGAAGCGCGCCGATGCGGCGCTCTATCGTTCCAAACGCGAGGGGCGCAACATGGTTCGAGTCGATCGCGGCGCGAGGCTGCACAAAGGGCTTCACAGCGTTACCCATCAGGCTTGAAGGGCGTCATCCGGCTGGAGAGCGTCACCCGCGGTTGGCCACCACCTACTCCAGGCGAAGGGCGGTCATGGGATCGACGCGGGTGGCGCGCCTGGCGGGGATCCAAACTGCCAAAAGCGCGACAGCCCCGAGCAACAGGGGCGTCACCACAAAAGCCGCGGGATCCCAGGCCTTGACGCCATAGAGGAAAGTCGCGAGGAAGTGCGTGAGCCACAACGCGCCGCCCGTTCCGGCGATCACGCCGAGCAGGGCGAGCACCGTGCCCTGGCGGATGACCAGATTGCGCAGATGCCAGACCTGCGCGCCAAGGGCCATGCGAATCCCCATTTCCTGAGTGCGCTGCTGCACGGAATACGACATCACGCCGTAGACGCCAATCGCGGCCATGAGCAGGCCCGAGAGCCCGAAGATGGTCAGCAGCACCATATTGAATCGTTGCCGCGCGATGTTGCGCGCCTCCACCTGATTCATGGTGAGGATATGAGCGACGGCCAGTCCGCCGCTGGCCTGACGCAGAGCCGCCTCAACCGGAGTGAGGACGGTGTAGGGATTCGTGCGGGTGCGCACGATCCAATAGAGCGGAGCGACGGTGGAGTTGAGGGCGGTCTCACCATCCGGCATCTGCGCGAGAGGGATGTACATCATGGGGCCAGGCTCCTGATCGACGCTGCCGCTGCGGGTATCGCCGACGATGCCGATGACCTGGCGGGGGGGCTCGGCAAACGCCGGACCCGCGCCTGCGCCAATGAGAATGCGATCCTGGAGCGGGTCGCCCTTGGGCCAGTAGCGGCGTGCCATGGCCTGATTGATGACGGCGACCCAGGGCGCAGAGGCGTCATCGTGCTCGGTGAAGACGCGTCCACGGAGCACGGGAATCTCGAGGCTCGAGAAATAGCCAGAGGAGATGGAATAGAAGCCGGCGCCGCCGGTGAATGGACCGTTACCCTTCGGACGCCCCACAATGTCGAACCCCATGCCGAACCCCGAGTAGAGAGGCAGACAATTGCTGGCGCCTGCGGCGAGCACGCCAGGGACGGCCTCGAGGTGCTCCTGCCCTTCGCGAACCAGCTGAGCGACGGGTGCGGTGGTCTGGAAGCGACTCCCGCTGATCGACATGGTCATCGTGAGTACATTTTTGGTGGTAAAGCCAGGATCGACCGCATTCAATTTGCCGAAGGTGCGGATGAGGAGTGCCGCTCCAATCACGAGCACAAGGGCGAGGGCGACTTCGCTGACGACGAGGATGGAGCGCACCTTGCCCTGGCGAAAGCTCATGCCGGAGCGGCTGGAGCCCTCATTCAGGGTGGCAGCCAGATTCGGGCGCGATGCGGCAATAGCCGGGATCAAGCCAAAAACGATCCCGGTGAGGACGGAGACGGCCAGGGTAAAGAGCAGAATGTTCGGGTCGAGCCCGACCCCGGCGCCGGTTTCGCTGATGCGCGGAATGTTTCCCGGATTGATGCCGAGGAGCAGCTGCACTCCGAGAAAGCCGAGGATGAGACCGAGAAGTCCGCCGGTTAGAGCCAGCGCGAGGCTTTCGGTGAGCAGCTGGCGGATGATCTGTCCGCGACCCGCGCCAATGGCTGCGCGCGTCGCCAGCTCGCGCCGGCGCGCCGAAGCTCGGGCGAGCAGCAGATTCGCGACGTTGGCGCAGGCAATGAGGAGCACGAAGCCCACGGCTCCCAGCAGAACCAGCAGCGGAAAGCGCATGTCGCCAACCATGAACTGCTGCAGGGAGACGACGCCGAATCCACCTCCCGGCGGAAGAGAATGCGCGCCGTAGGTGCGCCGAAACTGGTCGGAGACGAGGCGCATCTGAGCATTCGCCTGGGCCATGGTCACGCCAGGCTTGAGCCGCGCCACGGCGGTAAAGGTGACCACCATCTCGTGCGAATTGGGGTCGAACTGATCCGGCAGCCAGAGATCCACCGGGGCGTCGGTGACGAAGTTGCGTCCGATGACGCCCACGACCTGGTACGGTTGGCCGTCTATCTGGATGGTGCGACCGACAATGTTCCGATCGCCGCCATAGCGCTGCTTCCACAGCCCGTAGCTCAGCACCACCGCGCGGCCGCCGTGGGGACTGTCTTCCGCAGCGGTGAAGGTGCGGCCGGCGAGGATGGGCGCGCCGAACAGCGCAAAATAATCGCGGCTCACATGGACGGCTTGCACCTGCTCCGGATTGTCGCCTCCCGTGAGGTTAGCGCCTGATCCGCCCCAGTCATACGCGGCGACCTGCTGAAAAATGTCCGTCTGGCGGCTCCACAACTCGAACTGGGGAATGCTGGCCGCGCCGAAAGGCCCCTGGTTCGTGTTCATCACAATTTGCACCAACTGCGCCGGATCGGGATAGGTGAGCGGCTTGAGCAGAACCGCGTCGATGACCGAGAAGACGGCGGTATTGACGCCGATGCCCACCGCCAGCACGAGCAGAGTGATGACGGCGAACCCCGGGGTTCGCGCGAGGGAGCGCAGCGCGAAGCGCAGGTCGCGCACCGCATCCTCGAGCCATGGGAAGGAGCGGTCGCGCCACACGCGTTCGCGCGTCGTGCGGGGATTGCCGAAGCGCAGACGGGCGCGGCGCTGAGCCTCATCCGGCGGGAGACCGCGCGCTGCCTGTGCGTCCTGCTCGTGGGCGAGGTGGGATTCGATTTCCTGGGCGAGGTCTTCGTCTTTCCGGGCGCGATCGGTGAAGCGGCGGATGGTCAAGGCATTGCCTCCGGCTTATTCGGTCCCTGCTACTCTCGGTTACTCGGTTTCCGGGCCCAGAATCAAATCGATGGCGCGCGTCATGCGTCGCCATCGTCCGGTGGCCGCAGCCAGTTCCCTGCGGCCCTTCGGCGTCAGCCGGTAATACTTCGCCTTGCGGTTGTTCTCACTCACGCCCCACTCGGAAGCAAGCCAGCCGCGGTCTTCCAGCCGGTGCAGTGCGGGGTAAAGCGAGCCCTGCTCGACTTCAAGGGCGTTCTCCGATGTCTGCTCGATCACCTGCGCGATGGTGTGGCCATGCGCCGGCCCCAGGGCGAGGGTGCGCAGGATCAGCATGTCCAGCGTCCCCTGCAGAACGTCGCCTGCCTCCGGCGGTCTCTTCAAAACCACGAACGCTTCCTCCACTCGAATGACTATGGGAATTCTTTATACACCACTCGAATGACTATGGGAAGAGGCGGGACGGGATTTTCCGGGTCAGGCCGCAGATTGTCGCTGGGGACCCATTTCGGCTTCGCGGCGGATCGCCCCGACTGCGCGGGGGCTCACCTGGCCCGCGAAACTGCATCAGCGGCGTAGACGACGGTGCAGTTGCGCCCGGGGGGATTGGTCGGATAGAGGACCCACTCGGCCTGATTCAGCAGGATCGTTTCGGACGGAGGCGATCCGTCGCTGACCGTTGCGCCAATGCTCATGGTGAGGGAGAAACTCGACACGCCGGCAACAAACGGCACAGCGGCGATGGTCGCGCGAATCCGCTCGGCAATGGATTCGGTCTCATCGCGCCCGCACCCGGGCAGGATGATGAGAAACTCCTCGCCGCCGCAGCGACCTGCGATGTCGTACGGACGAATGGCGCGGCCGATGCGGAGGCCGATCTCATGCAGAGCTTCATCGCCGGCGAGATGGCCGCGGGTGTCGTTCACGGTTTGAAGTGGTCAGCGTCGAGCAGCAGGATGCCGAGGCCAGTTGCGTGACGGCGAGCGCGCAGCGCCACCTGCACTGCCCAATGTCCGCTCCCGGACCGCTCTGTTCACTTGCGAACAGATCGATGCATCGGCGGCAGCAATCCTGTCTCGTGGCCGGCCACGGGCCGCGAAGACAAGCGTCGCTTACTCATGCGGTTGCGCGGGCCCGGCGGCTGAGGGTGGCCCGTGCAGCATGCCCTGGAGACACGGCGGGGTTGGACTGTGACGTGCTTTCCTTCTGGGCCAAACGGAGGATTGTCCCATGTCCAAACGCAAATCTCTGCTGGTTCCACTGGTCTGCCTAACGGCAAGCGCACCCTGGGCAGCGGTCGATCCGATGGTCGGCGACTGGAAACTGAATCCACAAAAAAGCACGCTGGTCGACGAAATGAAGGTGGCCAGCCAGGCCGGGAACAAATACTCCTTTGACTTCGGAAGCGGGACGCCGGAGGTGATTCTCGCGGATGGGACCGACCAGCCTGGCATGATGGGGACCACGTTTGCCGTGACGCCCGAAGGGCCGCAGAAATGGCTGGTCGTGCGCAAAAAAGACGGCCACGTCCTGATTCACGCCGTGTGGACCCTTGCGACGGACGGCACGCTGCACGACGACTACACCCAATTCGGCGACAACGGCAAGACGACGCATCTGCTGTACGTTTACGAGCGGCATGGAGGCGGGTCGGGCTTCGAAGGCGATTGGGTGAGCACGAGCGAACAGATGGACACCGTCTACGTGGTGCAGGTGCGGCCGTATGAGGATGACGGACTGTCGATCGGGGCTGCCTCGGAAGGGGTGACGAAGAACGTGAAGTTCGATGGCAAAGATTATCCGAATCCCGGGTCGAAAAGGAATATTGTGACCTCGGCGCAGCGGGTGAACGAGCGAGCCATCACCCTGACCGACAAAATCGGCGATCAGGTTGTCGGGACGGAGGAGATCGGCGTGTCCGACGATGGAAAAACGCTGACCATGACCATGCATTCGCCCCCGCGCAGCGAGCCGAACGTGCTGGTGTTCGACAGGGAGTGAAGCGGGAGGTGGGACTCTGCGGTCCCTGCGTCGCCGGCCAACCATGCCGAGGGAAGAGAGCCCCCATGGGCTGCGAAGCCTTTCGGCAGCTCCTGTTCGTGACCACGCACTCTCGTCGAGTAAATCGCTTTACACCGATGCAACGCTCCGGATAAGCTGCCTCTCTGGCAAGCGTTTTCCTTCTTGCCACCCATCTGATTCGCGTTCGGGGGTTGCGATGGCTGGAAATTCGAAATGGATACAGGCTGCGATTCTCGCCATTGCGGCGAATGGTTTCGTGGGCGCCGCGCTCAACGGCCAAAACCAAGCCCAGGCCGCATCGCCGCCGATTGTCGTCAACATCGACGCGCAGCAAACGGGTACGCCGACCTCGCAATACGAGTTCGGCATGTTTATCGAACACATCGGCCCACTCATTTATCGCAGCTTGTGGTCAGAGATGCTCGACGACCGCAAGTTCTATTTCCCGATTACGGCGGCTGCGCCTGGAACGCCGGCACAGCGGCCTGGCGGATTTCCTGGAATGCAGCTGCGCAAGTGGCATCCGGTCGGACCGGCCGAGGCGGTGACGATGGATAAGAATCAGCCGTTCGCCGGCGAGCAGAGCCCGCGCATCGCGCTCGACGGCACAACCGCGCACGGCATCGAGCAATCGGGCTTGTCGCTGGTGAGCGGCAAGCGGTACATCGGCCATATCTGGCTGCGGGGGAGTGGCGGCAGCCATGTCAAAGTGGAGCTGAGCTGGGGAGCCGGCGAAAGCGATCGGGAGACGGTTTCGCTTCCGGCGCTTTCCACCGCGTATGCCAAATTTCCTTTCTCCTTTACGGCGAAAGGCGATGAGAGCGACGCGAGGTTTGCGATCACGGGCACAGGATCCGGGGACTTTCACATCGGCGCCGTTTCGCTGATGTCCGCCGACAATGTGGACGGGTTCCGTCCGGATACGACGGCGCTGCTGCATCAGCTGCATTCCGGCTTCTGGAGGCTGCCTGGCGGTAACTTCCTCTCGGACTGGAACTGGTACGACGGTATTGGCGACCGCGACAGACGTCCGCCGACCTGGGACTATGCCTGGAACGCGATGCAGTCGAACGACGTGGGCCTGGATGAATTCATGACGCTTTGCAAGCTGATCGGGGTCGAGCCGTACATCACGGTGAATGCTGGATTCGGCGATGCACACTCGGCTGCTGAGGAAGTGGAGTACATGAACGGCAGCGTGCACACGCGGCTCGGAGCGGAGCGGTCGCGGGATGGACATCCTGAGCCGTATCACGTGCGATTCTGGGATATCGGCAACGAGCCTTATGGATCATGGCAGCTTGGGCGCACCGATCTCAAATATTACGTTCTGAAGCACAACGAATTTGCAGCGGCGATGCGCCAGGCCGATCCTTCGATCGCGCTGCTCGCCTCCGGCAACATGCCGCAGGCCATGGATCTGACCGGCGAGATGCGCGCCAAAGACGTCGATAATCTCAAGGCTGTGGAGGGTACGCCGGAGGACTGGACTGGGGGCCTTCTCGAGCATTGCTGGGGCAATTTCTCCGGCATCACGCAGCACTGGTATGCACAATCGGGACGGCATTTCAATTTACAGAAAGCCAAAGCCCTCCCACTGGATGCGCCGACCGACGCGGGCTACGACAAGGTGGATCAAACCACGCTCGAGTACGCACGTTATCCCGCGAACATCGTGCATCTGAATGCGCAGTCCTGGGCGCGCTACCAGCAGCGGTTTCCGGCGATGGTGAGCGACAAGATCTTTCTGTCGATCGATGAGTACGCCTATTTCGGCGGGAGCTTCAATCGCGCGCCGGATCTGAAACTGGCGCTGGCCTACGGGATGATCTTCAACGAGATGCTCCGCCATACCGATTTCCTGCGAATGTCGGCGCACACCATGGGTGTGTCTACGCTTGACTACACCCCCACTGCCGCAGCCATGAACACGACCGGGCTGCTCTTCAAGCTGTACGGCGATTCCTTTGTTCCCGGTTCGATTCCGGTTGCGCTGAACGGCAATTCGCCTCAGCCGGCGCCTCAATATCCTGTGGGCGGGGACCAGCCCGCGACGAATTCCGGGAGCCCGACCTATCCGCTCGACATGTTTGCAGCGCTTACGCCGGACCGGAAATTTCTGACGCTGGCCGTGGTGAACGCGACGGATGCGGAGCGGAGCTTCGCGTTGAACATCACGGGGGCGCAACTCGAAGGAGGATCGACTCTGTGGCAAATGACCGGGACGAGCCTCGATGCCGCCGATCGGGTCGGGCAGCCGCCGCAGGTCGAGGTGAAAGAGCAAACCGGCAACCGTGCGGCCTCTTCTTTGACCGTACCGCCGAACAGCGTCGATATGTATCGATTCCGGATCGCGCGTTAGCCGTGCGGCCATCGAACGCGAGTATCAGTTTCCGTTGACGAATTCGTTCATCAGAGGCGCCGTTGCCGCTGCTCCGGGCGGGTTCGCCAATTGCAGCAACGCCATTATGGTCGCCAGCATGCTCTGGTGCTGATACACCGTCGACGACGTCTGCTGGTAGCCTGCCTTGACGACCGGACCCCACAGCACGGGCGACACATGGCCGCCGCCGTTCGTTGTGTCGGTGGTGGCCGCCTCGTCGAAATCGACAATGAGCACGCCGTCGCCGCCGGATGAAAACGCGGCTGTACTTTGGAGCGGCGTCACCACGTTCGACTCGAGCCACGTGTCCGCCTGCTGTGGCGTGCCGTTGTGCGCATCGTCATTCGCGTCTGGAACGATGTAGGAGAACTGCGGCAAGTTTCCGCCGGCAGCGTCAGCAGCAAACTGGGAAAACGGCCAGATCACCTTGTTCGCCACGGTGGTGCTGTCCGCGATATCGGAAAGCATCGCAAACGGATTGTGCCGGATCAGATAGAGCCCGGTATTGCCGCCGACATAGCCCTGCGTGATGTCTTCAGCGTAGATGCGGAAACTGACACCCGCCGCCAGCATGCGGCGCGCCAGGTTGTCGACATTCCAGACCTTGGTCGAGTTGTCGTCGTTGGTGAGGATTTGCCCCGTGGTCAACATGAAGTAGTTGCCGATCGACGGATGCGTGTTGGCATAGTAATTCGTCGGCAGAGCGCCCTGTCCGGTGAGCGCGTTGAGATTGGGCCAGTCTGTGGTGTTGCCCACGACGGTGGAATAGCTCTGGTTCTCTTCCATCACCAGTACCACGTGGTGAGGTTGCGGTGCAGTGTTTTGCACGCTGACGGTTGCCGTTCCCGATTTCGCCGTATTCTGCGTGCTGGTCGCCGTCACGGTCACGGAGCCGGTGGCCGAGGGCGCCGTCAGCACGCCTGCCGCGGTAATGCTGCCGCTGCTGGCGCTCCAGGTCACGGTCGAACTGTAAGTGCCGCTTCCCTGCACTGTGGCGGAACACTGAGAATTGGCGCCGGGCACCACCGCCGATGGAGTGCAATTCACCGCTACCGACGTGATGGTCGCCGCCATCTGCGATGATCCTTGCGTCGAGCCGCATCCGCCGCTGCCGAGTGCCAGGACCAGCGCGGTCCCCGCCCAGGCGATCGCGCTGATCCGCCTCCTGAATGCCGTCCCGCGCAGCCAGACTTGTTTCATTGGAAGACCTGCCCGTACCGCATCGTTAGATGCCCGATTCAGCCGGACAGAGATAATAGGGATGTGCCTTTGCTGCCCTCCATCCCCTCGCCCATCGCGCCCGGTCCGGCGCTCGAATGGGACAAATTCGTCGCCTTTCTCGGGGCGCAAACCCAGTCCGCGCTCGGCCGCGCCTGGATCGCCGCGCTGACGCCATCCTCGGATCGCGCCTGGATCGCTCGCCAGCACGCGCTGGTCGCCGAAATGCGGCTTCTGGCCGGAGGTGGTTCAGTGGTTCCTGTCACGCGGTCTCTCTTCGATCCCTCTGACCTGCTCGCCAAAGCTCGCATCGAAGGCGTCGCGCTCGAATCGGAAGAGCTGCGCGCCCTCATCGCACTGGCCGACGAGATCGCCGCGTGGATCGATCTCATCCGCACGCCACCCGAAGCGGCGGCGGAACGCATCCCCGAGCTGACCGCCCTTTCGCAACCGCTGCTGGCCACCCACCTGCGCCCACTCACGGAAGCGCTGCGGGAAAAGATTCTGCCCGATGGCACGCTCGCCGACGACGCTTCGCCCGAGTTACGCCGCATCCGCCGCGAGATGGAGCGCCAGCAGCGCGCCATCGAAGAGAGCCTGCGCGCGGCTCTGCGCCGGTTTTCGGAAGGCGGCACCACGCAGGACGACGTCATCACCATTCGCGGCGAGCGGTTCGTGATCCCGATCAAGTCCGAATGGAAGCGCCGCGTGCAGGGCGTGGTCCACGGAGCCAGCTCGTCGGGACAGACTGTGTACGTGGAGCCGCTCGAGACCATCGAGCTGAACAATGACCTCGTGCGGCTGATCGAAGATGAGCAGGTGGAGATCCATCGCATCTTTCTCGCGATGACGCGCCAGATCGCGCAGTTCGCCGCGCCCATCCTCGCGGGCGCCGCTGTGCTTGCTGAGGTCGATACCCTGCTGGCGCGCGCCCGCTTTGCGCAGGAATTCGGCTGCACGCCGCCGCAGTTTTCGCCGGAGACGGCAGCAGAGTTCCGTCTGAAGAACGCGCGGCATCCGCTGCTCGAGCGCCGATTGCGCGCCGAGGGGAAGGCCATTGTCCCCATCTCGCTGGAATTGGCGGGCGACGAGCGGCAGCTCATCATCAGCGGCCCCAACACCGGCGGCAAAACCGTCAGCCTGAAGACCGCCGGCCTGCTCGCCATCCTCGCGCAGGCGGGTGTGCCCGTTCCCGCTGACGCAGCCGTCTCGCCGGTGTTCGACGCTTTTCTGGCTGACATCGGCGACGCGCAGTCGATCGAGCAGGACCTGTCGACGTTCTCCGCGCACGTGACGAATTTGAACCGCATCGCCGCAGCGGCCACGCCGCACTCGCTGGTGCTGCTCGATGAGCTGGGGTCGGCGACCGATCCCGAAGAAGGAGCAGCGCTCGCCGTTTCGATCGCCGAACATTTTCTCCGCGCCGGGGCGTGGTCCATCGTCTCCACGCACCTGACGGCGCTCAAAATCTATGCAGAAAACACCGCGGGCGCGGTGAACGCCGCGGTGGGCTTCGACGAGCAGACGCTCGCGCCGACTTATGAGCTGCGGCAGGGCGTGCCCGGCGCATCGGCGGGCGTCAACATCGCGCAGCGGCTGGGGCTGAGTTCTGCGATCATCGACGCTGCGCGGAGCCGTCTGAGCACGCAGACTCAGGACATCGCGCGATTCCTCGCGAGTCTCCACGACCAGCTGGCTGCGCTCGACGCAGAGCGCCTGAGGGTGCGGCGCCTCGAGCAGGAGCTTGCTCAGGAGCGCGCCCGGCTTGGCGCTGAAGGCATGAAGGAGTGGCGGGCCAAGGTTCGGGACCTCGAAGGGCAGCTTACGTCGCTGCTCAAGGATTTTGAATTTCGCGCCCGCGAGACTGTTCGGGGGCTCGAGGATCGCGCTGCCCAACAGAAGTTGTCGAAACAGGCCGAGCAGCGCATTGCCCGCGCCCGCCGCGAGTTCACGGAGAGCTTCAACTCCGCGGTGGTTGCGCAGCATACCGGGGCCGATCGCGGCGACCAGAACGCGCAGCCGCACGTCGTGCGCCAGGTCGCCGAGGGCGATACCGTTCGCCTGCGCAGCCTCGGCCAGACGGGTACTGTCCAGCGCCAGATTGATGAGCGCACCTTTGATGTGATGGTCGGACCGATGAAGATGCGCATCGCCCGCGACGACATCGCTGAAGTCATCGCCCCTGCGCGCCCTGCAGGGCCGACGCCGCTGCAGGCCGCGCGGCGGCGCGCCGGCATCAGCGTCTCCGTCGCCGAGCCCGACCTGATCAGCAGCGAGATCAACGTCATCGGCCGCACCGCTGATGAGGCACAGGATGCCGTCGAGAAGTTCCTCGACCGAGCCTTTCTCGCCGGGCTGCCGCGGATTCGTATCGTGCATGGGACGGGCATGGGAATCCTGCGCCGCACCCTGCGCGCCTGGCTTGAGAAGCATCCGCAGGTCGCGTCGGTCACCGAGCCTCCGCAGAACGAAGGCGGCGCCGGCGCTACGGTGGTTGAGCTGCGCGAATGAAGGTCGCTCGTCTACAGGGCAGGTATGACAGCCGCAACGAGGTCTCTGGTTGCTAGCTCTGTTTCCCGGCTGAAGAATGCATCGACGGCGTCGAGGATGGCCGCTCCGGTGCGCGCTTCGTAGATGGATTTGCGCAGCGCGGCGCCGCCAGGAACGCCGTGGGTGAACCACGAGGCGAACTGCTTCATCTTGCCGGGCGCTTCTGGATTCGCCTCGTCGACGAGCATATTGAAATAGGTGCGGATCATGCGGTAGCGGTCCTCGTCGGTGGGCGCATCGTAGCGGCCGGTCACGGTGTACTGGGCGATCTGGCGGAAGATCCACGGATTGGCAGGGGCAGCGCGGCCGATCATGACGGCGTCGCAGCCGGTTTTCGCGATGAGAGCGCAGGCGTCCTCGGGGCTGCGGACGTCGCCGTTGCCGATGACGGGGATGCGGACCGCGTCTTTCACCTCGGCGATGTGGTGCCAGCGCGCCTGGCCGGCGTAGCCCTGCTCGCGGGTGCGGGCATGGAGGGCGACAGCGTTCAGGCCGCAGTCTTCGGCGAGGCGGGCGAGCGGGACACAGATGATGTGGTTGTCGTTCCAACCGAGGCGGAACTTGACCGTGAAGGGGATGGTGACAGCGGCGCGGACGGTGCGGAAGATGGTCTCGATGAGGGGCAGGTCGCGCAACAGGCCGCTGCCGCCATTGCACGAGACGACGCGCCTGGCGGGGCAACCGAGGTTGAGGTCCACCATGTCGAAGCCGGTGTCCTCAACGATGCGGGCGGCGTCGGTGAGGGTCTGCGGGTTGGAGCCAAAGAGCTGCGCCGAGATGGGGTGCTCGTCGTCGTAAAACGTGAGATAGCGTTTGCGCTTCGACTCGCGCATCCTGGAGAGGCCGTCGGCCGAGGTGAACTCGGTCATGATGAGGCCACAGCCGGACTGCTGATTCGATACTTCGGCGTCGATGGAGGCGGGGTGGTCCTGCGATGCGCTGAAGACGCTGGCGTTGCGGATGAACCGGCGGAAGACGGTGTCGGTGACGCCGGCCATGGGCGCGAGGACCGTAGCTGGGGCGACGGTAACGCTGCCGATCTGGACGGACGCGGGGACACGCGTACCTTCCGGCATGGCGTGCTCGAGCGGATTGTCCCAGTGCTTCTTCATGATGAGCAGCAAGCAGTTGGCGGCCAGCGGTTAGCCGGAAAACGAAGGCCCCCGCCGCGGCGGAGGCCTTAACTCTCGCGAGCCGCCAGGTGCTTACTTCGTGGCGGCCGGCTCCACTTTGGCGTACTTACGGCGGAAACGCTCGACGCGGCCCGCGGTATCGACCAGCTTTTGCTTGCCGGTGAAGAACGGGTGGCAGTTGGAGCAAATTTCCGCGTGGATGTCGCCTTTGTGCGTGGATTTGGTGGCAAACGTGTTGCCGCACGCGCAGACGACGCGAATCTCGTGGTAGTTCGGATGAATTCCCTGTTTCGGCATAACTCTTGGATTCAGACCTTTCGCTGCAATCTTCTTATTTTAGCGAAAAAGCGGCCAGGAGAAAAGCGGATAGCTGCGATGCGGCCAGCTGAGAACCGGGCAGCTGAGAACCGGGCAGCTGAGAACTGGCCAGTTGAAGCCCTGTTAGCAAAAAGCGGTTCGCGGTGAGCCCGATTGGCGAAGAATCATCACAGAGAACGGCTGCAAATCAGCGACGGGGTCAGTTCAGACCTGATACCAGGTCGATCGGGGCGAGATAAGATCGGCCACACCTGTGATAAGAGACTTCCGCATTGTTTGCGGTGCGAGTAGCGGCGCCCGCAAACCGTCGCCAGCAGCGGCTATACTGGCGCGTTGCTCTTTGGTGAGGGGAGGGATGCATGCTGGTTTCGCGTCGCAGGTTTCTCGAAGGCCTGGCAGCGGCTTCCGCTGTGGCTTCGCTTCCCTTCTCTGCTGGAGCGAATGTCAAGCGCGATTCCGGCACGGGCACGGACCCGCATGGGGTTCCGGCGAGCTGTCCGTTCCGGCTGGCGGTCATCAACGACGAGATTTCACAGGACTTCGATCACGCGTGTTCTGTGGCGGCGCATGATTTTGGGCTGCACTGGATCGAGTTGCGCGGGATGTGGGGCAAGAACATCACCGACTTGAACGCGCAGGAGATTGCCGAGGCGCAGGGGATCCTGAAGAAGTATCAGCTGCGGGTGACGGACATCGCGAGCCCGCTGTTCAAGGTGGATTGGCCGGGGGCGCCGCGCAAGGATGGGCAGAAGCGGGACCAGTTCAACGCCCACGACACATTCGCGCAGCAGGATGCGCTGCTGGATCACTGCATCGCCCTGACGCGAGCGTTTGGGACAGACCGGGTGCGGTGCTTTGACTTCTGGCGAGTGGAAGATGTGGCGCCGTATCGCGAGGCGATCAACGCGAAGCTGCGGCAGGCGGCAGAGCGGTGCGCGCGGGCCAACGTGATTCTTGTGCTCGAGAACGAGATGGACTGCAACACCGGGACCGCGGAGGAAGCGGCGACGACGCTGGCAGCGGTTCCGAACAAGAACTTCATGCTGAACTGGGATCCGGGGAATGCCGGGGCGTTTCCGGGGGCGGTGCCCTATCCCAATGGATGGAATTTGCTGCCGCACGAGCGGATCGGACATTGCCACGTGAAGAACGTGCAGCGGAACGACGCGGCGGAGACGCGGCCGGCGCTGGGGCGTCCGATGCCGGGGAAATTTGAGTGGGAACCGGTGGGCACGGGCGTGGTGGACTGGGTGGGGCAGCTCAGGGCGCTGCACGCGATAGGGTATCGGCATGGGGTGAGCCTTGAGACGCACTGGCGGGGAGCGGGAACGCCGGAGGCTTCCAGCCGGGCGAGCATGGCGGATTTGAAGAAGGCGCTGGTACAGGCGGGGATTCAATGCTGAGCGGGCGGCGGATCATCGTGCGCCAATGGGAGCCGGGGTTTCGGAAGGTAGCGTTTCACCGGGGCTGAAGCCCCGAGTCGCTTTGCTGAGCATCTCTCCCCGGCCTGAAGGCCGGGGCTTCTACCGTCTCCTCGCTGGCGCGAGGATCATACAAAACTGGAGCCGGTGAGCCAATGATCACACGCAGAGAGTTTGGCAAGGGGATGGCGGCGGCGGCAGCGGGATTCGCTGTGGCAAGCACTGCAAAGAGCTATGCGCAAATTGTGGGCGCGAATGAGCGGGTGCGATTCGCGACGATTGGGCTGAATGGGCGGGCCTATGCGCATCTGTCGTCGATCCACGCCAATGCGGATACGGCGCGCATGGTCGCGTGCGCGGATGTCGAGAGCAATATCCTGGCAAAGTTTGCTGCCGAGGCGCAGAAGGAGTTGGGATACTCCGTCGAGAGCGCGCGCGATTTTCGCCGGTTATTGGAACGCAAAGACATCGACGCAGTGAGCATCGCGACGCCCGACCACTGGCACACGCCGATGGCGATTCTGGCGCTGGAGGCGGGCAAGCACGTCTACGTGGAGAAGCCATGCAGCCATAATCCAGCGGAGGGCGCACTGCTGATGGAAGCGGTGCGAAAGTACAGCAAGCAGGTGCAGATGGGGACGCAGCAGCGCTCGTCGCCGCACACGATTGAGGTTGTGGGGCGGATTCACGGGGGCGAGATTGGGCGTCCGTACTACGCGAAGGCCTGGTACGTGAACACCCGCAAATCGATCGGGCATGGCAAGCCGGCGGCGGTTCCTGCCACATTGGATTGGGATCTGTGGCAGGGCCCGGCGCCGCACACGCCGTATCGCGATAACGTGCAGCCGTATAGCTGGCACTGGTTCCGGGTGTGGGGCACGGGCGAGACGCTCAACAATGGAACGCACGAGGTGGATGTTTGCCGATGGGCGCTGGGCGTCGAGTATCCACAGCGGGTGTCGGCACAGGGCGGACGGTATGCGTTCCAGGATGACTGGCAGTTTTACGACACGCTGGTGACGGAGTTCACGTATTCCGACAAAGCGCTGGTGTGGGAGGGCCGGAGTTGCAACGGCGCGAAGATGCAGGGGCGCGACCGGGGCTCGCAGATTCTGGGAACGACGGGTTCGGTGCTCGTGGATCGCGATGGGTACGAGGTTTACGACCGGAACGGTAAGAAGACGAGCGAGTTCAGAGTGCAGGGTGAGAAGACCTCGTCGGCCGATTTGGTGGGCCGCGATTCGATGACAGATGCGCACTTCGCCAACTTTATTGCGGGAGTCACGAAGGGCGAGCCGTTGCACGCGCCGATTGCCGTGGGGAACGTTGCGGTGACGATGCTGCAACTGTCGAATATTGCGTGGGAAGTGGGGCGGGAGCTGCAGCTCGATCCGGCCCAGGGCGGCAAGATTGTGAATGACGCGGAAGCTATGCAGGGATGGGGCCGCACCTATGAGCCGGGATGGGAGCCGAAGGTCTAGGAGCCAGGTTGCGGGTCGCCGGTCACAGCTTGCAGGCCGGCGAGCCGAGCGAGTGGGGGTGGGATGAGGGGATTCAGTCGCAGAGAGTTTATTGCAGGAGCCGGGGCAACAGCAGTGGCGGCCGGTTTCGCGGGATGGCCGCTGACGGCAGCGGCGCGCGTCCATGGTCAGGCTGAGTCGAATGGCGCTCCTCCGATTCGGCTGGGGATGGCGAGCTATACGTTCCGGAATTTCTCGCGAGCGCAGGTCATCGGTTTCATGCAGGAGCTGAAGCTGTCCGCGCTGAACGCGAAGGATGTGAAAGATCATCTGCCGATGGATGCCGATGGCGAGGCGCAGGCGCTGAAGGATTACGCCGCGGCCGGACTCCGCTTGCATGCGGCGGGTGTGGTTTCTCTTGCGACCGACACCGATGAGGATATGCGGTCGAAGTTCGAGTACATTAAGCGGGCGGGGTTGCGGGTCATGGTCGCGGGCGATCCAACGCCGGCGGCACTGCCTCGCGTGGAGAAATTTGCGAAGGAATACGACATTCGGGTAGCGATCCATAACCACGGGCCGGAGGACAAGCTCTGGCCGTCGCCGCTGGATGTGCTGAAGGCCGTGCAGGGGATGGACGCGCGGCTGGGGTGCTGCATCGACGTGGGACACACGGTGAGAGCGGGGACCGATGTGGTGCAAGCCGTGCATGCGGTGGGGCCGCGGCTCTTCAACATGCACATGAAGGATCTGACGAACTTCCACGATAAGGAAAGCCAGGTCGCGGTGGGCGACGGCAAGATGCCGGTGCGCGCGATCTTTGAGGCGCTGGCGGCGATCCGATATCCGGGGTTTGTGGATCTGGAGTACGAGGTGCACGCGGACGATCCGATGCCGGGCGTGACGAAGAGCTTCGCGTCTATGCGCCGAGTTCTGGCGGGCATGGGGTATGCAGCCGCGTAACGGCGGATGCGCGCGAGATGTTTCGCTGCGCTGTTGTTCCGATCAATTGAGATCGGAGACCCTTCGCCGCGCTATGAGCGGGGGAAGGTCGCGCATTCCCAAACGAGCGAGGACCGCGGGTTCGTCCGAGTGGACGGACGCAGGCGTGGCCTCGTTCATCACCTCGTGGAAGGCCGTCTGGAAGCGGTCCATCTCGCTGTGCGTGCCGACGGTGATGCGGACGTAAGTCGGCCAAACGGGCCAGACGCGTCCAATGAAGACATTGCGCTGGGCCATGGCGGCCATGACCTCGCGCCCGGGGCGGCCCGTGTCGAGCATGAAACAGTTCGTCTGCGAGGGGATGAACTTGTAGTGGTTCGCGGTGAGCCACTCGAAGACGCTGGTGCGGACATCGGTGTTGATCTTGCGGCGCTGCGGAACGAGTTCGGGGGTTTGCAGGCTGCTGGTGGCGGCGGCGACGGCGAGAATGGGCATGAAGTTCTGGCCGTAGTTCTGGATTTTCGCCAGCAGGTCGGGGCGTCCGATGGCAAAGCCGCAACGCAGCCCGGCCATGCCGTACACCTTGGAGAAGGTCCGCAGGACGATGAGGTCTTTGCCGGCTTTCACCAGGTCGAGGTTGGGCGTCGCATCGGTGAAGTGGATGTAGGCCTCATCGACGAGGAGGATGGAGCCTTTGGGCTTGTTGGCGAGAGCGTATTCGATGTCGGCGCGGCTGGTAATGGTTCCGGTAGGGTTGTTGGGATTGCAGATGTAGAGCACGCCGGCATTGGGATCAGCGGCGACCATGGCGCGCACGTCGTGGGAGTAATCGGCGGCCAGCGGAACTTTGATCGTTTTTGCGCCGCTGCATTTCGCGGCGAAGGTTGGGGCTTCATAGCTCGGGTCGGCGATCACGAGGCTGTGGTCCGGCGAGGTGAAAGCCAGCACGGTGTAGTGCAGCGGCTCGCTGGAGCCGGCATAGAGCAGCACGTTCTCCGGCTGGAGGCCCTGCTGAGCGGCGAAGAGGGTGATGAGCTTGTCTGACAACTCGAAGTCGTAGCGGCCGCCTTCGGGCAGCATGCTGGCCATCACGGCGCAGGCGCCGCTGCACGGGCCGAGAGGATTCTCATTGGCGTCGATGCGCACGGAGTCCGGGCCGTAATCGTGCGTCAGAGCGCTGCGCTGGGCGCGCGCGAGCTGGGGCTCGGTGAGGATGGGAACGGCGGCAGCCGCGGATGCGGCTGCGGCCATGCGAAAGAATGTGCGGCGAGAGAGATCGGCAGACATGTGCGCCTCCTGGCTGGGGCCTTCAGTGCACCGGATGAACCTGAACGAAGAAGAGCATTCCTGGCAAGCCACCACGAAAACCGTGATGCCCTCGTCCTGGTTGTAGGGAATATTACCCCAGCTGCGGGACGGCGGGGGAGAAAGATTTTGCCGCAGACGCGGGACGGAAGGCACGCTTGATCCAGCGCTGGGCAGGACGCTCGATCCAGATCATCACGAGGACGGCAGCGGTGACGAGGAGAGCGTAGCTGAGCCAGGGATCGAAGCGGGCGAGGCCGGTGCGTTCGAGAATGTGCGATTCGTGGATGAGATTCCAGAGGTTGAAATGGAGGATGTAGAGGCAGTAGCTGGCCTGGCCAACCGCGACAAAGGGGAAAAAGCCGAAGAAGCGGGCGATGAAATTATGCCCGGCGAGCCCAAGGACGGCGAGCGCGAAAAGCGGCATCATGAGCCCGTCGTGCATGAGCGGATAGGGAAAGTGATCGCCGTAATAGAGGATGAGATAGATGCCGGTCATGCCGAGCAGGCCATAGAGAAGGCGCTGGCGCGCAGCGCGCGGGATGAGGGCGTCGAGATCGGCGAGAACGATGCCGAAGAGGAATGCCGGAACGTGGGGCGGGGGCGAGAATTTCAGCGCGCGCATCCAGAAGCCGTCGGTGTAACGGCCAGGGTGTAAATCGCCGTCGGGATGGAAGTGCATATAGAGGCTGGGCAGGACCATACCCAGGCACCAGAGACCGAGCAGGAGCAGGACCAGGAAGCGGATCTGCTTCGGACGTCTCCAGAGCACAACCGCGGGAAAAATGAGGTAGAAGAACGCCTCGGTGCACATGGTCCATGCGGGGGTATTCCAGAAAGTGGAGAGCGAGGGGCTCCATCCCTGTATGAGTAGCGGGGTGAGGATGACGCCCCACGTGAACTGGGCATGAGAGCGGGCGTGCCACTCCTGGAACAACATGCCGAGGGAAATGAGCAGCGCGAAGAGATAAACGGGATAAAGGCGCGAGATACGCGCGACCCAGAATTCGCGCGCGCTGAGCTGGCCGCGCTGCGCGCGATCGGAGTAGTTGTAGGCGAGAACGAACCCGGAAAGAAGCAGGAAGAAGCTGACCGAGGTGTAGCCGTTGTCGACGATGGGCGCAAAGACCCCAAACGACTTCGGGTTCGAGAAGTGGAAAAACATGATGTTGAGGGCGGCAAAGGCACGGAGGCCGGTGAGCGCGGGCAGGCGTTCTTTCGAAGACCGGACGACAGTAGGTTTGGCACCCGCTGGGGCGCCTGCATCGTAGACTTCGACCGGGCGGGGGACGATTTGTGCCTGGGCGCTCAGATGCTGTCTCTCCTGGTTTGATTCGCGGCGCCGGCAGGAAGTTTGCAGCCCGCCAGGGTTGCGGGTCTCTTCGACGGCATCGCGGGCCGGACGGCGTCAGGAAATCGCGTCAGGCAGTCACCAGGCTGCCGACTTTCTCACCGGAGATGACCCGGCGAATGTTGCCCGGCTGGTTGAGATTAAAGATGATCATGGGCAGATTATTGTCCTTGCAGAGACTCACAGCTGTGGTATCCATCACCTTTAACCCAAGCCGCAGGATTTCCATGTAGGTAATCTGTTCAAACTTCACTGCGTCCTGTCGGATGACGGGATCGGCATCGTAGATGCCCTCCACTTTGGTCGCTTTCAGTAAGACGTCGGCTTTGATCTCCATGGCGCGGAGGGAGGCAGCGGTATCTGTGGAAAAATAAGGGTTTCCGGTTCCGGCGGCAAAAATGACGACGCGCCCCTTTTCGAGGTGGCGGATCGCGCGGCGGCGGATGTACGGCTCGCATACCTGGTTCATTTCGATGGCGGACATGACGCGGCAATGGACATCGCGCTTCTCGAGAGAGTCCTGGATGGCGAGAGCGTTGATGACGGTGGCGAGCATGCCCATGTTGTCGGCCGAGACGCGATCCATCTCTTTGGCCTGTTCGGCCACGCCGCGGAAGAAATTGCCTCCACCGACGACGACGGCGATTTCCACGCCCATGGCGTGGACTTCGGCGATTTCGGCTCCAATTTCATGAATGCGAATGGGATCGACCCCGAAGCGGAGCTTGGCGGCCAGGGCCTCGCCGGAAAGCTTGAGAACGACGCGTTTATACATAGCCTTTTGAAGTATCGCATGGCGGGGCGCGAAGGCTGAAGGACGGTACAAGAGTAAGGCCGGCGCAGCTTTGGCAATCTTACGTACGCCAGGTGGGGCGGACTGACGAACGTGGCGAGCCTGCCCTTCCCGGCAACCTTCGGTGCGCCCAACATGGTGGCCGGACAGATGGTAGCGTTTACGTCGCACGCAACCACATTTCAAGGTGAGCCGGTGTATGTGCCGGCGGCCACGATGACGCTGATGCCGCAGACGATCAATGGAACGGTGCAGGCAGAGGGGACGGAAGGTGCTTTCACGACTTACACAGTGCAACAGGCGAGCTACGACATGTTCCCAACGTTTGCCGTGCAGGACGGGCAAACGACGCTGTTGACCAACCCGCAGCAGGTGGTGGTGTACACCGACAGCAACACACAGGTTGCGCCCGGTCAGGGGCTGGCCGTCGGCAGCCTGCTTCGACTCAACGGGGTTATCTTCAACGATAACGGGACGCTGCGCATGGACTGCACCCAAATCATGGAGGGCGTAGCGGAATAGACGAAAACCGGCAGACTGAGTTTGGAACCCGGACCGGGCGGTCGCTGCCTGTGCGGCGATCGAAGCGGTGGCCTAATCGGATGCGTTGTCTCCGGCGGCGCTGTAGTTGTGGTTGCGCGCGCTGGCTTCGGGGTCATGAACCCAGTGTGCGAGACGGTGGCCGTTGACTTCCATGCGGACCAGATCGAGTTCGCCATGCTCATAATCCGCAATCAGCATGCGCATCGAAGAGCCGTTGGGCTGAACATAGATGATGTTTTCTTCGCCGTCGCGCTCATGTTCAACGACGAACGGCCGCCACTGGCTGCCCAGGGTGTCGCGGACCAGCGATTCCAGGTCAGTGGAACCGGGCACGGCCGTTTCCCTCCGCACCAGCAGTTTTTCAGGCGCGAGGTTCAGATCGTCGAATTCGGCGATCTTCATCCCTTTGACGCCGCCGCGGGTGGCTACGTGGGCACAGAAGCTGATGAGGCCCATCATTGGAACGCGCTGGACGTGGCCGTGGTAACGATGCTCGACGGCGGAGACAACGGATTCGAAGTCAGGGCTGGCTGCGCGTCCGGCGACCGGGAACAGGATGGCGGCGACGAAAGTAATGACGATGCTGGGCACGACAAGGGTGAAGACTTTGGTCAATGTCATGGCTGTCCTGCTTTCACTTTGGATTTCTGCTCAGCTTTGTCGGCTTTCGTACCTGCTTTGGCGCCGACCGCCGGGATGCCGAAGTTGCCGCTGATGTCGGAGAGATCTTCAGGGCGGATCGGTCCGTCGATGTAGACGAAGTTCAGTTCCTTCGGCTCAGCGTTGAGGACGAACATGCCCTGCACCTCGCCGTTGACGAGCTTCATGTAGACGTCGGAGTCGTCGGAGCCATTCTTCGTGCGCTCTTTGACCATGGGACTCCATTCGGCGGTTTGAAACTGGCGGCGAATGGCGTCGAGGTCTTCGGGAGTGTACTGGCCGGGCTTGTCAAACTCATAGGTGCGAACATAGACGCCGTTGAGCTTCGCGACGATGCGCTTCCCTTCCGCGTCGTCTTCGTTGTTCATGAAATGCGAGGCAAAGTCGAGCATTTTACGGTCAAGCGTGACTTCGGTGTATTCGGAAGCGCGCGTGGCGAGCTGCTTTTCGATGGTGACGGGGAACGGCGGCTGGGTCGTCTGCGCGGCAGCAGAGAGCGCGCTCGCTCCACTCAGGACAGCCAAAGCAGCGGCGAATGGGGCGGCGAATTTGAATCGAAATGGCATCACGACGGGACCTCTTTCTTGTGGTGCTTGTTTCCTAACGGCTCTGGTTTTCTTTGTCGGACAAGGGCTTCTCCTGGGCGTCGACTTTTTGCTGCACCTGGCGCAGGGTCAAACCGGTGATGCGCAGAGCGAGAAGAACCTGCTCGCGGGCCTGCTGGCCGGCGATGCGTTGCTGGCGGTCGTGCTCCAGGCCGCCCAGCACGGTGACGGCGACCAGGGCGGCGACGGCGGCCCATCGCCACAGTGGACGACCAAAGGGAAAACGCACGGGTCGCGGAGCCCGATCGGCGGCCACACGGGCCATCACGCGATCGGCGAATCCGAGCGGCGCACTTCGGGGACGCAGCTGTTCGCGCAGATCGCTGTCGAAGTTCTCGGAGAGTTGGTCCATGGGTTCAACCACGGCTGTACTCCTTCAGGGTTCTTTGCGCTTTTTCGCGCAGCATTTTGATGGCGCGCTGCAAATGGCTGCGTACGGTTGCGAGCGGCATGGCGAGCTCGAGGGCGATGTCCTCGGGCTCGAGGTCCTCCTGATAACGCAGCAGCATGACGGAACGCTGCGCAGGCGGCAGGGTGAGCAGCAACTGCTCCACGCGATTCATGAGGGGGATGAACTCGCGAGCGGCGGGGCGGAGGGCCATGCCGTCCTGGTACTCTTCCGCGATGGAATCGGCGCGGGCGGCGCGGCGGCGCAAGGCGTCAGTGGCGCGATGGCAGGCGACGCGGCGCAGCCATGCGGCGACGTGGTGCTCGGATTCGAGGCGCCGGAGATTGCGGTGCAGTTCGAGAAAAACATCCTGGGCGACCTCTTCGGCGACACCGCAGTCGCCGGTGATACGAAAGGCGATGGAGTAGACGCGTGCCTGGTGGCGCTCTACGATTTGCCGAAACTGGTGCGGAGAATCGTCCACCTTGGGCGCGCCCTCAAACGGCTGTACCCGCATATACGCAAAAAGAGGCGTTGGGTGATGCAGAAATTTGCGGGAAAGCGCGCGGAGGTCTCCGGTGGGAGGAGGTGTCAGAAATCGAGCGAACCAGGACGGCGGAAGACTGCGACTTCGATGCGGTTGCGGCCCTGGCGCTTGGCCTCGTAGAGCGCCTCGTCCGCCGAGCTGAGCAGGTCGATGGCGGCCTCGCCCACAAGGGGCGTCATGGTGGCGCAGCCTCCGCAGACGGTGACGAGGCCGGTCGGGCTGGCTTCGTGAGAAATGCTCAGTTCCTCAATCCTGCAGCGCAGTTTTTCCGCTAAAGCGAAAGCGCCTTCGGCGTCTGTGTCGGGCAGGATGATGGCGAATTCCTCGCCGCCACATCGGGCCACCAGATCGGCGGGGCGGCGAGCGGTTTCATTGAGGCTGCGGGCGATTTTCTTCAGGCATTCGTCGCCTGCCTGTTGGCCGTAGTGGTTGTTATAAGCCTGGAAGTAGTCAGCGTCGACGAGGATGAGACTGAGGGGAGATCGGCCGCGGAGTGCGCGATGCCACTCGTTGTCGAGAACTTCATCGAAGCGGCGGCGATTGGCTAACTGCGTGAGGGGGTCGAGAGAAGCGAGCATCTCCATGGAGGCGGCCATGGAAAGGTAGCGCTGCTCGTGGTCGCGGGCGTCGCGGCCTGCGCGCTCGAGCCTGGCGAGTACGGCGGCGATGACGCTGACGCTCAGAACCGCGGCCGCGAGGAATATCTGGAGGACGAGGACCCGATGCTCCAGGCCGGGATTGAGCGGAGAGAGCCGCCCGCTGGGGCCGATGGCGAATGCAGCGCCGATGGCTGCAACGACGCAGCAGGCCAGCGCGCCTCCGCTGGCTCCGAGGCGAACGGCAAGGAAGAGCAGCGGCGGGATGAGAAGGAACAGCAGAGCCAACTCAGAAAACGAGAAGACGATTGTCGCGACCGCGGCAATCAGGGCGAAATAGAGAACGGCGTTGAGGAGACGGCGAGGGCGAACGAGGTCCAACGCTTCGCGGCGGACGGTGCAGAGAACGAGAAGGGGAATAACGGCCATCGCGATAGCGTGAGGCGGGAACCAGCGCCACGCCAGGGCCATCGAGTGACCACGGAGCCACTGCAGGAGTATAGCGGCGGCAATGCCAGCGGCTACTGGGGCGAGGAACACGCCGCAAGCGACATAACGCAGCAGTTGGCGCAGCTCTGTCAGGTCGATGCCGTCGCCGAGCGCGTGGGCGAAGGAGTAGGCGGCGACGGCAGCTTCGCCGATGTCACAAGCGGAGAAAACGAAGCCCTGCGCGAGAGGAACGCGCACGAGAAGATGGGCCAGGAGGTCGCCGACGAATCCGGCAGCCAGCAGGAGCGGCCACGGGTCGCGGCCCACGATGAACGGTCGGCCCTTGATTGCGGTTGCAGAGCGCGCGGGCTGGCCGGCGGCTGCGGCATCGCGTTTGGCGGGCGCATACTTTTTGGTCGCGTCGAGGAGCATGACCGCGACCAGGGCGGCATTGGCCCACCAGATTGCAGGCACAGGTCCGCTGCCGCGGCCGAAGGACAGGCCCAGCCAGGCTAATGCTGCGGTCAGGAACGCAACGCCGGTGAAGCGGATGCCGGAACGCACAGAAAGCTGCCTCAGTCCACAGAGGAGCGTGGATGTCTGCGGAAAATTGCGGGGGAAAGATCCATCGTACCTGCCTCCCCCTCCCGCAAGCAATAACGCGAAAGGGTGATAGCTGATCTCGATGCTGATTCAGCCGTTGCGCTGCGATAGAGAAGGGGAGCTTCGGCGATGATTTCTCAAGCGCTGCAGCATCGGACCCGGATGATCGGCGGCATCAGCCCACTGGCGCAAGGGATGATCAGGCGAGGCCGCCGGCGCGTTTCAGTTCGGCGATATCGAGCTTTTTCATCTGCATCATGGCCTGCATGGCACGCTTGTTGCCTTCGGCGTCTTTTCCGCGGAGCAGAGCGCCGATATTTACCGGCGTGATTTGCCAGGAGAGGCCAAACTTGTCGTGCAGCCAGCCGCAGGCCACTTCCTGGCCGCCCTCCACCGTGAGCTTCTGCCACAGATCGTCGATCTCCTCCTGGGTGTCGCAGGGGATCACAAAGGAAACGGCATCTGTGAATTTGTTGTGCGGGCCGCCATTGAGGGCGACGAAGTGAAGGCCGAGCATTTCGAACTCGATGGTAAGTACGGAACCGACGGGGCCTGGGCCGGCTTCACCGCAGCGCAGCGTGGAGAGGATCTTTACGCCCGGCAGGACCGAGGCATAGAAGTTCACGGCGTCTTCCGCATTGTTGTCGAACCAGAGAAAGGGCTGGATGGTTTGCATGAGGATTCTCCTGGCGAAAGCTGAAAGCGGGAATTCGGCGACAAGAGGCCGGTCGCTACGGCGGAAATGCGCGCAGTCCCGACTACGGGCCCGCGTTTACCTGATCGCGCCCTCTTTGCCGGCCATGCGGCGGAGCAAGCCGGCCTGTCCGGCGTGATAGGCCTGATGGAACATGACGATCGTCAGCAGCGAGCGCACAGTTTCATGAGGATTATTGCGCGGCGAGAACGGCGCGGGCTGGTCAAGACGTTCTGAGGACAGGCGGGCCAACCCTGCATCGACTCGTTTCGCGGCTTCATCCCAGGCGGCCAGCAAATCGGAGAGAGCCAGAGCCTCGGCGGGGTCGCGCAGTGCGGGCGTTCCGCGGTCGTAGCGCGCGAGAGCTTCCTTGCCGAGAACCGGCGCCTCGCCTAGCGTAGGAAGGACGGCGCCGTCGTAGGTTTGCAGAAGATGGCCGACGACCCAGTTGAGGCAGTTACCGCCGCGATCGGGCTGAAGGAGGCTGTCTTCCTGCGTGAGCCCGTCGGTGTTGAGGCGCAGGACGCGATGAATGGCTTTGGCCTGTTCGCGGAGAATCTCGATTTCGGCAGCGACAGCCGGATTGGTGACGGTGGCAGACATGGTTTCCTCCTGAGTGATGGGTGGAAAGAGGAGCGCTAGCGAACGTTCGTTCGGGTGGCGGTGACGCGATTGCCGGTGGCCTTCGGCTCGCGCGAAGCGCGGCTGGCTGAAGGGCCGCTTCCTCCGGCAATGGCCCCGATGACGAGCAGCGGTTCCCTCCCCTCTGCCACAGCATCAGGCAGGGGATCATCGGGAGCCTGGTGCGACAGATCTTCCTGGCAGGCGAAGAAGCGCAGGAAAGCGCGGCGCTGCTGCGTACCGTGGTCGCGGACCGTGCCGCGCAGGACGGGGTAACGGGCTTCCAGAGCATCGAGAACGCTGCGCAGCGTGATTGGCGGAGGGACATCGAGAGATACTTCGCCGTTCACCTGCGCGAGAGGGCGCAGGTGAAACGGCAGCTCGACGCGGACGACGGCGGCGCTCATGCGAGCGTTTGCACCTCGACGGAGAGGACCGGAGGAAGATCGCGGACGATGGGCTTCCAGGTATCGCCCGCGTCCGGCGAGCAGTAGACCTGGCCGCCGGTGGTGCCGAAGTAAACGCCGCAGTCGTCGAGCTGATCGACGGCCATGGCATCACGAAGAACATTTACGTAGCAGTTTTGCTGCGGAAGGCCATTCGTGAGCGCTTCCCAATCGTTGCCGCCCGATTTGCTCCGCCACACCTGGAGTTTCCCCTCGAGGGGGTAATGCTCGGAGTCGCTCTTGATGGGCGCGACGTAGATGGTTTCCGGCTCGTGCGCGTGGACGTCGATGGCGAAGCCGAAGTCGGTGGGCAGATTGCCGCTGACCTCGTGCCAGTGGTCGCCTGCGTCATCGGAGCGCATGACGTCCCAGTGTTTCTGCATGAAAAGCACGCCGGGACGGCGAGGGCTCATGGCAATGTGGTGCACGCAATGGCCGACCTCGGTGTCCTGATCGGGAAGGAACTGCGACCGAAGGCCCTTGTTGATGGGTTTCCAGGATTTGCCACCGTCGTCGGTACGAAAGGCGCCGGCGGCGGAGATGGCGATGTACATGCGGTTGGGATCCTTTGGGTCGAGCACGATGGTGTGCAGGCACATGCCGCCGGCGCCGGGCTGCCAGGCGGGTCCGGTGCCGTGGCCGCGCAGGCCGGGAAGCTCCTGCCAGGAATGGGCGCCGTCCTTTGACTGGAAGATCGCGGCATCCTCAACGCCTGCGTAGACGGCCTCGGCATCCGTGAGAGAAGGCTCGAGGTGCCAGACCCGTTTGAACTCCCACGGATGCTGCGTTCCGTCGTACCACTGATGCGTCGTGAGAGGAGCCGCGTCCGCGTCGTAGACAAAGCGGTTACTTTCGCCCGTGGGCCAGCCCTGCGGAGATTTCTGCTGGCCGCCGCCGGGCGCGTACCAGGTTTTGCCGCCGTCGTCGGAGCACTGGATGATCTGGCCGAACCAGCCGCTGGTTTGCGACACGTAGATGCGGTCAGGGTTCACCGGCGACCCTTTCATGTGGTAGATCTCCCAGCCGGCAAAGAATGGACCGCTGACGTCCCACTGGTCTCGTTTGCCGTCAGCCGTAAGGATGAAAGCGCCTTTGCGGGTTCCGGCGAGTACGCGGACTTTGCTCATAACTCAGCTCCTGAGGTGAGTTGTGTGGATGCGGAAAGCTATCTTACATCGGCTTGTTGACGTTGATCATCCACTGGGTGCCGAAGCGATCGGTGAACTGCGCGTAACGCTTCGCCCAAAAGGTTTCCTGCAGCGGCATGCCGATCTGGCCGCCTTCCGAGAGCGGGGGATAAACACGCTCGGCTTCGGCTTCGTCCGCGCAATCGAGACACACCGCGTAGCCCTGGGGCTTCTGAAAATGGGGCGCGGGAGCATCGCTGCCCATGAGAGTCTGATTGTCGATGTTCATGGAGACGTGCATCACTTTGTCGTCCCACTCTTTGCCGTAGTGTCCGGCCATGGGGCTTTGGCCAAACTTGAAGACGCCCTGGTAATTGCCGCCAAGAACTTTTGCATACAACTGGAAGGCTTCTTCGCAGTTGCCGTTGAAATGCAGATAGGCATGCAGCTTCATGATTGTTCCTCTCACAAGCGGGGTGATGGGTTGGGGACGAGGAAACGAGTTCCTGCTCGCGGTCAGCGTTTCCCGCGCAGGGGAATGAGGGCGGCGACTCGCGAATCGCGCAGCCAGAGCGCGGTCCAGACGAGTATGCCGAAATACACAGGGAACAGCGTATTGCCGAACAAGGGATTATGCAGGCGCAGATTAGTGGCCACGGCTCCGCCGAGATAGCCGGTAAGCAGAATGGCGCCGAGGATGGCCGTACGCGGAATGAGGTAGAGCACGGTGCTGGTGAGCAGCAGGACGCCCAGCGTCACGGAGAGATCGATGGGCCAGCCGGTCCGGACGAAGGCATCGGCGACCGGCTTTGGCTTCACAAATTTCATGGCCGCGTCGAAGAGCATGAACAGGGTAATGAGACCGGTGATGATGAAGCCGGTCCAGCGGCGGCCGCTGGAGAGGGAGGCCTCCTCGCGAGCCGCGACGTTGAGAGCAACTACGTTTTCCATGCGGTTCCTCCTGGGTAAGGTCGCGGGTTGATCAGGTTAACAGGGTTGTATGAACCCGTCGCGCATTTCTCCTCAGTTCCCGGCGCTGGAATCGGCTGTGCCGTCGGACCAGCGGGCGACGGGAACCATGAAGATGGTGAGGTGAGCGGAAACGTCGTCGCCCGAATAGATCGGCGAGCCGTCGAGATTCGCGCCCCAGGTCTTGTTCATGGACAGAGGTTCGAAAAACATCAGGTGCGGATGCCAGTTCAGGACCTGGTCGTTCAGGTAGCCCTGCTTCGACATCATGTAGCACATCGCGCCCGGCTCGATCTCCGGCAGTTTCTTCTCGTTGAATGCGGCTTCCAGAGCCTGGCCAATCTGCGTCTGCGACTTGCCTGCAAGCGCCAGTTGGGCTTTGAGGAGGCTGATGGGAAGATACGATCGCGCGGCTGCGGCATTGAGGCAGATGGGAGAACGGTTCTTCGGGTTCCAGAAGACGGGGTCACCGATTGCTGCGGCCCAGCCTCGCTCCACCAGGCAGACGAAATCGTTGGTTCCCTTCACTGCGACCGTATAACCATTCCTTCCGAGAACCATCACTTCGGCCTTGTCTGAGATAGAAGGCGGAGCGGCGGTGCGCGCCAGAGCGATTTCGGCATTTTGATCCGCCATCAGGTATTGTTCAATCGGTGCCATTTTGGGATAGGACGTCTGCGCGCTTTGCGGGTGCGCCGGTAAGCCGGCGGCCATCACGGCCGCCACGGCCACAACCATAGTGCCGGGGAGGATCATTCGTCTCATGCGGGCTTCTCCTGCCGGGGTCGCCGGATGGTTGAACTGCTGCTGCTTTTCGCGGTTGGGGCAGCGGTCTGCGGGATCGGCGTGGGGCCGCCGAGCCAGGGGAGTATCGGCCGGTAATCGCGGTCGCGCCAGCGGCGATGCGTCTCGGCCAGAACTGCGTCGCGGTTTTTTGCCATCTCCGCGATCACGCTGCAGGGCGCCTGTGTCGGTTCGTGTTTCGCGCCCCAGATGAGCAATTCCAGCATGACCGGGGCGAGATCGATTCCCTTCTCCGTGAGCCGGTAATTCACGCGGCGTCCGTCCAGCGGGTCCGCTTCGGCCTCGATGATTCCGGATGCGGTGAGGTTGCGGAGCCGATCGGCCAGGATGTTGGTCGCGATCCCCTCGCCTGAGTGGATGAAGTCGTGAAATGTCCGAAAGCCACGGACCATGAGGTCGCGCACGATGAGCAGGGACCAGCGGTCGCCGAAGACCTCCAGGGACAGATTCACCGGGCATCCCGAACGGTTCCGAACTAAGGGGTTGGCGGCCACGGAAGAACGATAGCGCATTTTACTTGCAGTTTGCAAGTATTATCTCCCTGTTGTCCCGCGTGCCCCTCCGGCGCATGGCGGCTCTGCACTTTTTGCTTCGTCCAGCGGGTGGGCCGACCTATACTGGCGCACGTGAAAGATTCGGCCAGCGTTTTCCTTCTCCTTTTCCTTGTTCAATCTGTTGGGCTGGGGCAGCAGCCGGACGAAAAACCAGCGATCCAGGGCTTCGTGACACGCTCCGCTTCCGCATCGGACTTCGACGCTGACGGGGTTCATGTTCTCTGCGGCCCCGAAACCTTGACTGAAGCGCCTGGTGCGCAGGAAGCCTGGTCCGGTTGTCCCGGCCAGCAACCTTACGTCGGGGAGCAGATCACGGTGTATGGCAAGCAGGCGAAGGATCACAGCACGGTAGCGGCGACCCGGATCGAGCTGAAAATTCCGGAATGGAAGGAAGTGTCAGGTTCAGCGGTCATCGACGCAGCGCCGGTGAGAAGCGAGCCGCTGGTGCCTCCTGGCGGGATGCTGCTGCGCGCGGACGGGTACTGGATCCTGGTTCCGGCTCAGGCAAAGATTTCGTCGGCGCCACCGGTGCTTTCCGCGAACGATGTGCAGTCGAATCTCTGGCTCGACTATAAGGCGAAGCCGCGCGGCGATGGGGTTCTGGTGGCTGAATCGGCGCGATTCATGCCGATTGTAGTGTCGCCTGCGGAAGAAAAGCTGCAGACGAAGGTGAAGTACGATCCGGCTGCAGCGAGCGCGGTCGAGCGCCAGAGCGCCTGGATGGCGGGGTTGACGGGCGTCAATTTTCAGCGCATCCCGCCGTGGGGTGATACGGACATGCAGAGCCGCGTGGCGGCTATCGGAGCACGGCTGATCCCTGCGTATCAAACGGCTCTGCCGGACTCGGCTGCGGCGAAGATCGACTTTCGATTCGAAGTCGTGGATGCGAACTGGGGACTGTGTCCGGTGGCGCTTCCGAACGGCTACATCCTGGTGCCGTACAAAGCCGTGGAGCGGATGCAAAACGACGATCAGCTCGCGGCGCTGCTTGCCGAGCCCATTGCTACCCTGCTCGAGCGGCAGGTGTATCGCATGCGGACCACGATGAAAACCCTCTCCGCCGGGAGTGTGGCGAGCCAGGCTGCCATGTTGATTCCCGGAGCGGGGCTGGCTGCGGTGGCCGGCCAGGTCGCGTTCGGCACCGGCGAGGTCGCTGTCCTTCAGAAGGAAATGGCGCAGTCGGCACGCGTCAGCCTCGACCTGACGCACGACGCCGGCTTCGATGTGCAGCAGGCGCCTCTCGCGTGGTGGCTGCTGGCGTCGCGCAATGCGAAGCCGGTTGCAGAAATTGCCATGCCATGGGAATCGGCGGCTCTCTACCAGATCCTGGGGAGGGTCTGGCGCACACCACCGGCCATTTCAGGCGAGCAGGCACAGCGATGAAACTACGCATGTTTCGAAGTGGTTTGCCAATTCTGATTGTGCTGCTGTCGATCGCTCCGGGTGCTCGTTCTCAAATCACGCGAACGAGCGTGCCTCTTGGAGACGCCGTCAGCAAGGCTCTGGAGAAATCCTCACTGACGGGCGCAAATGCCCGCCCGTTTCACATTCGGATCGCGGTGTCGGAGCCGGAGAATTCGCAGTCACCGTACCAGGGCACCATTGAGGAATGGTGGGCATCGTCCGACCAGTGGCGACGCGAGGTCACCTCCAAAGGCGGGACGCGCCAGACAATTGTGGTTGCAGCAGGAAACAAGACCGAACGAGATGAGGGCGACTATTTTCCGTTGTGGCTGCGGGAATTCGTTTGGGCAGCCTTCGATCCTGTTCCCGATGCCCAGGCATGGACCGCCGCGGGAATGACTATCGATCAGATCACGTTGCCGGATGGAAGGAAATCCGATGCCTGTGCGCGGCTCCAGGGGAAGATCGGAATCGGCGAGGGCGCAACGGACGCCTTCTGGAACGTGTGTTTTCAGGGCGATGGTCTGCTCAAGTTTGTCGGCAGCCCCCGGTACAGCATGGGGTTTCATGATTACCGTGGCTTCGGCAAGAAGCAGGTTGCGCGGCAATTCGTGAACGACCCGGAGCCAGGAACGCGGCTCCAAGGTTCAGTGACCATCCTGGAAGATGAATCCAAGGTTAAGGATTCCGACAATCTCTTTGCACCGCTGTCAACCGATGATTCGCGATTCAGCACGATACCGGTGAATGCACAACAAATGGCGGCACTCATTCAGGACAATCCACCTATTCAGTGGCCGCCGGTGCGCTCGGGGAACACGCATGGCAAGTTAGCGATGTACATTTCGGTTGATGACAAGGGCGACGTCCGCGAAGCTTGGCCGCTGAATTCGGATAACGCAGGTTTGGAAGATCCCGCCCGGGATCTGGTTCTCAAATGGAAACTGAAACCGGCTGTGGATCACGACGGCAAACCCGTGCAGGTCGACGGTGGGCTGGGGTTTGCCTTCGACACCAAAATCGGCGATCCCCTCCCCGTGCTAAACGGTGCGGACATAGCCAAGGCCGTTTCGGGCTGTCTCTACAATCCCGTTCTCCCGGCTGGGTTGATGCCGAGCGGACGGAGCTTCGCCATTCGTGCCTCGGTCAACGAGCAGGGGAAGTTCACGGGAGAGACCTATCCGGGCGGCATGTCGGTGGAAGTGGTGCAGAAAGCCGGTCTGGACTTGCACAATTGCCGCTTCAGCCCCTGGCTGGTCGATGGCAAGCCAACCTACTACTTCATCGATTTCGTCTTCACCGCGCCCTGAAGGCAGGAATAAAAAGGGCTGCACAGGGCATGCGCAGCCCTCCCTGCGAGTTCTTCTTATCGCTGCGGCGGGACGTTCGAGACCCCGGTGGGGTTCGCGGGTCGGGCGGGTTGAGCCGGGGCAGGAGCAGGCGGCGGTGGCTGTGCGCTTCCCTGCGAAGGCGGCTGCTGCTGCACGCCGATGGATTGGCCGGAAATCACCATCTCGACGCGACGATTCTGGGCGCGGCCGCCACTCGTCGAGTTGTCCGCAACCGGATCGGCTTCGCCATAGCCCTGCGAGGTGATGTTTTCCGGCGAAACGCCCTGGGCGATGAGAAATGCCTGCACAGCGGTGGCGCGATGCTGCGACAGCGTCAGGTTGTAGCCCTGGGAACCGGTGTTGTCGGTGTAGCCCTCCACCTGCACCTTGATATTTGGATAGGTGAGAAGGATGCCGGAGACCTTTGCCAGCTTGATCTGTGCATCGGGCTTCAACGTGTACTGGTTGGTGGCGAAGAGGACGTCGGACATGTTGACGATGAGGCCGCGAGCCGTGTCTTGGGTTTGCAGAACCTGGTTAAGCTGATCGCGGAGCTTTTCGCGCATTTGCTCGGTTTGCTGGGCTGCTGCGGCGGCGGCCTGTTCGGCGGCCTGCTGCTGCTGGCGAGCCTTTTCTGCATCGGCCTGGGCCTGCTGGGCCTGCTGGGCGGAAGCCTGTGCCTGGGCTTGCGCCTGTTCAGCCTGCTGTTGCGCCTGCTGCTGCTGTTGCTGGGCGGCGAGGGCGGCCTGTTCTGCCTGCTGGCGAGCCGCATCCTGTTGCGCCTTAAGCGCGGCTTCGTCACGCGCCTTGATCTTGCGGATGGTTATGATGCGGGCGTCTTCGGCGATCTGAACGGCTTCGCGCGCATAGGTGATCTCTTCATGCATTTCCTTTTGGTGGATGTCCATCTGGCGGGCATTTTCGAGGTCCTGTTTGGCGGTGGCCATGCTGTCGGCGGCCCATTGATCGGCGCCCCCGGCTTCGGCGATCTGGACGGCGTTGATGGCCTCGTAGAGTTCCAGCGGGGAACGGTCGTTGCGGGTGATGGGCTCGAGAACCGTGTGGCGGCCGGCCGTTTGGGAATAAGCGCCACGAGGCAGCAGGCTGTAATGCGCATCGACGGTCTCAAGGACGCCGGCAGTCTTGTTAGGCAGGACGAAGTTCTGGGCGATCACCAGATCGCTGGGCGTGGTGACCGCGAAATACGGCTCGGCGGTGAGGATCAGGCCGAAGGACTGGAGGTTGGTGGTGACTGTAGTGTCGGCTTTGCCATGGGACCAGAGGACCTCGCCGAGGTTCTCCGGCCGGCCTTCGGGACTGATGGCCCACACGACATAAGTGAGGTACTCGATGCCGAAGCTGTTGGGCGGGATGAGGCCTTCAAAGTGCGCCCGGATTTCGGTACGGCCATTGAGGCTGTTGACCCCAGCGCTTCCTTTGGCCAGGGGCAGCAGGCTGGTGCCGGCAAAGCCGATCCGGGTGGCTCCGCTGCGATGGAAGTAGTTGATGGCAGGGATGTCGCGGCCGACGACCGTGATTTTGTAGATCGGCTCTCCGGAGGGAGTTTGTCCCTGCGGCCCCTGTTCGTTCTGAGGCCAGCGGTTGGTGGCGGTGGGATTCTGCTCCTGCGCGGAGAGGAGCCCGGCACATGCCAGAAAAATAACTGGCAAAATCCATTTCCTGCTCATTCGAATCACTCCAGGGGGGTTTCATACCCCATCTAAGGAAAGATGCGAAGTCTTGCGCAGCCGTAGCCCTGGTGAACGCCAGCGGCCAGCCTGACGGCAGGCGCCGCCGCACGGAACCAAATGATGCAGAATGCGGGGGTGCGGCAAGCAACCGCAGGTCAGTAAGATGGATTGCCGATGGCTGTGGCTGCCATGACGATTGAACTGCGGATAGAGCATGCCCATTCACTCAAGGACCGGCGGCAAGTGGTGCGAAGCGTGAAGGAGAAGCTGCGGCACGGGTTCAACATCTCCATCGCAGAAATGGATGAGGCGTTGACCTGGCAGTCGGCCACGCTGGGGGTGGCGGCGATCTCGGGATCCCGGGATTACCTCGCGGGGCTGATGGAAAAGATTGAGGCCGCGGCGGTTCGCATTGGGGAGGGACTGGGCGCGGAGGTCACAGTGACGTGGGAATTCCTGGAAGCGCAGCAGGAGTAGCTGGCAAGGAGACGGTGAACACGGAAAATGCTGCGATTTCCAGGCGATTATGCGACGATGAATCCGTAACCACCGCAGTCACAAAGCTCATCAGGCACGGAAGGCCCGCTCAACCTTCATCATGGGCGGGACTTCAGCAGGATTTGTCTCATTTTTCAGGGGAGGAGTTCTGTCACGGAACAAGCCTTTTTCGCGTTTGGCGAGATCCGAGTTGGTTAGCCGCAGGCGGGTCATGGGCTGACGGGATCCTGCACGAGAACCGAAAATGGGCCGCCGTCCTTTGACGGATATGATGCAGGCGGGCCCAATCCGAAGACGATGGGAGTGGTTGCTGAAGGCTGCGCAGCTGGTGGCCCTCGCGTCGCTGCTCACCCTGCACGGCTGGG
This sequence comes from Acidobacteriaceae bacterium, assembly GCA_036521315.1. GTDB lineage: Bacteria > Acidobacteriota > Terriglobia > Terriglobales > Acidobacteriaceae > Palsa-343. The sequence goes on from DATDHZ010000097.1 coordinate 238,901, forward strand.
CGCTGGATCCCCACAAGGCCATCACGCAATACGTGCAGACTGCCTGGAACAGCGAATCCGGGCTGCCGGAAAACTCCGTCCACTCGCTGGCGCAGACGGCGAACGGCTATTTGTGGCTGGGCACGGAAGAAGGCCTGACGCGGTTCGACGGCGTTCGCTTTATCACCTTTACGCACCATAATTCTCCTGGCCTGGCGTCGAACTACATCGCCACTCTGGCAGCTGACCGGGATGGTTCGCTGTGGGTGGGAACGGACAGTGGATTGAGTCATTTTCAGCCGTCTCCCACGGCCCTTCATGGGGGGACGTTCACGGCTCTGACGACCCAGGATGGACTGACCGACAACAGCATCATTGCTTTGTGCGAGGACAGCAAGGGCGGGTTGTGGGTGGGGACGCACCTCGGGCTGACCCGCATCGTGCAGGGGAAAGTTGAAGACTGGACCACGGGGCGTGGATTGCCCGATGCAGCCGTGAACGCGATTGCCGTGGATTCGCGAGGAACGGTCTGGGTCGGGACGGCGAATGGGCTTTCGCATCTCGAAGACGACCATTTCGTGACGCTGACCAGGCGCGACGGATTGCCGGATGACAACATCACGGCTCTGGCCGCCGGGAAGGACGGCTCGGTATGGGCGGGCACCCAGAGCCGTGGCGTGGCGGAGATTCGAGAAGGGATGATTTCGGCGCCATCGCATCCTCTGCCCTGGCAGGAGATTGCGGGGCTTCTGGTCGATCGGGACGGAGCATTGTGGATCGCCTTTGACCGGCATGGGCTGGGGCGCCTCTATGGCGACAAGCTCGAATTGTATGGGGTTGCGCGCGGGCTCCCAAGCGATCTCTGCACCAGCGCACTGCTCGAGGATCGCGAAGGCAGCCTCTGGCTGGGGCTGCTGGACGCGGGTGTGGTGCAACTGCGGGACGGGAAATTCTCCGTCTTCGGGAAGTCGGAGGGGCTCTCCGGCAACTACATCGGCGAGGTGGTCGAGGGGCCGGACGCCAGCATGTGGATTGGAGCCGACTACAACGGATTGAACCGGCTTTATCCCGATGGACGCGTGGAGGTGCTGGATAAGCGCAACGGGCTGCCCGATCAGCCGGTGTATTCCCTGCTGGTGAGTCACGACGGAAGCCTCTGGGTCGGATACCGCCGCGGCACTCTGGCGCACCTGAACAGCGGGCCTGTGGAGATTTATCAGGATCCCGAGGCGGCAGACGCCTCACTGAATTCCCTGTTTGAGGACCGCGACGGCCATATCTGGGTTGGCTTTAACCCTAAAGGGCTGGCGGAATTCGATCATGGCCATTTTCAGCATGTGACGGAAACAGGGATCGTCCGGTGTATCGCCCAGTCCGGTGACGGTGCCCTGTGGCTGGCGACGGATGGGGACGGCGTTGAGCGGTACTTCCATGGAGAGATGACCCGCTACACCACGGCGAACGGAATGCCCAGCGATCACGTGATGTATGTGTACGCAGACGCAGAAGGCAGCGTGTGGGCTGGCCTCGCCGCGGGGGGACTGAGCCGGATCCGCGATGGGCAGGTGGTTTCGTGGACAGCCAAGGATGGCATTCCCGATACGACGATCGGATCGATTCTCGAAGATAACTTCGGCAATCTGTGGATGGGCGGGGACAATGGCATCTACCACATCGCCAGGGCGGAGCTGAATCGAACGGCGGGCGTAGCGGGCGCCAGCGTTCATGCTGTGGTGTACGGCCAGGCCGACGGGCTGCGCATCGCGGAGACGCTGTTTGGCAGCATGCCGTGCGCGTGGAAGGCGCGCGACGGCCGGTTGTGGTTTGCCACGATCGCCGGTGCGGCGGTAGTGGATCCGGCCCATGTTGCGGGCGCGATGACGCCGCCGCCGGCTCTGATCGAGCGGGTCACGTTCAATAACACGGCCTTGCCGCTGCAGAGGGGATTGCGGATCGGCCCCGGTCCTGGCAACCTGATGGTCTCATTTACCGCGCCGAGCTTTATCGCGCCGGACCTGATGGCTTTTCGGTATCGGCTGCAGGGCTTCGATCCGGACTGGGTTGCGGCGGACGCGCGCAGCGCGCGCTACACGAATCTGCCGCCCGGGCATTACACCTTCAGCGTGGAATCAAAGAATGAGAACGGAGCGTGGGACGATCCGGGAGCTTCGTTCACCGTCGACCTGCGCCCGCCGCTGCTGGAGACACCGCTGGCGTACGTCTGTTATGGACTCCTGGCTCTGGTGCTGGCGTGGGCGGTCCTTGCCCTGCGCACGCGCAGCCTGGTGAAGCGCCACTGGGAACTAACGCGCGTGGTGGCCGAGCGGACCGCGCAGCTGGAGGCGGAGAAAGCGGCGCTCGAAGCGGCGCGGCACGAGCTGCACATCCAGGCGACGCACGATTCGCTCACGGGGCTGTTCAACCGAGCTGCGATCCTGGAACATCTCGAGCGGGAGGTATCGCGCGCGGTGCGGGATGGTGAGCCGCTCGGCGTGATTCTCGCCGATCTGGACGACTTCAAGCATGTGAATGACAACTACGGCCACCTCTGCGGCGACGAGATTCTGCGGGAAACGGCTTCACGGCTGCGCGCTGCGGCCCGCGGCTACGATCTGGTGGGCCGGTATGGCGGCGAGGAGTTCCTGATCATCTTCCCGGGATGGGACCTGCAGGTGGCGCCCAGCCGCATAGAAGACCTGCTGAACGCGATTCGCTCGCGGAATTTCCAGGTTGCCGAAGGACAGGTGCATTTAACCTGCAGCTTTGGAGTCGCGACGTTTCGGCCCGATGTGGACTCTGCGGACGTGTGGGAAGTGCTGAGCCGCGCGGACACCGCTCTTTACGTGGCCAAGAACTCCGGGCGGAATACGGCGCGGTTCGAAGTGCGGCCGACGTAACCCGGCTCGCGCCGAAGCTGGGCATGTAATGCCGGTGCGGCGGGGCACCAGCCCACTTGCCCCGCTGCGCGGCCAATGCCAGACTGAACAAAGATGAGCGACGCCGTTCCCAACCCTCTGCCGACGGCGCCAAACGCAAAGAGCGAGGTTGCGGCAAACCACGCTCGCATCCTGGCAGTCTCTCACTTGTGCAAGCAGTACGGGACGACGGTGGCCGTCGATGGCGTGTCGTTTGCGGTAAAGCCGCACGAGATTCTCGGGCTGCTTGGGCCGAATGGCGCGGGGAAAACAACAACCATCAACATGATTCTCGGCGTGCTCGAGCCGACGTCGGGCAGGATCGCGATTGATGGCTACGATCTCGCACGCAAGCGCCGGCAGGCGCTGGGCCGGACGAATTTCGCCGCCGTGTATGCGCCGCTGCCGGGCAATCTGACGGTGGCGCAGAATCTGCGCGTGTTCGGGATGCTGTATGCAGTCCCTCGTCTGCGCGAGCGGATGGAGTCGGTCCTGACCGAGTTCGATCTGCTCCGATTCCGGAATGCGAAATGCGGCGTGCTGTCATCGGGCGAACAGACGCGCGTGGCCCTGGCGAAGGCGCTGCTGAACGAGCCGCGGCTGCTGCTGCTGGACGAGCCGACGGCTTCGCTCGATCCGGCGACGGCTCGGGAAATTCGAGCGGAGATTCGCGAGTTTGCGGCGCGGTCCGATGTGGGCGTGCTGTGGACCTCGCACAACATGGTGGAAGTGGCGGAAGTGTGCCACCGCGTGCTGTTCCTCTCGCACGGAAAGATTTTGCTGGAGGGCGATCCGCGGGCGTTGCCGGCAGCGCATGGACACGAGACCCTGGAGGATTTGTTTGTCGCGGTGGCGCGGGAACCGCTGACGATTCGCAATGCGCAGGAGGAGGCGTAATGCCGGCGTTTCCGCGGCGAACGCTGGCCCTGCTGCTGCGGCAGTTCTATCTGCTGCGCGGAAGCCCCACGCGCATCGTGCCCCTGTTCGCGTGGGTGGCCATCGACATCATTCTTTGGGGATTCATTACGCGGTATCTGAATTCAGTCTCATCGGCGAGGTTCAACTTTGTGCCGGCGATGCTGGGCGCCGTTTTGCTGTGGGATTTCATGGCGCGGGTCATGCAGGGAATCACAACGGCGTTTCTCGAGGATGTGTGGTCGCGGAATTTCCTCAACCTGTTTGCGTCGCCGTTGTCGGTATCGGAGTATCTGAGCGGGCTGGTGTTGTCGAGCATCGCCACCAGCATCATTGGACTCGTGGTGATGGTAGCGCTGTCGACGCTGGTGTTTGGGCTGTCGTTCTTCGTCTACGGTTCGATGCTGGCAGCGTTTTTGCTGGTGCTCTTTCTGTTTGGGATTTCGCTGGGAATCTTCGGCAGCGCCCTGGTGCTTCGCTATGGCCCGGCGGCGGAGTGGTTCATCTGGCCGATTCCGGCGTTCATCTCGCCCCTGGCCTGCGTGTTTTATCCGCTGTCCACGCTGCCGCGGTGGATGCAGTGGATAGCGCGGATAATTCCGCCCAGCTATGTCTTTGAGGGGATGCGGGGCGTGCTGCTGGGCCACGGAGTGCGGAGCCTGAATCTGGCTGTCGGGAGTGCGCTGGCGCTGGCGTATTTGCTCCTGATGGCACGGGCCTTCACGGCCGTGTATCGGCACGCGGTGCGGACGGGGCTGGTCGCGCGCTACAGCGCGGAGACGGTGAACTAAAGAGGTGCAGCCCGCTTCTCCCTATAATTGGGAAGCGCGCCCAGAGGTTCCGATCAGTCTGGAGCCCGCGCATTTCGCAAGGTGAGCCAACGTTGAAGCCCGTCAAGAGAAACCGCGCAGGCGCGAAGAAGACATGGCGAAAAACTCAGGCGAAGCAGAAGGCCATCCGCCGCGGCCAAGCTGAAGCGCCGAAACCGATCGGCTCGCGCGACCTGAAAAGTTCCCGCACGACGGGCGGAACGAGGCCGGCAGCTCGTGCGCATTCTTCGGGCCTGGGCGCGGACCTGCGCGGCCCGATGCAGCGCGAAATCCCGCAAGTTCCGGTGGACGAGACTCGTCAGGAGATTCGTGGATTCCGTGAGGAGCGGCCCGCGCCGCAGGGAACTCCGATTTTTGCCATTGTCGGGCGGCCGAATGTCGGCAAATCGACGCTGTTCAATCGGCTCACCGGAAGCCGGCGCTCCATCGTCGGCGACGAACCTGGCATTACGCGGGATCGCATTTACGGTGAGGTGGCGTGGGCGGGTCGCACGGCGCGGGTGATCGACACCGGAGGCATCATTCCCGATGATGAGGCGCTGATTCCGGCAGAAATCTTCCGGCAGGCCCGTTTTGCGCTCGATGAGGCCGATGCGATCGTGATGGTGGTGGATGGCCGGAGCGAGCTGGCTGCACCGGATTTGGATCTGGCGCGGTTGCTGATACGCACGGGAAAACCGCTCTTCCTCGCGGTGAACAAGATCGATGTGGAGAGTATGGAGGCGGCGGCGCAGAATTTCCGGCAGATGGGGATCCGCCGGCTGGTCCCGATTTCTGCGGAACATGGACATGGAATCGGCGATCTGCTGGACGAGCTATTCGCGGTGCTGCCGCACGTCCCTGCCGTGGCCGACAGCGAGGCTGAAGCAGAAGCGGATGGAGAGGCCCGGCATCGGACGCACGGCGAATTTGAGCAGCATGAAACCCGAGTGGCGATCATCGGCCGACCGAATGTGGGCAAATCCACGCTGCTGAACTCTCTGACGGGAACGGCGCGGGCGATCGTATCGCCGGTTGCCGGCACGACTCGCGACGCGGTTGACGAGCTGATGCAGTACAAAGACAAGGAACTGCGCATCGTCGATACAGCCGGTATCAGGCGCAAGGGCAAGACGCATTTGATGGCGGAAAAGCTGTCGGTAGTGATGGCGCGACGGCATCTGGAACAGGCGGATGTGGCGCTGCTGGTGATCGATGCGACCGAGGGCGTAACCGCCGGAGACGCAACCATTGGCGGCTACGCGCATGAGAGCGGGCGCAGCGTCATCATCGTGGTGAACAAATGGGACTTGGTGACGACAGGAAGAACGGACGGCAAGCCACCCGCGGATCGGGCGATCTTCGAGAGGCAGCTCAGGACCGTGCTGAAATACCTGAGCTACGCGCCGGTGTTGTTCATCTCCGCCGTTGAGGGACGGAATGTGCCGCGGGTGCTGGATGAGGTGTTGCGAGTGGCGGCGGAGCGGCGAAAGCGGGTTTCGACGGGACAGATGAACCGGTTCCTCGAAAAGATCGATTTTCAGCGGGCCAGCGTGCCGATGGCGAAGAGAGTGCGGATTTATTACATGACGCAGGCGGCCGTAGCCCCGCCGACCTTCGTGCTGTTTACGGATCGCAGCGTGAAGCTGCATTTTTCCTTTGAGAGATTTCTGGAGAATCAAGTCCGTGCGGCTTTTGGATTTGCCGGTTCGCCGATCTGGTTCAAGGTGCGAGCGCGCAATCAATCCACAGAAGAGTAGTAAAACCTGGCAACGCGGACCCAGCCTCTGCTATCGAACTGAATATACGAGGTAACGCTTGAACACCCGACCAAGGAGGATGAATGTCCAAAGTTCGGACGCAACCAACTGAATCGGCAACAAAGCGGAACATCTTAAGAGACCCGCGCAGCCGCGGGTAGAGGGAGACTCGAGCCGAGATCGCTCCTCCGGGGCCAATGCTGGAATATAGCCGGCGGGGAGGAGACCGGTTGCGAGATATTGGTCTCTTCTTTGGAGGCGAATTCACGGCGGGCTAAGAAGCTTCCACGCGGATCGCGCAGACCAACAGGCAGACGATTCCGGCAGGGATCGTGAGCCACGGAAGTTGCGCGGAGTGTGGAAGCAAACCGCAGGCGAAGCGAACTTCGTTCTGCTGAATGAGACTGGGATCGGCCGAAGGAGATCCGCCGCGCGGCAGGAACCGCCGGGATAGGCCTCCAAAGAGGACCGAAGTCCCACAAGAAAACGAGGCGAGCTGTTCGGAAACGGACAGCTCGCTTTTTCTTTGTCAGCAGGGCGGGAACTGAACGAGACATGGTTGCGTAAATCGCGAAGAGTTGATGATTTCGTGAAGCTTTGGAACGGCAGCGGAATCCAATGTCTCGGCTCATCCGCAAAACCTGACGGTATGGACCATCGAACTGTGCGTCAATACTGTATTCTGAGCACATCTTCCGTTGTGTGTCTTACCTCGAATCTTAATCGCAGAGGCCGCTGGTGAAGTCCCAAGCTCTCATCCCGATCCTTAGCATGCCGCTCTTGCTGGCCGCTGGAGTGTCTGGCTGCAAGAAGGACCAGCCGCAGCAACCCGCACAGGCCATTCAGGCAATGCCGGTGCAGACGATCACCGTGGCGGCGGCGCCGGTCCCGCAGACCGACGAATACGTGGCGACGATTAAGTCGCGTCGCTCGGCCACCATCAATCCGCAGGTGGATGGCAACCTGACGGCGATCCTGGTGCATTCTGGCGAGCAGGTAAAAGGCGGTCAGCTGCTGATGCAGATCGATCCGGCGAAGCAGACAGCGGCCGTTGCCTCGCAGAATGCGACCGACCAGCAGTTGCAGGCGGTGTATCAGTACAACCAGCTCCAGATAGACCGGCAACGCAAGCTTTTCGCTGACGGCGTAATCAGCAAGGATGCGCTGGATCAGGCCGAGCAGGCATTCGCCAGCGCGAAAGCGAATTACGACGCGGGCGTGGCCACGCTCCACACGCAGCAGCAGCAACTTGGCTATTACCGGATTTCCGCGCCGTTCGATGGAATCGTCGGGGATATCCCGGTCCACGTCGGGGATTACGTATCGTCATCGACCATGCTGACGACTGTCGACGAGAACAAGGATCTGGAAGCGTACATCTACATTCCAACGGAACGCGCTGCGCAGGTTCGCAACGGCCTGGCCGTGGAGATACTCGACAACAACGAGAAGCCGGTGGAGAAAACCTCGATCGACTTCGTTTCGCCCGAAGTGGATAACGGGCTGCAGGGCATTCTGGTCAAGGCGCCGGTGCACTCAACCGTGCTGCGGAATGCGCAGTTGGTGAAGGCGCGCGTGGTTTGGGGCGTGAGCGCCAAACCGGTGGTACCGGTGCTGGCGGTGACGAGGCTGGGCGGACAGGCGTTTGTGTTTGTGGCGCAAAGCGCGGGGAGCGGAAAATTTGTCGCGCATCAGGAGGCCATCACCCTGGGCGACACGATGGGCAATAACTATGCGGTGCTCAGCGGACTCCAGAACGGAGACAAGGTGATTGTTTCCGGCACGCAGTTCCTGATGGACAACATGCCGGTGATTCCGCTGCCCAGCGGGCCGCCGGCGGGCGCGGGATCGCCGGCCGCAGGAAGCTAGCGCCGAGCTGATTCAGCACCAGATCGGGAAAGCACAAGAGGGATTGCTTGGTCGACTTCTTTATTCACCGTCCGGTATTCGCAACGGTCTGCGCGCTCCTCATTATTCTGGCCGGCGCGGTGGTCATTCCCACGCTGCCCATCTCGCTCTATCCGCAGCTCGCGCCGCCCCAGGTGACGGTTTCGAGCTTCTACATCGGAGCGAACTCAAGCCAGGTAGAGTCGGCCGTCACTCGTCCGCTGGAGGAAGCGATCAATGGCGTGCCGGGGATGCGGTACATCCAGTCGACGAGCGCGAACGACGGCAGCAGCGCCATCACCACGACGTTCGACACCGGCTACAGCCTCGACGTCGCCGCCGTCGACGTGCAGAACCGCGTGACCTCCGCCTCGGGGTTGCTGCCGGCCGAGGTCAACCAAACCGGAATCACGGTGAGCAAGGCGAACAGCAATTTCGTCTTCGGCGCCGGCGTCTGGTCCGACAACGGCAAGTACAGCAATCTCTTCCTCAGCAACTATCTTGACGTGTACGTTAAGGATGCCCTGAAGCGCGTGAAGGGGGTGGGCGACGTCACCATCTTCGGCATCGGCCAGTACGCGATGCGTATCTGGCTCGACCCGGTCAAGCTCGCAGCTCGCCAGCTCACTGCGTCTGACGTGGTGGCTGCCCTGCAGGAACAGAACGTCGAGATCCCTTCCGGACAGCTGGGCGCTCCGCCATCGGAAAACAAGCAGGCCTTCCAGATCACCGTGAACGTGGTCGGCAGGCTTTCTACGCCCGAGCAGTTCGACAACATCATCATCAAGAACACGCCGAACGGCATTGTGCAGATTAAAGATGTGGGGCACGCGGAACTGGGCTCGTCTACGTACGCGAGCGCCCTCACCTTTAACGGCATTCCGGCGACTGGGTTCGCGGTGCAGCAGCTCAGCGACGCGAATGCCCTGCAGGTCGATCGCGACGCGAAGGCGGAGCTCGCGCGCCTGTCGAAGAGCTTCCCGCCGGGCATGCACTACGCCGTTGCATTCGACACCACGACCGTTGTTGGCGCCTCGATTCACGAAGTGATCAAAACGCTGATCGAAGCCATCGCGATCGTCATTCTGGTCATATTTCTTTTCCTGCAGAACTGGCGCGCCACGCTGATCCCCGCGGTAACCATCCCGGTGTCGCTGGTGGGCACGTTTGCGTTCATCAAGATTTTCGGCTTCTCGATCAATTCGCTGACGCTGTTCGGCATCACGCTGGCAACGGGCCTGGTGGTAGACGACGCCATCGTCGTGATTGAGAACGTGCAGCGCCACATTGCCGAAGGCGACCGCGAATCGCATCACGCAACTTCAGCGGCCATGCGCGAGGTGACCGGCGCGGTGGTCGCCACGTCGCTGGTGCTGATCGCCGTGTTCGTGCCGGTGTCGTTTTTCCCCGGCACCACCGGCATCCTCTACCGGCAGTTTTCGCTGACGATCGCGTTTTCTATCGCGATTTCGGCATTCAACGCACTGACTCTTTCGCCGGCGCTGGCCGCGCTGCTGCTGAAGCGGGAGGAGGAGAAGCATTCGCTGCTGCACCTGGCGGAACGGTCGGTAAAGGCGCTGGGGCGCGGATACGCTGCCACCATCCACGGTGTGCTGCGCCTGCGCTGGCTGATGCTGCTGCTCTTTTTGGGCGCGCTCGCCGGGGCAGCCTGGGAATACCAGCACGTGCCATCGGCCTTCGTGCCGCAGGAAGATCAGGGCTTTGTGATGATCCTGGTCCAGGCGCCGCAGGGGGCTTCCCTTGCCTACACCACGCATATCGAGGCGGAGGTGAGCGCGCTCCTCGGGCAGGATAAGGACATCGCTGGGGCCTTCGCCGTCGGCGGTTTCAGCTTCAGCGGCAACGCACCGAACTACGGCATGATGTTCTGCGCCCTCAAAGACTACGACCAGCGTCGCGGGGCGGAGCACACCGTCGGCGCCATCGTCACGCGGTTGCGCCCGAAGTTGTTCATGATTCCGGGCGCGCTGATCGTCCCTCTGGAACCTCCGGCGATCCAGGGGGTCGGCAGCTTTGGCGGATTTCAATTCGAACTCGAGGACAGGCGATCCAATACGCTCGCTGACCTCGATCGGATCGCGCACACCATCGTTGCGCGCGGCGGCCAGAATAAAGACCTCACCGGCCTCTTCACCAGCTTTACCTCCAATGATCCGCAGGTGCTGGTGAATATCGACCGCGACAAGGCGAAGGCGATGGGCGTGCCTTTCAGCCAGATCTCTGACGCGCTGCAGGTCTACATGGGCTCGGAGTACGTGAACAACTTCGACTTCAACAACCGCAATTATCGCGTTTACGTGCAGGCGGATCAGCAATTCCGCCAGAACGCCGCCGATATTCGCCAGTACTACGTGCGCTCCTCGAGCGGCCAGATGATTCCGCTCGACAATCTTGTCACGCTCGAGAACACCTCAGGCCCACAAGTCATCAGTCACTACAACCTTTTCCGCTCCGCGGAGATCGACGGCAACGCCGCTCCTGGAGTCAGTACCAGCCAGGCGATCAACGCCACGGAAGACGTGGCCCAGCACACCATGCTGCCCGGCATGGCCTATGAGTGGACCGGCCTTTCTCTCGAGGAGATTGAGTCGGCCGGCAAAACCGTGGTGATCTTTGGGCTCGGCATCCTCGTCGTGTATCTGACGCTCGCCGCGCTGTACGAGAGCTTCGCGCTGCCGTTCATCATTCTGCTGGCCGTGCCCACGGCTGTGCTGGGAGCGCTGCTGGCGCAATCGGCGCGGGGATTTGCGGACGACATCTACTGCCAGATCGGCCTCGTCATGCTCATCGGGCTGGCGGCGAAAAACTCGATTTTGATTGTGGAGTTCGCAGAGCAGCTGCGCCGGCAGGGGCGATCCATCGTCGATGCGGCGATTGAAGCGGCGGAGCTGCGCCTGCGGCCCATCCTGATGACTTCATTCGCGTTCATCCTGGGCGTGATTCCGCTGGCCATCGCCACCGGCGCGGGTCAGGCTGGGCGCCAGTCCGTGGGCACCACTATCATCGGCGGCATGCTCATGTCGACGGTGCTGAATCTGTTCTTCATTCCCGTGCTTTACGTGATGCTGCAGACGCTGCTCGGATCCTTCACGCACCGGAAACAACCGGCGCAGCAGGAAGCCCACGCCGATTAAGGCCGGGCCTCACAAACCACTGCAATCAGCGGCGCTGGAATTCAGGAGAGCCGAGCAAGAGTCCGGCGAGAAGCGCAGCATCCTGATCGGCAGGCGCAGGCAGCGGAGCCGCAGCCTGGAGCAGTTGGCCGAAGTCGCGCGGGCGGACGAAATTCACTCGCTTGCTACGCGGATCTGGCAACGGTTGGTTCGACGCGGCGTCATTCTGCTGCGACACTTGCGCCAGAACGGCGTTGCGCGTCTGCTCGGAAACCGGAGTGTCGAGCAGCAGACTCTCGAGCCGCTGTTCCTTCTGCTGCGGGGTCCCGTCGCGCTGGCCCGAGAGGTTCATGCGATCGTCCCAGTGCATCACGGTGCCCGCGTCGTTGTCTGCAAGCGCAAGCGAGAAGTTCATGCGGTCGAGGAGATCGCCGCTGTTGAGCCAGGCATCGGCGGTCCAGGAATAGCCGTTGGGGGTCTGGCAGCCGAAGAGCGGCATTCCGAGCTGGCCAATGGCTTCCACCAGGGAGGCGGGGTGAATGACGTCGCCGCCGGTCGCGCGCACGGCGGAGATCACGTATTCCTCCGGCGTCTTGACCTTCGCGCGGTACGCCTCCTGCGACCAGAACTGCGGTGAAGCCAGCATGGTGCGCAGGACCTCGCGAATGTCTCCGCCGGTTTTGATCCACGTGGCAGCCATCGCATCCACGAGCGCTGGCGGCGGATTGTCGCTGACAAAACGCTGAGCAATCTGGAAGGAAACATGGTGCGCGGTGGCGGGACTCACCGCGAGCATGTGGAGAACCTCGAGGCCTTCCTGCTCGCCGCTGGGTGGAATCACGTAGCCGAGGACGATCTTTTGTCCCGGCTCATGGCGGCGCGGATTGAAAACAAACTCGCCCCCCAGCTCCGGATGGTCGATGTCCCAGCCCGTGAACACAGCGGCGACCTGGGTGACGTCGCGCTGCGTGTAGCCGCCGTCGACACCGAGCGTGTGCAGCTCCATCACTTCGCGCGCGTAGTTTTCATTCAGGCCCAGTTGGCGCGCTTTGGGATTCGGCGAGATGGCGGCGCGCTCTGCAGCAAAAGAATGTGGGCCAACGCTCTCCGTCTGGTCGAGGTAGTAGAGCATCGCCGGACTCTTGGCGGTCGCCACGAGAAGGTCCTCGAACTTGCCGAGCGCATGCGGGCGGATCACCTGGTCCTGATACTGGGCCAGATACCATGGCGCGAACTCGCCCTTGCGGAGATAAACGTTGAAGTGATTGAGCCAGAAATCCGTCATCACGGCTTCCAGCTGGCGCTCGCTGTAGATATCGCGCAGCAGGCGAGTGACCAGCACTTCGCCGCCGACGACGAGCTGCGGGTTGATGAGCGCGAAGACCGTCTCGCGCTGGATGGGCGTCAGATCGGCGAAGAGGGCGATGCGTTGAGGCCGGCTGAGGCCCTGAAGCAAACCGCGGAATTCGGCGGGCTGCATGGCGACCAACGCGTTCATCCGTTGCGCAGGGGGAAGGCTCAGAATGGCGGCATCGGCTGGCGGGGCCTGAGGCTTGAACTGTGGACCGGGGGCGCTTCCCTGCTGGCTCGCCATCGACGGCGGCTCACCCATCGAGTTCCCAGGCTCCATCATTCCCTGCCCCGCCGGCTCCGGCTGGTCACCGGTCTGCGCGGATTGCGCGAGGTAGGGGCCCGGCGCACCGGCGTCGCGTGTGGCCATCATCAACAGCGACGCCTCGGCGGCCTGTGTCGTGGCCGGCGTTTTCTGCCCCGCCGGGTTCGCGGGCAGACCGTTGGTCGCCAGCAAGCGCGCCTGCTCGGCCTTTTTTTCCTGGCGCGCTCGCAGATCCGCGATCTGGTCTGCGTAGATCGCGCGCTCCACGGCATCGCGCGGGATAGGCAGCTTGCCCCGCTCGGCCTGGCGGATCATCGCCGGGGACGGAAATCGCTGGACAAGCTGCTGCAGGCTGAGTTGCATCGCGGGGTACGCGCTCAGGCGGGCGTTCAGAGCGGAGTCGTCGATTTTCGACGGATTGAGCTGCAGGTCGATCCACTTATCCAGACCCATGGCTTCGACGGCGGCGACATCGCCAGGACGCGGGCCGAAGGTGAGGCGATTGAGCGCATGGAGGACGCGCTGATCCTGGGTGAGTGGCGAGGATTCGGTGGGTACTGGCTTCTTTTTCTTGTGGCCAAGGGCGATCGCAGCGCCCGGAGGAATCACAAAGAGGGCGGCAAGGCCGACGGCGAGGCAGCGCGAACGTGGCAACATACGGAGCTTTCTGCGCGGGCAAATGCGGACACTGCCAGTTTAGAACCGCGGCGCACCGCTGTCCGATAGGACCCGCTCGTTCCACAGAAGTCGCGAACCAGGGATGCCCACTGCCGTTGACAGCGGCTGAAGCACGGTGGTATTTCTCTGACGGTTAATCGGTTTAGTACGATCACGAGCCGAAAAGTAATCGCTTACAGAGCCCGCTGCACTTCCCCGTACCCGTGGATCTCGCCCGGCCACATCACCCGCCAAAGGAGACGTCCCCCATGCTTTCTCTCCGTCTCGTCCGCCCGCTCCTCACGCTGCTGCTCGGAGCTGCCGTTCCCGCCACACTCCTCGCGCAGCGCAGCGTCGAGCCGTACCAGTTCAAGCCGGTGACCATCGTTGCCGGAGGCTACGTGCCCGGACTCGTCGCGCACCCATGGGCGCCGGGCGTGATCTACGCGCGCACCGATATCGGCAGCGTGTACCGCTGGAATGCCTGGAATCAAAGCTGGACGCCCCTCACCGACTTTCACTCGCCGAACCAATACAACCTCAACGGTCCGGAGAGCATAGCCCTCGACCCGACCGATCCCAGCCGGCTCTATATCGCCGTGGGCATGTATGCGTATCCAAACTGCTGCGCCTTTCTGGTCTCCAGAGATCGCGGCGCGACCTTCCAGACCTACAATGCGCCGTTTCAGATGTGCTCGAACTGCAACGGCCGCGCGGCCGGCGAGCGCCTCGCCGTCAATCCATTCAAGCCGAATGAGCTGTTCATGGGCACGCGCCTGAACGGTCTGTGGGTCAGCGAAGATCGCGCGCAGACCTGGACGCAGGTGGCCAGCTTCCCGGTCCAGTCCACGCCGGATGAATACGGCGTGCAGTGGGCGGTCTTCGATCCGAAGACGCCAGGCACCGTCTATGCCGGCGTGTATTCCACGGCCACCGTCTACGTGAGCACCAACGACGGCGCTACCTGGTCGGCGCTGCCCGGGCAGCCGCTCGCGTGGCCTTTCTCTGTGAACGGAGGCACCCATCCTCCGGCCCCAGAGCGCGCGGTCATCAACCCCGATGGCAATCTCTACGTCACCTTCGATGATCTGCCCGGCCCCAACGTGATCGATTACGGCGTCGTCGAAAAGTACTCACCGTCGGAAAAGACCTGGACGAACATCACTCCGCCGATCGATGCGCCCTTCCAGTCCGGCTACTACGGCGGATTCGTCGGCATCTCGCAGGATCCGACCGCGAGCGGAACCGTCGCCGTCAGCACCATGGATCGCTGGTATCCGGTCGATACCGTTTACGTGACGCACGACGGCGGGAGCACCTGGACGAATCTTGGCCTCGTCACTTCCAGTTCCGGCGACGACGGACCGCCCTACGGAAACTACTACTTCAATCCCTCGGTATACACGCCGATTTCGCCGTGGCTGACGTTCGGGGACACCAACTATCCCAACTCTCCGAACCCATCTGCGAAGTTCGGCTGGTGGATGTCCGCGCTGCTCATCGATCCCACCAACCCGCAGCACCTGATGTACGGCACGGGTGCGACCATCTATGACACCTACAATGTTGGAGCTGCCGACACAGGCACCTCGCCGACATGGTCCGTGCAGGCGAAGGGGATTGAGGAGACCGCGGTGCAGGCGCTCATCAGCCCTTCCGCGGGTCCGCATCTGCTGAGCGGACTCGGGGACATCGGCGGGTTCCAGCACACCGAATTCCCGGATTCGCCGCCCGCGGGCATGTACACCAATCCGGTCGCCACGACGGTCGGCAGCATGGACTGGGCCGGGCAGAACCCCTCGTTCATCGTCCGCGTGCAGACTCCGTCGGGTTACTCGACGTCGCCCTGCATTTTCGGGGCGTATTCGACGAACGGGGGCACCAGCTGGGCGCCTTTCCCCAACTGCGCCTCGGGCGGCAATTACTCCAATAACGGAGGCATCATCGCTGTCGATGCGAGCGGGACTTCGATCATGTGGAGCACCTCCTACAACCCCGTACAGTTCTCGCTTGACAACGGCAACACCTGGACCGCGACCCAGGGCATTCCCTACGGCGCAGTCGTTTATGCAGACAAGGTGACACCCAACCTCTTCTACGCGTATGCCAGCTACGGCTCCGGTGCGAACTTCTACAGCGGCACGGTCGATACGACGAACAACACCGCCGTGTTCACCCAGGTGAATACGACAGCACTGCCGCCAGTCGCGGGCTGCTACGGCTCCGGTTGCGGCGTGGTCGACGTGAACTTCGCCAAAGCCGGGGATATCTGGATTCCGCTGGGCAGCAACGGACTTTGGCACTCCTCGGATGGCGGCGTGACGTGGGCGCGGGCGGCAAGTGCGCCTTACGCCAATTCCGCCGCAGTCGGCGCGCCTTCGCCGTGGACGCATCAGGAGGCAGTCTTCCTCTATGGCGAAGCTGAGCCGAGCGATGCAATGGCAATCTATCGTTCGGATGACAACGGCAAATCGTGGGTGCGCGTCAACGACGATGCGCATCAGTACGGCGGCCCCACGCTCATTCAGGCCGACCCGCGCGTGTATGGACGCGTCTACCTCGGCATGAATGGGCGCGGCATCATCTATGGCGATCCGGTATTTCCCTTTGAATGGCCGGGTGGCCGCTGATCGTCGGGAGAACCTCGAAGATCAAGGCGCAATGCTTCGCAACGCCCAGAATGTATACCGGAGCGGCCCAGGTTGGCGCCGCTCCGATTTTTTTCTATCCCGTCATCCCTGGACCCGATTCCTCGCTCACTCGTCGCGCAACAGGATCATGGGATCGACCGCCAGGGCGCGCTGCGCGGGGATCCAGGAAGCGACCAGGCCGAGGATGAGCATGGTAGCGATGACGCCGCCGAGCACCCAGGGATCCTTTGGCGTGGCCTCGTACACGATGAACGAGAGCACTTTGGTCGCGAGCAGACCGAGGATGAGGCCGGCAACGGAGCCTGACGCGAGCAGGATGAGCGCGCGCCCCAGGGCCGCGCCGAGCACCCTGCGCTGGCCGGCGCCGAGAGCGACGCGAATGCCCAGCTCGCGCATCCGCTTGCTGACAACGTAGGAGGCCATGCCGAAGATGCCGGTGACGGCGAGCATGGCGCCCAGCAAGCCGAGAACGCCAAGAGCGACCGAGGCCACGCGCGAGGCAAACAAGGCCCAGGTCAGGTTGTGATTCCAGGTGTCAATGGTGACCGGCACGCCGGGATCGACGCTGCGCAGCGTGCGCTCGAGAGCCGAGGCGATTTGCTGTGGATCGCGATTGGAACGCACCACCAGGTACATCCCGCTGGACTGGTGCTGCTGGATGGGGAAGAACATCGCGGGCTGCTGATTCTCAGTGAGCGTGCGGTACTTGCCGTCTTCGACGACTCCGACGACCTGGGCCCGGTTCCCGCCCCAAAATTTGAAGTATTGACCCATCGCCTTGCCGACCGAGCCGAAGACTTTTCGGGCAAACTCGCGATTGACGACGGCCACGACGGGAGCTTTGCTGTCGTCGCGCCAGCTGATGTCTCTTCCGGCGAGCAGAGTTGTGCCCGCCGCAGCGAAATATCCTGGCGCGACGTTGTAATTCATCGCGTCAGCCGCATAGTTCGTAGGCCGGTAGTCGGTGGTGGCGTCGGTGTACACATAGGAGTCGCCGCTCCCGAGGTTGAGGGGGACGTTGTCGATGTACCCAGCGGCCGTTACGCCAGGAATGGTGTTGACCGCGTCGAGCATGCGGCGCTGCATCTCGGGAATTTTGTCTCCGCTGTAACCGGCCCACTTGAGATCGGTGCCGACCAGCATGGCGTGGTTCGGATCGAAACCAAAATTGCTGTGCAGCGAACGCACGAGCCCGCGCACCGCGACCAGCGAAGAGGTGACCAGCACCGCGCAAATGGCGATCTGCACGACGAGCAGAATGTCACGCAGCGTAAACCGGCGCATTGCCGTCAGGCTGGCGCCGCCGGAGCGGATAATCTGCCAGGGATCGGAACGCAGCACCTGGCGCACCGGCACCATGCCGAAAAGGAGTCCGCTGATGACCGCCAGCAGCAGCGCGACGATATAGGTCCGCACGTCGGGATTGACGGGAACGTTGATGGGAATATCAGGGAGCGGCTGCCAGGCTGTCAGCCAGCGCAGGATGACGATACCCCCTGCCAATCCAACGATGCCGCCGATGAGGGAAACGAGAACGGCCTCGGTAAGAAGCTGGCGGAGGATCAGGCCACGTCTCGAGCCCAGGGCCATGCGCACGGCAATTTCTTTGGCGCGATCCGAGGCCCGGGCTGCGAAGAGGCTGCCCAGATTGGCGCAGGCGGCCAGCAGGATCAACCCCGCCAGCAGCATCATCCCCGCCATGAAGGCGCGCGCTGGCCCTCCCAGCATATCCCCCACGAGACCTGGCCGAGCCAGCGAGAATTTGAGGCCGTCGTCGTCGCCGGGATACGCCTTCGCCAGCGATGCGCCGATCGCATTCAGATCTGCTGCGCCCTGCACCGGGGTCGCGCCGGGATTGAGCCGTCCCACCACAAAAAAGTTGTGATCGCCGCGGTACTTGAGAGAATCCGTCCCCTGAACGACGCCTTCTTCGACCGCGGGAATCCAGAAAGAGGGCGCAAAGAACAGCTCCGTGCCGCGAAATCCGCGCGGCGCGACCCCGATGACGGTGAACGGATGCTTATTGATCTGGATCGATCGTCCCGCCACACTGCGGTCGTCGTGGAAGCGGCTGTGCCAGTAATCGTAGCACAGCACCACATCAGGAGCGCTGTCGATCCCGTGCTCGTCAGAAGGGTGGAAGAACCGGCCAAGGTAAGGCTGAATCCCGAGGGCATCGAAGTAGTTGCCGCTGGCCACATAAGGCCACGCGGTGCTGGGATTGCCGCCGGTATCGACGCCTGCCGGGCCCGCGATGTTGTAGGCGAAGAGATTCTGGAACGTGCG
>DATDHZ010000098.1:0-62884 GCA_036521315.1 Acidobacteriaceae bacterium
CCGCGGGAAATGTACCCAGGACGAGGATGAGAAGCGCGGAAGTTGCCGGTCGCACAGGGCACCTCCTCAGAATTGTGCTGAATCTACCACAAGGCCTTTGACAATGGACGGCGCACCGGAACAAAAGGCGAGCATTGAATCCTGAAGGATTGCCGTCCGGCCCCGAGATGACGCAGATCGATGAAAATTCAATGGAGGGCTGGGCTGGGCCGGTACAATCAAGGAGCAGACACTCTCCAGGAGAACTCCCATACATGGCTACCGCAACACTGGAACGCAACGCCGCCGCCTATAAAGTCGCCGATTTGTCGCTGGCCGACTGGGGGCGCAAAGAGATTTCGATTGCCGAGCACGAGATGCCCGGATTGATGGCCATTCGCCGCAAATATGCCGCGGAAAAGCCGCTGAAGGGCGTGCGGGTTTCCGGCTCGCTGCACATGACGATCCAGACTGCTGTACTGATCGAGACGCTGAAGGATCTCGGCGCGACGGTTCGCTGGGCCAGCTGCAACATCTTCTCCACGCAGGATCACGCGGCGGCGGCGATTGCGGCGGCGGGGATTCCGGTGTTCGCGTGGAAGGGCGAGACGCTCGAGGAGTACTGGTGGTGCACGCTGCAGGCGCTGACGCATGAGGGGGGCACCGGTCCGCAGCTCATCGTGGATGACGGCGGCGATGCAACACTGCTGATCCACAAGGGGTATGAGCTGGAAAACGGCGATACCTGGGTGAATACGCCGTCGGAGAGCGAAGAAGAAGCGGTCATCAAAAAGCTGCTGAAGGACGTGTACGCGGAAGACAAGCAGCACTGGCACAAGGTTGTGAAGGACTGGCGTGGGGTCAGCGAGGAGACGACCACGGGCGTGCACCGGCTCTACAAGATGAAGGAGCAGGGCAAGCTGCTGGTTCCTGCCATCAACGTCAACGACTCGGTGACCAAGTCGAAGTTCGACAACCTGTACGGATGCCGCGAGTCGCTGGCCGACGGGATTAAGCGCGCCACTGACGTGATGATGGCGGGCAAGGTTGCGGTGATCTGCGGCTACGGTGACGTGGGCAAGGGCTCGGCGCACTCACTGCGCGGCATGGGGGCCCGGGTGATCGTGACGGAGATCGATCCCATCAATGCGCTGCAGGCCGCCATGGAAGGATTCGAAGTCACAACGATCGAAGACACGCTGGGACGCGGCGACATCTACGTGACCTGCACGGGGAACGTGGACATCATCACGCTGGAGCACATGAAGCGGATGAAGGACCAGGCAATCGTGTGCAACATCGGCCACTTCGACAACGAGATCCAGATGGATCAACTCATCCACGCGAAGGGCGTGAAGCGGCTGAACATCAAGCCGCAGGTGGATCAGTACACGTTCCCCGCGGAGAGCGGCAAGCCGGAGCACAGCATCTTTATTCTGGCAGAGGGCCGGCTGGTGAATCTGGGCTGCGCGACGGGACACCCGAGCTTCGTGATGAGCAACAGCTTCGCGAACCAGACGCTGGCGCAGCTCGATCTGTGGAAGAACAAGGACACGTACGCGATCGATGTCTACACGCTGCCGAAGCAACTGGACGAAGAAGTGGCGCGGCTGCATCTGGAGAAAATCGGGGTGAAGCTGACCAAGCTGAGCCAGCGGCAGGCGGACTACATCGGCGTGGCCGTGGAGGGTCCGTACAAGAGCGAGCACTACCGGTACTAAAGCCAGCGAAAAACCGGTCAGCGAAAAACTGTTAGCGAAGGGCTGTTAGCGGAGAACCGGTTAGCGAAATGCGGTGCAGCATCAGAAGGCGCAGCTTTGGCTGCGCCTGTTTATTTGACGGCAGGACGAGTGGCTACTGCGGGGTCGATGAAGGGGGATGCGGGGAAGCGGCAGCCTCGTCGATCCAGTAGTTGGCGCGAGCGGTGACGTCGAGTTTGGGGTATTGGGACAGGCGGACGCGCAGGGTGTGCAGGCCAGGGTGCGGCGACTGCGGGTGAAAGCTGATGAGGTAGCGATTGGGCACGTGGTGGGTGATGGCGATGAGGTCGCCCTGCATCGATTTGGGGTCGTGGTAGCGGTAGTATTCGCCGCCGGTGATGTGCGCAACGGATTCGGGGACGTTGCGCTGCAGGGTGTTCATCGCGGCGATGGTGGCCATCTTGATGGCGCGCAGGGGTGGGGCGAGCAGGCTGAGACAACCGTAGAGCTGGGCCCAGGTCTGGCCCGGGGTGCGCTCGGGATTGGCAGGGTCTTTGGCCATGCAGCCATGCGCCGGGCCGGGGGTGTTGGGCTGAAAGAACTTGCCTGATTCGCCGGCCATTTCGGCGCGGGTCGAGGTGAAGGAGACGGCGTAGATGGCTGTGTTGGTGTCGCTGATGGAGCGGAGAACATCTTCCAGATTGCCGTAGCTGCCGTGGTCGAGGGTTTCGCTGACGAGCAGGACGGCGCGGCGGTATGCAGGCGGCTGCTGACGGAGCAGATCAACGGAGAAGCTGAGGGCGTCGAGGACAGCGGCTCCGGGGTTGCCAGGCTGAAGGTTGTTGATGGCGCTTTCCGCGGCGTCCAGGTTCTGGGTGAAATTCTGCGCGATATGCGGAGTCGAATCGAAGGTGACGACAGCCACCTGGTGCTGCACGGCGCCGGCGATGGAGTCGAGCCACGTGGCGAGCAGATGGTCGGCGCCGAGATAGCGAGCTCCGTCTCCTCCGGTTTCGACGGCAATGACCAGCGCGAGCGGCTCGCCGCCGTTGTCATCGACTGTGATTTTTTGCGGGACGCCGTCGTCGGTGACGGTGAAGTCGGATGCCTGGAGGGTGAAAACCGGCTCGCCGGATTTAGCCGTGACGAGGGTCGGCACGACGACGAGGGTCGTCTGCGTCGTGAAAGTTGGCGGCACGGATTGCGGTGTCTGGGCGAGAGCCAGAGGAGCGGCCAGCGCAAGAGCAGCGAGGATGGCGCGGCGGGCGCTCATCTACATTTCATCGACCCTTCATTTATCGATCCCAAATCAGCGACCGTGCTCTTCGAGGTACTTTTCGACTTCAAGGGCGGCCATGCAGCCGGTGCCCGCGGCCGTGATGGCCTGACGATAGCGGCGATCCTGCACGTCGCCGCAGGCGAAGACGCCCGGGACACGGGTAAAGACGTAATTGTGAGTCCTGATGTAACCATCCTCATCGAGGTCGAGCTGGCCAGCGAACATCGAGGCATTGGGAATGTGGCCGATGCCGAGGAAGACACCGGTGACGGGCAGCACGGATTCCATGCCGGTGACGGTGTCGAGCAGGCGCAGGCCGCGGACGGACTGCTCTTCGACTCCCAAAACTTCCTGCACGACGGTGTTGGTGAGGAAGGCGATCTTCGGGTGGGCGATGGCGCGGTCGAGCATGATGCGCGAGGCGCGGAAGTGCTCGCGGCGGTGGATGATGGTGACCTTCGATCCGAAGCGGGTGAGAAAGAGGGCTTCTTCCATGGCCGAGTCGCCGCCGCCGATGACGGCGATTTCCTGACCGGAAAAGAAGAAGCCGTCGCATGTGGCGCACGAACTGACGCCGTGTCCGATAAGAGCGTGTTCCGAGGGAAGGCCCAGCCATCGTGCCGATGCACCGCTGGCGATGATGAGGGTGCGGGTGTGGAGGGTGTCGTTGCCGAGATTCAGGACGAAGGGGTGTCTCGTCAGGTCGGCGGTTGCGAGGTGGCCGAGGCGGAACTCGGCTCCGAATCGCGAAGCCTGCTTACGCATGTTCTCGATGAGCTCGGGCCCCTGGATGCCTTCGGGCCAGCCGGGGAAGTTTTCGACGAGCGTGGTAATGGAGAGCTGCCCCCCCGGCTCGTGGCCCTCGATGACCAGTGGTTTCAGGTTGGCACGCGCCGTGTAGATGGCAGCGGTGAGGCCGGCGCAGCCGGAGCCGAGGATGACGGTATCGCGAATCGTATCTGACATTTGACTGAACTTTTCGATTGTACCTGTGAACGCGAATCCCGCCCGAGGATTGATTTGCGCGGCGACTGGATGAGGCGCTGAATCTGGCAATCTTCGCGCGATATCAATCCGGGACGCGGCTCACAGGATGTGCCGAAGTGGATTGATGCGCGTCGAGGGGGACGCGATTCTTTGGCTCGAGGCTGCCGAGGCATGGGGAAATGAATTCCGGAGGAGGTCCCGTGTGCCGCGCGGACTTTCCTCCGGAGGACGAGAGGTGCGCCGGTCGAAGGAAACAAACGTGTGGGAAAATCGCGTGTCGAGAGGGGCGGGACTGATCGTTGCGCTGGCGGCTTTGCTGCTCTTCTGCGAGCTCGACGCACAAGGCGGGGGGCCGCGCTGGGTGGCAGGGGCGAGCTACTTTCAGGCGTCGATGGAAGGGCAGCCTGTCGTCTGGAGCGGCGGGCGGGTGTCGTACTACACGGACACCAGCGCCCTCAGTTCCATTGAGACCAACAAAAAGGCCAACACAATGGTGGCCGCAGCGGCGGCTGTGTGGAGCGGCGTGCCGACGGCGGCGGTCACGATCCAGTCCGGGGGAAGCCTGGCGGAAAACATCGATGCCTACTTCAACACGCACCAGAGCAAGCTGCCGCCGGATATCGCACCGACGAATACGAGCAAGCCGGTCGCGGTTGTTTACGACGAGACCGGGGTGGTCATCAATGCGATCTACGGCGCGGGGGCGAACTCAGCGGACGCCTGCGAGAACGACGGAGTGATTACGAGCGTCGATAATCTCACGCCCGCAGGGACCATCGCGCATGCGCTGATTCTGGTGAACGGGTTGTGCGCAACAACGACGGCTCAGCTCGCCGATATGCAATACCAGCTGATCCGCGCTTTTGGGCGTGTGCTTGGACTGGACTGGTCACAGGCCAATGAGCAAATGTTTTCCGGCGGCCCGATGACGAACGCCAGCCTCGCTGGCTGGCCGATCATGCATCCGGTCGAATACCTGTGCAACGGCAGCGGCGGAGCATGCATGCCGAACGGGACGCAACTGCGGACCGACGACATTGCGGCGCTGAACCGCCTGTATCCCGTGACGGAGGCGAATCTCAGCGTCTGGCCCGGCAAGACGATCACAGCCCTGTCGACCATTTCGGTGCAGGGGACGATCCAGTTTGCAACCGGACAAGGGATGCAGGGTGTGAATGTGGTGCTGCAGCCGCTGGTGAACGGGGTACCGAGCGAAGCTTACACAGTGACCGCTGTGAGCGGAGTTTATTTCCTGGGGAATGCCGGAAACGCGATCACGGGCACAACGGATACGCAGGGGAATCCACTGAATCGCTTCGGCGGCAACGATGGAACCCTGGAGGGATTCTTCGATCTGAGGGGAGTTCCGTTGCCGCCAGGCATGACCACGTCGGACTACCAGCTAACCTTTGAGGCCATCAATCCGCTGTACACGGGCACCGCATCGACAGGGCCGTACGCGACCGGCCAGGTGACTCCGTCAGGAACGATGCCGGTGATCACGCTGCCGGGCCTGAGCGCGGGCTCTGCGGTGACGCAGACCGTTGTTATCGGGGATTCGGCAGATGCAGGCGAGAGCGGGCCGGACGGGGCCGAGTCGTCTCCCGCCAACGTTCCGGTCAATGGGGAGTGGACGGGGCAGATTACGGGGTACGGGCACACGGCGTGGTTCCAGTGGTGGGCACGCGGCGGCCGGGAGTTCACGATTGAAGCGGAGGCGCTGGACGAGACGGGCGCCGCAACGGAGAACAAATCGCAGGTGGTGATCGGCGCGTGGAACGGCACCGATGCGGTTGGGACGGCGCCGGTGACGGACACTCCGCAGCCTTTCAACGGGGCGGTTGCGGGACTAACAACACTGCCGGTGCTGACCGGAGCCGACAGCGAGGTGAGGATTGGCCTGGCCGACCTGCGCGGCGATGGCCGGCCCGACTTTGGATATCGGGGACGCGTGTTGTACGCAGACAGCGTGACGCCGGCGCGCTTGCCGGTGACCGGCGGGCAGATCGTGATTCAGGGGATGGGATTTCGGCCTTCGGTGTCTGTCACGGTGAATGGATTTGCAGCGCAGATCGTGAGCGTAACGCCGAACACGATTGTGGCGCTGGCGCCGGCATCCGGCGGTGCCACGGGAACGGTGCCAATTCAGATTCAGGATGCCGCGACTCTGGGAGTGACCGCAATCAACACTGGCTTCAGTTATGACGCGGGAAGCAACGATGTTCTGTCCATCGTGACAGGACCGCCGAGTAGCGCGCCGATCGGCGTTCCAGAGACCCTGACGGTGCGCGCGATGAATACCGCGAGCCAGACACCTGCGCCGGGCGTGGTGGTGACGTTCCAGGTCACGGCGGGAACGGCACTCTTGGGCTGCGGGACTACGTCATGCAGTGCGATCACCGCGGGTGACGGAACAGCCACGCTGCTGGTGACGGCGAATTCTCCCCTTATCGCGCAGGTGACGGCTGAGTTGGCGAATTGCAGCAGCGTGATCGCGCAATTTGCCGGGACGTCCCCACCGTCGATCGCTCCGCTGACGCCGAACCTCTATATCGCGATGGGGACGACGGTGCAGTGGCCGGTGCAGGCGTTGGTGCTGAACGCGGGGGGAGCCGCGGTGGCTGGGCAAAATGTGAGCTGGGCAGCAGCCGGATCGGGCGTCAGCTTGTCGGCCGGGCAAAGTGTCAGCGGGCCGGACGGGATCGCGGCGAACGTGGTCAGTGCGGGGCCTTTCACGACCAGTGCCGCGTCCTCGGTCAATGCATGCCTGATGGGAAGCATGAGCTGCGTGAGCCTGAATGTGATTCCGGTGCAGCCGATGACGGAGGCGCTGGTCGGATGGACTGGAACGACGCAATATGTGGCGGCTGCCCAGAGTTTCGCGCCGGTGGTGGTGCATGTGGTGGATGCGTTTGGCGACCCGGTGGCTGGGGAGACAGTGAATTTCGCGGAGGCGTTCTATGGGTGGACGGAGCCGTGCCCGGCCGAGGGAAACTGCCCTCCGGCTCCTCTGCTGGCGCAGCAACTGGCGCAGACAGTCTCGGGAATCGATGGGTCCGCCACGCTGGCGCCGCTGGCAGCGAATGGTCTTGCGGGCCGGCTGCTGGTGACAGCGTCGGCGGGGACGGATGCGATGCTGAATTTCGAACTGGATGCGCATCCGTAGCTCTTGCCGTTGAAGCAGGCTGGGGGTTGTGAGAGGGAAGTCCCGGTGCGAGGGGCATCGCTTTACGCATACGGTCAAGCCCGATAGTCTCAGGAGGAACGAAAACGCGAGGGTGCCGAGATTTCAACCCGTCCCTTTCTCCGTCCTGATTCGAAAGCTCCGCTGCACTGCGACGGAGTGAGCCTTGAAAAGCTGGCGCGCCAACATGGAACGCCGCTCTACGTTTATTCCGCACAACACGTCATGGAGCGGCTGCAGCTATTCGCAGACGCGTTCAGCGGGATTCCGCACCTGCTTTGTTATGCGGTAAAAGCCAACTCCTCTCTTGGGGTCCTGGACCTGGTAGCTCGCCGGGGCGCGGGGTTCGATATTGTCTCCGGCGGAGAGCTGGAGCGGGTGCTGACGGTCGATCGCCGGGCAGCGGCGCGCGTGGTGTTTTCAGGAATCGGCAAGACCGCGCCGGAAATCGATCTTGCGCTGCGCGCGGGGATTCTGCAGTTCAATGTTGAAAGCGAAGGAGAGTTGCAGCTGCTTGCGGAGCGTGCGTCGAAGGTGCGCAAACGTCCGCGGATTGCGCTGCGCGTAAATCCGGATGTGTTTGCCGAGACACATCCCTACATCTCGACGGGCATGCGCGAGCACAAGTTCGGGGTCGACATTCGCCGGGCACGCGGACTTTACCGGAAGGCAGGGAAGTACCTGGAGCCGCATGGGGTGAGCGTGCATATCGGCTCGCAAATTCGAACGGCGGAGCCGTTTGGATCGGCGGCACAGCGCGTGGCGCGGCTGATCATGGAATTGCGCAAGGATGGGCATGGGATTCGCACCATGGATGCCGGCGGCGGCCTGGGGATCGAGTACCACACGGACAAACCGTTCGACCCGGCAGAAAAGGTGCGGGAGTATGCGGCTGCGCTGATCTCCGCCGCGGCTTCGGTGGAAGAGCTGACGCTGCTGCTGGAGCCGGGGCGGTTCATTGTGGCGCAGGCGGGAGCGCTGCTGGCGCGGGTGCTCTATGTGAAGAAGAACGGAACGAAGATCTTCGTGATCACCGATGCAGCGATGAATGATTTGCTTCGCCCATCGCTGTATCAGGCGTACCACGAGATCGTGCCGGTTGCCGCGCCCCGCACGTCCAGGAAAATTGTGGCCGATGTGGTGGGCCCGGTGTGCGAGACGGGCGACTTTTTCGCGCGCGATCGCGAGCTGCCGCCGTTGAAGCCAGGCGACCTGGTGGCCCTGCTCGACGCGGGGGCGTACGGAATGTCGCTCGCGTCGAACTACAACTCGCGGCCGCGTGCGGCGGAAGTCATGGTGGAAGGAAAGCGGGGGCGGCTGATCCGGCGGCGGGAGACAGTGGCAGAGCTGCTGGCGCCGGAGCGCGCCGCGACGGGGCTTTGATATGGTGGTGAGTCTTCCGTTTGACAACTGTTGGATGGCCTGGAGGCAGCGGATGCGGGTAAGTGGGAAATCTGTTTTGGTTGCGGCGTGTGCGGGATGCATGACGCTCGCGCTCTCGGCGCGCGCCGATGACCTGACCGTCAAGACGGATAAAGGCAAGGTGCACGGGAAACTGGCCGCTGACGGCCAGGTGCGGGACTTCCTCGGCGTCCCGTACGCTGCGGCGCCGGCGGGCGATTTGCGCTGGAAGCCGCCGCAACCGGCGGCGAAATGGACCGACGCGAAAGACGCGACCAATTTCGGGGATCGCTGCATCCAGGTGAACCCGTTCCAGGACATGCGGTATCGCGATCCTGGGCAGAGCGAGGATTGTCTCTCGCTGAACATCTGGACGCCGGCCAAGGATAAGAAGGCTAAGCTGCCGGTGATGGTGTGGATTTACGGTGGCGGATTTGTCGCCGGCACGACGTCAGAGCCGCGGCAGGATGGCGAGCACCTGGCGTCAAAGGGTGTCGTGGTGGTGTCAATGAATTATCGGATGGGCATCTTCGGGTTCTATGCCGGCGAGGGCCTGGCGGAGGAGTCTCCGCACCACGCGGCCGGGAATTACGGGCTGATGGATCAGACGGCGGCGATTGCGTGGGTGAAGAAGAACATCAAAAATTTCGGCGGTAATCCGAACAACATCACGATTTTTGGGGAATCGGCGGGCTCGTTCAGCGTGAGCGCGCAAATGGCATCACCGCTCGCAAAAGGACTGTTTCAGCACGCGATCGGTGAGAGCGGAGCGGCGTTCTCGGGACGAGGGCTGACCTTCCGGCCGCTGGCCGAGCGGGAGAAGGCCGATGCGGCGTGGGCGCAAAATGTGTTTGGAACCTCGGACCTGAAAGCGCTGCGGGCGATCAGCGCGGATGATCTGCTGGCGAAGATGAAGGGTCAGGCGAATCCAGGGCGCGCGGGCAACGGGCCGGATGTGGACGGATATTTTCTGCCGGAGCCGGTGCCGCAAATCTATGCGGAAGGCAAGCAGGCGCACATTCCTGTGATCGGCGGATGGAATCGCGACGAGCCGAGCGCGCAGGTTGCGAATTATCCGAAGCCCGCGACTGTGGCCAGCTTCCAGGAAACGGCGCAGAAGAGCTTTCCCGATCAGACGGATGCATTTTTGAAGCTGTATCCAGACACGACGGATGCGGAAGCGATCCGCTCGACGATCGATTTCGCGGGCGACACGTTCATCGCGTACGGCACGTGGGCGTGGCTGGAGGCTCAGATGAAAACCGGCGGCCAGCCGGTATACCGCTACCATTTCGAGCGCCCGTCACCGGCTGACAAGTATCATCCGGCGGGATCGGGGGCGTTCCACTCCGATGAGATCGATTACGTCTTCGGAACGCTGGATTCGCGTCCCGAAGCGCACTGGCAGCCTGAAGATTACAAGTTGAGCGATCTGGTGGAGACGTACTGGACGAACTTCGCGAAGACAGGAAATCCGAACGGCGGCGATGCGCCGAATTGGCCGCAATACAACGAAGGCGACAACTGGCAGGTGATGCACCTGGACGTGGATGCGCACGCTGGGCCCGATCCGTATCGGGATCGTTACCTGTTTCTGCAAAGTGAATGGTCGAAGCCGCAGCCGATGTCAGATCCCGAGTAGCTGGAGCAGCCGGTCGCGGTGCTCGGCGAGGACCTGGTGGGGCGGTCCCGTTGCCTTGACGCGGCCGTTTTCCAGCAGCACCACATGGGCGGGGAGACGCCAGATCTCGGTGAGGTCATGGGAGACGTAGACGACGCGCAGATCCAGAGCCAGGAGCCGGGAGAGGATGTCGTGCGCGGAAGAGTCGTCGAGGGCGGCCAATGGCTCGTCAAGCAGCAGGAGTTGAGGACCGGGAGCGAGTGCGCGGGCGAGCGCGACACGCTGGCGTTCGCCGCCAGAAAGCTGGGCGGGGCGCCGATCGACGAGAGACGCCGCTCCGAATAGCCGGAGCATTTCCGCAATCCGGTGTGCGCGCGCCGTGCGGCTGAAATGAAGAATGCCGAACGCGACGTTTTCGCGCACGGTGAGGTGGGGGAACAGCGCCGGCTGTTGGGTCACGAAGCCGACGGAACGGCGGCCAGGCGCGACCGCAAAGGATTGCGCGGAGTCGCAGACAGTCCGGCCGGCGAGGTGGATTCGTCCAAAATCGGGATTCGTGAGGCCTGCGAGCATGCGCAGGAGGGTGCTCTTGCCTGCACCTGAAGGCCCGAAGATCACGGTCCAGTGGTTCGCCAGCGAGAACTCCACATCCAGGGTGAAGCGGTCGAGGCGATGGCGGATGCTGACGTCAGGCATGGCTTGCCCTGTCGCGGGCTCCGCGCGAGTAGAGCAGGACCAGGGCGGCGAGGGCGAAGGCGAGCAACAGCAGAGACGTGCGGTTCGCCTGGGCGTAGCTGAAGTCCTGCACCTGGTCGTAAATGGCGATGGAGAGGGTGCGCGTGGCGCCGGGAATATCGCCGCCAATCATGAGCACGACGCCGAATTCGCCAACCGTGTGCGTAAAGCAGAGCGCGGCAGCAGCGACGACCGAGCGCAAGGAGAGCGGCAGGAGGATTTCACGCAGGAGACGAAAGCGGCCGGCGCCGAGCAGGCGGCCCTGATCGAGTAAGGCGGCATCGACCGCGTGAAACCCGGCGGTCAGCGGCTGCACCGCGAAGGGAAGGCTATAAATGACCGAGCCGACCACAAGCCCAGCGAACGAGAAGGTGAGCGGATGACCGAGCAGGTGAGCGGCGGCGCGCCCGAACACAGTGCGCGGGCCCAGCAGAACGAGGAGATAAAAGCCGAGGACGGTGGGCGGCAACAGGATGGGAAGGGTGGCGGCCGCCTCAATCCATGGGCGGAGCGGCGAGCGCGTGGAGGAGATCCAAAAAGCGAGGGGAATGCCGACGGCCAGCAGGATCAGCGTAGTGACGGCGGCGAGACGAAGAGTGAGAGCGAGCGCCTGAAAGTCCATTAACGGGCCGGTTCGAGGCCTCTCGCGGCGAGGCGCTGGGCAATCGCGGGGGTGCGCAGGAAATCGAGAAACCTGCGCGCGGCGGCGGCACTCGCGCTGCCGCGGATGACGACGGCGCCCTGGAGGATGGGCGGGTAATCCTCAGCTGGAACGCGAATGAAGTGGCCGTCGGCGGTCAGGCGAGGTGTGAGCGCCGAGGTGAGCGAGATGAATCCCACCTGGGCGTTGCCGGAGTCGGCATATTGCGCAGCCTGGGCAATGTTTTCGGCGACGCGGAGGCGCGGCTGCACGGCTGCGAGGAGACCGGCGTGTTCGAGCGCGGCCTCCGCGGCGCGTCCGTAGGGCGCGTGCTCGGGGTTGGCGATGGCGATGGACTGAATGGCAGGCAGCGCATCGAGCGAGAGCGAGGTGACGCCGGAGTCGTTGCGCGTCCACAGCACCAGCGTTCCACGCGCGTAGGGCATGGGGTGATCCTGTTCGGCTTTGCCGGCATCGATGACACGTTGTGGGAAGGAGAGGTCGGCAGCCATGAACAGGTCATAGGGAGCGCCGTCGATGATTTGCGTGGCCAGCGTCGCGGAGGACTCGTACGAGGCGAGGACGTGGATGCCGGTTTGGGCTTGGAAATCGGCAAGGACCGGTGGAAGGACTGGCTGAAGATCAGCCGCCGCGGCGAGGCGGAGGGTTTGCTGTGCGAATGCGGGCAGCGCGAATACCAAAAACAGCAGAGACAGCATTCCGCACAACGCGGACGAAAACGCAGATCCTTCGACTCGCGGCGGGGCTGATTCAGGGCGCGAAGACTGCGCGCGCTGATTTGCCGATGCTTGGCTGAGGCTGACAGACTGGTTTGGTCCCCGAGTGGATGGGGGGAGCGTTTTCGGATCAGACACGCAGCACCATGACCTCGGTGGATTTGATCAGAGCGGCGACGGTCTCGCCCTTTTTGAGCCGCAGCTCCCGGGCAGCGTCGGCGGTGATGATGGAGGTGATGACCTGGCCTCCGATGGAGAGGCGAATCTGTGCCATGAGTCCTTCGATTTTGACCTCGACGATGCGTCCGACGAGCTGATTGCGTCCGCTCACTGTGCGCATCGACTGACGTCGCGGCGTTTCGGGCCGTTTGGCTTTGTAGAGCAGGGCGTCGAGCTCGGATTCCGGGATGCGGTAATGGCCCCCGGGCGTCCTGGCGGCACGCAGCTTGCCACGGTAGATCCATTGCTTGATGGCCGGATAGGAGATGCCCAGGCGAAGTGCGGCTTCGCGCGGGGTGAGGAGCGATGCCATTGGACGATTCTATACGACTTTCGGGGAGACAATAGTAC
This sequence comes from Acidobacteriaceae bacterium, assembly GCA_036521315.1. GTDB lineage: Bacteria > Acidobacteriota > Terriglobia > Terriglobales > Acidobacteriaceae > Palsa-343. Next base: position 12,834 of record DATDHZ010000098.1, read on the forward strand.
GGATATCGGCGATCCAGAGCGCATGCGAACCGGATGTTAGGCTGAGGTTATCCGCCCTCGATATGAACGAAACCCACCAGTTGCGGTGTATCGGATGCGAGCGCACGATGGCGCCGAGCGAACTTGCGGGCAATTTTCGCTGCGCGGAATGTGGCGAGTTGTTTGAGGTTGGATATCCGGGATGGCACGGGCCGAAGCATACGCGGCCCAATCCGAGCGCGCTGCGGTGGCTCTGGAGAGAACGGCGGTCGTCGCTCGAGGCGGCAGATCGCAGCGGGGTGTGGCGTTTTCGGGAGATGCTGCCTATTTTGCAGGCGGCGGGCAGCATGGTGACGCTCGGCGAGGGCAATACGCCGCTCTACGAGATGCCGCAGGCTGCACAGAGTCTGGGCCTGGAGCGGTTGCGCGCGAAGCATCAGGGGATGAACCCGACGGGGTCGTTCAAAGACACGGGGATGACCGCAGCGCTGAGCGTAGCGCGGGAGCAGGGATATCGGTGGGTGGCGTGCGCTTCAACGGGAAATACTTCCGCCGCTATGGCAGCGTACGCGGCGCGGGCGGGGATGCGCAGTCTGGTGCTGTTGCCGGAGGGGAAGATCGCATGGGGCAAGCTGGCGCAGGCCATGGATTACGGCGCGCTGACGGTGCAGCTGCGGACGGACTTCGATGGCTGCGTGCGCGTGCTGTCGGACGTGGTGCAGCGGGCGGCGGTGTATCTGCTCAATTCCGTCAATCCCTATCGCATCGAAGGACAGAAAACACCGGCGCTGGAGATTGCGGAGCAGATGGAGTGGGAGGTTCCGGATCATCTGATCGTGCCAGGAGGGAACCTGGCGAATAGTTCGGCGCTGGGCAAGGGATTTCTGGAGATGAAACATCTGGGTCTGACGAGTCGCGTGCCCAAAATTTCGGTGGTGCAGGCGGAGGGTGCGAATCCTCTGGTTTGCGCGATGCGGGAATTCGGAGGGGAGCGGCTGGAGCCGGTGAAAGCGCACACGCGGGCGAGCGCCATTCGCATCGGCAATCCAGCGTCCTGGCGTAAGGCGGTGCGGGTAATTCGCGAGACGGGCGGATGGGTGGAGCAGGTTTCAGAGGCTGAGATTGCCGTGGCAAAGGCCGAGATCGGCGCAGAAGGGATTGGCTGCGAGCCGGCTTCGGCGGTGACGCTGGCTGGGCTGAAAAAGCTGGTGGGGGAGGGGAAGGCTGGGAATCGCGAATCGGTGGTGTTGCTGCTGACCGGACACACCCTGAAGGATCCGGATTATACGATTCGGTACCATCGCGGTGAGTTGCTGACCGAGGAAGAGAGCGCCGGGTTGCTCGCGGAGTTGAGCGCGACCCGCCGCAACACGATCGAGATGGATGCATCGGCGGAAGACGTGCTGCGCGCGCTGGAGCGAGCGGGACAGTGAGCGGAACGCGCGGCATAGTAAAGCTGCAGCTGCCGGCGACGTCGGCGAATCTGGGGCCGGGTTTCGACACGCTGGCGCTGGCGCTGAAGCTGTATCTCAACATCGAGGCCGAAGAGGCGGCAGTGTTCCGGATTGAGGCGGCGGGGCGGGATGCCGCGCGGTGCGCCGCCGAAACAGATGCGGCAATTCGGGACAATCTGCTGCTGGCGACCTATCGCGACCTGCTCGCGAAGCACGGGCGACCGGCGGCTTCGCTTCACATCCGGATGCGCAACGAGATTCCCCTGGGGATGGGCTGCGGATCCTCCGCGGCCGTGCGGCTGGCAGCAGTGGCGCTCGCTGCGCACTTTGGCGATTTGGGCTGGGACAGGGAGCGGATTCTGGCGGAAGCCTGCCGCGTGGAGGGACATCCGGATAACGCCGCCGCGTGCTGGCTCGGCGGGTTTGTCGTGAGCGCAGCGGAAGGTGAAGCGATCCGGGCGGTGTCGTTCGCACCTCCGTCGGCGTGGCGGGCCGTGCTGGTCATGCCAGATCGGCCGCTGGCGACAACCGCTTCCCGCGCCGTTCTACCGAAGAATTATGCGCTGAAAGACGTGGTGAACAACCTGCAGCGGGTTTCGCTTCTCACTGCTGCCTTTGCCGGGGGACGCGCCGACCTGCTGGCCGAGGGGATGCGGGACTGGGTGCATCAGCCTTATCGCGCCGCGGTTTGTCCTCTCTTGCCGAAGCTGCTGCCCCTGGCTGGCAAATCTGGGATCGCCGGAGCCGCTCTCAGCGGGGCAGGGCCGGCGGTTCTGCTGCTGGCAGAGTCGGACGCCGCCGCCGAGACGGCGCGTCGGGCGGCGCTGGAGGCCGTTCAAGAGGTCGGGCGAGTGGAAATTGTGACGTGCGAACTTGAGAGGGAGCCCGCGCTCTTCCGGTCCGAGTTCTGAGGGTCCCGACCTCCGCTATCGGCACCTCCAGGGGATATTCGGGTTCTATTGGTATAGACGATTGCGGTTCTAGCACCTTCGTAACGCCGATACTGGATTACGCGTAACTCATACGTGGCATTACCAAAAGTGACCGAAGATTGGTTGACCGAGAGCTTCTCCAAGCCCTATGTTCGCATCCGTGGGCAGTTCTGGGGGAGGGCTGCTCTGGCGTCCGTGATTCTGGAAAGAATCCGGGCGCCTTTAGTTTTTGGGCAAACCTCTCGGCGAGCTGCCGGACCCGCCCATGCGACTTTACCGGGCTGGGCGCATCCATCTAATCGGGTAGACTGGGAATCGGGAGGAGATCAGGGTTCATGGCCGCTGCCGGGATTATCGAAGTAAGCGATGCGACATTTGAAGGAGAGGTGCTGCAGTCGGAGCAGCCGGTTCTGGTGGATTTTTGGGCAACCTGGTGCGGACCGTGCCGGATGCTGGCGCCGATTGTGGATGAGGTCGCCGCTGAGTACGGCGGGCGGCTGAAGGTGGCCAAGATGGATGTGGACCACAACCAGGCAACGCCTATGCGGTACAACATCCGCGGGATTCCGGCACTGCTGCTGTTCAAGGGCGGCAAAGTAGTCGATCAGATTGTCGGGTACGTGCCGAAGGAAACGATCGCCAAGAGCGTGAGCAAAGTGGTCGCCGCGCCGGCAACGTCGCGCGCCTAAGCTGGAGACGAGTTGCGGAAGAAGCCCGGAGAGATCCGGGCTTTTTTCTTTTGCGGCGGCGGATCCGGTTTTGGCCGGGTGAACCTCGTACCATGGCAGGAGCGGATGATGACCACAGCGGAGGCGAGTCGCGAAACCGGAACACCGAGTGCGGTCTACCGGCGTGCATTGACCGAGCACCGGTCTGCACTCGAGGGAGAGCAGAAGCGGGACCGGCTGCTCGGCTATACCAAGGTGGCGCTGCTGGCGGTACTGTTCTGCGGAGCCATTGCGCTGTTCCATCATCCTGCAAAGATGGTGTGGCTGGGAATTCCTTTGGCGGGGCTGGTGGGCTGCGCCGCTGCGCACGAGCATGTACTGACGGCGATCCGCCGGCGCAATCGCGTTCTCGCCTTCTACGAGCGCGGGCTGGAGCGGCTGAGCGACCGGTGGGCGGGGACCGGAGAGGCTGGGGATCGATTCCTGGACGCGCTGCATCCGTACGCCCGCGACCTGGACATCTTCGGCAAGGGCTCGCTGTTCGAGTTGCTCTGCACGGCGCGCACGCGCGCGGGGGAAGAGACGCTGGCGCAATGGCTGCTGCAGGCGGCGCCGCTCAACGTGATTCGGGCACGGCAGGAGGCCCTGAGCGACCTGCGGGAGCGAGTCCAGTTTCGGGAGCGGTTGTTTGCCACGAGCGACTCCGCACGCGCGGGCGTGCATCCGGAGAAACTGGCGAACTGGGGGGAGACGGAGCGGAAGGTTGGGCCGCTGTGGTTGCGGCCGGCGATGCTGGTGCTGGCTCTCCTCTGGATCGCCAGCGCGATCTACTGGGCGATCAGCGGTATCGAGTCGCAAGCCGCCGGCCTCGACTGGGTAACCGCCGGCAACTGGCATTGGGTCGTTGGACTGACGGTGGTGAACTGGATCGCTGCCCGATTCGTGAGCCGCGACGTCGAGACTTTGCTCGAATCCACCGAAACGGCCACGGTTGATTTGAAGCTGCTGGCCAGCGTACTGGAGGTTCTGGAACAGGAACGGTTTCATGCACCGCTGCTGCGCGAACTGCAGGCAGGCTTGCAGACCCATGGGACAGCGCCCTCGGCCGCGATCCGCCGGCTCGACCGCATCGTGCAGTACATCGAATCGAGACGGAATTTTCTGATTCGCATTTTCAATCGCCCGCTGATCTTCGAGCCGCAGGCAGCGTTGGCCGCGGAGGCCTGGCTCGTGCGATATGGGGCGTCCATCCGGCGGTGGCTGGCGATTGTGGGCGAAATGGAGGCGCTGGCAGCGCTGGGGGGGTGGGCGTATGAGCATCCGGCGGCCGTGTTCCCTGAATTTGTGGCCGAGGGTCCGCAGTTCGATGCCGAGGGATTTGCCCATCCGCTGCTGCCCGAGAGCCGGGCGGTGCGGAACGATTTGCAGCTGGATGCCACGAGACGACTGGTGATTGTAAGCGGACCGAACATGGCGGGCAAAAGCACGTTCGTACGAGCGGTGGGCATCAACGCGGTGCTGGCGCAGTGCGGCGCGATGGTCCAGGCCGGGCGGCTGCGGCTGTCGCCCCTGGCGGTCGGCGCGTCGATCTGCGTGCTCGATTCGCTGCAGGGCGGGGTGTCCCGGTTCTACGCGGAAATCCAGCGGCTGAAGCTGATTTCGGATCTGACGCAGGGGCCGATGCACGTGATGTTCCTGCTGGATGAACTGCTGTCAGGGACCAATTCGCACGACCGGCGGACCGGGACCGAGTATCTGGTGCGAGCGCTGGTGGAGCAGGGAGCGGTGGGGTTGATCACGACCCATGATCTGGCGCTGACCGAGATTCCCGAGGCGCAAAACGGAGTCGCGGTGAACTGCCATTTCGAGGATCATCTGGAAGACGGAAAGCTGATATTCGATTACAGGCTCAAGCCGGGTGTGGTGCAGACAAGCAATGCGCTCAGGCTGATGCAGCAAATTGGCCTGGCAGTGGGAGATTCGGCGGCGCAGCCGCGCTCGTGAAGAGCGTGTCCTGGACTCTGGCGCGCTAATACTTGCGCAGCATGCCCAGCACGCGTCCCTGGATCGCGACTTGTGCGGCGGGAACGAAGATCGGCTCCATTTCGGTGTTGGCCGGCTGGAGGCGGACAAGTGAGCCCTCCGGGTAGTAGCGCTTCAGCGTCGTTTCTGAACCGCGGACCAGAGCGACGACGATTTCGCCGGAGCGCGCGCTGCTGGTTTTCTCAACCAAAACGTAGTCGCCGTCGACGATATGCTCGTCGCGCATCGATTCGCCGCGCACCTGGAGGGCGAAGACTTCGCGATTGCCAACAATGTCCCCGAGGGAGATGCTCTCGGGCGTCTCGGCGGCTTCAACGGGATAGCCGGCGGCGATGCGTCCCGCTAAGGTGAGGCGTTCGACGGGACGGCCTTTGCTGCGCGGCGGCAGCACGTCGATTGAGCGGCTGCGGTTGTGGGCGCGCGCCAGCAATCCTTTGTTCTGCAAATTGGTGATGTGCTTGTGCACGGTGGCCAGTGAGCGCAGGTCGAGGCCGCGGGCGATTTCCTCAAAGGAAGGAGAATAGCCGTTGCGCTGGACGAAGCTGGAGATAAAGTCGAGCACTTCCTTCTGCCGCCGGGTAATCGCCATGGGCGCATTATAGCGAATAAAAAGCGAATCGAAGGGAAATTTTAAGGGAATTACTGTTTCCCGATTCGGCGCCTCCTCTGACATCGCGCCCGTTCTGAAAATTACTCCTGGACTTTTCTCATCAATCTGCTGGTTCTCCGGAATCAACCGCGAGAAGGTGGGGATGGAGACAACACCATGCGGATGCTGATTGCGGACGACGACCCGGCGCTGGGAGCGTTTCTGGCGCGCGGCCTGCAGAAGGACGGACACGAGGTCACGGTGGCCACCGACGGCGAAATGGCCATGGAAGCGGCGAAAAGCGATCTGCCGGATATGGCCGTACTCGACCTGAACCTGCCGCGCCGCGACGGGACAGAGGTGCTGGAGTTTCTCCGCTCGCTGACTGAGGATTTGCCGATTCTCATCCTCACCGCCCGTCAGGAGCCGGAGACACGGCTGCGCTGCCTGGAGATGGGGGCGGACGACTTCATGCAAAAGCCGCTTTCGTTCGCCGAGCTGCGCGCCCGCTGCAAGGCTCTCGAGCGGCGCCGCGCGCCGGGGCTGTTGCTGCGCCACGGAGATCTGGAGATGAACCGTGTCGAGCGGACGGTAACGCGAAGGGGCGAGTCAGTGGCGCTGACCAACAAGGAGTTCGCGCTGCTCGAATACCTGCTGCAGCATCGCGGGCAAGCCATCACGCGGGCTACGCTGCTGGAGCGTGTGTGGAGCATGAGCCCGGACGCGGACACGAACGTGGTGGATGTTTACGTGAATTACCTTCGCCGTAAGTTGCGCGATCCGCTGGTGAGTCGAAATTCGAAACTCGGAGGCGTCGAAGCGGCCGCGGCGGCCGATCCGATCATTCGCACCGTCCGCGGCGAAGGGTACAGCATCGGGCTGCGCGCCTGACGCCGGGGATCGGAAGGAGAGGGATTCTATGGGAACTTTGGTACAGCAGCGGCCCACCGTGGCGTCGCGCACCGCGATTCTGACCAGCACCGATGCCTCGTTCCGCGAGCGCGTGCGGCATGCGCTGACGGACCTGCGCTGGCAGGTGCGCGAGGCGGCCGGCGGAGCGGAGACGCTGGCGCAACTGGACGAGCAGGCGGTCGAGACCGTGGTGCTGGATTCATGGCTGCCCGATCTGGAAATCAGAGAATTCATCCAGGAATTCGAGCGTCTGCACCCAGGAGTCGACCTGGTCATGGCCGATGCTTCGGGCGAAGGCGGATCGCCGGTGCGAAGCCCGCGACGCAACGAGGTGCTGCATGCACTGCGGCGTGCGCAGGCGGTGGATGGGGCGATTTGGAACACGGCCCCTGCAGAGGCCGCGATCGCGGCGGTTACCGAGCCGAGGGTGACGGCGGGTGTGCGCTATGAGGAAACAGCCGCAAGGATGCAGCGTGCCGATCGCGGCACGACAGGACGCGGTGGGCCATTGCCGGAGTTTGTGGGCGCGGACGCATGTTTGCTCGAAGTGAGCCGGAGAATTCGCCTGGTCGCGCCGCGTACGACGCCGGTGTTGATCGAAGGGCCGACAGGCAGCGGCAAGGAACTGGTGGCGAAGGCGGTGCACCGGCTGAGCCCGCGTTCCGCGCGCAAGCTGGTGGCTCTGAACTGCGCGGCAATTCCCGAGACGCTTCTGGAGGCAGAGCTTTTCGGCCACACGCGCGGCGCCTTCACCGGCGCCGTGCAGGGACGGACGGGCCGCATCGAAGCGGCACACGGGGGCACGCTCTTCCTGGATGAGATCGGCGAGATGCCGCTGGCTCTGCAGGCGAAGCTGCTGCGCTTTCTCGAGACGGGTGAACTGCAGCGGGTGGGGGAAAATGAGCCGGTGAAGGTGGATGTGAGGATTGTTGCGGCCACGCACCAGCCGCTGGCCAGGCTGGCTTCGGAAAGCACGTTTCGGGCCGACCTCTATTACCGGCTGGCCGTGTTTCTCATTCGCACGCCGGCGCTGGCCGGGCGATCGGCGGAGATCGCCAGGCTCACCGAGCACTTCCTCGCGAAGATGGCGCGCGAGAGTCCGGCGAAGCGGATCACCCTTGCCGCTGCGGCAAAACTGGAGACGCACGGGTGGCCGGGCAATGTGCGGGAGCTGGAACATGTGCTCGAGCGCGGCTGGATTCTGGCCGAAGATCGGCCGGAGATCGATGCCGGCGAGATCGAATTCGATGAGCCATTGTGAGGGGCTTCTAATCCGAAAAAGTTAGGGCGGGAAGCGCGCGTGCAGGATGGTTGCGCGGGGAACTCCGAGGCCGAAATGATGCAGATTGCGACACCGATGGCTGAGGCGCTGGACAGGTATCTGGACCTTTCCTCTCTGGAACTCAAGGTGACGGCGCAGAACATGGCGAATGTCGACACGCCCGGTTACCGGACGGTTGGCTTTGACTTTGCGGCGGAGATGCAGCGGTCGCTCGAATCGCTCAGCCACCCGGGGAATGGTTCAGGGAGCAATCCCGGAGCGTCGCTTGGCCCGGTGGGTGGATTGCTGGAACGGCCTGACGGCAACGACGTGTCGATGGACCGCGAGGGGATCAAAATGGCCGAGGCGCAGCTCCAGTTCCGCACCGGCGTGGAACTGCTGAAGCACGAGTTTACGCGCGTGATGGATGCGATTCATGAAGACCAGAAGTAACGGCAGCCGTGAGAATCAGGGAGAACGGAAAGCGATAACAGCTCGCGGGGACGGGCGGCGATGAATCTGTTCGGTGTAATGGAAGTGAGCGGATCGGCGCTGGAAGCGGAACGGATCCGGGCCGAGGTGGTGGCGGCCAATATGGCGAACGCGGAAACGACGCGCACGGCCGACGGGGGACCGTACCGGCGGCAGCATGTTGTGTTCACATCGGAAGCGCCGCAGCAAAGTTTCGCCAGCCAGTTTCTGAGCCAATCGGAAGAAAGCGGCGCCGGGATGGGTGGCGTGCGCGTTTCCGCGGTGGTGGCCGATGCGGGAGAACCGCTGCGCCGCTACGATCCTGGGCACCCGGATGCGGATCAGGCCGGCTATGTTTCCTACCCCGACATCAACCCGCTGACCGAGATGGTGGATCTGATGGGGGCGACGCGGGCGTATGGCCTCAACAGCTCGGCGGTGCAGGCGGAAAAGGGCATGGTTTCGGCTTCTCTGGACATACTGAAATAGGAGGCGCACGACGATGGGGACGCCGGCGATTGGGGCATTGGGAACGGCAGCGGTCGGGCCTGCGATGAACGGTGCGGCAGCAGGAGCAGTCCAGGGCGAGGCAGAAGCGCCCTTCGGCGATCTGCTGAAGAGCGCGGTTAGCGGCGTCGATCAGCTGCAGCAACAGGCGGCCACGGCGGTGACGGGCATGCTGGGCGGCAACGGGGTCGATATCCACGATGCCATGATTGCAACGCAAAAGGCGGATATGGCTTTTGAGCTGGCGCTCGCGGTGCGCAACAAGGCCGTCGCCGCCTACCAGCAGGTAATGGGGATGCAGTTCTGAAGTGTGAGCCGGCATGGCAGACAAGGACGAATCGTCGACAGCCCTGACCGTCCAGCAGCGCGCGGAAGCGCTGGCGACGGATGCGATGACGCGGTTCCGGAAACTGGACGCTGCAGGACGCCGGCATTTGGCGGGCACGGCAGCGCTGGTGGTGGCGATCTTCGCGGGATTGCTCTGGTACGCAACGCGCACGGACTGGAGAACGCTTTACGCCGGACTCGATCCGGATGATGCGCGGTTGATGGCGCAGGAGCTGACGACGGCCGGGATTCCGTTCGACGTCTCGGCGGACGGAGCGGCGCTTCGCGTGCCGGCCGAATCGCTTGACAAGGCGCGGCTGGCCACCACCGTCAAAGGCGGGCCGAAGAGCGGGAGGATGGGGTTCGAACTCTTCGACAAGCCGAATTGGATGGGCTCGGAGTTTGACGAGAAGGTGAATTACCAGCGGGCTCTGGAAGGCGAGCTGGAGCACACCATCGGGACGCTCGCTTCCGTCCAGTCAGCGCGCGTGCATCTGGTGCTCCCCCACGATTCGCTGTTCACGACGGAGCAGCGCGATGCGAAGGCCTCCGTGGTGCTGCGCCTGAAGCACCGTACGCTGTCGGGGGACGAGGCCGATGCGGTGGCGAATCTGGTCGCGAGTGCGGTCGACGGCCTGCGGCCGGAAAATGTTGCGCTGGTGGACGCGGAGGGCGGGGGGCTGCTGGGCAAGCCGAGCGGGGACGCGGCGCTGGCCGCGCACGAGCAGGCGCTGGCGGCGAAGCTCGTGGACACGCTGGAGCCGGCAGCGGGAGCGGGGAATGTCCGGGCTTCGGTCAATGTGGATTATGACCCGGTTTCAGCCGATGAGACAGACGAGACCTACGACCCGGCTCAGGCTGTGACGCTGACCATGCAGCGCAGCGAGCAAACTTCGGGGCGTCCCGCAGCGTCAGGCATTCCGGGCACAGCCAGCAACGCGGCCACTGCAAAGCCGCCCTTGTATCCACCGCAAAATGACGCGGGACAGGACATGAAGCAGGAGAGCGATACGTATGGCGTGTCGAAAAAGGTGCGGCATACGGTAGAGGCGGCCGGACGGATCAGGCGTCTGACGGCGGCGGTGCTGATCAACAACCGGCGCATTGTGCGCGGCAAACAGGTGAGCTGGGAGGCGCGTTCTCCGGACGAAATGAAGCGTCTGACCGACCTGGCCGAATCGGCGATCGGCTTCGATGGGACGCGGGGCGATCAGGTGAGCGTGGAAGAGATGGCCTTTGACGACGATGCCGGCGCACCGGCGCCCGGACTTGGCGAGCGCGTGCTGGGCGTGGCCAGCCAGTCTCTCTCTCTGATCCGATACGGCACCATTCTCATCGCGCTGCTGGCATTTTTCTTCCTTGTAGCCCGGCCAGCTCTGCGATCCCTGGCAGCGGGACCGGCGGCTCGCCTTCGGGCTTCCTCGACAGGCGTTCAAACCCAAATGGCGGCTGCACCTGCACCGCGCGAGCTTTCCCCTCAGGATATTGCGGCCGAGCAGCAGAAGCTGCGCGCCCAGAGTGTCTTCGAACAGGTTGCGGATCACGTGAAACGCGAGCCTGCGCAAAGCACGCGCCTGCTCGAGAGCTGGATCCGGTCGGAGTAACGGAATGGCTGCCGCCGCTGCGCACAATCTGCCGAGCGCGCACTCGCTGAACGGCGTGCAAAAGGCCGCCGTGTTTCTGGTCGCGGTGGGCGACGAAGTCGCGCGAAAAATTCTGCAGAACCTGGCTGAGCCGGACGTGCAGCGCGTGACCGAGGAGATCGCGGATCTCCGCAATATTCCTCCCGACGTCTCGCTGGAGGTCGTCGAAGAGTTTCACGAACTCGTGGAGACGCAGCACTACATGGTCCATGGCGGGCTGGACTATGCCGCGAAGCTGCTGGTGGATACCTTCGGCAAGCAGCGGGCGGAAGACCTGCTCGCCCTGGTGCGGAGGGCGCAGGAGGCGAGCCAGAGCGATCTCTCGATGCTGCAGCGGGTCGATCCCCTGCAACTGGGCAAGTTTCTCGAGAGCGAGCATCCACAGACAATCGCCGTCGTGCTGGCGCACCTCGATGCGCGGCGCGGGGCGATCGTCATCGAAAGCCTGAGCGAGGAACGGCGCGTCGACGCGATCCGTCGGCTGGCGGCCATGCGCCAGTTTTCGCCCGAAATGGCGCAGCGGGTGGCGATGATCCTGCACCGGCGCCTGGAAAATATGGGAGACACGGGACGCAGGTCCTATGCGGGATTCAAAGCCGTGGCCGATCTGCTGAATCGCATGGAGTCCGAGCAGACCAAGAAGATTCTCGACGAAATTGAATCGGCGGATGTCGCGATGGCGCTCAGCATTCGGAACCTGATGTTCACCTTTGAGGATCTCGTGACCATTCCGCCGGCCAGCATGCGCGAGATCGTCGCCGCAGCCGATAAGCGCCAGCTGGCTCTGGCGCTGCGGGGCGCTCATGAGGATCTGCGCGCCCATGTGTTTTCGGCGATGTCGTCGCGCGCCGCGGACATGCTGAAAGAGGACATGGAAGTGATGGGACCGGTGCGCGGCCGCGAGGTTGCAGGAGCGCAACACGAGGTTCTGGCTCTGGCGCGCAACCTCGAAGCTGAGGGCAAAGTGATTCTGAAGCTGGAACAGGGCGACGATTTCATTGTGTGACGGGACGAGGACCATGCTGGGAAATGCACAAGTTCAGAACCTGCAGTATCCGGTGCTCGGAGGACTGGGGCAGCCTTCGGGTGACCTGGCGGCGCGCGTCCGGGAGTTGGAAGCGGCAATAGCAGAGCGCGACAAAAGGCTCGATCGCCAACTGGAAGCCGCGCGTCGCGAAGCGGCGGAAAAGGGCAGGGAAGCGGGCGAAGCCGAACAAAAGATGTGGCGGGAGCGCCGGTCGGCAGAGCTGGCGATGGCGCTGACCGAATTCCGCGCGCAGCGGGATGACTATCTGGCGCGCGTGGAGCATGAAGTCGTGCGCCTGGCGCTGGCCATTGCCGAGCGCATTCTGCACCGCGAAGCGCAGATGGATGCGCTGCTGCTTGCCGGCGCGGTGCGGGTCGCCCTGGGACAGCTGGCGGACTCGACTGAGGTCCGGCTGCGCGTGCCTTCCGAGCAGCGAGAGATGTGGGAGGAGATGCTGCGGCTGATGCCGGGCCTGCCGTTGCGCCCCGACGTGGCAGCCGATGCGGAGTTGAACGAAGGAGAAGCCATCCTCGAGTCACGGCTGGGAACGGTTGATCTTGGGATACGGGCCCAGATTGCCGAGATCGAGCGCGGATTCTTCGATTTGCTGGAGGTGAGGGCGAAATCGGGCGAGACGGCGCCGGTGAAGCAGGCTTGAATGGAACTGCTGGAGACGTATTTCGCACGGTTGCGGCAGCGCTCGGCGCTGCGCTGGCGCGGACGCGTGATCGAGGCGACAGGACAGACGATTGAGTCGGAGGGGCCGCCGTGTTCGGTCGGCGAGTGCTGCGAAATCCGCGACGCCGCGGGTGCGACGCATCCTGCCGAAGTGATCGGGCTGCGCGGAACGGGCGTGCTGTCGATGACCCTCGATACGGCCGACGGCATTCGCTACGGGGATCCGGTGGTCGCGCTCGATATGATGCCGCGAATTGAAGTGGGCGAAGGCCTGATTGGGCGGGTCCTGAACGCGATGGGCCAGGCCATGGATGGTGGGCGGCGGCCCATTCTGCACACAACCGTGCCGCTGGACCGTCCTGGGCCGGCCCCGCTCGAGAGAGAGCCGATTCACGACGCGCTGGGGACGGGAATCCGGGCCATCGACGGCGTGCTGAGCGTCGGGCGGGGGCAACGCGTCGGCATCTTCGGCGGATCGGGCGTGGGCAAAAGCACGCTGATCGGGATGATGACGCGCAACAGCGACGCGGAAGCCATCGTGGTGGGTCTGGTGGGCGAGCGGGGGCGCGAGGTGCGCGAGTTTCTTGAGGAGAGCCTCGGGCCGGAGGGCAGAAAGCGCGCGGTCGTGGTGGTATCGACCTCCGATCAGTCGCCACTGCTGCGTATGCGCGCGGCCCTGGCGGCAACCAGCGTGGCCGAGTACTTCGCCGGCACGGGCAAGCACGTGCTGCTGGTGCTCGATTCGCTGACCCGTTTTGCCATGGCGGCGCGCGAGGTGGGGCTGGCCGCCGGGGAACCTCCGACGACGCGCGGTTATACCCCCTCGGTCTTTAGCCGGCTGGCGCGTCTCGCTGAGCGCGCGGGGCAGTTCCGCACCGGCAGCATCACGGCTTTCTATACCGTCCTGATGGAGGGAGACGATCTGCAGGATCCGCTCGTGGATGCGGTGCGCTCGTTTCTTGACGGGCATGTGGTGCTGGCGCGGGCGCTGGCAGCCGATGGCTGGTATCCGCCGATCGACGTGAACGAATCGATCAGCCGTCTGATGCCGGCTGTCGTCAGCGAGGAGCACGCTCGGGCGGCAGCGACCGTTCGGCGCATGCTCTCGGCCTGGTCGCGATCGGAAGATCTGGTGCGGATCGGGGCGTATAAGGCAGGCACGGACGAGACGCTCGATCGCGCGATCCGGTTCCGGCCGGCGATCCGGCAGTATCTGGCGCAGGGGGCCCGCGAGCGAGAGAGCTTCGAGGATGCCCGCGCGCGGCTGGTCCGCCTGGCTGCGGAGATCGAGGGTCGGGAAACGCGGTGAAGAGCCGACTGGAGCGCGTGGTACGCATCCGCAGACTGCTCGAGGAACTGGCGCACGCCGATCTCGGGCGACAGATTGCAGAGGCGCGTTCTCTTGAGCAATCCGCAGCGGCCCACCGGGAGGGATCCGGCGCAGCGCGCGCCGATGCATGGAAGCTTCTGGAGACCGGAGCGACGCGGTCGTGGCTGCTCGGCATGGCCGATGCGGACCTGCTCGCCTGGAAAGGCGGGCAGCTTGAGGCTCTTGCGGTCGGGCGCCAGCCGGACATCGAGGCGGCGCGGCAGGAATTGCTGAGCCGGCGGATCGAACGTCGTCAACTGGAGATTCTGGATGAGGCGGCCGCTCAGGCGGAAGCGCGCGAGCGGATTCGACGGGAGCAGAAGGCAGCCGACGACTGGTATCAAAGCCGCGCCGCTCATGGCAAAGAAAGGTAAGAGCGATCTCAGAGTTTGGTTGGGGAAGCGGGGAGCCGATTGCACTTCGGGCTGGAGGAGGTCGGCCTTGAGGTTTATCCCCGCTCCATTCAATTTGGCTCACACTCAGGGGATCGGTGGATTGCCCGGCGCTGCGTCCCATGCGATTTCTCCTCCTCGAGGTACATCCTTCAGCGCCATGATGCTGAGCCTGACGAATGTGACCGGAAATTTCCGGCGCATCGCGGAGAACGGGCGGACCGACACGGCGGAGCGGGCCGCGCAAGGCGAAGCGGAACTCGGTGAAGCCAGCGGCGATGCGCCCATGGTGGCGCCGGAAAGAGCAACCGCCACAAGCCCGCTGAAGAATCCGGCATCTCTCGTGGACATCGCGGAAGATACGGAGCGAGGCCAGACCCCTGGGGACATTGCCGCCACATTGCCGACGAGCCTGTCAGAGGGCAACGCCGCAGTTCATTCCAATGAGGTTGGCGATCCGGGCTGCTGCCCGAAAAGTGCCTCCCGGCACCGGCTGTATCCGGCTGCGAACACGGCAGCGCCGGCGAAAACCGGAGTGCGGGCGAGCGCGATCCATGCGAGCACGACCCCCGGCGCCAGCGAAGCAAGGCCCAGGAAAGACGATGAGGCGAAACCTTCTGCGATCAGTGCGGCGATTGTGCTCCCGGAGAGCAGCCCAGGCGTGCTCAGGTCAGAGATTCATCAAGCCGCTTCTGCCTTGCAGCCGCAGACAGCGACACATCCGGATCCGAGCAACATCCTGCAGTCCGAGTCGACGGCGCCAACGACGGCTGGCGCGGTGCAGGTGACGATGGCAGGGGCGCCATTCGATGCCGGAATCGCGAAGGCGCCAAAACCAGCGGCATCGCCGGAATCCGGGGAAACAGAGCCTACGAGGTCCGAGGGGGCTTCCGATGCCGGGACGACGGCACGAGAGATGAAGCCGACGGCGCCGCCGCAGGGCCGAATGGCGCTGGCACCGAAGAATGCGGGAAGTGGCCCGACGGGATCGACCGATGTAAAGGCAACGCAGCAGCCAGCAACCCAGCCAGAATCGGCGGGAAGACAGCTGGCGAGGCCGATGGCACCGACCGATCCTGTGTCGATACGGCCGGCGATCCCCGAGGTGGTGACGGGTGCTGAGACCGTTCGGCAGACGAGACCAGCGACACCGCCGGGATCTGGGGCGATGCTTCCGGTCGAGGCAGCGGCGGCCCGCGGTGCCGAGAGCATAACACCGGCGGAGGCAGCGGCACCGGCAACACCCGGCGCGATGCGGGAGGCAAAACCGGCGGTGACAGCGGATGCCGGGACGATTCCGTTGCCGAAGGCCGCTCCAGCGGAGAGCGCTCCGCTGCCGGGGGTCGCCGCGATGCCCGAGACAACCAAAACAACCCCTGTCCACACAGCGGATCCCGTTCCGCAACCGGGAGCGGGGAGCGCGGTTCATCATTCCGTGACGCGGGCCAGCGAAGGACAAACGGAGATCCATCCCGGAAAAGAGGAATCCCCGGTGCGCATTCTCGTGCCGCAGGTGAGCGGGAGCAGGAGCATTCCAGTGGCTCGCGCGACGCCGCGCGGGCTGGCGCAGACAGAGAATCCGCCGGTCGCGATACAGGAAACGCCTGCAGCCTCTCCGGCACCGGCGGCGATTTCTCGTGTGACGAATTTTGTGCCGGCGTCCCAAACTTCGTTGCCTCCGTCGAGTCCTCCTGCAAACGCCGCGGCAGCCTTTGAGCAGATGGACGCCGCGTCGCCGCCGCAGGTGCTCGCAAGCTCGCCGCACGGGCTGGCCGTGGGCATTCACGATTCCGGTCTGGGGTGGGTCGAGATACGGACGCATGCCGCGGCAGGCCAGATTTCCGCTGTGCTTGCGACGGGATCGAATGAAGCAAGAGCGGCGGCAACGGCGTATCTGCCGGAAGTGCGCGAGTATCTCGCGGGGCAGCAGGTCGCGGTGGGACATCTCTCGGCGGAAACGTACTCACCTTCCTCGGGCGACCGCGGAGGTTCCCCGGATGGAAGGCCCGGGGACAGCGGTACGGCGCATCAGGCGGGGCCGACCGCTGAACGATCCCAGGAGAATTTCGCCGACGAGAGCGTCGACGATTCCGTGTCCTACATCAACGTGCGGGTTTGAACAGTATCGAGTGAGAGGAACGAATTCTATGCAAATCACAACCAATCCCATCGCCGCGTCGCCGTTTGCAGCCGTACAACCGGCGGACTCCGGCGCCACGACGCAGTCGAGCTCGGGCGACTCGAGCACCGACTCGGCCACCATCACGGCCAACGACTTCCTGCAATTGCTGGTGACGGAAATGAAGAACCAGGACCCGACGGCCAATACCGACCCCAACGAATACATCAATCAGCTGGTGCAGGTGAACAGCCTCCAACAGCTCATCTCGATCAATCAGGATCTGAGCTGGGTTTCCCAGGCCAGTGGCGGCAGCGGGTCCGGCGGCAGCGGGTCCGGTGGTTCGAACGGTTCTGTGGGCGGAATTCCAACACCGAACCCCACGGCGCCGGTCGCCTCTGCCGAGGGGAACCTGAGCGCGATCGATGCCGGGCCCAAAGCTTCGCGGATCGCCACGGCCATGGGAGCGGCAGCGCAGACGCTGGCCCCCGGGTCATCCGGCAGTCCGATCGAAAGCGCCATCAATACTCTCAGAAGCCGCGCGCAGTCGGCGCGCACGAATCTCTCCAACCCGACGCACTAAGAGCGCGCGGCCAATCCACGGAGGAAGCATGTCATCCTTTTCCATTCCGCTGACTGGGCTCGAAGCATCATCGACAGCCCTGAACACGATTGCCAACAACCTTTCCAACATGAACACGACGGCCTTCAAAAGCCAGAACGTCACCTTTGCCGATCTGTTCTACCAGGAGATCGGGAGCAACGGCGCGGGCGATCCGCTGCAAGTGGGAGCGGGCACGCAGGTCGGATCAACGGAGACGGACTTTGCCCAGGGGAGTATCAACGAGACCGGCAACGCGACCGATGTGGCGCTGAACGGAAATGGGTTCTTCGTGGTGCAAAACGGAGGACAGACGGAATACACGCGCGACGGCAGCTTTGCGCTCAGCACGGACGGCTCGCTGATGACCCAGGGGGGGGCAGCAGGTCCTGGGGTATCCGGTGGTAAACGGCGCGGTGGATACGAACGCACCGCTCACGCCGATTCAGATTCCGGTGGGCGAGGTGGAGCAGCCGCAGGCGACATCAACCATGTCGATGACGGCGAATCTGGATGCGACCGCGGCGGCCGGCACGGTGGTTCCTGCCCAGATCACTGTGTTCGATTCGCTGGGCGTCGCGCACGTGGCGACGATCAACTTCACCAGCAACGGCGGCGGTTCGTGGGGATACAACATTTCGCTGCCCGCAGGCGACGCGACAGCGGGAGCGAACCAGACGGGCACGCTGCAGTTTGACGCGAACGGCAATCTGACTGCGCCTGCGAACAATGTTCCCGGCATCACCTTCACCGGGCTAAGCGATGGGGCGAACCCGCTCAACATCACATGGGACCTGTACGGGGCGAACAACAAGCCGACCATCACGCAGGTCGCGGCGGGCTCGGCCGTCGAGGGCACGCTCCAGAACGGTTACACGAGCGGCGAATACAACGGCTTCACCATCGATTCGAATGGCGTCGTTTCGGCGAAATTCCTCAACGACCAGACGACCCCGGTTGGACAACTGGCGCTGGCGAATATCACCAACGAGCAGGGGCTGACCATCAGCGCGGGGAATAACTATGAAACGACGCTGGCCTCCGGCGCTGCAAGCATCGGCGTGGCCGGCTCGGCGGGGCTGGGGACGATGGAGGACGAGGCGCTGGAGCAGTCGAATGTCGACATCTCGACGGAGTTCTCGGACCTGATCGTGGCGCAGCAGGCGTTTGAGGCGAGCTCGAAGGCGATCACCACTTTCGATACGGTCTCGCAGGAAACCATCAACATGATTCACTGAGGCGCGAAGTTTGCTGAGTTCTTCCAGGGGCCCCCGGCAGGGGTGATTTGCGTAAGCAAACGATTCCACTCAAATCACCCCTCGGAAGACAACGAAGTATAAGCAACCGCGGATCCCTCGGAGCGCTTCGGGATAAAACAGACGGGATGATAAGCCCGGAGCTGTCGTTGCCGACCGAGCTCAACAAGCCTCAGACCTGAAGAAGACGACAGAGCTTATTCGGGAGTTGAGGAGCCGGCGAGGACGCGTTCGTAGAACTGCTCGTAGAAGGGAAGGATCTTCGTGGCGCAGTAGCGGGTACGGGCGGTGAGGCGGGCGGCGTTGGCGACCTGGTCGAGGTGGGCGGGGTCGCGCAGCAGTTCCACCGCAGCGGCGGCCATGCCATCCACGTCGCCCACGGGGAAGAGGCGGCCGTTGACGCCGTCTTCAATCAGTTCGGGGACGCCGCCTACACGCGTGGCGATGGACGGCACGCGGCAGGCCATGGCCTCAAGCGCTGCGAGGCCAAAGGACTCAAGCTCGCTGGGCATGAGCAGGAGATCGGCAAGCGGCAGAATTTCAGAGACGCTGCCCTGCTTGCCGAGGAAGTGCACGCGGTCGGCGATGCCGTTGCGGTGAGCGAGCCATTCGGCGGCGGAGCGGTCGGGACCGTCGCCGATCATGAGCAGGCGCGCCGGGACCTCTTTCGCGACGCGGGAGAAAATGCGGACCACGTCGGCGGTCCGCTTGACGGGCCGGAAGTTGGACAGGTGGACGAGGATTTTTTCATTGGGCTGCGCGTAGCGGGCGCGGCCGGCCGCGCGCTCCGCGTCGCCAAGCGGCATGTAGACATCGCAGTTGACGAAGTTGGGGATGACCTCGATGGCGCGCTCGGGATGGAATTCCTGAATGGTTGTTTCGCGCAGGTAATTCGAGATGGCAGTGACGCCGTCGCTCTCTTCGATGCCGAAGCGGGTGATGGGCAGGTAGGAATGATCGAGTCCCACCAGCGTGATGTCGGTTCCGTGCAGTGTCGTGATGAAGGGCAGGCGCCGATTCTGCTTCGTAAGCATTTCGCGTGCAAGATAAGCCGAAATGGAGTGGGGAATGGCGTAGTGGACGTGGAGCAGATCGAGATCGTAGTATGCGGCCACTTCGGCCATGCGCGTGGCGAGCGCGAGGTCGTACGGAGGGTATTCGAAGAGCGGGTAATTGGAGACGGGCACTTCGTGAAACTGGATGTCCTGCTCGCGTCCGCGCAGGCGAAAGGGCTGCGAGTATGCGATGAAATGCACCTGGTGACCGGCGGCGGCTAGCTCAATGCCCAGTTCGGTGGCGACGACGCCACTGCCGCCGTAGGTGGGATAGCAGGTGATTCCGATCTTCATGGCAGGTATCAGGGTACAGGCTGCAGGCTACAGGCGCTAATCAACAGATGCGCGAGGGGTGCGGAAGATGCGGACCGGAGCACGCGGATGCGGCGATGATCATACGGGAGCGCCGGGCGCGGGCACGTTGGGGAATGAAGCTCCGGACTGATGCGCCGGAAGGGCAGTGGCGATGAGCGCGGCGAGGAGAAACGCGGCTGAGGTGATGCAGAGAGCCGAACCGAGTCCAGCGTTTTGGGAGATGCGGCCAATGGCCCAGGGAGCCACCGCGCTGAGAAGGCGTCCGATGTTGTAGACGAAGCCCATGGCCGAGCCACGCAGCGCAGTGGGAAACAGCTCGCTGGCGATGACCGAGAAGCCGCTGAAGTATCCGGTGCCGAAGAATCCGACGAGCGGACCGATGACCAGGAGCGCGTCTGCATTGCGGATGAACGCAAACAGCGGCACCAGCGCCGCGGCAACGACGAGGTACACGATGTAGGTGAGCTTACGGCTCCAGCGATCCGCGATGAAGCCGAAGGTGACGTAACCGAGGAATGTGCCGGCTTCCATGACGATGGTCCACTCCGAGGTCATCACGACACCAAGCCCGCGGCCGCCCAGGGAGCGGGGCATGGAGAGGAAGCGCGGAACCCAGGTAAAGAGGCCCCACCAGGCGAAGAGGGAGGCGGCGTTCATGGTGGCGCAGACGAGGGTGGAGCGGCCGAGGGGCCGGCGCAGGAGGCGGGTGAGCTGTAGTTTGGGAGTCCGTTCCTGGCGCCAGACTTCCGGTTCATGCAGGCTGTGCTGCACCCAGAGCGCGATGAGCGCGGGAGCGACGCCGGCAAAAAAGACCGCGCGCCAGCCGAAGCGAGGCAGGATGACGGCAACCAGAGCCGCGCCGAGCGCGAATCCGACGGCCCAGGAGCTTTGCACGAGGGCGAGCGCCTTGCCGCGATGGCGGCCGGACCATGTTTCTGCCACCAGCGCCGCGCCTGACGCCCATTCGCCGCCCATGCCGAGGCCGAGGATGATGCGACAGAGCATGAGTTGCGACGCGGTGTGGGTGAATCCGCAGAGCGCGGTGGCGATGGAGTAGATGAGGACGCTGCCGGTGAGGGCGCGCACGCGGCCGGCGCGATCGGCGAACCAGCCGAAGAGGAGGCCCCCGGCTGCGGCGCTGACCAGGGTTGCGGACATCATCGCGCCGCTCACGGACGCGGAGAGATGCATCTCCTGCTGCACGGGGCCGAGCACGAGCGCGTAGAGCATCACGTCCATGCTGTCGAGCATCCAGCCCAGCGAAGCGGCGACGAGCGCCCGCTTCTGCTGCGGAGAAGCTTCGACGAGCCAGCCGTAGATTCGGTTCAAGCGGGGGCCTCGGGTGCTTTACAGTGCAGGGAGACGGATCAGCAGGTCCGTTGTACCACGATAAAAGGGGCAGACGATTTGCGCTCGGGCATCGACACCGGAGGGACGTTCACGGATTGCGTCTGGCTTGCGGACGGACAACTGCGCGTGCTCAAGGTGTTTTCGACGCCGAGCGATCCGTCGCAGACGGTGCTCGATGCGGCGGGGCGCATGGGCGCGGGTGCGCTTGCGCATGGAACCACGCTGGGCACGAACGCGATGCTGGAACGCAGGGGAGCTCGCGTTGCGTTCGTCACGACGGCGGGATGCGAAGACACCATCGCGATCGGACGGCAGGCGCGCAGCAATCTCTACGACTGGTTTGCGGCGGCGCCGGAATGCCTCGTGCCGCGGGAACGGCGCTTCGGCGTGAACGAACGCGTGAGCGCGGAAGGGCAGTTGCTGCGCGCGCCGACTGAAGAGGATCTACGTGCGCTGGTCGAAGCGGTACGCGTGAGCGGCGCGGAGGCGGTGGCGATCTCACTGCTGTTTTCGTTTGCGAATCCGGAGACCGAGCGGCGCGTCGCCGAGGCCCTTGGCGGGTTGGGCATTCCGATTTCGGCTTCGCATCGCATTTTGCCGGAGTTTCGGGAGTACGAGCGGGCCGCCACCACGGTGGTGAATGCCTATTTGGCGCCGCTCATGCAGGATTATCTTCTGCATCTCGAAAAGAAGGTCGGGGAGCAGCAGGCCGGCGGCCGCGTGGACGTGATGCAGTCGTCGGGAGGGATCATCGCCGCGCGGCTGGCGGCGCAGGAGCCGGTGCGGACGGTGCTGTCAGGGCCGGCGGGCGGAGTGATCGGCGCAACGCGTGTGGCGCGGTGGGCAGGATTCGAACGCATCATCGGTTTCGACATGGGCGGGACGTCGACCGACGTGTTTTTGTCGGATGCTTCCCGGGGCGGCGTGCGGCGAACGCGTGAGGCTGTGGTCGCCGGCATTCCGGTGAGCGTGCCGATGCTGGAGATTCACACCGCGGGGGCGGGCGGCGGATCGATCGCGCGGTTTGATGCTGCGGGACTGTTGCGCGTGGGGCCGGAGTCCGCGGGCGCCGATCCTGGGCCGATTTGCTTTGGACGGGGCATCGCCGCGACGGTGACGGACGCAAATTATCTGCTGGGGCGCCTGGACGAAGAGAGCTTTCTGGGCGGTTCGGTGACGCTGCACCGGCGGCGCACGGCGGAATATCTGCGGCGGCAGCGAGGACCGCTGGCGACGATTGAGCAGTTTGCCGCCGGGATCGTGCGCGTGGTCGAGACAGAAATGGAGCGGGCGATCCGC
This sequence comes from Acidobacteriaceae bacterium, assembly GCA_036521315.1. Classification (GTDB taxonomy): domain Bacteria; phylum Acidobacteriota; class Terriglobia; order Terriglobales; family Acidobacteriaceae; genus Palsa-343. The sequence continues at coordinate 35,081 of DATDHZ010000098.1, forward strand.
GTCATTTCGGTGGAGCAGGGGTACGATCCGCGGGAATTCACGCTGGTGGCATTTGGCGGGGGAGGACCGCTGCACGCGTGCTCGCTGGCGCGGGCGGTGCGGATTCCTCAGGTGCTGATCCCGGCGATGCCCGGCGCGCTGTCGGCGCTGGGTATTTTGCTCGCTGATGTGGTGCGGGATTACTCGGTCACGGTGATGCTGCCGGGTGATGCGCTTGGAGGTCTGGAGGAGCGGTTTGCGGAACTGGAGCAGGCAGCGCGCGCGGATCTGGATGGTTCGGTCGAGTGCTCGGTCGACCTGCGATATCGCGGGCAGGGATACGAACTGAATGTTGCGTGGGACGGAAGTAATCCGGCGCGGTCGCTGGGGGAATTTCATCGATTGCACGAGCAGCGATACGGGTTCTCGAATCCGGAAAAGCCGGTGCAGATTGTGAATTTGCGAGTGCGCATGACGCAGCCAGGAGAGACGTTTGCGCCGGAGCGGCGAGAGATTGTGCCGGGCGACGGGAGCGGGGCGCTGTGCGGCGAGCGGTCGATCTTCTTTGACGGAGGGTTTGTTTCTTCGCGGCTGTACTGCCGCGAGAAGCTCACGCCGGGAGACCAGATCGATGGGCCGGCGATGATTACGGAATACACGTCGGCAACGCTCCTGTCGCCGGGTTGCCGCGCATTCGTCGACGCGCTGGGGAACGTTGTGATCCATGTAGGGGAGGGGCGCGCATGAGCAACCCAGAGTCGCCGGAAGCCGCTGATCCCATCGAGCTGGCGGTGTTTCGCAGCGCCGTGCACTCCGTGGCGGAGGAGATGGGAGCGGCGCTGCGGCGGACGTCTCTCTCGCCGAACATCAAGGAGCGGCGCGACTATTCGTGCGCCGTTTTCGATGACGAGGCGCGGGTGATCGCGATGGGCGACCACATGCCGGTGCATCTGGGATCGATGCCGATGAGCGTCGAGGCGGCTGTGCAGGCCATTGCTTTTGCGCCGGGGGATGTGGCGATCCTGAACGATCCGTATGCGGGAGGGACGCACCTGCCGGACATCACGCTGGTGCTGCCAATCTTTCTGCCGGATGCGGGGCGGCCGGCGTTCTATGTTTCCGCGCGCGCACACCATGCGGATGTGGGAGGGATGTTTGCGGGATCGATGGGCCCGGCGCGGGAGATTTTTCAGGAAGGATTGCGGATTCCGCCGGTGCGCATCGTGCGCGGCGGAAAGCTGGATCGCGAGATGCTGGACCTGATCCTGCTGAACGTGCGCACGCCGCAGGAGCGCGAAGGGGATTTGGCGGCGCAGATCGGGGCGTGCCGCGTGGGCGAGCAGCGCATGCTCGATCTGGTTGCGAAGTATGGGGAGGACGGGCTGCGCGACCTGTGCCGGGAACTGCTGGACTACTCGGAGCGTTTGGTGCGGGCCGAGCTGCGGCGAATGCCGGCAGGAACATTCACGGCGGAAGACTGGCTGGACGATGACGGGATCGGCAGCGAGCCGATCCGGATCTGTGCCCAGATCAGCATCGATCCTGGTGCGGAGACGGTCGAAGTCGATTTCGCGGGATCCTCGGCGCAGGTTGCGGGGAGCGTGAATGCGGTGCGGGCGATCACCTTGTCGGCGTGCTTCTATATCTTGCGGTGCCTGCTCGGGCGAGATGCTCCGGCGACGGCGGGGATCCTGCGGCCGCTGACGCTGAAGACAGAGCCCGGCAGCATTGTGGATGCGCGGCCTCCAGCGCCGGTAGCGGGCGGCAATGTGGAGACGTCGCAGCGCATCGTCGATGTGTTGCTGCGGGCTCTGGCGCAGGCGATTCCCGGGAGGGTGCCGGCGGCGAGCGCCGGGACGATGACGAACCTGACGATTGGCGGGACCGATCCTCGGAACGGCGAACCGTTCACCTATTACGAGACGACAGCTGGAGGAATGGGAGCGCGGCTCGGGCTCGACGGCATTTCGGGCGTGCATACGCACATGACGAACTCGCTGAATACACCGGTGGAGGCGCTGGAATATGCGTATCCGTTGCGCGTGCGGCGCTATGGGTACCGCGATGGTTCGGGCGGAGATGGACGGTATCGCGGCGGCGATGGCCTGGTGCGCGAGATTGAATTGCTGTCGCCCGCGCAGGTGACGCTGCTGGCCGAACGAAGAAAACATCGGCCGTGGGGATTGCGGGGCGGCGGGGAAGGCGCTGCGGGGCGAGCTGTGCTCTTCGAGGGAGGCGGCACGGAGGGAACAGAATTGCCGGGGAAGTGCAGCCTCCATCTGCGGGCAGGGGATGTTCTGCGGATTGAGACGCCGGGCGGCGGGGGATGGGGCAAGAGCGATCACGCTGAACCAGCGAAACAGGGGACGCAGGACTCGACAGAATCGTCGTAAGCCGCGAAGATCAGCAGCGGACCTGGGTTCTGCTATAAGGGTGCTGCTGTTGTGGAGGCTTCGATGCACAGATTGAGAAGAGCGGGCGTGTTGGGCGTGGCGTTGTTGCTGGCGGCGGGAGCGGGAGTCCGCGGCCAGGAGTCGCAGAAGCTCTCGACGCAATGGGAGGAACTGACGGCAGCGGATTTTGTGCAGGGGATCCATGAGTCGGGCGGCGTGTGTTTGCTGCCGTTCGGGATCCTGGAGAAGCATGGGCCGCATATGCCGATCGGGACGGATTTGATCAACGCGCGGTGGGTGGCGCTGCATGCGGCGGCGGAGGAATACGCGGTGGTGTTTCCCGCATACTACTTCGGGCAGATCGACGAAGCGCGGCATCAGCCGGGAACGATTGCGTACAGCAGGAGCATGCAGCTGGATCTGTTGCAGGAAACCACCGATGAGATGGCGCGCAACGGGTGCAGGAAGATTCTGATCGTGAACGGGCACGGCGGGAACCTGTCGCTGCTGCCTTACTTTGCGCAGACGGAGCTGCAGCAGAAGCACGATTACGTGGTGTACGTGTACTGGTGGGATAACCGCAGCGGGGCGGGGCGTCCGAAGCAGGCGACGACGAATGACATGCATGCGGGGGAATCGGAGACGAGCCACACGCTGGTGTCGCGGCCGGATCTGGTGCACATGGATCGCGCGAACCAGGAGTCGGGCGCGGATCAGGCGCGGGTTCATTTGCCGAGCGATGTGTACGAAGGCATCTGGTGGTACGCGCGATTCCCGAATCACTACTCCGGCGACGGGAGCAAAGCGAATTTGGCGCTGGGCGAGTACGACATGAAGGCGTGGGTGAGCGATCTGGTGACGGCGATTCGCGCGGTGAAGGCAGACGATGAGAGCCTGCAGCTGCAGAACGAGTTTTATGAGGAGGCGCAGCACCCGCTGGACACGAAACAGTAGGCGCGGGGCGGCGAATCGGCACTGATTCTGGTGCAAGAATTGCGGCTTTCGAATCATCGTAATTTGCACAAAAAGGACGAGTTTTGCACACAAATTTAGGTGTTGCGGACGAGTGATTCTGTGACATGATTCTTTGCAACGGAAGAGCAATCTTCCACGAGAAGAGAACAGAACGAAGCCTGAAGGAATTCGAACCGAGACTTAAAGAACGCCGGGCAACCGGAGTTCAGCGAGGATCGGGACCGAGACGCGGAAGCAGCGGGTGACCGAGGTTTCCGGGAATCGGGTCGACGCGGAAGGGGCGCTGGGTAACCGGAGCTTTGGAAGCATCGGACGGGTCTCAGGTGTCCCGGGCAACCGGGATTCCCGCAGAACCGGAAGCGAGGTTCAGGCAGCATCGGGTAACCGGCGCTGCAGGAGCATCGACGAATTCAAGGCGGCGCCGGGCGACCGGGGTCGTCAGGAAGTCGGAAAACGAATTCAAGGGACTCCGGGCAACTGGAGTTTCGCGGAAGCGCCGGGCGACCGGAGGCTTCCAGGGAGGAACCGGGCGACCGGGGAATCCCAGAGAGATCCGGGCAACCGGAAATCTCATAGGCGCGTAAGGTTCGCACAGGGGAACGGTTACGGAACGCGCGCGGGGAGCGGGAGCGCAAGCTCTCAGGCCTCGGGCGACGGCGGAATCGGGAAGCTGGGCTCGGGCAGCCGAAGCCAGTTCTTCGAAAAGTTCGGACAGAAGGGGGCGAAATCCCGCAAGGGACTTCGCCCCCTTCGCTTTTCGTGAGCGCTCTCGGCGACGGGCGCGGGATAGAATGGGCGGAAGTGGGATTGTGTCGCATCGAGCGGCGGCTATACTGAGGGCCTCGAGGACAACCGAATGGATCCAGAAGGTCGAACGACGGATCTGCCGGAGACCGCGACCGGCCTGGAAGCGCGGCGGCTCGCCCTGGTGGCGGGTGGGCTGATCATTGCCGTGATCCTTGCGGCAGTGGTGATCGTGCGGAGCGGAAACCATGGGAGTGCGCGGAGCGAGCCGGCGATTGCGGCAGCCGAGGTGAGCCCAGCGCCGCAGCCGCTTTCCGCACCCAGAACAGCTGCGCCACCGCCGGTTTCCGGACCCAGCGTGACTGCGGCAGCCGCCGACGGGGGTTTTGGGGCGACGCAGGACGACGCGAAGGGATATGACGGCACGGCGTGGGGCGCATCGGCGGCGGAGGTTGCGAAGCGGCGCGACAAGGTGACAGCGACGTTCAGCGACGATGACGGACAAAGCGGACCTCCGGGACTGGCGACGATTCTGTGGGTCGGGATCGGGCTGCCGGCGAACCACGCGGTGGCGCAGGCGCAGACATTCGATCCCGGCACATGGGACCCGGGCGCGTTCAGCACGGTGCGGCACGGGCGGACGCAGTACGTGTTCGTGCACGGCCGGTTCGCGATGGCGATCGAGAACGTGAACGCCTGGGACCTGGACAAGATCCGGCAGAAGACTGCCGAGGCCAACGAGCAGATACCGTCGCTGCACGCGGAGCAGACGTTCGATCTGTCGCCGCCGGGTTCGGGATTGCCGCCGGAGGCGCTGAGCTCGGACTGCTACCGGAAGGCCGGCACGAACACGCGCATCTACGTGATCGAGAAGTGGAGCACGACGGTGATGGGCGCGGTGCGCAACGATCGCGGGTGGGTGGTGACGATTCCGAATGCGGAGTACCAGCAGTTGCTCGCACAGGCGGGGAAGACGCCGGCGGTTCCGCAGTAGAGAGGGAGCCAACGGGTTCGGAACTGGCCGTCCAGCCGGACGCCAAGTTTCTGGAAGCCCGCTCAAGCCAAAAGCTGGTTTGCATGGGGCATCCGCCGGGTCTCCCGCATTTTTTTTTTGCTTTTTAGTAAGCAATCGCAAAGTACTTTGCTTGCTGGTAGCTGCAGATTTGATTTGGAGCCGCATGGGTGTATCTGCCGGGAAACAGAGTAACTTTTGGAGCCCTCGGCCGAGGCCATTTGAGAGCAGGGAATGGAAACAGAGCACTTATTGGAAGGCTCCAGGTCCGGTTGCAGGAAGTTTGAAGCCTGTAGTTGGGCGTGTAAGGCGTACCTTTGGGCCTCGAGCGCGTCACGCTGCAACTGCGCGTGGCGATCGGCGATGAGAGCCAGCAGGCGGCCGGCGGAACGGTGGGAGATGGCGTGGCCGGCGAGAGCGTTGAGGATCATGGTCTGTGTATCGTCGAGGGATTCAGCATCGCCGAGGCGAATGTGCCGGTGGAGGATGCGCCAGTAGGCGCTCATCTCGGCCGGGGGCGGGGGAGCATCGAGATGGGGCGATTCGGCCGGTGTCTGCGGACGCCGGCTGGACGCGGGCGAAGGCTGGAGCCGGCGGGCGCGTGCTTCGGGAGTGTGGTGGCGGCAGAACAAGTCGCCGGAGAGGGCGGGACAGCGGCAGGGCTGTCCGTTGTCGAGAAGGAAGGCGCAATTCGGGGTCATCAGCGATCTCCGAGGCAAAGGAAAAGCCTGGCTCGCGCCAGGCTTTTGTTTTTTTACTCTATAAGTTCAGAATACCAGACTGGAAGCCAAACCACGCCAACTTTCTTTGGAGTTAGTGGTGTGTAAGTGGCTTGTTATAATGACTTGTTACTTTGGTTTTGGGCCAGGGGACTTGACACGCAGCTGGGGTCGGCGTTCCGCGATCGGCGTTTCGGGGGATTGCGCGCAGGCGCGGACAGAGCGCGGCTGGTGATGAGGAGGGTGGATGCTGAAGAATCGATCGATTCAGGAGTCGACGGTGATTCCGGTGCTGGCGTATTCCGATGTGCATGAGGCGGCAGCATGGCTGGCGGCGGCGTTTGGGTTCAGGGTGCGATTGCGGGGATCGGCGATCATCGGGTGCAGATGACTGTGCCGGGAGGCGGAGGCGTGACGCTGCGCGAGCAGCGGCCGGGCGATGAAGGCGCAACACCGGGGCGAGGACAATCGGTGACCGTTCGCGTGGACGATGCGGAGGCGCACTGCCGGCGGGCGCGGGAGCACGGCGCACGGATCACGCAGGAGCCGGTCACGCATCCATATGGCGAGCGGCAGTATAGCGCGGAGGATATTGCAGGTTACGCGTGGACCTTCTCGCAGACGGTGGCGGATGTGGATCCGGCGGAGTGGGGAGGGGAAGCGGTGGAGTTATAGAGTGGGCGGGGGCTCGGCGTTTTGGAGCGGCGGCAGCACGGTTTCGTCAGGAGGGGATGCAGCGCGATGATGGAGCGAGGGTGGGCGGAGGCGTTTGCCACCTGGCATTTCGTTTCCTGGGCGGCACAATCGGGCACACGCTATGCCATCGTCCGAGGGGCGCGATGGACGTGGACCTCGTGTGCGTCGACGACGACGGTGGCGTGCACGGCAACCGCGGCCAACGTGCAAAGCTATCTGCAGAGCCTGGCGCCTCCCGGAGTGACCTCCTCCAGCGTTTTGGCGACAACGACGTGGGCCGGAACGACGCCCGGAGGAAAGTCCTGCTCGACCGCGAACGGCGATGGATGTCTGGTGCAGGTCACGGTGACGTACACCTTCAATTTCCTGCAGCCATTTCTGCCCTCAACGGGGATCAATTTCTCCAGCACCTCAGAGCAGGTCATCCAGGAATAGGAATCGCGGCGATGGCCGGGCAGTGACAGCGCCGGCAGCGCGAGCCCATCGGCGAAGTGGACGCCGGTGGTGCAGTAGCGCCGGTCCCCCAAAACGCATGAGCGTGATGCAGGTCTGGTTTCTTTTGCTCCGCAGACACATTTCTTTGCTTTGCGTACGGAACGTTGCGCTGCATTTGCGAGCTGTTCGTTGGTGCTTCTGGCTGAATGCTCCTGAGGGAGCGGGCGTCAGGTTATGGTTTCGGCGAGAGGTTCGCTGTGGTGGAAGCTGACGCTGTTGCGGCCGGTTTCTTTGACGGAATACATGGCGTCGTCTGCGCTGCGCAGGAGCTGGTCGGCGGTGTGGCCATCGTCGGGGAAGAGCGCGACGCCGACGCTGAGTGTGAGGCGGATAGAGCGGCTGTTGATGGAGATGGGCTGCGAGGCATCGCGCATGATCTGGCGGCCGCAGCGTTCCACGTCTTCGCGGGTGCGGAATTCTGGCATCACGATGACGAACTCGTCGCCGCCCATGCGCGCGACCGTGTCGGACTCGCGCACCGAGGAGAGCAGGCGCTGGCCGATGGCGGCAAGGAGGAGGTCGCCCTCGGCGTGGCCGAGCGAGTCGTTGATCTGCTTGAAGTAATCGATGTCGATGAGGAGCACGGCGACTTTCTGGCCGCAACTTTGCGCGTTCAGGATGGCCTGGCGGAGGCGCTCATGGAGCAGGGCGCGGTTGGCGAGGCCGGTGAGGTGGTCGTGATGGGCGAGATAGTTGACGTGGTCGGAGCGGCGGCGGTGCTCGGTGACGTCGCGGCTGGTGACGGCGAGGCTGGAGCCGACGCGCACAACCTGGATGTTGAGCCAGGTGCCCTGGATCATTTCGTCGTCGATGAAGACCTCGCAGCAGTAGGGGATGCCGGTTCGGGCTACGTCGAGGTAGTGGTGGATGAGGCCGGAGCGGATCATGAAGGGGCGGACTTCGGTGAGGACCTTGCCGTAGAGGGATTCGCGCGGCACGCTGAGCCGGCGCTCGGCGTTGGGATTGATGTAGGCAAAGGTGAAATCGGTGATGGAGCCGGAGGCGTCACGGAGACCGTCGAAGATATAGAAGTCGTCGAGGGTGGCTTCGGCGGCGGCGAAGAACCGGGAGCCGTCGTGGCGCGAGGCGGCCGGACGAAGGCGCTCGGGGAAAAACGCGTGGCAAAGAGCGAGGGCCTGGCTCCAGAGACGTTGGGGGCGCATAACCAGCAGGTTCGTCCGGATGAAGTTTGTGGTACTGGGGTAGTGATGGGATTATAACTGGCGTGTCGGCGGGGGAAATAGCACGGAGGGGTTAGAGGGAGATAGGGGACCCCACCCGATCCGCCCAAATGCGGGCGGACAAGGATGGGGCACCCGGGCGCATCGAGTTGCCGTGACGATCGGAAATGCGGCGGGAGTAGAATGCGGGCAACTTTCGGAGCGAGCCGGATGCCTGCGAAAAGCCCCAGTGCGCGCGTGAGCCCGTGGATTGTGCTGGCCATGCTGGCGATGGTCGCGGTGCCGGCGGGAATGACGCTGCATACGGTGCGCGCGCCGGGCGTGCTGCAGGTGGCGAGCGAGAATCCGACGCCGGATGGGTACACGTGGAGCTTGCTGCTGTTTGTTGTGCCGATTGCGGCGATTGCGGGATGGCTGCTGCCGAGCGAGGGGATCGAGGTTCCGAAGCGCGCGTTTTGGTGGACGATTGGGATTCTGACGCCGCTGGGTTGTGCGCTGGACTTCTTCTTCGCGCACCGATTCTTTGTGTACCCGAATCGGGGTGCGACGCTGGGGATCGGCGCGCCAGCGCTCGGTGGTCCTGTGCCGGTGGAGGAGTACGTGTTTTACTTCACTGGATTTTTGGCGGTGCTGCTGCTGTATCTGTGGCTCGCGGAGTACTGGCTGGCGGCGTACAGCGTGACAGTGGATGCGCAGGCGGAGCGCGGGGCCGGGCACGGGCCGGGGCGGCTGCTGGGGTTTCATCCGGCGTCGGCGGTGGCGGGAGCGGCGCTGATCGCGCTGGTCATTGCGTACAAGAAGGTGCTGTCGCCGGAACCAGCGGGGTTTCCAGGGTACTTCGTGTTTTTGGTGGCGGGAGCGCTGGTGCCGTCTTCGATGCTGTTTCCGGCGGCGCGGCGGCGGATCAACTGGCGTGCGCTCAGCGTGACGATGTTTCTGGTGGTGCTGATCAGCGTGATTTGGGAGGCGACGCTGGCGGTGCCGTATGGGTGGTGGGGCTTCCAGCACGGGGCGATGGTGGGAGTGTTCATCGGCGCGTGGGCGGGGCTTCCGGTGGAAGAAGTGGTGGTGTGGGTGGCGGTGACGTGGGCGACGGTGATTGTGTATGAGGTGGTGAAGGGACTGGCCGCGACTGGCCGTCCAGGCGGGACTGGCCGTCCAGGCGGGACTGGCCGTCCAGGCGAACGTGCTTCGCACTGGTGAATCACCCGTCTGCGAAAGTCGCGCAGAGCCTTCGACAAGCTCAGGCCGGGGGCGGGGCGCCCACAGACCTACCCTACCCACACCCGGTAGGATGGGACAGCCGGGGACTGGGTTCCCACCCTGTCCGCCAAGTGCGGGCGGACAAGGATGGGGCACCCAGATCCTCTTCATCATGTTGGCTGCGAGGCTGGGACGATGACCTACCAGGTTGCGATGTGTGCGGTGGTTTGTCTGCTGGGTGCGACCTGCGCTGCGCAGTCGGGGCCTGCTGAAAAGGCTGAAGCAAAAGTCGACGCGCTGTTCGCAAAGATGGACACGACGGTGTCGCCGGGGTGCGCGCTGTCGGTCATGCGCGACCACCGGATCCTCTACGAGCGCGGGTATGGGATGGCCGACCTCGACCACAACGTGCCGATCACGCCGGCGACCGTGTTTCATGTGGCGTCGATGTCGAAGCAGTTCACGGCGGCGTCGATTCTGCTCCTGGCGCAGGAGGGGAAGCTGTCGCTGGACGATCCGGTGCGGAAGTACATTCCCGAGCTGCCGGACTTCGGGACGCCGGTGACGATTCGCGAGCTGCTACACCACACCAGCGGGTTGCGCGATCAGTGGGACCTGCTCGTGCTGTCCGGGTGGCGGTTGTCAGAAGATCGCATCACGGACGGAGACGTGCTGTACGTGGTGTCGCACCAGCGAGCGCTGAATTTTCCGCCGAACACGCGATTCCTCTACAGCAATACGGGTACACGCTGCTGCCGCAGATTGTGGCGCGGGTGAGCGGCGAGACGTTTCGCCACTTTACGACGGAGCGGATTTTCGGGCCGCTGGGGATGAAGAGCACGCACTTTCGCGACGACTTCGACGAGATTGTGAAGAACATGGCGTACGGGTACGAGCCTGCCGGCGGCACGTTTCGGCTGAGCGTGACGAACTATGACACGGTAGGCGCGACGAGTCTGCTGACAACGGTGGAGGATCTGGCGCTGTGGGATGAGAACTTTTATACGCCGCGAGTGGGCGGGCAGGGACTGGTGGAGCAGTTGCTGGAGCGGGGAAAGCTGAACGACGGAACGCAGATTGACTATGCCGCTGGGCTGGAGCACGGGACCTATCGGGGGCTGAACGTGGTGGACCACGGCGGCGCGGATGCGGGGTACCGGTCGGACATGATCCGCTTTCCGGATCAGCATTTCAGCGTGGCGTGCCTGTGCAACCTCAGTGCGGGCGATCCTGGAGGATTGGCGCGGGAGGTCGCAGATGTTTATCTCGGGGCGCTGATGCAGCCGGCTGCGGCGCATGCAGACGACGCGCCGGGGATCAGGCTGACACCGGCGCAGAGGCAGGCGAAGGCGGGGGTGTACGTCAACGTGAAGGATCCGACCGATGTGGTGCGGTTTGTAGTGAAGGACGGCGGATTGCAGACGGGGAACGCGGGGGATGAGGAAACGTATCCGGTGCAGGCGATCAGCGAGAACCGGTTTCGGCTGGCGATTGCGAGTGACGAGATTACGTTTTTGCCGGGCCGGGCGGGAGCGCCGGTGCAATTATCGATCCAGCATGACGATGGGAAGGTGGAGACCTTTGCGGCGGCTCCGGCGTTTGCGCCGACGGCGGCGGAGCTTGGGGAATATGCGGGGACTTACAGCAGCCGGGAGATCGATCCGCTGTACACGATTCAGTTTGGGCATCTGCATGTGTCGGGGGCGGGGCCGGAGCACGAGCATGACGGGCTGGTGCTGATGCGGCTGAAGAACGATCCCGATCCGCTGCGCCCGGTGACGCGGGATTTCTTTGCCGCGGATGTGGGGAAGATTCGGTTTACTCGCGATGCCAGCGGGAAGGTGGATGGGTTTTTGCTGACCACGGGGCGGGTGATTGATTTGAAGTTTGAGCGGGGAAGAGCGGGGATTGCGCGGTAGTTCAGGGGACAGCATGATGAACCTGGCGCGCGCATCGGCGTGCCGAGTGCGCAGTTCAGCAGCCCGCTTCGCGGCCGTGGCGGATGGCGGTTAGGAGGGTGACTCGGGGGACGCTGATTTGCTTTTCACGCTTGCGGGTTCCCACCCTGTCCGCCAACAGAGGGCGGACAAGGATGGGGCACCCAGGTTCCGATGGGGCACGCGCTGAAAAACAAACGCAGATCCTTCGCTTCGTTCAGGATGACAGGCAAAAACAGGAACGCCCGGCTTTCGCCGGGCTTTGTCTTTCTGATTGGGTGAGCCCACCCTATCCGCCAACTGGGGGCGGATCAGGATGGGGCACCCGATGTTGTGCAGAGGGCCAGTGCTACTCGCTGGCGGCCATTTCTTCGGCTTCGCCTTCCTGGCGCATCTGTTCGAGCTCGCGTTCGGCTTCTTCCCAGGCGGTCTGGACTTCCTGCTGGATTTTGGCTGCCGCTTCTTCCAGTTCCGGAGAGAGCTGGACGTTGCGGTAGTATTCCATGCCGGTTCCGGCGGGAATGAGGCGACCGACAATGACGTTTTCCTTGAGGCCGCGCAGGTTGTCGACCGCGCCGTTGATGCTGGCTTCGGTGAGGACGCGCGTGGTCTCCTGGAAGGACGCCGCGGAGATGAAGGATTCGGTGGAGAGCGAGGCCTTGGTGATGCCGAGGAGCAGGGGGCGTCCGACTGCCGGACGTCCACCGTTGGCGATCACGCGGTCTTTCTCTTCGCGGAAGCGGAACTTATCGACCTGCTGCTCGAGCAGGAAGGTGGAGTCGCCGACTTCCTCGATCTTCACCCAGCGGAGCATCTGCCGGACGATGGTTTCGATGTGCTTGTCGCTGATGGCCACGCCCTGGAGGCGGTAGACTTCCTGGATTTCGTTGACCAGGTAAGCCTGCAGCTCCTTCTCGCCGAGGACGGCGAGAATGTCGTGGGGGTTGAGCGGCCCGTCCATGAGCGGCTCGCCGGCGCGGACGCGCTCGCCTTCCTGGACGTTGATGTGGACGCCGCGCGGGACGGAGTATTCCTTCTCCTCGCCGTTGTCGGCGGTGACGTAGATGCGGCGCTGGCCTTTGGAGACCTCGCCGAAGCGAACGACGCCATCGATTTCGGAGATGATGGCGGTTTCGCGGGGCTTGCGGGCTTCGAAGAGCTCGACGACGCGAGGCAGACCGCCGGTGATGTCCTTGGTGCGCGTGGTTTCGCGCGGGATCTTGGCCAGGATATCGCCGGGGGAGACTTCGTCGCCGTCCTGCACCATGAGGTGAGCGCGGCTGGGCATGAGGTAACGCTTGTTGCCCTTGCTGCCCTTGATGACGATGGTGGGCTGGCGCTTCTCGTCGGGGGATTCGCCGACGACGAGACGCGAGAGACCGGTGACCTCGTCCACTTCCTCGTGGAGGGTGATGCCCTCCTGGAGGTCCTTGAACGAAGCCGTACCGCCGATTTCCGTGAGGATGGCGAAGGTGTAGGGATCCCACTCGACCATGACGGCGCCGAGCTGGATGGGCTGGCCTTCTTCGACCTTGAGGTGCGCGCCGTAGACGACCTGGTAGCGCTCCTTCTCACGGCCGCGCTCGTCGACGACGGCGATGGAACCGGAACGGTTCATCGCGACGAGATCGCCCTGACGGGAGCGTACGGTGGCGAGGTTGATGAAGCGGATGGAGCCGTTGTTCTTGGCTTCGAGGCGCGACTGCTCGTTGACGCGCGAGGCCGTTCCACCGATGTGGAAGGTGCGCATGGTGAGCTGCGTGCCGGGCTCGCCGATGGACTGGGCGGCGATGACGCCGACGGCTTCGCCGAGCTCAACCATGCGGCCGGAGCCGAGGTTGCGGCCGTAGCAGAGGACGCAGACGCCGCGGCGGGACTCGCAGGTGAGGACCGAACGAATCTTGACGCGCTCGATGCCCGCCGCCTGGATGGCCGAGGCGAGGTCTTCGGTGACTTCCTGGTTGATGTCGACGATCACGTTGCCTTCGTAGTCCTTGATCTTCTCGAGCGAGACGCGGCCGACGATGCGGTCGCGGAGGGGCTCGATGATCTCGCCGGATTCCACGATGGGGGTAACGTAGATGCCTTCGACGGTGCCGCAGTCCTTCTCGGTGACGATGACGTCCTGGGCGACGTCGACGAGACGGCGGGTGAGGTAACCGGAGTCGGCGGTTTTGAGGGCGGTATCGGCGAGGCCCTTGCGCGCGCCGTGCGTGGAGATGAAGTACTCGAGCACGGTGAGGCCTTCACGGAAGTTGGCCGTGATGGGGGTCTCGATGATTTCGCCGGAAGGCTTGGCCATGAGGCCGCGCATGCCGGAGAGCTGGCGGATCTGCTGTTTGGATCCGCGAGCGCCGGAGTCGGCCATGATGTAGATGGGGTTCATGGCGCCTTCTTTGTCGGCGCGCTTCATGTTGTCGAACATCTCGTCGGCGACTTTTTCGGTGACCGCCGACCAGATCTGGATGACCTTGTTGTTGCGTTCGCCGTTGGTGATGGCGCCGTCGAGGTACTGCTGCTGGACGCCGATGGCCTGTTTTTCCGCATCGCGCACGGTGGTGTACTTCGAGTCGGGGATGACCATGTCATCGAGGCCGACGGACAGGCCGCTGCGGGTAGCGTAGTGGAAGCCGAGGTCTTTGATGCGGTCGAGCATGCGGACGGTGAGCTCGAGGCCATGGTTGAGGTAGCAGTAGTTGACGAGCTGGCCGATGCCCTTCTTCTTGAGGAGGCCGTTGACGTAGGGCATTTCCTCGGGGAGCGCATCGTTGAGGATGGCGCGGCCGACGGTGGTGGTGATGTACTGGCGGTCGTACTGCACCGGCTCGGTGTGAGTGAGGTCCTGATCGTCGTAGGCGGTGGTCATGTCGAGGACAGGACCGGAGTAGCGCAGACGGATGGGCGAGAGGGTCTCGACTTCGCGGGCTTCGAGAGCCATCAGGACTTCTTCGATGTTGGCAAAGACGCGGCCTTCGCCCTTCGCGCCCTTCTTGGACTTGGTCAGGTAATAGAGGCCGAGCACCATGTCCTGGGTGGGGACGGTGATGGGCTGACCGGAGGCCGGCGAGAGGATGTTGTGCGAGGACAGCATCAGCACGCTGGCTTCGACCTGGGCTTCGGGCGAGAGCGGGATGTGAACGGCCATCTGGTCGCCATCGAAGTCGGCGTTGAAGGCGGTGCAGACCAGGGGGTGAATCTTGATGGCCTTGCCTTCGACGAGGACCGGCTCAAAGGCCTGGATGCCGAGGCGGTGCAGGGTGGGCGCACGGTTGAGCAGGACCGGATGGTCGCGGATGACTTCTTCGAGGATGTCCCAAACGATGGGCTCCTGGAGCTCGACCATTTCCTTGGCCTGCTTGATGGTGGTGCAGTGGCCGGTCTGCTCGAGGCGGTGGTAGATGAAGGGCTTGAAGAGCTCGAGGGCCATCTTTTTGGGAAGGCCGCACTGGTGGAGCTTGAGCTCGGGGCCGACGACGATGACGGAGCGGCCGGAGTAGTCGACGCGCTTGCCGAGGAGGTTCTGGCGGAAGCGGCCCTGTTTGCCCTTCAGGGTGTCGGAGAGGGATTTGAGCGGGCGGTTGTTGGCGCCGCGCAGGACGCGGCCGCGGCGGCCGTTGTCGAAGAGGGCGTCGACGGCTTCCTGGAGCATGCGTTTCTCATTGCGCACGATGACTTCAGGAGCGTGGAGGTCCATCAGCTTCTTCAACCGGTTGTTGCGGTTGATGACGCGGCGATAGAGGTCGTTGAGATCGGAGGTGGCGAAGCGGCCGCCATCGAGCGGCACGAGGGGGCGGAGTTCCGGCGGGATCACGGGGATCACGTCGAGGATCATCCACTGGGGCTTGTTGCCGGACTTGCGGAAGGCTTCGACGACCTTGAGGCGCTTGGCGTACTTGAGGCGCTTCTGCAGGGAGGTTTCCTGCTTCATGCGCTCGCGGAGCTCGATGGAGAGCTCGTCGATGTTGACGCGCTTGAGGAGTTCCTTGATCGCCTCGGCGCCCATCATGCCTTTGAAGCCGGTGGGGCGGTACTGCTGGTCGAGCTCGCGGAAGCGGGTCTCGTCTTTGATGATCTCGCGTTCGCGGAGGGGCGCGTCGCCGGGATCGACGACGACGTAGCTCTCGAAGTAGAGCACGGATTCGAGGTCGCGGAGCGAGATGTCGAGGAGGTGGCCGATGCGCGAGGGCAGGCCCTTGAAGAACCACACGTGGGAGCAGGGCGAAGCCAGCTCGATGTGGCCGAGGCGCTCGCGGCGGACCTTGGAGACGGTGACTTCGACGCCGCACTTATCGCAGATGACGCCGCGGTGCTTCATGCGCTTGTACTTGCCGCAGAGGCACTCCCAGTCAGTGACGGGGCCGAAGATGCGAGCGCAGAAGAGGCCGTCGCGCTCGGGTTTGAAGGTGCGGTAGTTGATGGTTTCCGGCTTGGTGACTTCGCCATGCGACCACGAGCGAATCTTCTCGGGCGAGGCCAGAGAGATGCGGATCGCATCGAAGTCGGTGATCGGGCTGGTCATTTCGAACGGGCTGGAACGGTACAAGGTGTTCCTCCTTGGCGAGGCTGGCTGTTAGCCGCTAGCTACTAGCGGCTAGCCATTGCCGTGGTTCATCGGGTTCCGTTTTGGCGCCGCATGTTGCGCGGCGCGTGAACTTCAAAAAAGACTCAGATCCTGCTGCAGCTCTCAGCCGCATCGGCTAGCGGCTAAGAGCTAACAGCTAAAAGCTCGTCAATCAGTCGGCGGCGAGGGCGGCGACGGGCTGTTTCTTCCCGTTGTCGGAGGGCTCGCCGATAGCGGATTGTTTAATCAACTCCACGTCGAGGCACAGCGACTGCAGCTCGCGGATGAGGACGTTGAACGATTCCGGCACGCCGGGCTCGATCGCCGCCTCGCCCTTGACGATGGCCTCGTAGATCCGGGTGCGGCCAAAGACGTCGTCGGACTTCGCCGTGAGCAGTTCCTGCAGGATGTAAGCTGCGCCGTAGGCTTCCAGAGCCCAGACTTCCATTTCGCCGAAGCGCTGACCGCCGAACTGGGCTTTGCCGCCCAGCGGCTGCTGGGTGATGAGCGAGTACGGGCCGATGGAGCGCGCGTGAATTTTGTCGTCGACCAGGTGCGAGAGCTTGAGCATGTAGATATAGCCCACGGTGGCCGGCTGCTCGAACGCGTCGCCGGTCATGCCGTCGTAGAGGGCCGTTTTGCCGGAAGTGGGCAGGCCTGCGGCGGAGAGCAGCGCTTTGATTTCGCTCTCGCGGGCGCCATCGAAGACAGCGGTTCCGAACCAGATGCCTTTTTGCATGCCGGCGCCGACGCGGAGGAGCCGAGCGTCGTCGAGATCCTCAAGCTGACGGAGAAGCGCGGTGCTCGCGAACTTCTCGCGAACGAGCTTGCGGAGCTGGCCGGCATCCTGATGCTGTTTGACCAGGGCGGCAACCTGCTGACCGAGCTCATGAGCGGCCCAGCCAAGATGGGTTTCGAGGATCTGGCCCACGTTCATACGGGAAGGCACGCCGAGAGGGTTGAGAACGATCTCGACGGGCGTTCCGTTGGGCAGGTAGGGCATATCCTCTTCGGGCAGGATGCGGGCGATGACGCCCTTGTTGCCGTGACGGCCGGCCATCTTATCGCCGACGGAGAGCTTGCGCTTCATGGCGATGTAGCACTTGACCAGCTTGATGACGCCGGGGGCCAGCTCATCGCCTTTCTGCAGCTTGCCGATTTTCTCGTTGGTGATCTTGCGGAGGACGTCGATCTGGCGCGAGGTCATCTCCTCGATCTCATCGATCTGCTCGTTGACGCGGGGATCCTTGTCGTTGTAGCGGATGCGCTTGAGATTGCGGGTGGAGATGCGCTCGATGGCGTCGCGGTCGAGGATGGCGCCCTTGCCGAGGAGACGCTTGTTGGTGCGCTCGTCGTGCAGGTCGGCGAGAACCTCTTTGCCGCCGAGGATGCCTTCGAGACGCTTGAGGCGCTCGTCGGTGAGAATGCGGATTTCGTCGGAAAGGTTCTTTTCGAGCTGAGCGATCTGCTCGGCTTCGATCTGACGGGCGCGCTCGTCCTTCTCCTGGCCCTTGCGGGAGAAGATGCGGACGTCGACGACAGTGCCCTCGATGCCGGGAGGGCAGGTGAGGGAAGCGTCGCGGACATCGCCGGCCTTTTCACCGAAGATGGCGCGCAGGAGTTTCTCTTCCGGCGTGAGCTGGGTTTCGCCCTTGGGCGTGACCTTGCCGACCAGAATGTCGTTGTGGTGGACTTTGGCGCCGATGCGAATGATGCCGCTTTCATCCAGATCGCGCAGCGCGTGCTCGCTGACGTTGGGGATGTCGCGGGTGATCTCTTCGGGACCGAGCTTGGTGTCGCGGGCTTCGATCTCGAACTCTTCGATGTGGACGGAGGTGTAGTAGTCGTCGCGCACGAGCTTTTCGGAGATGAGGATGGCGTCTTCGAAGTTGTAGCCGCGCCACGGCATGAAGGCCACGAGCACGTTGCGGCCGAGGCCGAGCTCGCCCTGCTCAGTGCAGGGACCGTCGGCGATGACCTGGCCTTTGAGGACGCGGTCGCCCTGACGGACGATCGGCTTCTGGTTGATGCAGGTGTTCTGGTTGGAGCGCTTGAACTTGATGAGCTGGTAGATGTCGGAGCCGACCTCACGCGAGAGCTGCGTGGGATGATGCTCGCCTTCGACGCGGACGATGATGCGCTCGGAGTCGACCGAGTCGACGAGGCCATTGCGTTTGGCGAGGATGACGGCGCCGGAGTCGCGGGCGGTGACGCCTTCCATGCCGGTGCCGACGAGCGGGGCCTCAGAGACGAGCAGGGGCACGGACTGGCGCTGCATGTTGGCGCCCATGAGCGCGCGGTTGGCGTCGTCGTGCTCGAGGAAGGGCACGAGCGAAGCGGCGACGGAGACGAGCTGCTTGGGGCTGACGTCGATATAGTCGACTTCGGCGCGATTGACGAGGACGAAGTTGCCCTGGCGGCGGGCGTTGACCAGCTCTTCGACGATGTGGCCGTTCGCATCGAGCTCAACGTTGGCCTGGGCGATGGTGTGCCGGTCTTCTTCCCAGGCCGAGAGGTAGAAGGAGTAGGGTTCCCACTCGATGGGGCGCTGCTTTTCTTTCTTCAGCTTCTCGTTCAGCTTGATGGCTTCGCCCTTTTCGAGGTGATCGCCGACACGCATGCCGCTTTCGCCGGCGTTGGTGATCTGGACGAAGTCGAGCATGCGGCTGTCGCGCACCTTGCGGTAGGGCGACTCGATAAAGCCGTACTCATTGATGCGCGCGAAGCAGGAGAGAGAGCTGATGAGGCCGATGTTCGGGCCTTCCGGGGTCTCGATCGGGCAGATGCGGCCGTAGTGCGTGGGGTGCACGTCGCGGACTTCGAACCCGGCGCGCTCACGCGAGAGACCGCCCGGCCCGAGCGCGGAGAGGCGGCGCTTGTGGGTGATCTCGGAGAGCGGGTTGGTCTGATCCATGAACTGCGAGAGCTGCGAGGAGCCGAAGAACTCGCGGATGGCGGCCATGACGGGCTTGGCGTTGATCAGGTCGTGCGGCATGGCCGTCGACATTTCCTGATACACGCTCATTTTTTCCTTGATGGCGCGTTCCATGCGGACGAGGCCGATGCGGAACTGGTTCTCCATCAGCTCGCCGACGGCGCGGACGCGGCGGTTGCCGAGGTGATCGATGTCGTCAACCATGCCGATGTTGCGGCGGAGGCGCAGCAGGTAGCGGATGGTCGCGTAGAAATCGTCGGGGGTAAGGGTGCGATGGTCGAGCGAGGTGGTGTCCTGGTTCTCGTAGAGCTTGATGTTGAACTTGAGACGGCCGACGCGGGAGAAGTCGTACTTGCGGGGATCGAAGAACATGCCTTCGAAGAGGGCGGTGGCGGTGTCGAGGGTGGGCGGATCGCCGGGACGCAGCTTGCGGTAGATCTCGATGAGGGCTTCTTCGGGCTTGCGGACGGAGTCGCGGCGCAGGGTGTTGGTGATGACGTTGCCCACGTCGTCGCGCTCGGGGAAGAAGAGATCGACTGAGGTAATGCCGGCCTCGATCATCTTGTGGAGCTTCTCGGCGGTGATCTCCTGATTGGCTTCCATGAGGACTTCGCCGGTGCTGGTGTCGACGACGTCGGCAGCGGACATGGCTCCGTCGATCTCAGCCTGCTCCACTTCCACTTCGGCGACTTTGGCGGCGCGGAGAGCTTTAAGGATGGAGGGCGTGATCTTGCGGCCGGAGTGCGCGATCTCTTCGCCTTTGGCGACGATGGCGTGCGCGGGCTTGGCGCCGAGCAGGTGCGTGGTCTTCTCGGCGTTGTCGTCGAGAGCCCAGAAGAGGCGGCCGTCTTTGATCCTGATCTTGTCGACGATGTAGAAGGTGCGAAGGATCTCGCCGTCACTCTTGAGGCCGAGCGCGCGCAGGAAGATGGTGCCGAGGAACTTGCGCTTGCGATCGATGCGGACGTAGAGGGTGTTCTTCTGGTCGTACTCGAACTCGACCCAGGAGCCGCGGTAGGGGATGATCTTGCCGAGGAAGTAGGTGCGGTTGTTCGCCGTCTCAAAGAAGACGCCGGGCGAGCGGTGCAACTGCGAGACGATGACGCGCTCGGTGCCATTGACGATGAACGTGCCGTTCTGCGTCATGAGCGGGATGTCGCCGAAGAAGACTTCCTGCTCCTTGATGTCGCGGATGGACTTCGCGCCGGTCTCGGGATCCTTGTCGTAGATGGTGAGACGGACGGTGACCTTGAGCGGAGCGGAGTAGGTCATGCCGCGCTCTTCGCATTCCGCCTGGTCGTACTTGAGCTGGAGGCCGACGGGGTCGCCGCACTTGTTGCAGAAATCAGGAGTGTTCTTGTTGTAGGTGCCGCACTTCTGGCAGAGGACATCGCCGGGATGGAACGGGTCGGTAATGACCATGGCGCCGCAATTGACGCAGGTGGTGCGCAGGTGATGGAGACCCTTGAGGTGTCCGCACTTGCACTCCCAGTTGCCGATGGAAAAATCCACAAAGTCGAGCTGCGATATATTCCGAAAGTCGGTGATGGGGAAGACGGAGGTAAAGACGGACTGCAGTCCGGAGTCGTCGCGCTCGGACGGCAGCTTGTCCATCTGGAGGAAGCGCTCGTAGGAGCGGCGCTGGACTTCGATCAGGTTCGGAATGCGAATCGCTGTAGGGATCTTGGAAAAATCGAGACGGCTGCGGACGGCGCGGTTCTCGTTAGGCATTCATGACTCCTCAGACCCGTTGGCGCGAGGTGAGAAGAGCAGCCGTCCGGGTCGTGCGGCGCTCTCGTTGCGTGGGTGGTGCCGCGGAAAACCGTCCCGCCTCGTTCGGGAGAGGTGATCCGCTTGGATTCGGGCCGCACAAAAAACAAGGTGCAGCGCCGTTTTTGCCTTGCGCGGAAAGGCGCAACAGAGTTACGCTTCCGCTTTACCCAGGCGAATTCGCGGGGATTTTGGCCGCGAAGGAGCCGGTTCGCCTGCCGCTGCCGAGAAAGTTCTCAGCAGGCGGGGCGGGATCGTTTACGGGGCGAAGGAGCGGAAGCGAAAAGGAAGAAGAAGCGTTGGAAAAAGGACAAAACGCCCGTGGAGACAAGAAGTCCCGCGAGCGCCACAACCGAATTGTGCACTGTACTGTGACAGAATGTCCGAATCCCGCTGCTGCCCAACCTGAATCCGCGCCGCCTGACTGCAATTTCGCATCGTAGTAACAGGTCCGCCGCCTGGCCTGTGACTACGCCGGCATCGTGGCCGGGAAAAGTGACTGCTTCCTGAACTCGCGCACGCGAAGATTCCTGGCCCCTATGCCTTGCGGGCGCAGTTTACGAATTTCGCGTGATCAGGAAGACAAGGAAGCGCTCCGAAACCGGCAACCCTAAGTGACGCCGAGCGGAACGCACAAACCCAATGATAGCGCGTTCCGCTTTGGCATGCAAGTTGCTTGCCGGATTCCGGAAAACTACTTCACTTCGATGGTTGCGACGCCATCAAACTTCTTTTTGATAGCCTCGGCGTCTTCCTTGCTGATGTTCTCCTTCAAAGGCTTGGGAGCGCCATCGACGAGGTCCTTGGCTTCCTTGAGGCCGAGGGAGGTGACTTCGCGCACAGCCTTGATGGTGTTGATCTTGTTCGCGCCGGCATCCTTGAGGATGACGGTGAACTCGGTCTGCTCGACGGCCGCGGGGGCAGCTGCGCCAGCAGCCGCTCCGCCAGCCACCATGACCGGTGCCGCGGCTGCGGCGGAAACGCCGAGGCGCTCTTCGAGCTTTTTCACGAGGGCCGCCGCGTCCAGAAGGCTAAGCCCGACAATCTGATCTTCCAACTGCTGCAAATCCGCCATGGTGTTCTCCAGATAGAGCTGAATTTTTTGTACCCGCCGGAGGGTTTGCACCCGCCGGTTGCTGTTCCGCGACCTCAAGGTTTCCGATGTGCCCCAGACCGAGCACCCCTTGAGGGGAAGAACAGCTGCTAGCTTTTAGCTGTTCGCTGCCGGCTACCAGCTTTTCGCCATTAGCCTTTAGCTCAAGCTGCTGCCGACCCGAACCGGGTGATGGCAGCAAAAACAAATTCCTTCACTTGCGGCGGCTTCTCCGCCGGCAAACTTTTGCTTTACTGACTCCAGGGTTTGACTTCGCGCCCTTGGCGCTCGTCAAATCCCTCTCGCTTTGCTCGCGCCTTCCCAGCGCTCGCTCCGCGATTCACCCAAATCCGGATCAGGCAGAATCCTGAGCCGAAAACTTTTCTTCCTTGACGCCCTGGTTAATGACGATGGCGAGATCGCGTCCCGTGGCGGCGATGACCGTGGCCAGGCGCTGCGCGGGGGCGTTGATGAGGTAGAGGAGCTTCGAGAAGATCTCTTCCTTGCCTGGCATGGTGGCCAGAGCCTTGATCTCGTCAATGTTGATGACCTTGCCGTCGACGATGCCGAGCTTGAAGGTGAACTGCGCGTTCTCCTCGACCCAGGTGGACAGCGCCTTGGCGAGCGCGACGGGGTCGCCGCTGGTGTAGGCAACCGAGGAGACGCCCTTCAGGTTTTGCAGGGCGGCTTCGATTTTGGTGCCCTGCGCGGCGCGGCCCGCGAGCTTGTTTTTGAGGACGCGGTAGCGGCCGCCGGCGGCGCGGACAGTCTTACGCAGCTCGAAATCCTGGGAGACGGTGAGTTTGGTGAACGTGCCGATGATGGCGCTGGTCGAGTGCTCGAGTTCTTTGGCGAGCTCGCCGACCTTTTCCGCCTTTTTTTGTCTGCTCAGTGCCATGTAAGCCTCTAGCTGCCAGCCTCTAGCTGCTAGCTGAATCTGTTTGTTTGCCCAAGCTGGGCTGGCGCTCAAAATCTAAGCGGCTAGCGGCTAGAAGCTAGCGGCTAAAAACTGTCGTTACGCCTTGGCGGCGGATTCGGCGACCGCGTTATCGAGCGCGATGCCGGGACCCATGGTGGAGCTGATGGTGATGCCCTTGATGTACTTGCCCTTGGCCGCCGAGGGCTTGGCCTTGACGACGCTGGTGATGACGGTCATGGCGTTCTCGACCAGCTTCTGCGGCGGGAAGGAAATTTTGCCGACCGGGACGTGCACGAGGGCGGTCTTGTCGGTGCGGAACTCGACCTTACCAGCCTTGATTTCGCGGATGGCGGCGGTGACGTCGTTGGTGACGGTGCCGGTCTTCGGGTTCGGCATGAGGCCGCGGGGGCCGAGCACCTTGCCGAGACGGCCGACGGATTTCATCATGTCGGGCGTAGCGATGAGGGCGTCGAAGTCGGTCCAGGATTCCTTTTGGATTTTTTCCACGAGCTCGTCGCCGCCTACGATGTCGGCGCCGGCGGCTTCGGCTTCGCGCTGCTTGTCGCCGGAGGTGATGACGGCGACTTTCTTGGTTTTGCCGAGGCCGTGGGGCAGAACGACGGTGCCGCGGACCATCTGGTCGGCGTGGCGCGGGTCGACGCCCAGACGCAGGGTCAGGTCGACGGTCTCATCAAACTTGGCGTACTTGATTTTCTGCAGAAGCGGAACGGCTTCCTGCAGGGGGTAAGGGCGCTTCTCCACCTGGGCGCGCGCCTTCTCAATACTCTTGCCTGGCCTGGCCATTTTCCCTCGTCTCCCACCGCGCGGCGGTGTGGCTGCCGGCCGTGGTGCATGTGACACTGCGCCTGGAGGGCGCAGTCTTTGATTATCCATGAAAAGGGGGAGGATAGCAAGAAAAACGGCTCATTTTGGCAGGTCAAAGCACACCGTATTGCGGGCGTAGTCGAAGGTGACGGCGCCGTTTTGCCAGAGGGGGACGCCGAGGGTTCCGTCGGCGGGGCCTTTCTCGAGAACACCGACATTGTGGGTGAGGGCGACGGTGAGGTTCGGGAAGGCGTGCGAGGCGATGGTGAGGCTGGCGATCGTGGAGACCGTGCCCTGGACGGATCCGCCGGTGCCGGTGCCGACCTGGGCGGGATGGCCCGCGGCCTGGAGGGATTTGCCTTCCGGACTGTCGATGAACGATCCGCCGAGCATCGCTCCATAGTGGCGCGTGCCGAGATCGACGATGAAGTGGAGCATCTGTGGCGCGGCGCCGGGCGCACCGGTCACGGTGGCAGCGATCAGCGGCGATCCGCCATAGAGGGTGAAAGGGATGGGATCGGCGCAGGCGGGAGAGGACGGCAGGAACGTGAGCGTGTGGGCGGCGTAGTCGACGCGGAGGATGCGGGCGCGGAAGACAGGGAGGCCGAGGAGCAGGCGCACGGGGAACCCGGCAGAGGCGCTGAATGGGCCGAGGTCGATGGCGATGGCCGGCGTGAAGGAGAGATGCTCGGGGCCGAAGTCGAGGTGGTCGAGGATGACGGGATACATGGGCACTGGCTTGCCGCCGCCGGGAACGATGCCGACGGAGGGGCCGATGTCCAGGTGGAGGGACTGCGCGAAGGCGTAGTCGATGGCGATGCCGCCGGTGCCGCTGTCGAGGACGGCGTCGAGTGTTTGGCCATTGAGGGTGACGGGGACGCGGATGAGGTTGCCCTCGAGATGGAAGGAAAGCCGGACGGGCTGAGCGGGTTGCTGCGCGCGGGCGCTGGGCAACATGGCGAGCGCAGCGGAAGCGAGGAGAGAAGCGGCGCGCAGCATGGCGGGATTGTACGAGGCGCGAAGGGCAACGTGATCGGGTGGGAGCACACCGGGGGCTTTGCATCTCGCATGGCTGAACGGCGACACGCCAGGACCAGAGCCGCAGATAAGGAGGCGGAACAAATCCTGCCGCCGGAATCCAGCTATAATCAGGATTGTCTGTCTCCAGGGCGTCGTGCACGCCTCCCATCGTCCTCAGATTGGCTGCGATAGGAAAGTCCCCCGGGAGGGGACCGCGATGGCTAGTCACGCTAATTTCCCGATAGACGGATCCCCGATTTTTTGGGGTGAGATTTCTCCCTCCGAGCACATAGCGCAGTTCTACGACACCGATGCGGTCTTTCTCGATACGCTGGCAGGATTCATTGGCGGGGGATTGAGCGAAGGCGAGAGTACCATCGTGATCGCAACGGTGCCCCACCTGAAAGCGCTGGAACAGCGGTTGGATCGCACCGGCGTGGACGTCGCGCAGGCTATGGTCGAGGGCAGATATATCGCCATGGGGGCTGAAACAGCGCTCACCCGGTTCATGGTGAAACAGTGGCCGGACGATCGGCTGTTTGCAGAGTTCGTGACAGGATTGATTACGCGGGCGCAACAGAATGGACGGCGCGTTCGCGCATTCGGTGAGATGGTCGCGCTGCTTTGGGCGCGAGGCGACATTGCGGCGACAATTCGGCTCGAACGCCTTTGGCATGAGATCTGCAAGAGCCAGAACTTCTCGCTGCTGTGTGCTTACCCGAAGACGGGCTGCACGGAGGACGCTGCCGAATCCATCGCCGAAATCTGTGCCGCGCACACGAGGATCATCTGAACGGCTGGTTCCGATCAGCCGAGGACAGAGTGGGGAAGGGAAAGCCGAAGGAGCACGGTCTGGATGAAGAGACGTGCTGCTTCGGCTTCTGTTGTTTCGGTGCGGAATTTACGCGACGACGTCGATGCCCATGGAGCGGGCGGTGCCTTTGATGCTCTTCACGGCCGCTTCGACGGAGGCGGCGTTGAGGTCGGGCATCTTCTGCTTCGCGATCTCGAGGACCTGCGCTTCAGAGACCTTGCCGACCTTATCTTTGTTGGGAGTGCCGGAACCTTTGGCGAGGTTGGCGGCCTTCTTCAGCAGCACGGACGCGGGCGGCGTCTTGGTGATGAAGGTGAAGGTGCGGTCGGAATAGACGGTGATGACGACGGGGATGATGAGGCCGGCCATCTCCTTATTCTGGGTGCGGGCGTTGAACTGCTTGCAGAACTCCATGATGTTGACCTGGGCCTGGCCGAGGGCGGGGCCGACGGGCGGCGCCGGGGTGGCCTTGGCGGCTTCGATCTGGAGCTTGACCTGGGTGGCGATCTTTTTTGTCGGAGGCATTGCGGTTCCCTTTAGCTGCTAGCTTTTAGCCTTTCGCTGCTAGCCGAATTTTTTTGACATCGAATTCAGTTTTCGAACGACCGGAGCTGATAGCGAACAGCCAGAAGCCAGCGGCTGCTCTTACGCGATTTTTTCTACCTTGCCGAAGTCGAGCTCGACGGGTGTGGAGCGGCCGAAGATGGTGACCATCACTTTGAGGGTTTCGCGGTCTTCGTTGACATCGTCGACGACGCCGTTGAAGTTGGCGAAGGGGCCTTCGGTGATGCGCACCGACTCGTTCTTCTGGAACTTGACTTTGAGGCGCGGCTTTTCCTTCGACGTGTCGCTGCGGAAGAGGATCGAGCTGACTTCCGCTTCGGTGAGGGCGACGGGCTTGTCGCCGGTGCCGAGGAAGCCAGTGACGCGCGGCGTGTTCTTGATGACGTGCCAGAGGTCGTTGTCGAGATCCATTTCGACGAGGACGTAGCCGGGGAGGAAGACGCGCTCCACGGTGCGCTTTTTGCCGTTGGTGATCTCGGTGACGGCTTCGGTGGGGATCATCACGCGGCCGATGCGGTTCTGCAGGCCGAAGGCCTGGACGCGGGTCTCGATGGATTCGCGGACCTTGCGCTCGAAGCCGGAATAGGCGTGGATGATGTACCAGCGGAAGCGTTCGTTCGCGGGTGGCTCCAGCTGCGGCTGCTGTTCACCGCCGGCGCCGTTGCCGTCGCCGTTCGGGATTAGGTTTTCTGATTCTTCCGCCATCAAAGTTCTCATCTTTCCGAGCCGATTACTGGAGCGCTCCGAGCCAGTGGAAGAGGTGCTGCTGCAGCGGCCCCAGCACCGCGTCAACCGCCCAGAAGAAGCCGGCGAAGGCGAATGTGGCAATGATGACCACGGCCGTGGTGGACTGGACTTCCTTCCACGACGGGGTGACGACCTTGCGCATCTCGGCGCGCACGTCTTTGAGGAAATCACGACTGCGCGTGACGAAACTGAGGGCGCGACCGGGGACGCCTTCCTGGGAATTTATGATTGCTGTCTTAGCCATAGACTTCTTCTTTTCTGCGCTCTTCTCTGCAACGGGCATTCAGCCCACTCCTCAATACAGGTTGATCTGGCAGGGGCGGAGGGATTCGAACCCCCAAGTCCGGTTTTGGAGACCGGCAGTTTAACCGTTGAGCTTACGCCCCTAAAACAGCGATCAGCGTTCAGCGATCAGCGGTCAGAATTTCGTGGGCCATGCCGGCTGGCGGGTACAATTGCGCCTCACGGGAATTCGCTACACCCTAATCCCTAAACCCTGTCGTTACTTCGTCTCTTTGTGTGCGGTGTGCTTGCGGCAGCGATTACAGAACTTCTTGAACTCAAGGCGGCCGGTGGTCGTCTTTTTGTTCTTCGTCGTCGAGTAATTGCGCTCTTTGCACTCACCACACTGTAGTGTCACAATTTCACGCATCTTCTTATCCTACCTGATTTCGCGGAGATTTCATCCCGGATTTCTATCGAATGCGGTGACCTCAGAGGTTAAAACCCCGCTGAGGAGACCGCCGATCGCATCGCTGGGCCGTGCCGTTTCAAAGCAGCGCGACTCCCAAACTGGGCAGCCGATCCCTGATCCAAAAGCCTGCCGCGGCTGAAGCCGCTTTCTTCCCGCCCTTTGTCCCCGGCTCAAGCCCGGGCTTCTACCGTATCGCGCGGGCTGAAGCCCGTCGCGACAGGATGTCTTTTTTCTTTCTCCGGCCGGCGGACCATCCTCGCGAATGATCCGCTGCCTGTTTTCTTTCTCCGGCCGGACGACCATCCTCGCGATAGCCCGCTTCCCTGATTTCCGCATCCGGTGTCTGCGGCCGAAGGCGGCGTCCGCCTGGACGGCTGGTCCTTATTGAATGATTTCCGAGATCGTGCCTGCGCCCACGGTGCGGCCGCCTTCGCGGATGGCGAAGCGCAGGCCCTTCTCCATGGCCACCGGCGTGATCAGCTCCACCTCGAGCTCGACGTTGTCGCCCGGCATCACCATCTCGGTGCC
>DATDHZ010000099.1:0-85118 GCA_036521315.1 Acidobacteriaceae bacterium
GCGCCATGAATCAGGCAGGCTGCGCAGTTCTGGTGGGCCCGGAGGGATTTGAACCCCCAACCAAGGGATTATGAGTCCCCTGCTCTAACCATTGAGCTACAGGCCCAGATGACCTACGGCGGCCGACATTTCAACTGTAGCGGAAACTGTGACAGGCGGGCGAGGTCCGGGAAGGAACGAGCGGCGGCAACAGCGAGTCTCCGCGTCGCCGTAAGCTCCCGAATCAAAACAGCAGGTCGAAGTCCACTGTCAGCTTGCGGGGATAGTTGCCAAAGTAGGTCCCGTAGGCCGGATCGGCGAGATCGTCGTGTACCTGCAGAGGATTGAAGTGCCCGGTGAGGTTGTTCAGCGTGACAGAAAGCCGAACCGCGTGCTTCGGCCCCACATTCAGATCCTTCGAGACGCGCGTGTCCAGCGTGAAGTAGCAGGGATAGCGCGGCTGGGGCGCGTCCGGCAGGCTGACATAGTTCTGCAGAACGTCGACCGGCCGCCACGGAAAGCCGTTGCGGAATTCCAGTCTCGGGGAAATTTTCATCTTCGATGGAAGCGTCGACGTTCCCCAGATCAGGAAACGGTTTGGGATTTCGCCGCTGTTGCTGGCATTGAGGGGAGAGCGCACGACAGGAAACGGAAAATCGCCGAGATAGCTTTCGGCATCGCTTTGGCTTCCCTGGGAAAGCTGGCGAACGTAAGAGAAGAAGAATTGGCGATTCTGGTTGTTTCCGAGGCGCGAGGTCAGTTCGGCCTGACGAAGCTCGCCGCTGCCGGAGGCGCCGAGAACGAAGGCATTCCCGCCGGGCGTCGTTTCCGGGGTCAGCAGGAGCTGATCGCGCAGGCTGCTCTGCAGATACGCCAGGCGCATCGTCCATTCCCGGTTGATGGCGTGCTCCGCCTCCACATTCCAGGCGATGCTGTACGGCGCAAAATTTCCATGAACCTGTTTTTGATCGATGAACGGAAACCGCGACTCAATGGCTGTGCTGGTCAGGTTCAGCCAGGTTTGCGGCCCGTCGACGATGTTGCCACTGCCGTCCCAGTTCGTAATCACCTGTTGCGGGTAGCTGCTGAAGGCGTAGACATCCAGGGGAACCTCATCGTAAAAGACGCCAAGCCCGCCGCGGATCACGGTGCGCAGGGCCGATCCCGGAGCCCAGGAGATGCCGGCGCGCGGTGCAAAGCGCGTGGTGTAGGTCAGGCTCTGGGTTTCCGCGCGAAGGCCGAGATCCACGGCGAAATCGCGGCTGATCATCCAGTGGTCCTGGGTGAAGACGGCAGGCTCGAAGTCGGCCAGTGAGAAGGCGCCCGTCCCGCTGAAATCGATGCTGCGCAGCAGATGGCCGGCGGCGTCTTTCACCAGCACCGTCTGGCCTCCGAAGTAGCCCTGATCCTCGGCGTGGGCCACCACGGAGCCGATGGTGAAGGCATGCTTGCCGTGCCAGTTCAAAGTCGCCGGGTTCCATGTTTCCAGCCACTGGAAGCGGGTCGCCTGCCGGCTTCCCTGGCCGAAGTAACTGCCGGAATTCCCCACGGGAGTCAGGGTCATTTCGCCGGTGATTTGCGGCGTGACACTCGTGGCCATCCGCACGCCGGCGAAGGTGCTGGAGAGCATGCCGCCTCCGAGGCCCCACCGATGGAGAATCGTTCCGGCATCCTCCTGGTAATCGGCGTTGGGCGTCACCGGCATGGGGTCGAAGTAATTGAGATTCGCATATTGCAGAGAGTGCGGCGCGAAATGAAGAGAGGCGGTCAGCGTCTGATTCGTGGCGAGGTTCTGGTCAAGCTGCACAAAGGAGTTCAATGCGCTGCTCTTCGTCTCGTTCATGGGAAACGGAAGCGTCCGCACCTCATCTTTGTCGAGGAGATATTCGCTGGACTCCATCAGAAACAGATGATTGGGAACGAGCGGGCCGGAGAGGTTGAAGCGCGGCGCTGCGTCGCGCAAACCCTCCACGTGGGCGCTGCGAATGCGAAAGTCGGGAAACGGGTCGTTCAGGCTATAGGCCCACTTGTCTCCGCCGCGGCGCGTGTCCGCGCTCACCACGCCTGCAGTGAAGTTGCCATATTGCGCCAGCCAGGGCGATTGCGCGACCTTGACGGCCTGCACGCTATCGACGGGAACGCTGAGGCCGAAGGCTCCCGTGGCAGGATCCGTGACGTCGACCGAGTTCACGAGCAACGTGCTGTGCAGCTCATCGAGGCCGGAAATTTGCACGCGCCCATCGGCCGTGCGCATCACCCCCGGAACGAGCGGCAGCGCATCGGCCAGCGTCGAAGGCCGCAGAGGCGACGTGGTGGCCTGTTCGGGCTGGAGCGTCTCCTCTGTGGTGACTGCTTCCGCGACAGGGGACGACGGCTGCGCATGAACCGTGACGGTCTCCTGCGCCGGGACAGCCCGGGTGAGAGCAATCTCGACGGATGTGCCGTCGCCTGCGTCTTTCGGTTTCAGCGTCACCGTCACGGGCAGGAAGCCGGCCACACGCGCGGCGAGGACGCAGTCCTTGCCCGACGGACAACGGACCGTCACCGCGCCATCGGCGCCCGTCACCTCGGAACTGACGAAGCCGCCCGGCGAGCCTGCTTCGATTTTTACGCCGGATTGAGAGATTCCCCGATCGTCGCGGACGAGAACGCGCACAGCGGAGGCGCTCGCTGGCTGAGCAGACACAATACCTGGGCAGGAAAGCAGCCACAGTGCTGCCATCCCGGCGCTGAACGAGATTCGCAACCGCGAGTTGAGCCGCATGGTGCCTTGCGCGCTGGACCAGGTACAGTCGCGAATGCGTTCTGTACAAGCCCGCTCTCACATTCGGAGTGTGTCCTGATGCTGCCATATCCGCATGAAGAAGCGCCATCGGCGAGATGACAATTTGTTTTTCAGCATCGGGAATCGCACCCGGGAAGATACGGGCTCAGTCCACGGTACCCGCAGCCGTCACATCGACCGTCACCTGCTTCTCCACGCGCAGCACGAACGTGCTGGGGTCCTTCATGCCCCACGCCACATAGGGAACGGCGAATTCCGTTGTGGCCGTCAGATGACGCTCTCCGTTCATGCCGACCGTCATCACCAGGCGGAGAGGATGATCCTGGCCATGGATCGTAAACGTCCCGTCCACGGTAATCTGCTGCTCGGTTCCAGGTTTCGGTGCGTTGCTGACCTTTTCCGGGTGGAAGATCGCCTCGGGATAAGTCGCCGTCTGCAGGATTTTTTCCTTCATCAGCCGGTCGCGCGTGGCGTTGCCGCTGTCTCCGCTGTCGAGCTCGACAATCACTTCGCCGTCGGCACGACCGGTGGCCGGATCGAAGGCGATGACGCCGCCCTTCATGGCAAACGTGCCGTGAACCGTATGCAGCACGTCGCTGAGCGTCCACCGGATCTGCGTCCCGGCCGGATCCAGGTGGATCGTAACGGGGTGCTGCGGCGTCTGCGCAGCCAGCATCACAGACGGCAGCAGCATCGCGAGGGCCGGCATCATTTTTCTTCGCAGCCGTCGGATCTTCATGGCACGGTCCTCAGGCGAAGCGAGGCGCCAGCAGCAGCGCTCCCATGGCAGCGCCATGGCGCAGGAGGAATCTCGTCAGCGGCTGTTCGCCCACATGCACCTCGAGCAGCCTGCGAAAGAGTTCCGGCCGCGCCGCCAGCACCGGGAGCGCTCGCTCGCGCAATCCACTGAAGCGGTCGAGCAACAACATCATGGCCGCCATCCTTTGCGGCAAGGTCACAATGGCTGCATGGCGCGCCTCGTACAGGTCGAGACTTCCGCCCGCCAGCGACTCAGCCAGAAGCATTGCCTGGCGAAAGCCCATTGCGAGGCCTTCGCCGGTAATCGCATCCGCCGATCCCGAGGCGTCGCCGATCAGCGCCACGTTGCCGCGCGTCACTTGCTGTAAACGCCGGGTCAGGGTAACGGCGCCACGCTCCGGAGTATTCCGCCCTGCGCAGCTCAGCTTTTGCTGCAGGCAGGGGATACCCGCCAGGATGTCAGCCAAACGCAACCCAGTGTGCCGCGTGATCGCGGCGACGCAGACCTCGTCAGGTCCCACCGGCGTGACGTAGGCCTGGCCGAGAGTACCCCAGTGGATCTCGACGTAGCGGCTCCACGGCGCAACACGAAAGTGCGCGCGAAAGCCGAAACGGCGGCTGGAAACTTCGGCCGGCTCGAGTCCGGCCCACCTGCGAGTTTGCGATGTGACGCCGTCGGCTCCAACGATCCATCGATACGCGCAGGATTCACCTCCGACCAGGATCGCTTTCCGCGGCTGGGCAGAGACTGCCGTGCCCCACGCCATCCGGACGCCCAATTCCGTTGCCCGGTCGAGCAGCAGCCGGTGCAGCACCGGCCGCCGCACGCCGATGCCGGTGCCGCGCGGAAAATCGGCGGCACACTGCGCCCCGTCCTGCGCGAAGAGAATGCCCTGGAATTCCGCCCCCTGATCCGCATGCACCCCGACGCCCAGCCGCGCCAGTTCGCGCCGCGAGTCCGGCATCAGGCCTTCGCCGCATGGCTTATCGATCGGCGGCCGCAGCGCATCGGCCACCAGCACGTCCGCTCCACGGTGGCGCAGCGCGATGGCCGCCGCCAGCCCAGCCGGTCCACCGCCGGCAATGAGTACATCGCAACTACTGTGTCCCAAGATTCGCCTCTACCACTCCAGTAACAACATCTCGCTGCAGAACCCCGGGCCCATGGCAGCGAGTATGCTGCGCGTTCCGGGCGCGGGACGCTGATGCTTCATCACTTCATCCAACACCACCAGCACCGACGCCGAGGACAGATTGCCCACGCGGCGCAGCGCCTCCCACGAAACCGCCAGGGCTTCGCGCGGCAATTGCAGCGACTCTTCCGTTGCCTCCAGCACTTTGGGGCCGCCGGTGTGCATGATCCATGAGCCGATATCTCCGCGCCTCAGGCCTTCTCTCGCGAGAAACGCATCGACGCAGGGTCCCAGATTCTCGCGCACCACCTTCGGCACATCGGGAGAAAGGACAATCCGAAACCCCTGCTCCGAAATGTCCCAACCCATCACATCTTCCGTATCGGGAAAGAAGGTGCAGTCGCCGGCGACGATACGCGGTCCGCGCCGCTGCACCTGCTCGCCCGCCACCAGGACCGCGGCAGCGCCGTCCCCAAAAAGTCCTGACGAGATGAGGTTGGCCAGCGTTACATCGTTGCGCTGCCACGTGAGCGAACACAATTCCACCGAGAGCAGCACCGCAACCTGGTCCGGGTAGGCGCGCACATAGTCGGCGGCGCGCGCCAGACCAGCTGCTCCTGCCACGCAGCCCAGCCCGAAGATCGGATTCCGCCGGATCTTCGGCGAAAGCTGCATGCGGTTCACGAGCCGCGCATCGATGGACGGACTGGAGACGCCGGTTACGCTCACGAAGAAGATGGCGCCGATCTGGTCACGCTTCAGCGCCGCCTGCTTCAGCGCGCAGTCGATCGCACGCTCGCCCAGTTCTTCCGCCACCTCGATCCACACGTTGTTCGTCTTGCCCCAGGTGTCGAGCGCTCCATACTCGTCGAGCGGACGGGCGAAATAACGTCCCTCAACGCCGGTACGCATATGCAGCCGCGAGAGCACAGCGGCGATATTCGCGTCGCCGCCCCAGAAGGTGAGCAGTGCATCGATCACATCGCGCTGGTTGTAGTAGTGCTGCGGGTAAGCCGTGGATGTCGAGAGTATGTGCATGAGCTTTCTTTGGTTAGACGCAAGGCCCGGCAATGAGGGCGCGCCGTGGGGTGAAGTTTCGTTCATGTTCATCCGCTGCGCAACGAATTGCACAGCAGCCCCGGATTCAGGCAGACGGGAGCAGATCGCCGGCAGCCGGCTCGGTCTCCAGATGCCGTTCTCCCGCCAGCGGAATTTCGACGACAATGCGCGCGCCGCCTTCAGCGCGGTTGCCGGCAAGCGCCGATCCTCCGTGTACCGTGGCCACCGCGCTGACAAAGGCCAGACCCAGCCCGTGTCCTTCCGACCTCCCGCCCTTCACGAATCGCTGGAAGACGCGCGGCAGCAACTCCCCAGCGAAACCGGGACCATTATCCTCCACCGTGATGCGCGCGGCGCCGTCGCTCACCCCAACGCCAATCTCAACCGTCGCGCCATCTCCTGCATAGCGCAGCTCGTTTTCCATCAGGTTCGACAGCATCCTGGTGCACAGCGAAAGATCCGCCGCCACCCGCGCCTTTCCCCGGGTCGAGAGCTTGAGCAACAATCTCCGGTCCGCAAACGCCGGCGCGTACAATTCCGCGACGCGGATCACCAGCTCGTTCAAATCCACCGATTCGCGCCGCAAACGCAGAGCGCCGCCGTCGGCTTCGGCAAGATCGAGCGATGTGGTGATCACCTCCGACAGCCGGTCGAGATGGTCGATCGCCTGAGCTACGAGTTCCGCCGACTGCTCCCGGTCCTCAAGCGAAAGCGCAATTTCCAGGCTGCCACGCACTGAGGTGATGGGGCTTTTGAGATCGTGCGCCACCGAGTCCGTCAGCGTACGCAGCTGGTTCACTGACGACGAAATGCGGTCGAGCATGTTGTTGAAGGTCCGCGCCAGGCGCGCCACTTCGTCCTGCTGCCGGCCCTCGGGCACGCGCGTGCTCAGGTCGTCAGGCCGGATTCTCGCCGCCGTCCCGGTGATGGCATCGACCCGCTTCAGCATGCGCCGCAGGCCGAGCAGCGCGGTGACAAAGCCGAACGCCACCATGATGACCCAGCCCAGGAAGAAGCGCAGGAGCAGCTGACGCAGCATGTAGGCGCCGGTGGAATCCAGAAGCCCCAGGTAAATGCGGCCGTTTCCGGGATGCATTTCAACCGTGACAACGCGGAAGGGTGCGTTCCAGCCGCTGATCTGCAGCGAGGTGGGCGCGCCCCTTTCGGTTCGCATCGTGCTCAGCGCGTTCAGAAACTTGTTCCGGTCTGACGGCCCCACCCACACCGGGGGATGCGACGGGTCGCCCGTTTCAGCAAAGAACACCGTGTTGCCGGCCAGGTGGCCACCGCTTCCGTCGTAGGAAACTTCCTGCGAGGCCAGCTCCGCCACTTCCTCCACAATACGGTCGTACAGCGCGTCACGCGGCGTGCTGACGGCCACCTGCTTCAGCGTTTCGCTCTCGCCCATGAGCCAGGAATCGCTGCGCTCGCGCACCGTCCGCGCCACCATCAGGTACATCACGACAAAGACCGCGGCGCTGCCCGCGGCGAACACCAGGGTGCTGCGCAGCGAGAGGCGCCACGCTGCGGTCCGGTAAAAGGAACTGCCGACTCGTGAAAGCATCTTCGCGTCAGGCCTTCAGCAGATAACCGACGCCGCGAATGGTCCGGATGAGCGGCCGGTCCGTATCGCGGTCGACTTTGTTGCGCAGACGATGAATGTGGACGTCCACCACATTCGTTGAGGTGTCGATGCGCATCTTCCAGACATGATCGAGCACCATCGCCCGGGTGACCACGCGTCCCGCATTGCGGCACAGATACTCCAGCAGCGAAAACTCCTGCTGCGTCAGCTGCAGCTCGGCCCCGCCCCGCCGCGCTTCGCGCCGGATCAAATCGATCTCGAGGTCTCCGGCCCGCAGCTTCGTCGTCTCCGATTGCCCCGGCGAGCTGCGCCGCAGCAAGGCGCGCAGACGCGCCAGCAGCTCGGCGACGGCGAATGGCTTCGTCATGTAATCGTCGCCGCCGCGTTCCAGTCCTAAAACGCGCTCATCCACCGAGCGTCGCGCCGACAGGATCAGCACAGGCGCCAGGACACCCTGCGATCGAAGCCGTGCGATCAGGTCGAGCCCGTCCATGTCCGGCAGGGTCAGGTCCACGACCAGCGCGTCATGAACTCCCTCCAGCGCCAGTTTCTCGGCCTGGCTGCCTCGCGCCACGGCATCGACCCGAAAGCCTGATTCCGTAAGGGCCCGCGTGAGAAACTCGCGAATCGTGGTGTCGTCTTCCACTACCAGCAATCGCATGGTCCCAGCCTCAAATGCGCACTGCCCGCGACGCCAGCGCCAGGGCGTCCTGCCAGAAGCGCGCGGACGAGTGCACCAGGTCCACCACGTCATGCACCGCATCGATGAATCGTTCCAGACTTGCCTGCGACGCGTTCAGCGGCGGCGCCGCCTTCAGCACCAGAAAATCGTTGCCGCAAATCTGCGTCAGGATGCCGTGGTCGCGAAACAGCCGCATCACCAGCATTTGCCCGAACAGGGCAGTGTGGATCCGCTGAAATGCCCGAAACGAGAGGCGCAGGGCGAGCGATCGCGGCGGCTGAAACACGATGCCGGTCAAGAAGCCCTGCCCGCGCACCTCCGCCACCATTTCGTAGCCGGCCATTCGATCGCGGAGCTCCTGCCGGAACGCTTCTCCATCGACGAGGGCTCGTTCTGCCAGCCCTTCGGAGTCCAGCACCTCGAGCATCGCCAGCCCCGCGCGCATGGCCAGGCTGTTCTCGCTGTAGGTGGACGTGTGCACGATCGCCCGCCGCAGCGAACTGTACACCGCGTCGTACACCCCGTCGGTCATCAGCACCGCACCGCTCGGAATCAACCCGCCACTCAGCGCCTTCGCGAGGATCACCATGTCGGGATCAATTCCGTAGTGGTGGCTCGCCAGAAAGCGGCCGGTTCGGCCGAGGCCGGTCTGCACCTCGTCCATCACCAGCAGGGTCGAGTATCTGCGGCAGAGTTCCTGCGCACGCTGCAGGTAGTCGTTCTCCGGGAGCACAATGCCGCCTTCGCCCTGAATCGGCTCCAGGATGAGCGCGGCATGCTGCTTCGTTTTCAGCTTCTGTTCCAGCGCCTGCAGGTCCCCGAAGGTCACGAACTCGACGCCGGGAATCAGAGGGCCAAAACCATCGGACCAAAAGCCGTGATCCATCAGCGCCAGCGCTCCGCAGGTGAGCCCGTGAAAGGCACCACGCGCGGCCAGCAGCCCGTTTCGGCCCGTCTTCGCCCGGGCGAACTTGATCGCTGTCTCAACTCCCTCGCTGCCTGAGCTGCAGAAATACGCCTTGTTGAGGCGTCCCCCTGCACGCTCGCAAAGCTGCGCGGCCAGTTCACCGGCCGCTGCCGCCACGTGGCTCTGCAGCATCGATGGTCCGCGCTGGCTCAGCTCACGTTGCAGCTCATCCACGATATGCGGATGATTATGTCCCGCGTTGTAAACGCAGTAGCCGGAAAGAAAATCGAGGATCGTCCGGCCATCCGCGGTCTGTAGCTTCTCACCGCGGCATTCGGTGTACTCAACGTCCATTTCCAGCAGATTCAGGAGCCGGACCCATTGTGGGTTAACGTGCGCAGCGTAGGTGCGGTGTCCCGCAGCCTCAGAAATCTTCATGTAAGAAGCTCGCTTTCAGGGTACTCCTGCGCCTGGCCCGGCAGCTTGCGAGAAGATTACAAACGCTTCATGGTCGATTCTGTTGTTTGCTCCATCCTTTGACTTGGGCAGCATACGGGCGTGAGCACGTGCGAGTCAGGGAAAGCGGGTCAAACCTTTGGATCTTGTTCTGTTACCGGGGGCGTACCCCTGGCAGATCAGCGCCGCGCTGCGCGCCATCCGATGTACCGCCCGCTCGCACGGGGCGGAAACAACGTTCCGCCGCCGCGGCCATGGCCTGCGCCAGGCGTCCGTGCAACGCGCCGCGTTCCATTCACTCAGAACAGCAGCTTCGCCGAGACCTGGCCGATGCGCGCCTCCCTGGCTCCTGTCACCATGCCGAATGGGAACTGCGCGTCGCCGCTGGGGAACGTCGTGATGATCCCGTTCCACTGCGTGTGGTTCAGCACGTTGAAGCCGTCGCCGCGCAGTTCAAAATGCAGCCTCTCGTAGATCGCAAACGTCTTCGCGAGCGAGAAATCGAGGTTGTCCTGCCCGGGCCCGCGCACCGTCCCCAGTCCCGAGTCTCCGCGCACATTATTCGGAGGCACCGAGAACGCCGACGTGTTGAACTGCCGGAACGGCGTCTTCGATCCGTGGCTGATGTTTGGATTGCCGGTGACGTTCACCTCGTCGAAGCCGGCATTGTCAAAGGCGCTCGAGCCGTAGCCTGTGGGGCACTGCGCCATGCTGGTGCCCGCCGAGCACGGCGTCCCCGGGCCGCCGTTCACCACGGTATCCGCGTCGCCCGACTCCAGCGTGAAGATGCCCGTCATCCGCCAGCCGGCCGCGACTGCCCGCAGCGCCTGCGGCCACGATCCGCCGTATTGCGGCGACCAGATGCCGCTGAAGACAAACCGCTGGGGATGCGAGAAGTTCGCCTGGCCGTAGTCGTAGAGATTGGGATATTGGAATCCCGAGCCGCCGTAGCCTGCCGAGCCATTGGCGCCCAGCGTGTTCACCCACGGATAATCGGAGAGGGTCTTGCCCCAGGTGTAGTTGCTGTCGAACAGCAGCCCGTCGCTGAAGGTGTGCCGCCACTGCACGATGAGCGCGTTGTACGACGAGTTCAGATCCGGCCGCATCACGTAAATGTCGCCCCATCGTCCGGAGTTGTTGGGGCGCGCGGCATCGAAGTTGGTCACCGAGCCGCTGCCCGCAACCCATCCCGTCTGGTAGGGCGGCAGATTGATGTTCCGCTCGTTCCATCCCTTCCTGCCCAGCGTGCCGTTATAGGAAATGTCCAGCACGTCGCGGCCCCCGAACTGCCGTTGCATGTCGAGAGTGAATTTCTGATAGTACGAGAGCGGCATCGACGACTGGTCGTAGTAGATGATGCTCGCCCACTGTCCATCTCCTTCGTAGCCCTGTCCCGCGCCGGTCGACACCGGGAACGACCCGAGCGTCGTGGTGCGCGCCTGCGGGAAGACGCTGTCGAGCGTCATGTAGGGCGTGTCGGCCGGCTGGCCCAGCGTGGTGTTGTCGACGTTGTAGTTCACGGCCGCCGATGTCCCGTAAATCGCATTGCCCACGTTCGTCGAAATTTGCGTCGAACCGCTGTCGTAGAAGACGCCGTAGGCCCCGCTCACCACGGTCCGCGGACTATAGCTGTAGGTCAGGCTGATGCGCGGCGCAATGTCTCCCTTCGGCGCGCTCAAATAGTGCTCCGGCAATCCGCTCGCGATCCCCGGATACTCCAGAACGCCGCCAGCCGCATTCGGCACGTAGATCGCGCAGCATGGCGCCGCTCGCGGATTCGGCGTGTACCACGGCAAGCTCAGGTCGTAGCGCAGACCCGCGGAGAGCGTGAACTTCGGGTTCACCCGGAAGCGGTCGTTCGCATAGAATCCCCAGCTCGGAAACAGGATGTTGTAGTCCGGAGCCGTCGGTCCTCCGCCGTTGATCGTGTAGCGGACCCAGAGATCGGAAGGCACGCCCATCACCAGATCGGCGATGCCGTCGCCGCCCTGGTAGCCCAGCAGGCTCCCGCTTGAGCTGAACCGATTCTCCGCATTGCTTCCGAACCCGTTCCCGTACGACAGCCCGAAATACATCTGGCGCTGGAAATCCCAGTCCAGCTCGTTCTTGCGGAAAAAATTGACCCCGAACGACATCGAATGCCGTCCGCGCACCCAGTCCAGATTGTCACTGAACTGCCATGACTCGTTTTCGGCGCGAAAAATCTCCGGCGCACCGGGTACCGCGTACCCGTAATCGTCGGCCAGCAGTCCGATGATCCCCTGGGTTGACCCGTCGCCGGTGTTCTTGAAGTCGCTGTTGAAGGGATTCGAGCTGCTGTTGTACCAGCTCATCAGCGACTGCGACATCGTCAGCAGCGCTCCGTCGCCATTCCCGAAAATAAACTCGTTCGTCAGGTTCGGACTGAACACGTGCACGTAGTTCGCCGTCACCAGATAGGCGTGGTTCTGCACCGGAATGTCGTACAGGTTCGTCGGCGTCAGTCCGCCCGTCAGCGACTGCGTCCCGTTGGTTCTCGACCAGGTGACGAAGATCAGATCCTTAGGCGTTACCTGCGCGTCGAAGCGCGTGTCGAGCGTGTAGTTGTCGATGCCGGGTGTCTGGTAGCCGATGAAATTCACCGTGTTGCTGGGCGCGTTGGGCACGTTCGGCGCTGGCCACATATCCTTCAGAATCGTTGCCGAACCGGGATCCGCCAGCGGCGATCCATCCGGCCGCGTCGCCAGATCGAGCCGGTTGTTCGCAATGGCCGGCCGCGAGCTGTTCCCGCTTTCGTCGTACGTGGTGAAGAACGGGTTGTACAACTGCGTTGGATTTGGATTCGAGCCGAGCAGCTCGCTGAAATCTCCGCTGCGTTCTGCCATCGACGGCACCGACGTCGCCACCAGCTGGTTTCCGTCGTGCTCGATCATCTTTTCGTAATTGCCGAAGAAGAAATACCGGTTCTTCATGCCCGGCAGCAGATGCGGGATGTACACCGGGCCGCCCAGGTTCCCGCCGAATTGGTTGCGCTTGATGATGGGCTTGACCGCGGGTGTTCCCGTGATCCCCTGCACCAGCTTGTCGTAGGGATTCGTCGCGTTCAGGTCGGTGTTCTCCATGAACTCGTACGCCTCCCCGTGAAACGTGCTCGACCCCGCCTTCGTCTCCATGCTCATGGTGGACATGTTGCCGCCTACGGACGGAGAGAAGTTCGACACCTGAATATTTCCCGTCCCGAGCGCCTGCGACGACGGCTCAAAGCTGATGCTGCTTTCGTAGTTGTCGTCGATGTTGACGCCGTTCACGTAGAACCCGTTGTCCCGCGAGCCCTCAAAGGAGCCGCCCGCGTTGAACGCTACTCCGCCCATGGCAAACTGCGCGCCGACCGAATACGTTCCGCCCGGATTGATGTTCGCCTGCGGATAGGTCGATATTCCCGGCGTCAGCGCCGCAATCGACGTAAAGTTCAGCCCGTTCAGCGGCAGTTCCTCCAGTTGCCGCGCCGAGATGTTCGTCGTCACGCCTGCCTGCTCGGTCTCGATCCCTGCCGACTGGCTGGTCACGGTGACCGTCTGGTTGACGGAGCCGGTCGCAAGGTGGAAGTCGTAATTCGTGATTTCGCCAATGTTCACGGTCACCGCCTGCGAAGCGGCGGTGTTAAAGCCTTTGGCGGTTGCGGTCAGCTGGTATTGGCCGGCTCCCAGGTTGTCGAATTCGAAATGCCCCGTGCTGTTCGACACCGCAGCCCTGGCTTCGTTCTGGCCGATCGCGGTCAGCTTGACCTGCGCTCCCGGAACCACCGCGCCCGACGCATCGAATACGTCCCCGGTAATCGCGCCGCGCTGCGCGAACTGCCCCAATGCGGGCAATGCCGTGAGGAAGAGGACCGGAACCAGGAATGCGACGCGGAATCTTGTAATCATGGCGCATACCTCCAAAGTTTTTTGAGCGGGATGAAACCTTTCAAAGGACGGACCAATCTTAGGATTGCTCTCTGCCCTTGTCAAACCCCAATTGAATCGCCCGCAGACCCTGTTCCGCCGCTACCGCGCCGCGTCCTCCACGCAGCGGAAGCCCACCGTCCCCGACCGGTCGTAGCTGGGCGCCATCATCAGCAGCTTGCCATGCTGATCGTTGCGGTACGCTTGCGGAAAGTACCAGATCGAGCCCTGCGGCTGGTAATAACTCCCTCCGCGCAGGATCCCCGCCCGCGTATGGTCATCGACAAATTCGTCTGTCCATTGCCACACGTTGCCCACCATATCCGTCACGCCAAACGGGCTCGCCCCGCCCGGGTGCGCATCCACGTTGTCAGGGGAAGTTAGCGCCCGTCCCTTCACCGGCAAGGGAACATCCGCCGCCTCCCAGCTTTCGCCCCACGGGTACAGCCGGTTCGCATCCCCGCCCTGGGCCGCATACTGCCACTCCCACTCATGCGGCAGCCGTTTACCGGCCCACTGCGCGTAGGCGCGCGCATCCTCGAGCGACACCCATGTCACCGGCTTGTTCGCCCATCCTTCTGGATACGTCCCGTTCTTCCAGTCCTTCAGAAAATCTCCCGCGTCCGCCGGCTGATAGTGGCTCGCCTCGAGAAACCGTTTGAAGTCGGCATTCGTCACCGGGTACTTGTCGATATAGAAGGGGTCAACGCGCATCTTGTGCTCGTGGAAGCGCCGCGGCGACGGCTCCCACGGATACTGCACATCGACCCCAACATCGTCGGAGCCCTCAATCTCGATCCCCTGCACGCGGAAGACATAGTCCCCGCCGGGAATCTTCACCATCCCCTCCGGCGTCTCGCTCGCCGGCTTCGTTTTCGCGATCTCCACCATCTGCTGCAGCAGCGGCTTCCACTCATGCGAATACGACGCGAGCGGCCGCGCCGTCATTGCTTTCATCCGCCCCATCAAATCCTGCACGCTCGCATCCGCCCCGCCCTGGACCGCCAGCACCGCGCCGTATCCGTGGGCTTCGATCGGAAACGACAGAACGTCTTCGCTTCCTTCATGCTCCGGTGTCAGCTCCACGCCGTGGTACAGGTCGAAGTACCGCACGCCCGGCTCAGCCGGCACGCTCATCGCCCGCCCGGCCACGTCGTATTCATTGCGGTTCACGATCGTCCACAGGGTGCGATCGCCGAGCGGCCAGCGGCTCGCATACACGCCGTACGCGTGCATGGGATAAAACGGCTCCCACCCCTCGCTCGCAAAGAAGGGCGCCACCGCGCGCTCCATCGTCGCCACCCGCCGCGTCGCTTCGCCATCCCGCGGCGTAACGCCGTTCCAGATCCCCCAGACGTTCTCCCAGCTTTCCCATCCCTCGCCGTTGAAGAATGCGTATTGCAAATCGTCCGTCTTGTCCCGCATCCAGCGGCCCTGGATGTTCACCTGATGCCGCGGTTCCAGCCAGCGGTACTTGTCCACCGTCGGCACAAAGTCGAATTCGTACTGCCCCCACGTCAGCACGTCCCACTGCACGTCTTCATCTCCGGGTCCGCCCTCCGGCTCAAACGCCAGCGGATGCCCCGCATCCACTGACGCCAGCGCGAACGCCAGCGGAACGCCGTCCTGCGTATCGCCGTTGACGCCATCCGCATCGATCGTCTTCATCTCCTGGGCAATCGCCGTCTGCCACGGCACGCCCGGATCGCGCGTCCCCTGGTCCCACATCATCATCGGGAACAGCACCTTCACGCCCTGCCGGTGAACGTCGTCCACCATCTGGCGCACGCCCGCGAGGCCTCCTGGCATCGACGCCACCATGTCCAGCTGATTGCGCGCGTCGACGCCCATGTTGGGATACGTCGACCAGATCAGCACTGCATCGATTCCGCCATACCGCGCCTTCAGATCCGCGAGGTACCGGTCGACCGTGTACTTGTGCGACCCAGGATCGTAGAAGTAGCGATCGTGCACCATCATCTGCGGCTGCATGAAGGCCGACCGCGCCCACGCAAGCTGCGGCATGCTGTAGAAATCCGGAATCCCGGCGAACTGCGGCGCCGTGAGCCCCACGCGAATCCGCCGCTCCATCCGCCAGTGCGTGATGTCCTTCAGCCACTCCGCGTGCGTCTCCGCGGTACACGGCGTGTAGCCGCCCTCCCACGCGCCGCGCAGGGTTAGACACGATGGCGGCGGAATCTGCTGCCGCTCCGGCCGGTACTTCGTATCCTGCCCCGCAGCGCACGCTGTTACGAGCACCACCAAAGCCGCTACTTTCTTCACCATTGCAGATACTCCTGGGTTGCTGACTCGGAAGAGAGTGTGGCAACAGATCATCCTGCGCCGAGCATTCGAGATTCGCCGCCACGGTACAACTCGTACCGGCCAGGGGTCAAGATAGGCGGCTCCCGCGAGCGCCTGACCGGCTCGTTTGGCGAGGGACTGAAGCCCCGGCACGATTCTGCCGGCAGGCTGACTGCGGCATTGGAATCCCGGGACTAGTGGCTATCCTGCGTAGCTTTTTCCACTTCAGCGGCGCGTGCTGCGACGGCTTCGCTCGCGCGCGCCTCGAGAGTGGCGTAGGTCTGCAATTCGGCGCTGGCGCCGGCTGCATCGCCCAGGGCTTTCTCCGCGCGCGCCATTAGAAAATGTGGCATGGGGTCATCGGGATTATCGTGCGCGGCGATCTTCAGTTCAGCGACAGCTTCCTGGTTGCGTCCCAGCTTGACCAGAGCGTTGCCGCGATCCACATGCGCCTGCGCCAGATCCGGGCAAAGCTGCAAGGCCTTATCGACATCCGCGAGGCCCTGATCCGCCTGCGCTTGCTGCGTGATGAGGATATTGCCGGTCTGCGCCCACGCGCGGCAATTGTACGGATCAAGCTTGAGCTCTGCCTGAAACTGCGCGAGCGCGTCGTCCCACTGCGAGAGCTTCCACTCGATGTTGCCCAGCCGGTAATGCGTGCCGGCGCGATCGGGGGCCATGCCCACGGCCTTTTTGTACTCCACCAGCGCGCCCTGGTAGTTCTTCATGTCCTCCATCATTTCTCCGGAGAC
Organism: Acidobacteriaceae bacterium; assembly: GCA_036521315.1. GTDB lineage: Bacteria > Acidobacteriota > Terriglobia > Terriglobales > Acidobacteriaceae > Palsa-343. The sequence continues at coordinate 16,325 of DATDHZ010000099.1, forward strand.
TTCATGCACGAGGGGCGAGTTGGGATCGAGCGCGTTCATCTTCGCGAGGGCCTGCTCGGAGAGCTGCATGTACACCTCGCCCAGCAGATACCAGACTTCCTGATTGCCTGGCTCCCGCTCGGCGAATGCGTGCAGGCGGGCCGCTGCCGCCTCCATCTCCTTCAGGTTGATCAGGTCTTTGGCGAGATAGAGCTGCGCGTTCTCGTCAGCGGGGTTCATCTTCAGTGCGGATTCGAGCGCCGTGCGGGAATCCGCATAATTGCCGGATTCATACAGCGCAATGCCGAGCAGCGCCGAAGCCGATGCCATGTGCGGATTGACGGCAAGGCCCTTGCGGAGAACCTCGGCGGCTTTCGGATAGTCGTGCGCATTGAGGTACAGCATGCCGAGGTTGTTGTAGGCAGCGGCCAGATGCGGCGCAGCGCGAATCAGTTCCTGATAGCTGCTGATGGCCGCGGCGGCGTCTCCGCGCGCCTGGGCGTCTTTCGCGGCGCCGTAAAGCTGCTCGATGCGGGCCTCGCTGGGCGAAGGGGATTGCTGCGAGAAGGAGCGAATGGCGAGGGTGGGAGGCAAGAGCGCAAGCGCGACGGAACAGGCGATGCGGAGGCAGGGGAGGCGGCGCAACATAGGGCGGAGTGGAATTCAGTCTACCTCTGCCTGCGCAGCGGCCGCATCAGCGCAGAGGCAGGGAGGACGGGAAAAAGGAACTCCGGAGCCGGCCAAGGCTGGAACGCCGGCTCCGGAGGGAGGCACATCAGAAGTTGAGTTTGAAGGTGGCCTGGCCCTGGCGGGGGCTATTGCCCTGACAGGCGGAGGCGTTCAGTGGATACCCGGCATCGTCCAACCCGAAGTTGCCGCTGCTGGCGTCGCTCACGTTCGTATCCGTGGAGCCGGAGCCGCAGACCTGCATCCGGTTGAGGATGTTGTAGTACTCCATGCGCAACTCGCCGGAGAAGCGCTCGGTAAAGAACAGGTGTTTGGCCAGAGCGAGGTTCTCGCCATTGCTCCATGGATTGCGGAGCACGGCCAGATTCCGGGGGGAATCGCCGACTCCCCACAGGCCGGGATCGGAAAATGCAGACTTGTTGAAGACGGGGAGGCCCTTGTAGTAGTTGTTCCAGTTGAGATTGATCGGCTGCCCGGCAACCAGATTGGAGCGGTTGCAGATGTAGTTATAACTTTGCAGCGGGCAGCCATTGGCGCCAATGCCGAAGGGGGTGCCGCTCTGGTAGCTGAGGATACCGCTGATCTGCCAGCCTTTAAACAGGAGGCGGTTGGCGGCGTTTTCGCTGCCCAGCACCTGATGGCCCGGCCCGATGGGTAACTCATACACGCCGCTGATGGTGAGGAGGTGGGTCTGATCGTTGCTGGCGATTTGATATTCGGCTTTCTGGTTATAGGTATTCAGCGCACCGCCATTGAACTCGCCGAAGCCGGAATCGGTGTTGGACATGGTGCGGGACAGGGTATACGACACCAGGTAAGTCAGGCCGTTGGTGAAGCGTTTCTGCAACTGCGCCTGCAGGGCGTTGTAGGTGGCCACGCCGGCGTTTTCGAAGTCGTTATAAATCGAACCGTATTGCGGATAGGGCCGCAGCGCCTGGCCCAGGGCCGTGCCTGATCCGTAGTCGTTGATGAAATTGGCGTACGGCGTATAGTAGCCGCCCGCCTGGCCATAGCCCATGTTGGCGAGTACGGCCTGCGCCGGGCCCGATGTCCAGGCCTGACCGAGCACACAGTTCGGAGCATTGTTGGGGCAGAGCTGGTTGAGGATGGCCGGGTTGAGCTGATTCGGGTTATTGAGCAGCGACGGGATGTGCAGCACGCGATTGCCGACATAGGACGCGGAGAGCAGCGTGTTGCCCGGCAGTTCGCGCTGAATGCCGATGTTGTAGTTGCCGACGTAGGGGAGGCCGCCGGTGTTCTTCGCGAATTCGAAAATGATGCCGAAGCCGTCAGCCAGCCCCGAGGTGAAGGGCGTGGGCGCGGGGAGCGGCATCGTTCGTGTATCCCAGTTGCCATACGCCGGGACGTTGGTGTTGTTGGAGGGGACGTTGAAGGTGCCGGTGAGCAGGTTGCCGTAGTTCACGGCGACCTTGTTGTTGCCGTATTCGAAGGCGCCGCCATCGAGGTGATTGATGGCGAGGCCTCCCAGAATCACCGTCTTCGAGTTCCACTGCCACGCGAAACCAGCCCGCGGACTGACCTCATGCCAGTCAATGGAAGCGCGGTTATAGCCCACGCAATAGGAGCAAGTGCCGAGCACGCTGACGCCGCCGTTACGCGGATTGCCGGTCGCCGGATTGACGGCTAAGGCATCCGGAGCCGATGGGTTGAAGAAGACGATGTTGTTGGGGGTGCCATCGGTAAAGGGCCGCGCGATATCCCAGCGGATACCAGCATTGACTGTGAAGCGTGGCGTCAGCTTGATATCGTCCTGGAAATAGGGGGAGAAGTAGAGATTGCGCAGGCGGTTTTCGGTGGCGAACTGGCGATAGGAGTTATCGACGGTTCCCAGCAGGAAGCTCGCGAAGGCGCTGCCGGTGTTGTTCTCGTTGAGCGGATCGCCGCTGTTGGTATCGCCGTTGCTGGTGGTGATGCCGTCGAAGGTGAACTGGCCGCCGCAATTCTGACACTCGTCGTCGTCCTGATAGGAGCGTCGCACCTCCCAGCCGATGTTCATGGTGTGCCGGCCGTGGTTGTAAAGGAAGTTGTTGGCGAAGCTGAGGCCGAGCTTGCGGTTGGTGGAGTTGGTCTCGCCATTGGAGTTCACGCCCCATGTGGTGGGCGCGTCGAAACCGTTGAAATTGATCGTGGGCAGAATTTCGCTGCTCGCGACGGCCGGGAAATGCACCCCGAGGTGGGCGTTCAATTCGTTGTTGATCTCGCCCATCCAGCCGGCGCCGGCTGTCATAACCAAATTCGACGAAAAGGTTTTGGCGTAGGTGAGGAAAATTCCGGTGCCGAGCCGCGGCTCTGTCTTGAGGGCGGAGAGCTCGTTGTTGAAATAGCCGGGGTGATCGAAAGCGGGAGTGTTGTAGCTGTCGCGCCAGAAGCTGAAGTGGATCGTCTGCGACGTCGTCAGGTTCTCGTCGATGTTGAATCCCCACGAGGTCTGGCGCGTTTTGGCAGACGTGATCTGCGACTTGAGGTTGTTGGTGTAACCGGAAGCTGTCGGCGTGGGAATGAGCGACAGCAGGGTCTTGGAGACGGTGCTGAAGCAATCCTGCGGAATCATGTTACCCGGGAACTGCTGGCCGGGAGCGGCTCCTGGTGTGCAGCCTGCCGGCAGCGGACCCGAAGGCACATAGATGGGCTGAGGAAATCCGCTGAAATTGCCGTTGATCATGTCCTGGGTGGGAACGGTGATGTTGCCGGTGATGGCCTGGTTCAGGCGATACCACTCGGAGCTCACATAGAAGAAGGTCTTGTCCTTGCCGTCGTAGAGCTTAGGCAGGATGACCGGGCCGCCGACGGAGAAGCCGAAGTTGTCTTCCTTGTCAGTGGGTGTCTCCGGCGCGTTAGTCAAAGGATTGAGAGGCGGGTTCGCCCCCTTCGCGTCGAAGTAGTCGTTGCGCATAATCTCAAAGCCATCCGCGTGCAGCGCGTTGGTGCCGGAGGCGAACTGATACTGCGCGACGCCCTGCGCCAAACCGTATTGCGCCGGGAAGACGTTCTGCAGAACCTTGAACTGATCGACGAGTTCGAACGGCGGATTGATATTGGACTGGAAGCCCTGGGTTTCCGACTGCACGGCGGGAATGCCGTTGAAGACGACTTCGTTCTGGAAGTCGACGCCGCCATCGATGCGGTGGCTGAAGGCGCCCCCCTGGGTCCCGGGAGCAAGGAAGAGGAACGCGTCGATCTGGCGGCCGCGGGGGCCGACGCCGCCCTGGTTGCCCAGTTCTTCAGGCAGCTCCTGAATCATTTCCGCCGGAATCGTGGTACCAAGGCTGGGCTCGGCGGTTTCCAGAGCAATGGCCGGCGAGGTGACTTGAATCTCCGTGGTTGCGACACCGGGTTTGAGCGCGGCATTCGCAGTGGAGATCGTACCCACGTCGATGTGCAGCCCGGTGAGCACAAACGCCGCGAAGCCAGGAGCTTCCACTTTGACCGTGTATGCGCCGGGAATGAGGTCGGTGATGCGATACTCTCCCGCCGACGTGGTGACGGCGTGCGAGGCGACTTGCGTCGCATCGTTGGTGACAGTCACCTGTGCGTTCGGGACCACGGCGCCGGATGTATCCGTCACCGTGCCGTTAATGCCGCTGAGCGCCTGCGCATGGAGCCGCGCCGGGGAGCAAAGCAGAAGCGCAGCGCTGAGTAGGAGGAGGAGGGCTGTTCGGGCGAGTGGGGGATGAGGAATTCGAGAATCACTGGTCATTGGCTTCTCCCGATGCAAAGTCGTTCCTGAAAGGCACGGCAACCGATACGGCTCAACGTTTGGTCCATCCGCTCAAATGGCGGATTGCACTGCTTAGCAGAAAGCACTTCAGAAAGTTGCAAAGAACGGAGCCTGGGGGACTCCTCGAAACAGGAAGTGTGGACCGTTTATGGTAACGATTCCACAGCGATGAATTTTAGTCACACAGGGGGTCCGCTTGTCAAACCAGAGATCGGGGCCGGCTTGCAACCGGGGGTGTAGGCGTGCACCCGAAGCCTTGAAAGCAGAGCTCCAGAAGAGCCTTATCATGGTGCCTGCGTCGAGTAGCCCTGGACGCGCAAATCGTGCGTGCGTGAAGCTGAACTGAGGCGGAAAGCGATGACAGGGAACCTGTTATTTCGGTGCGCCGGCATGGCGTTTGCGGGCTTTGCGCTGGCCGCATCGCTCACCGCCCGGCTTTCGGCGCAGGCTCCGTCTTCCGCCCACGTCGATCTCCAGGTGATTGTGGTGCGGACCCAGGCCGAGGCAGAACAAGTGCTAGCCCGCCTGAAGCACGGCGAGGACTTCGCGCAGGTGGCGCGCGCGGTGTCCATCGATCCGAATGCGAGCAGCGGTGGGTACGTGCGCGGCGCGGACCCCGCGGCTCTGCGGCCGGAACTGAGACGCGCCCTGGCCGCTCTGCAACCGGGAGAGATCAGCGCGCCGATTGCGGTCGGGGCAGCCTTCGTCTTCGTGAAGCTCCTGAGCGGCGCGGTTACGGCGCCGGCACCGGCCTCCGGGCAGGGCATGGGCCCGAATCGGAAAGCCGCCGGCGGGGGAGTGATTTATCCCGCCGATGTCGCCGGCCAGGTGCTGGCGGATCTTTTGTTTGAAAAGTTTCCCAAGCCGCGGGGATGGGAGCAGGATCTCGCGGAAGTTTGCTCCATCCGCAAGCGCTCGCTGGCCGAGGGTATCGCGGGTCTCGCGGATTCGCTGGCGCAGCCTGCTGCCGGCAAGCGTCCTGAAGACGTCGTCCAGGCCCATTACGCGCTGGCGCAGTTGAACGCGTACCAGGGCAAGATGGACAGCGCCGTGAAGGAGTGGGAGGCGGCGTACAAGATCGCTGAAGAAAGCGTGCCGGCCGGAGTTCCGCAACTCACGGAAGTGCTGGGCGTGGCCTACCTGCACAAAGCCCGCATGGAAAACGGCATCTTCACCGATCCCGGCGAAAGGTGTCTGTTTCCGCCGAACCACTCCGCGTGTTTCGCGCAGACTGATGACTCGAAGCAGGCGATCGACTACCTGACGCGGTATCTCCAGCTCAAGCCGGAACCCGCCGATGCGTTGCAGGTGAAGTGGCTGCTGAATCTCGCCTACATGACGCTGGGGCTGTATCCGGACGGCGTGCCGGCTGCGTGGCGGATCGCGCCTTCGGTCTTCGCATCGCAGGATCCATCCCCCCATTTCGTCGATGTGGCTCCAGCGGCAGGCCTGCACTTCGTCTCGATGGCCGGAGGCGTGGCCGTCGATGATTTCGAAAATAACCGCCTGCTCGACGTGGTCGTGTCCAGTTACGACGTGTGCCAGCCGCTGCGGTATTTCCATAACAACGGCGATGGGACGTTCTCCGATCGCACCGTGCAGGCGGGTCTGGCCGGGCAGCTGGGCGGACTGAATCTCGTTCAGGGCGATTACAACAACGACGGCTGCATGGACCTGCTGGTGCTGCGCGGAGCGTGGGAATTTCCGGAACGCAAGTCGCTGCTGCGGAACAACTGCGATGGAACCTTCACGGATGTGACGCAGCAAGCCGGTCTCGCTGAGCCGGCCACGCGAACGCAGACGGCGGTGTGGGCCGACATCAACAACGACGGCCTGCTCGATCTCTTCGTCGGGAATGAAAACAGCCCCGCCCAGCTGTTTCTGAACAAGGGCGACGGAACATTTGAAGACATCTCGCATCGAGCCGGCATCGATCGCACTGCGTTCACCAAAGGCGTAACGGCAGCCGATTACGACAACGACGGCTACGTGGATTTCTACGTCTCCAACCTGTACGGCGGAAATTTTCTGTATCGCAACAACCACGACAACACGTTCACCGAAGTCTCGGAGCAGGCGGGCGTGCACCAGGGTGATGCGCAGAGCTTCGCCACCTGGTTTTTCGATTACGACAACGACGGCCGGCCGGACCTTTTCGTGACCGGCTACTATTTCTCGCTCGACCAGACTTTGCGCAGTTATCTCGGGCTGCCTGCAACAGCAGGAACGATGCGGCTGTATCGCAACGTGGGCAACGGCAAATTCGAGGACGTGACGAAACAGACGAGGCTGGATCGGATCAATATGCCGATGGGCGCCAATTTTGGCGATATCGATAACGACGGCTACCTGGACATTTACCTGGCCACCGGAGGGCCGGAGTATGGAGCTCTCGCGCCAAAGATGCTGCTGCGTAATCACGATGGCCAGTACTTCACCGATGTAACGGTGGCTTCGGGAACGGGCGATCTGGACAAGGGGCACGCGGTCTCGTTCGCTGATCTCGGCAACAACGGGCGTGAGGACCTGCTTGTTTCGATTGGCGGCGCAACGCCAGGCGACGCCCATGCGTTTCGGGTCTTTCGCAATCCGGGCAATGGCAATGACTGGATCACCTTGAAACTGGTCGGGGTGAAATCCAACCGGGCCGGCATCGGCGCGCAGATTCACGTCACGGTACAGGATGGGACCGCGCCGCCGCGATCGATTGACAGAACCGTGGGCAGCGGCGGATCATTCGGCGCCAATCCCATTGCGCAGCACATTGGTCTCGGGCGTCACGCGAAAATCCTGAAGCTTGAGGTGTGGTGGCCGGCGAGCGGCACGCGGCAGAGTTTCGCGCATGTGCCGGCGGATCAGTTCGTAGCGATCAAAGAATTCGCGAAGACCTGGACGCGGGACAGGCGGCCTTCTTTTGAACGCGGCGGAGTCGTTGCAGCGAAAACAGCAAGTGCGAAGTAGCAGGTAGCGCCCCAGGGCGCTGGAGTGCGGGCTCAGGCAACGTCGCTGCGGGCGCTCTCTGCCAGCCTTGACGTGCAGCCGCAGGAAGCGCGCGGAACCAGGCGGGTTTCGAGTTTGATTTGCTGCGCTTTGCCCGATCGATTCGAAGGGCTCTGTCCGTCCGGTTCCAGCAACTGATCGAACAGCGCCTCGCCGGCCAGGCGCGCGATCTCCTCGATGGGCTGCTCCACGACGCTGATGGAAGGCCGCACCGTGGACGCGAGCTCGAAGTCGTCATAGCCGAGCAGCGCGACCGTCCCGGGAATGCTCACATTCAACTTCTGCAGCGCTTCGAAAGCAAAAATGGTCGTGCTGTTTTTCAGCGTGAAGATCGCGTCGGGCGGCTTCGGTCCGGAGAGCAGGCTCTCAATCGCGTACTCGGCGGATTTGTAGTCCTTCACCGAGGTGTCCAGCAAAACCTCCATGCCGGCTTTTTCCATCGTGAGGCAATAGGCTCGCAATCGCTCGCGAATCGTGAACAGCGTGCTTTCTCCTGTGAGGCACAGAATCCGTTTGTAGCCGTGGCCGATGAGATGCTCCGTGGCCATCACCGCGCCGCGAAAATTATCGGCAACCACCGAGGGAATGCGCGATTGCGCCACGGGCCGGTCGATCGCCACCACCGGAACGCGCAGCGTTTCCAGAAGCTCGCGCAGCATCTGGCTGTGGGAATTCGCTGGCGCGAGGATAAGGCCGTCCACCTGGTGGTGGATCAGGACGTTGATGTTGTCGATTTCCGCGCGCGGATCGTTTTGCGTGGTGGTGACGATCAGCAGCGAATCGTTGGCGCGGGCGACCGCCTGAATGGCTTCGGCGCATTCCGAGAAAAATGGATCGGCAATGCTGGGAATGACCAGCCCGATGGTGCGGGTGCGATAGCCCTTGAGGATGCGGGCCGCCTGATTGGGCACATAGCCGAGCGCCTCAATGGCGCGGCGCACCCGCAGCAGCGTCTCCGGGCTGACCCGATGCCCTCCGTTAATGACGCGGGAAACCGTCGTGGTGCCCACGCCCGCGCGCCGGGCCACTTCACTCAGCGTCGGCGGTGAGGCCCGTCGTGTCATCGCGGAAAGCTTATCAGAGGGCCCCGGCGATCGCGGGTTATCGAATTCAGCCATGGTGCGCCTCGCGAACCGAGGAGTTGCGGCCAGCCTTCGGGTGATTGGGTTCCTGGACGAACGCCAGGCGCGTTGCTTGACAATCCGCGCCGGGTTCTCTTAAATCACCCATATCGGTGGAAACGATACCATACCGTCATTCATTTCTTCTCCGGCCGGTTGCCGGAACTGAACCAAACCAGTTTTCCTCGCAGCGGAATCTCCGCATCGCGAGGCAGCAGCGAACAGCAGCGTTGGGAGCATGATCATGTCAGGAAAGCAGGCCGGCAGAGTTGCGGCTTTGGTTTTGTGCGTCGCCGGAGTATGCGCCGCTCAGACGCAATCGGCGGAAAAGCCCAATTTGGAAACGCAGAAGACGCTCTACGTGGTGGGCTACGCGCACCTCGATACGGAATGGCGCTGGGAGTATCCGCAGGTCATTGACGAATACATTCCCAACACCATGGAGAGCAACTTCGCGCTCTTTCAGAAATACCCGCATTACATCTTCAATTTCAGCGGAGCGAATCGCTACCGCTTCATGAAGGAGTATTACCCGGCCGACTTCGCGAAGTTGAAGCAGTACGTCGCCGAAGGGCGCTGGTTTCCCGCCGGATCGTCGATGGAGGAGGGGGACGTCAACGCGCCGAGCGCGGAATCGATCATCCGCCAGATTCTCTATGGAAACGACTGGTTCCGCGCGAACTTCGGCAAGGCCAGCGCGGAGTACATGCTGCCCGACTGCTTTGGATTTCCCGCGTCGCTGCCGACGATTCTGGCCCATGCGGGCGTGAAGGGTTTCTCGACGCAAAAGCTGACGTGGGGCTCGTCGGCCCCCGGCGGAGGTCCCGATTCGCCGGAGAAGACGCCGGAAGGAACGCCGTTCAACGTGGGCGTGTGGACGGGGCCGGATGGAGAGAGCGTGCTGGCCGCGCTCAATCCGGGATCGTACTCAGGCGGGATTGATACGGATTTGAGTAAGCCGCTGCCGCCGCTGCCGCCCGATGCGGCCATCGTTGCGTTGCAGGATCAGATGAAGACGCTGCGCAGCAAGCTCGAAGACGAAGACGCAAGCGGCAAGGGACTGCAGCAGCAGGATCTGCAGCAGTTCATCGCGCTGCGCAACCAACTCAGCGGCCTGCGCGATGCGCGCAGGGATGAGGAGTTGGATCGCTACCAGGGCGACTGGGCGGCTCGAGTGGAGAACAACGGCAAGCTCACCGGCGTCTACACCGACTACCACTACTACGGAACCGGCGACATTGGCGGTTCGCCCGACGAGAACTCGGTGAAACTGCTGGAGGCGACGGTCACCCATGGGAACGCCGGCCTGCCGCCGCCCAACTACGTCAATTTCCGCGACGAAGCGCATGAGAACTGGCCGGAGGTTCCGGTCGGCGGTGGCCCGGTCAATGTTGTTTCGGCGACGGCCGATCAGATGTTTCTCAATATCACTCCGGCCGAGCAGGCGCGCCTTCCTGAATACACGGGAGAGATGGAACTGACCAACCACTCCGCGGGGTCGCTGACCTCGCAGGCGTACCAGAAGCGTTGGCTGCGGAAGGAGGAAGTTCTGGCGGATGCTGCCGAGAAGGCCTCGGTGGCAGCGTCGTGGCTGGGCGGCCGGACCTACCCTCTCCAGCGGCTCAACAATGCGTGGACGCTCGTGATGGGCGGACAATTCCACGATCTCGCGGCCGGCACGGCCACGCCCAAAGCGTATGAATTCGCGTGGAACGACGACGTAATCGCGCAGAATCAGTTTGCGGGCGTGCTGCAAAGCGCGACTGAGGCCGTATCGGCCGCTCTGAATACCACGACGGATGGCGTTCCCATCGTCGTGTATAACCCTCTCAATATCGAACGCCAGGATGTGGTAGACGCCGCGGTGCAGTTGCCTGGGGGCGCGCCTTCCAGCATCGTCGTCACTGGACCTGACGGCCGCGAAGTTCCCGCGCAGATTGCTGATGGCAAAGTCGTGTTCCTCGCGAAGGTCCCGTCGGTGGGATTTGCTGTGTACAGCGTGCGGTCTGGCCGCGGCGCGAGCGCGGCGCCCGAGTCCGATCTGCATGTGACGCAGGATTCGCTGGAGAATCGCTACTATCGCGTTCGGCTCGACAGCAACGGCGACATCGCCAGCGTCTTCGACAAGGAAACAGGCAAGGAACTGCTGGCCGCGCCCATGCGGCTGGCCATCTCCTATGACAATCCCGAGCAGTGGCCGGCGTGGAACATGGACTGGGATCAGGAGCAGGCTCCGCCCAGGGCGTACGTGAGCGGACCTGCAACGGTGCGGATTGTCGAGAATGGTCCGGCGCAAGTCGCCCTCGAAGTGACGCGGCAGACGGATGGATCGAAGTTCGTCCAGACCATCCGGCTTGCGGCCGGCGACGCGGGAAAGAGGGTCGAGATCGCGAATGCGATTGACTGGAACACGCGCGAGTCGAACCTGAAAGCGGTGTTCCCGCTAACGGCGCATAACCAGGAGGCGACCTACAACCTGGGCATCGGTACGATTCAGCGGCCCAATGCGCAGCCGAAGAAATTTGAGTTCCTTTCGCACCAGTGGATCGATCTGACCGATGCGACGAAGACTTATGGCGTGACCATCCTCACCGATTGCAAGAATGGGTCCGACAAGCCGAACGATAATACGATTCGCCTGACGCTGGTGCGTACGCCGGGTACACGCGGCGGCTACGATGACCAGGGAACGCAGGACCTCGGGCATCACGAGTTCGTATACGGCCTTGCGGGTCATGCGGGCGACTGGCGCACGGGCGAGACGGACTGGCAGGGAGAGCGGCTCAACGATCCGCTGGTGGCCTTCCAGACGGAAAAACACGCGGGCAGCCTGGGCCGCGAGTTTTCGCTGATCAAGGTGAGCAATCCGCGTGTACGCATCATGGCGCTCAAGAGGGCGGAACTGAGCGATGACGTTGTGCTGCGGCTGGTGGAGAGCGACGGCAAGCCGGAACCCGATGTGAAAGTTTCGTTTGCCGCGCGGATTCGCGCCGCTCGCGAAGTCAATGGTCAGGAGCAGCCGGTGGGGACTGCCGATGTGAAGGATGGGTCGCTGGTGGAGTCGTTCTCGGCCTACCAGCCGCGTACCTTCGCGCTGACGCTGGAACCTGCCTCTGCCCACGTTGCGCCTGTACGCTCACAACCGGTGACTCTGTCGTATGATCTCGCCGGAGCCAGCAACGACGGCACAGCGGTGACCGGTGGCTTCGATGGAAAGGGCAATGCTCTGCCGGCCGAGATGCTGCCCTCGACCATCCAGTTCCATGGCGTGGATTTTCACCTTGCGCCTGCGCAGACCGGCACGCCCGACGCGGTCGTCGCGAAGGGGCAGACGATTGCGCTGCCGCAGGGCGACTACAACCGCGTGTACGTGCTGGCAGCCGCCGTGGACGGCGATCAGGACGCGACCTTCCGCGTGGGCGACCACGATGCGCCGCTGAACATCGAGGACTGGGGCGGCTTCATCGGCCAGTGGGACGATCGTCAGTGGCAGGGCAAAGATGTTACGCATCCCGCACGGCCAGGGAGGCCAGCGGAAACGGAGCATGACGACTACGCTGTGATGACCGGCATTCGCCCGGGATACATCAAGCGTGCGGATCTGGCTTGGTACTGCTCGCATCACCATGACGCCTCCGGGAAGAACGTCGCGTACTCGTATTCCTATTTGTTCGGGTACGCGCTCGATCTTCCCGCCGGCGCCCACAGCATCACGCTGCCGGCGAACGACAAAATTCGCGTGCTGGCGATCAGCGTGGCCGAGGAGAATCCGGCGATCGCGCCGGCGCAGTCGCTGTACGACACGCTGGGCCGCTCGGAACCCGGGCCTGTGGAACAGCCGTAAAGCGCGGGCTACTATGGACGCATCGCCGCCTTGTCCCGTGGGTTGAGCCTGCGGCTCATCCGGGAGCGGGGCCACGGGTGCGCATGCAAATGGAGACGAATCAGAAGAGATGTCTGCTATTGGTTGCGGCCCTGTGGTTTGGTATCGCTGCGGCTGCACAGCAGGCCTCTCCCACGCCGCGCGCTCCTGCTCCTGGCGTGGATCTCAGCACAGCCGCGAGCCAGGAGCCAAGGATCGAGTCTGGGCAACCTGCAGACCCGATCCTGGCGGAATGTCTCGCCCTCATCGAGAAACGCGAATATCGTCAGGCGGACGAAGGAATCCGCGCCTTCCTGAAAGACCATCCTGATTCCGCCGATGGCCATTTCCTTCTTGGATACGCGCTCTATCGCGAGAATCAGCCGCGGGCATCATTGGCCGAGTACACGAGAGCCGCGCAGTGGCGGAAACCAGCAGCCAACGATCTGGCCGTGGTCGCGATGGATTACATTCTGCTGCGGGATTACCCGGACGCCGATCGATGGCTCACCCAGGCGACCGCGTGGAGTCCGGAGAACGAGCTGTATTGGTACTACCTGGGTCGCACCCAATATGCCGAGAATCATTTCGAGGAGGCGATCCGCTCTTTCGACAAATGCCTGGCGCTGGCGCCGCGCGATCTCCGCGCCGAGTACAACCTCGGGTTGGCTTACGCCGGGATGGGTCGCAATGACGAGGCTGCCGCGGCGTATCGCACCGCCATTGTGTGGGACCAGGATTCGGCAGCAAAGGATCCGCAGCCTTATCTGGACCTGGGAACCCTGTTGCTTGACGAAGGAAAACCGGACGAGGCATTGCCGGCACTGCAGCAAGCCGTCGCACTCGATCCGCAGAATCCGCGCGCCCATGAGCAACTGGGACAGACGTGGGAGCAGCTCAGGAATCTATCGCAGGCCGACACAGAAATGCACGCAGCTGTGACGCTGGCGCCCGACGTTGCGTCTTTGCATTTCGAACTGGGCCGCATTTTGCAGCGCGAAGGGTTGAGCGCAAAAGCGAAGGCGGAATTCGACCGCTGCGCCGCTCTCAATGCCAGCCACTCCACGGATTCGGCAGTCACGCCGAATCCGGCTCCGCGACAGTAAGGCAATCCGATCGGCTCCGCCGAACCAACCGCCACAGCACCTGTGAGGCGCACCTTTGCTGTGGGTTCGCGTGCGGGCGGCTGCTTGCCGTATAGTCCGGGGTGAAACCGCTTCATCAATTCCTTTCTTTCTCACGAGGCACGCATGGATCGAGCGCGCAGACAATTTCTCGTCCAATCCACTTGGGGAATCTTAGGCGCGGCCGTCGCCGGAAAAGTCGAAGCGGCGACCGGACACGTTTTGCCGCAAGATCAGCAATCGCCGCCGCCCGGACAGCCGCCCGCCTTTGCGACCGCGCCTGCTGTGGGACCGGAGGTCTCTGCCGCAACGTTTGCCGAAGCCGAGAAGCTGGTGCGCGTGGAGTTGACCGATGCCTATCGCGCGGAGGCAGCGCAAAGCTGGCGCCAGGCGATGGCGCCGCTCTATGAGCGGCGCACCGGTCCGCGCAAAGTTTCGCTCGAGCCCGACCTTGCTCCCTGGTCGCGTGTGCGCGCCGTGCAGCCGGGCTGGCCCACCGGACCCACGCAGGACCGCTTCATTCGCAGTGCGGCCGATCCGGGCCCGCTGCCTGCCAGCGACGAGGCGATTGCCTACGCGCCGGTGTGGAAGCTCTCCCGCTGGATCGAACAGCGGCTCCTGACCTCGGTGAGGCTCACGCAGATCTATCTCGACCGGCTCCGGCGCTTCAATCCAAAATTGCGCTGCGTCATCACGCTGACACCGGAGCACGCGCTGGAGCAGGCGCGCCGCGCTGACGCTGAGATTGCTGCAGGCCATTATCGCGGGCCGCTGCACGGCATTCCCTGGGGCGGCAAAGATCTGCTCGATACCGCTGGCATTCCGACGACCTATGGAGCCGAGCCATTCCGCAACCGCGTTCCCGCCAAAAACTGCACCGTGGTCGAGCGGCTCAACGCGGCAGGCGCGGTGCTCGTCGCCAAGCTCAGCATGGGCGCGCTCGCGCTCAACGACATTTGGTTCGGTGGGCAGACGATGAATCCATGGAATCTCGACGAAGGCTCATCCGGCTCGAGCGCGGGGCCCGGCGCCGCCACCGCTGCGGGGTTGGTTGGGTTTTCGGTCGGCAGCGAAACCGGGGGCAGCATCGTTAGCCCCTCGATGCGATGTGGCGTCACCGGCCTGCGTCCCACGTTTGGCCGGGTGCCGCGCACCGGCGCCATGACGCTGTGCTGGTCGCTGGACAAGCTGGGGCCGATGACCCGCGGCGTGGAAGACGCGCTGCTCGTGCTGCAGGCCATTACCGGGCCCGATTCCGGCGACACCGACAGCGTGCCCAGCCACCTGGATTTTGACGGCTCGACAAGCGGAGTGGCAGACGTTCGCGGCCTGCGCGTCGGCTATTTCCCCAGCTGGATGCACCAGGATCCGGCGACGGAAGTGGATCGTGCCGCGCTGAAGACGATCGGGCAGCTGGGCATGAACCCGGTGGAAGTGTCGCTGCCCGACTGGCCCTATGACTCGCTCGAGATCATCCTCTTCGCCGAGGCAGCCGCGGCTTTCGAAGAACTGACGCTCAGCCACCAGCTCAACGAGCTGAAAATGCAGACCCCGGATGCGTGGCCCAACAGCTTCCGGCAGGCGCGGTTCCTCTCCGCCGTTGATTTCGTGCAGGCCGACCGCTTTCGGCGCAAGGTGGCGAATGAGATGGCGCGCATTTTCGAGCGCGTGGACCTGCTGCTGGTGCCGTCGCTGCGCGACGAGATGCTCACCCTCACGAACTTCACCGGCCATCCGTCGCTTACGCTGCGCGCCGGCTTTGTCGAGGTGTCGGAAGCGCGCAGCGACTGGGCGCCTGACCCCGCGCACCCGCTGCCGAAGTTTTCGCCGCCGCGCCGCGTGCCGCATGGCGTTACGCTCCTCGCGCGGCCCTTCGAGGAGGGAACGCTGGGCGCAGCCGGCATGGCGCTCGAACGTGCTTTCAACGTGATGGGCGAGCATCCGCCAGGCTTTTGAAACTGCGGCGGTGACAAATCCGGAACGATCGATTACGGCGGGGGCAGCGCCGAGGCCACCGCAGATTTGCGCGAGCCGAGGTGGTACACGAGGCCGACGCTGAAGTTCATCACGTCCAGCCCGGGATTCACGTTCGTCGTGAATCCGTTGGAGAAATGGAAGTCGCCGAACATCCCCAGGCGCAGGTCGTAGCGCGGCGAAGTTTTGACCATCAGTCCGATCGCCTCCTGCAGGGTGAACTGCTCATACGTGCCCGCCCGCGACAGCACCTTGTCGTCAAAGGCAAGAACGCCGCCCTTGGTGGAAAACCACGGCTTCAGAGCCTTGCCGCCGCGCCAAACCAGGCGCACGCCGACCGGCGAAATTCCCACTCCGTAAAGGATTTTGCGGCCGGGTCCGAGCCTGTCTCCCCAGATATCGGTATCCGAGGGCTCGTTCAGCACCATGACCGGCAGAATCTCGGCGGCGTAATCCCGCCGCGCCCCGAGCCAGGTGCCCCATGAATGGCGATCGTACTCGATGCCGCCGGTGTAGAGCTTGGCGTTGGAGCCTCCGGCAAAGATGCGGTAATTGCCGAAGGAACACATGCTTTCGAATACGAGATCGGCCGCGGGCGGCTGGCTGTCGAAGGCAGAGTACTGCGCAGCCATCGCAGGCGCGTCCTGCGCCCGGATACTCTGCGCTCCTGCAAAAAGAAGACCGTCGAAGACGATCGCAGCGATCAGAACGATTCTTGTCACGACTGAAGAAACCGGAAGAACAAGCTCATCCCACAGTGTTGCATAAGAAGATGCAGCCATCGCACCCGGGGCTGTGCCGGCGCGCGAAGCTAGACGGGAACGGGACGCGGCATCAGTTCGCCGGAAGCCACGAGGGAGTCGATGGCCTGCGGCTCCATGGGCCTCGCAAAGTAGTAGCCCTGGCCGCATGGACAGCCGAGCGCCTGCAGCTCGCGCAGCTGATCGGCATCTTCGATCCCTTCGGCGACCACATCCATGCCAAACGACCGCGCCAGGTCGAGAATGCTGCGCACGATCTGGTGAGACTCGCGGTCGTGTACGACTCCACGCACGAAGGAGCGGTCGATTTTCAGGGTGTCGAAGGGGAACCGCTGCAGGTAATGCAGCGAGCTGTAGCCCACGCCGAAGTCGTCCATGTGGAGGCCAACGCCGAGCGAGCCCAGCTCGCGCATCGTTTTCAGCGCGGCCAGGCCGTCCGTGATCAGGCTGCTCTCCGTCACCTCAAGGCGCAGGGCGCCCGCGCCCAGTCCGGTCTGCTCCAGCACCTGGCGCACGTGTTCCACCAGGTTGGATTGTTCGAACTGCCGCGCTGAAAGATTGACGCTCATGCGGGCGTCTTTCAGTTCCGCGTGGCTGCCGTTGCGCCATACCACCAGCTGGCGGCAAGCCTCGTTCAGGCCCCACTCCCCCAGCGGGACGATCAGCCCCGTTTCCTCGGCAAGGGGTATGAATGCGGCGGGCGGCAGCAACCCGAAGCGCGCGTGATTCCAGCGCACCAACGCTTCAAACCCGACGATGCGTCCGGAGCGCAGATCCACTTCCGGCTGGTAGTACATCGTGAGTTGGCCGGAAAGAATGGCTCGCTCCAGATCGGCTTCCATTTCCAGCCGCTCGATGGCTCGTTCACGCATGCCCCGCGAATAGCAAACCACGCCGGGCGGCTCGGTTTTGCGCGCGTTGGCCAGCGCGCTCCCGGCGTCGCTCATCAGGTCTTCCGGGTGCGCGCAGCTGGGATCGGCCATGGCGATGCCAATGCCCAGCTGCGGGATCATGCGATGCCCATGCCAGAGAAACGGCTGGCGTACTGCCATGGCGAGCGCGCCGGCGAAGGCCGCTGCCTCCGCATCGCTTTGTACGGATTCGAGACAGATGAGAAATTCGGCGCCGTTCAGCCGCGCTGCCAGGGAATCGGTGGGCAATGCGCGCTGCATCCGCTGCGCCGCTTCCAGCAGCAGACGGTCTCCGCCGCTCGAGCCCAGCGTTTCGTTCACGCGATCGAAGCGGTCCAGAGCCACCGAGAGCACGGCGAAATTCCAGGCGTCGCGGAGCCGCGCGTGCTCTATCCGGCGCTCGAGATGATCCATGAAGAACAGCCGGTTGGGCAAGCTGGTGAGCGGATCGGCCATCCGCGATTCGGTGTTGTCGGTCAGCGATCCGGCCAGGTGCGTCACGCGTCCGGCTGCATCCCGCGCCGCGATTCCGTGAGCGAGAACCCAGCGCCACTGGCCGTCGCGATGCCGGATGCGGTGCTCGTTGCGCAGGGTACGGCATTTGCCTGCGCGCATGGCACGAAGCTCAGCCTCAAAGCGTGGCTTGTCGTAGGGGTGGACGCGATCCATCCAGCTGCTCAGCTGCGTGCAGGGCTCGCAGACGCCGGTGATGGAACGCCAGCGATTCGAGCCCCACAGGCGGTCTGCCACCAGATCCCAGTCCCAGAAGCCCTCCTGCGAAGCTTCCAGCGCCAGCGCGTATCGGTACCACTCCTCACCGCTGTCCCGTCGCTGCTCGTGCGGCATGTGCGCTCATTCCCGGCGGTCGTTCAGGCGCGGAGCGCAGCCGATGCGGCGACCCAACCGGCCTGTACTGCGAATATCGGCCAACGGTATGGAGCCTTTAGAGGGAAAGACGCGAACCCAGGAGAGGCACGCGCGACTGCAACATTTGCTGTGCAATGCGTGTGCGCCTGAGATCGCGCCTGTGATTTCGGGGTTAAAACCGGATTTCCGGCCCAAATGTGGCGCGCAGGTTGCCGTGAGTTCCGTTGTTCAGATAAATCTCGTCACCCACTTCTGCGCGCAGTCCGAATGGGCCCCAGAATCCCTCAAGACCGCCGCCCGGATAAGCAGCGAAATGCGTGCCGGCTCCCCCCACTCCGCTGACAGCGTTACCGACCCCGGCCCCCGAAACATTGTTGGGATTGCTGGTCGAAAAGTCGATGAAGCCCACTTTGCCGGTCACGAAAAGGTGAGCCGAAGGACTGCCGAGATACAACGTCGGGCCAAACAGGCCCGTGAGGGGGCGCAGATGCGTGGTGACGAAAGTGGTGGTGATCGTCCCGCCGGTGTTGGTGGTTGAAGTGTATGTGTAATTCCTCGCGAAGTCGTAACTCATTTCCGCTTCAATCGCCGCATGCCTCGACAGGTTCACGCCGAGACGTGCTCCGGCGCCGACAAAATTGATATTGGAAGTAGACGGCGCGTACCTCAGGTAATCGCCGAAGACGCCCACTTCCACGTGATTCGACTGGGCAGCGGGTGGGGAGGAAACCTGCTGCGGTTGCGGCGGTGGCGGCTCGTCCTGGGCCGCCAGAAACGAAGGCGCTGTGAGGAAAAGACCAAGCCCCGCGAGGGAGGCGATGAGTCCGATGCGTTTCATGCGTTACTCCTGAACAAAGTGGCCGTCTGAGCATGGCCGAGGAACTCTGCTGCTGCAGAGCGCGTGCTTTCTGCACACCGTAGTGGGATGCGGCTGTTGACTGTATAGTTAACCAATTCGCCGCGCGCTCCGTGCGTGGCGGTGCCCTGCAAACGCCAGGTTCCGCCACAACATCAGCGCAGCGATGAAGATTTCGAGGCAACCTGGGCGGGAAAGTCGCAGACGGGCACTACGGCAGCGACGCGTGCCGCACGCGCCAACGATCATCGCGAAAGCGGAAGCTGCGAGTTGGGCAGCTAAAAAGGAAAAGATTCGCCGTTGAGGCGGCCGCTATTTCCCGTTGGGCCAGAGTAGCTTTAGCTTCGTTTCCGCCATGCTGATCGCGGAGTACTGCGCGCCCAGCACTTCACCATCTGCCTCCACCAGCAGCGGCGCATCGTACTGATTGCCGTTCAGAGGACGGCAAATCATCCGCTGCACAGTTACGTATTGTGGAAACGGCAGCTTGCCCCACCCCTCTGCCCTGTTGTGTCCATTGCGGCCGTTCCCTCTTCCGCTGGCGAGGGCATGGAAGCTCGCATGCGCCAGGCCGAGGCGGCTGGTCGGTGGAACCCAGGCCACGCGGAGTTCGGAGCCGAACAGATCGCCGCCGGAGTGCCAGCGATTGATCTCAGGAACGTGCGTGGCGATGGCTTCGCAGGCCGTCACGGTGGTGATGTGACCGTCGCGGTCAGTAAATTCGACCTGGAAGGCCTGCACCGGGTGATCGACAAGGAGCTTCGCGCCCCCGACGAAATACGCCAGCCGTCCGCCGCGGCGCTTACCCTGGCCGGTAGGGGCCTGGTTCATCAGCGCCGCATGCACGCCCATTCCTGCCGCGATGATGAAATACCAGCTCTGCGTGCGCCGGTGCCCGACCGGGTTCAGCGTAATGCGGCCGAGGCTGACGCGCCGCGCTTCAGCGTTCACCAGCAGCTTCGCAGCCTCGAGAGGATTGCGCGGCAGATGCAGATTCTGCGCGACCACATTGCCCGTGCCGAAGGGGAGCACACCCAGCGCCGCATCCGATCCGGCCAGACCCTGAATCACCTGGAAGATGGTGCCATCGCCGCCGCAGACGAGAAACGTATCGAAACCGGCAGCGACCGCCTCGCGCGCCTGCTGGCCGGCGGAATGAGCAGAGAGCGTCTCCTGCAGGTGGACATCGCATCCATGTCCGCTCAGCAATTGTGCGATCTGCTCCACCGTTGCCCGCCGCCGGGCGCTGTGGATCAGCAGCGGGTTGAGGAACATGACGACGCGCCGCATCACTACAGATTAGGGGCGCCTCCTGCGGGCCCACGTGAATAGACTATGAGATGCATCGGCGGCGCATCTGATCGGTCAACCTGCCCGCAATCGCAAACTCCTACTCCGTGCGCAGGGCCTGCATCGGCTCAATCGTCGCCGCGCGGCGCATCGGGATGGCCGCCGCCGCGAGTCCAACCAATGCCAGAGCGGCTGCAAGCGCGGCCAGCAAGCCCGCCTGGTGCGCAAAGCGAATCTCGGCGACCGACGCGATCAGCTTTTGCGCGGCAAAGGTCAGCACGAAGCCAATCGAAATCCCGACGGCCAGCAAAATGGCGACCCGCCGCAGCACGAGTTGCAGAACCCTCCCGCGCGTCGCGCCTAACGCCATGCGCAGGCCGATGTCGCGCGTCCCCATCTCTACCTCGTGACTCATCAGGCCGTACAGCCCCACGAAGGCCAGCAGAACGGCAAGCGCCGCAAAGATGCCGAACAGCCAGCTTTCCAGCCTCTGCATCACCAGCTGATCGCCGACGATCTCCTCCATCGTCTCCGGCGCGCGGAAGGGCAGCGTGGGATCAATGTCATGGAAGACCTGACGGAGCTCCGGAACCACCGCTTTCGGATCGCCCTTCGTGCGCACCAGCAGGTCCAGCGACATCAGCATCCCCGTCCGGTCTGCCGGCGGAACCTCCGTCACCAGGTAATCCATCTCCGGCATCGGCGGATCGAACAGATTCTGCCGGATGTTCGTCACTTCGCCGACGATGGCAGTCTTCTGGTCCGGTTTGTCGTTATCGTCCAGGTGCTGTCCCGCAGGATCGGGCATGCCGGCGATGAACTTCTTCGCGAAGGCCTGATTCACGACCATGGTTCCGGCCTTATTCGACGACACGTCGATGGACTCCGACAGGTTGCGGCCGTGCAGCAGCCGGATCCCCATGGCGTCAAAATAGCCGGGCGAGACAAAGCGGATTTCCGCCAGCGTCACCTCATGGGGCGGAGCCGGGGGCTGTCCGGTGACGTGCACTTCGCTGTTCGATCCCCAGCTCTGAATCGGGACAAGGTCGTTGACTCCTGCGGCGATCACGCCGGGCAGATGATTCACCCGGTCGAGCATGGGCTGGTAAAAATTCGCCCAGATATCGCGATTCTGATACCGTCCTGGTGACAAATTGATTTCGGCAGCGAGGATGTGGTTCGCGTCGAATCCCAGCTCCTCATTCCGGATGCCGGCTACATCGCGCAGCAGCACGCCGGCGATCACCAGCAACACCAGCGACAGCGCGACCTGGCTCACGATGAACACCGACCGCACCCGATGATGGGCGCGCCCCGTTCCCGCTGCCCCGCCGCTGCGCAGCGCCTGGTTAGGATCGGTTCCCGAAATGCGCATCGCCGGAAACAGCGCCGCGGCGACGCTGGTCACAGTAGAGAGCCCAAGCGCCGCCAGCAACACCAGACCATCCATCCCCACTTCCGTGCCCCGCGCCAGCGCGTGCACCAGGAAAGTCCGCATCGCCGCCAGCAGCAGCGTTGCCAGCCCGATGCCGCCGGCCGCCCCCATAGCCGCCAGCAGTAAGCTTTCGGTCAAAATCTGCCGCACCAGGCGCGTCCGGTTGGCTCCCACCGCCGCGCGCAGCGCCATTTCCCGCTCGCGCTTCACGCCCCGCGCCAGCAGCAGTCCCGCCACGTTCACGCAGCCAATCAGCAGCACAGCCAGCACCGCGGCAGAAAGCGTCCACAACTTGCCCCGCGTTGACCCGTTCACCGCGTCCTCGAGGCTCACCATCTGCAGCCGCCGCCCGCTATCCGTGTCTGGGTAGGCGCGCCCGATGTTCTCCAGCACCGCGTTCATGTCCGCCTGGGCCTGTGCCCGCGTCAGCCCCGGCCTCAGCCGCCCCACCGTCGGCAGCCAGTGGTCGCCGCGTTGCTTCACCAGCGCCGGGTCCGGATGCAGCGGCGTGTAAATCGCATGCTCCGCGCTCAGCGGATACCGGAATCCTGCCGGCATCACGCCGATGCAAACGTAGGGCTGCCCGTTCGGATCGATCGTCTTGCCCACCACATCGGTCTGGCCGTTGAACTGGGTCTGCCAAACTTCGTAGCTCAGCACCGCGACATTGTTCTTGCCGGGCTGATCTTCACCCGTCCGGTAGGTGCGCCCAACCATCGGGTTCACGCCAAACACGCTGAAGAAATTGTCCGACCCCTGTACCCACTTGAGCGCCACCGGCCCCGACGGCGTCTCCAGATTCGCGCTCTGGTACGACGAAACAGCCGACAGCGCGGCGAAACTGTGGTTCTGCGCCCGCACGTCCTGGAAGCTCAGCCACGAGAAGGGCTGCGTGTACCCTTCCTTTGCCAGGGTCACCGGCGCGTAAATGCGTCCCGGTTGATCGAAGGGCAGCGGCCGCAGCAGCACTGCATCCACCACGCTGAAGATGGAGGTCGCGGCGCCGACGCCGAGCGACAGGGTCAGCACCGCAATCAGCGCAAATCCGGGCGACTTGCGCAACTGGCGCAGCGCATACCGCACATCCTGAATCAGGGCTTCCATCGGCACTCTCCTTGCGAGTCGAGGCGCACAACCTCGTTGTTCCGAGGTACACGTTTGCAGCCAATCCGTGCGAGAAGTACTCTCTTCATCCCGCGGCACTTACGCGCGCACAGCGTCTCGCCGCCGCCGGAGGTTCGTCCGTATTCGCGGCCTTCTGTCCGGAATCGAACAGGGGCCCCCCGTGCGAAGGGGGGGACGAGCCCATTGTCACCCGCAACCGCTGCGCTTATACTTGTGCCCAACGGGAGCCGGGAGCGCGTTGCGGCTTCCGCAGTGAGGTGCGTCTTCCGCAGTCAGAGCGTTTCGCTGGCGGGTCATGGTATGAACCCGGATGAGGTTCATCGGACTGCGCGCGGTCCCGAAACACCCGATGCGGACATCGCAGCGTGGCGGGCCGTGGCGCGGGTGCTCCGAAGTACCGTTGCCGGCGCCCTGCACAGCCTCACCTCCGTCATTTTCCCCGCCGACTGCCGCGTGTGCGGCCTACCGCTTTCCGGATTTTCCCTCCTGCCTGTTTGCAACGCCTGCTGGAACAATTTGCCCAGGCAGAGCGGCGCTCTCTGTGCGCGCTGCGGTGAAGCGGTCCAGGCGCTCCCGGGCCTCGATCCAGGTCCCTGCCGATTGTGCCGGGCCGCGCCGCCGCCCTTTGAGAAGGCTGTCGCCCACGGCGTGTATGCAGGCAAGCTGAGGACGCTGGTGCATCTTCTGAAGTATGACGGGATGGAGCCGCTGGCGCGGCGGCTGGGTGCGCTGGCGGGCAGGCAGGCCCTGGCCATCGCCGATTTGCCCGACCACCTGGTCCTTGTGCCGGTTCCCCTGTGGGCGGCCAAGGAGCGCCAGCGCGGATTCAACCAGGCAGTGATGCTGGCCCGCGGCGCGATGGCGGAAATGCGGCGCCTCCGCCCCGTCATGCGCCTGCAATTGGCGGTGGACGCCCTCGAAAGAAGGCGCGCGACGGAAAGTCAGGCGGGCCTGAGCCCGCACCAGCGTCGCGTCAACGTCCGCGGCGCTTTTTCCGTGTTCAGACCAGCCGACATTGACGGCCGTGACGTGCTGCTGATCGACGACATCTATACAACCGGGGCAACAGCCCGGGCTTGTACCAAAGCACTGCGCAGCGCCGGGGCGCAGCGCGTGTGGGTGGCAACCGTGGCGCGAGCGCAAAGAGAGGACACGGCTCTGCAGCCCGTTGAGATGGATTTCCCGGTGGAGGCCGAGGCGCAGAACACGCAGCCTGCGGAGCTGCCGATGGAAGAGGATGTTGCGTTTTGGGAGGATGGCCGCTGACCCGCGGCACTGCAATTGAGCGATCCGGCCCGGCAAACCGGACAACATCGATATGGGAGGCAACATGTCGCTGGGAAAAGCTGGAGTGCACGCGCGGAAGCAGACGCTGGGTCGTCCGCAGCCGGCGCACACCGAAACCCGCGCGGAAGAAGGATTGCATGTGGTCACTACGACGCATGCCATGCAGACGCCGGTGCTGGTCCTGAATGCCTCCTATGAGCCGATCAATATCTGCGGAGCGCGGCGCGCCCTGGTGCTCGTGCTGAAAGGCGTGGCGCGCACCGAAGAAGAGCAGGGAATGGAGCTGCATTCCGCGCGGCTCCGCATGTCGCTGCCCTCCGTCATTCGGCTGCTCGAATACCGCCGCATTCCGCACCAGACGCGGGCCCTGAGCCGCAAGAACATTCTGCTGCGCGACCGCAACACCTGCCAGTATTGCGGCGTCGTGCTGCCCTCGGCCGAACTCACGCTGGACCATGTGGTGCCGCGTTCCCGCGGCGGCGCATCGACCTGGGAAAACCTCGTGGCGGCGTGCCACAGCTGTAACCGGCGCAAGGGCAACCACCTGCTGCACGAGCTGGAACACATGAAGCTGCAGCGCGAGCCGCGTCCCTTCACGCTGCACACCAGCCGTCACATCATGCGCATGATCGGCCACTCCGACCAGAAGTGGCGAAAGTACCTCTACTACTAGCGGAGAGAATGTCAGCGAACAACGGTCAGCGAAGAACGTTCAGCGAAAGACAGTCAGCGAAAAGCTGCTAGCGGGAAGCTGGACACAGACGCCCCGGAGGTTTACTCCTTCGGGGTTTTCTTTGTGCCGAGCACTTTGAGCATTTTTTCGATGCGCGCAACGCGCGTTTCGCGCCTCTTCGCCTGAGCGATCCAGTCCACATACTCCTTTTTATGGGAATAGGAGAGCTTGGCGAACGCCTTCTCGTGCGCCGGCGCGGCCTGCAGCGCCTTCCTTAAATACGCGGGAACCTCGACCTTGCGCGGAGCGGTGTCCGGCTCCATGACCACCGAAACCGTATCGCCCGCGTGGGCCTGGGCGCCCTCCTGCATGGCTTTGGTGAATGCCATGTAGAAGACGCCATGGCCGCGCGGAAAGAGCGAAGTGCGAATCGGGAATCCATTCACGGTGCCGCAAATGGCGACCCGCGCCCGCGTGCCCCACGTTTGCTCCACGCTGAAGGGGACATCCAGGTGCGTCCACGCGCCGCTGGGCCCTCGAGAGACAAGTTTCGCGCTGAAGGTCTGCTTCACAGGCGCTCCCTGTCCGCGACACCGCGGCCATACAACTCAGCTCCCGGCGTGCGGCTTGATCAGTTCGTCGAGATAATCGGGCTTCGCGCCGTCGCGAACCAGGTGCGGGTATTTGTCGCCGGCGTGATAGTTCACCTTGAACGTGTGATAGTAGTCATCGATCACCACCATCAGTGCAATCGGCGATGAGGGGTCTTTGGCTGCGGCGGCAATCGCGTCCTCGAGAAGATCGTGCGTGAAGACGCGGCCGTTGACTCCGACCACTTTCATTCCCGAAGCGATTCCGGCTTCATAAGCCGAACTGCCGACGATCGAGTCGGCCACCGTGCCATCCTCGCCCAGTTGCAGCCCGAGCGAGTAAGTATCGCCGGAGTTACCGCGCCGCCCCGGCAAATGCAGCGGCTGATCGTTGAGCACCACCTTCCAGCCGCCGTTTTCGATGCCGCCTTCGGGTGCAGCGGGTGAGGTCGATTCGAGGCGCTGGTGGAAGAAGCCGGCCCAGTCGTAGGGCGCAACCTGATTCAGCGTGGCGGCCAGCTGATCGAACGTGTAGGTCTTCACTTCCGGGCCGTTGTTCGTGCCGCCGTGGAATGCATGACAAAAATCGTCGATGGACTTCTGGCCGTTCGTCGCCTGGTGGATGATGGTCGCAACCTCCAGCCACATCAGGTCGCCCTCATCGTAGTAGTCGGTGCCGCGGCGCCAGTTGAGCCAGCCGCGCTGGAAGCCAGGGATGGTCTCGCCGGTTGCTGTGTCGGCGAGCGGGCGCCAGGTGCGTCCGGGGCGGCCAGGGCCCAGCATCGCCGCGATCGAAGCCAGATATTCGTGGTACTGCTCCTGCGTCCACAGTCCGCTGCGTGCTGCGAGCATGGGTCCGAGGTAGTCGGTCAACCCCTCATAGCCCCACAGCAGATCCGTCTCCATCGGCTTTTCGAAGTCAGGAGTGGCGAGATCGGCGGGGCGCCGGAATTTCCCATTCCACGAGTGCACAAACTCATGCGGGAGCAGGCTGCCAACGGTCATGCCGGCCGCCGGAGTGAGGAGCACGCGTTCGGGCAGCCGGCTGTCGTTCGACTCATGATGCTCGAGACCGAAGTGCGCGACATGATCGCTCAGTGCGAGCAGGAAATGATAGTCGCGATAATGCCGCGCTCCAAACAGAACGCCGGATTCAGCA
Organism: Acidobacteriaceae bacterium; assembly: GCA_036521315.1. GTDB lineage: Bacteria > Acidobacteriota > Terriglobia > Terriglobales > Acidobacteriaceae > Palsa-343. The sequence goes on from DATDHZ010000099.1 coordinate 42,765, forward strand.
ACCACGTTGGTCAGCCCCTTCTGCACTTCCGGGCTCATGGCGAGCGCAGCCTCGCTGTCCGCGGCAAGATCGAGCTCGTGGTGGATCGGCTCGCCGGGCGGCGTCAGATCGATGACCCGGTAGTACTGGCCTTCGATCACCGGCGAATCGACGAGCAACTCCAGTGAGATGGGCTTAAACGTCACCTGATTGGCGGATTCGGACGCGACGGGCAGCGACGTGCCGTACTTCCAACCATCCGGAAGGATCAGTTTCGCTTCGTAAGAAATCTCCGAAGAGGGCTTGCCCGCGGGGTAGAGGATCGCCGCGTTCCACTCGAGGACCAGAAGCTTGTCGGAAGAGTTCGCGCCGTCCGGTTCGATGAAGTCATAGGCGGCGTCGAGGGTGCTGACACCGGCGGGCACATCGACGTGAAACGTGAAAACGTCGAGCAGATCGCGCGTCCAGGGAATCTCCTTGCCCGCCGCGGAAAAATGCAGTCCGGTGAGATCGGCGATGGGACCGTCGGGGCCGTGTTCGCCCGGAATCCACTTCGGGTAATAGAGAGTCAGCGGTCCTGCCTGCACCGGAATGGCCTCGCGAACGTGCAGGATTTTCTGCGGCGTCTGCGTGGTGTCGACCGTGAGGGCGATCGGCTGCGCGGATTGCGCGGATGCGGCACTGGAAAGGACTGCGGCGACAAGCGGTAAAAGGCAAAGAGAAACGCGGCGCATGCAACGTGCTCCTGAGTTGTGGGAGAAACCTATTCGGGCATGATACAGCGGCGCGAATGGGTTGCCCGAACGATTCCCCATTTCAGGCACCGGCCGAGGTGTTCGCTAGCGAACAGTTCTGCGGCGCAATGGACAGCCGAACCACGTCGCACAGAGGACCCCGGCTGTGTTTTCAGGCAGATGGCAGAACCTGCTTTGGCGCGATGATTGCACCGGAAATTCTATAGATCTTGCGGGAACCGCGTCCCGCCGTGGAGGACTTTGCTGTGCTGGGTGACTGGAAACTCGTCTTACGGCAACTGCGCAAGTCGCCGGGCTTTACGCTGACTGCTGTGTTGACGCTGGCGCTGGGTATCGGGGCGACATCGGCGATCTTCACGCTCGTGCACGAGGTGTTGCTCAAGTCGCTGCCGGTGAGCGATCCAGCGGGGCTGTGGCGCGTGGGCGACAACGAGCAGTGCTGCTATAACTCCGGACTGCCGGACTACCAGGACCCCAAGAACGACTGGGCGCTCTTTTCCTATCTGCAGTACGAACAGTTTCGCGACCACACGCCAGGTATGGCGAACCTGGCGGCATTCGAAGGCAACAATCAGGAAATAGCCGCGCGACGTGCAGGCAGCCATCATCCGGCGCAGCCGCTCGATGCAGAATTCGTCTCTGGCAATTCGTTCGGCGTTCTGGGGCTGCGCGCCTACGCGGGGCGGCTGCTGGAGCCGGCCGACGACGCGACCGGCGCAACGCCTGTTGCCGTGATGAGCTATCAGACCTGGGCGCAGGAGCTTGGGCGCGATCCGTCCGTGGTTGGATCGAGCTGGCAGGTCAACGGGCAAACGGTGACGGTGGTGGGGATCGCCCCGCCGGGCTTTTACAGTGAGCGGCTCAGCGCCACGCCTCCGGCGCTGTGGCTGCCGATCCATCTGGTGGATGCAATCACGCCGCGCGACGCCGGCATTCTGCAGGACGGCGGCGAGCAGTGGCTGAACCTGATTGGCCGGCTCACGCCCGGAGCGAGCGCGGCATCCGTGCAGGCCCGCATGCAGGTCGAGCTCCAGGCGTTCCTGCGCAGTCCGCAAAGCGATCTGCCGCCGTCGGAGCGCCCCCTGATCCCGCAGCAAATTCTGCGCCTCTCGCCCGGCGGCGGAGGTGTGCAGCGCATGCAGAGGCAGTACAAGAATGATCTGCATTTGCTGATGTGGATCTCGAGTTTCGTGCTGCTGATTGCGTGCGCGAATCTGGCGAACCTGATGCTGGCGCGGAGCGTGACGCAGCGCCAGCAAATTGCCGTGCGGGCGGCTCTGGGCGCGCAGCGGAAGCGCCTGGTCGAGCGGGCTCTGCTGGAGTGCGTTCTGCTGGCGCTGCTCGGCGGCATGGCGGGCATCCTGGTCGCGTGGGGCGGAGCGAAACTCATCCTGCATCTGGCCTTCGCGCATGATCCCATCACCATCACGGCGAGCCCGTCCTGGGTAGTCCTTGGATTTGCGCTGGCCGTTGCGGTGTTGACGGGACTGGCCTTCGGCGTGGCTCCGGCATGGATGGCCGCCCATGCCGATCCCATTGAGGCGCTGCGCGGCGCGAACCGCGCCACGGGACGCCACACCACGCTGGCGCAAAAAGCGCTCGTCGTGGCGCAGGCTGCATTATCCGTCGTGCTGCTCTGCGCCGCCGGCCTGCTGGTGCTGAGCTTGCGCCAGTTGGAGCATCAGCACTTCGGGTTTACAACGGCGAACCGCACGATGGTGCAGTTCAACGCACAAACGGCCGGGCTAAAGCCGGAACAGTTGGATAGTTTCTATCGCGAGCTCAACCACTCGGTCTCAGGCATTGCAGGCGTCGAGCGCGTGGCCTGGTCGACGTGGAACCCGATGGACCAGAACAACTACAGCGACGACGTTTATGTCGAAGGGCAACCGGTGCCCCCGGCCGGCTCCAACTGGAATCTGGCCTCCTGGGTGCGCGTGAGCCCCAGCTATTTCGCCACGATTGGGACGAAGGTGGTGGAGGGACGCGCCTTCGCAGAAAGCGACAACCGGACATCGCAGTCGGTGGCGATTGTGGACGAAGCGTTCGTGAAGCGGTACCTCCACGGGCAGGATCCCATTGGGGTGCATTTCGGCCAGGGAGACGTTTCCCTCGCGGGGATGTACGCGATTGTCGGAGTCGTGGAAGACGCGCAGTACTGGCCGCCCAACGATACGCAGGAGCAGCCGCACCCGATGTTCTTTTTGCCCTCGGGACAGTGGGCCATGCCGCCGGCAACGAATCCGCGGGCCGCGGCGTACGCGCAGTCGGTGGTAAACACGCACTACATGGGATCCCTGGAAATCGAAACGCATGGGGCAGTGCCGGGCCTCGAAGCGCAGGTGCGCGAAAAACTCGAGGAGCTGAATCCGAACCTGATGATCACGCGCTTCCAGACCTTCGACCGCCAGGTGCAGCTCGGATTCAGCCAGCAGAACATGATCGTGCAGCTCACCTCGCTGTTCGGGCTGGTGGCGCTGGTGCTGGCGGCCATTGGGCTTTATGGCGTCACGGCGTACGCAGTGGCGCAGCGAACCAGCGAGATCGGGATTCGCATGGCCCTGGGAGCGAACCGCACCAGTGTGCAGACCATGGTGGTGCGCGACGCCTTCGCGCAGGTGGGCCTCGGCCTTGCGCTGGGGATTCCGGCAGCCATCGAGGCCGGACGCCTGATGGCCGCGGAGCTCTTCGGCGTGGATGCATGGAATCCGCTTGTGCTCGGAACCACCGCTGCGATGCTGGTGGCGGTGGCGCTGGTTGCGGCTGCTGCTCCGGCGCAGAGAGCGGCCAGCGTCGAGCCCATGGAGGCCCTCCGCGGCGAGTGAGCAGAAGCTGCCCCGCCCGTCTCCCGCTGCACATCCCCAATCCGCGTTCCCCTGCGTGGTATCGTTATGCCACTTCCGCGGCAATGTCCTGCCCGGTCGCGAAATTCCGCGACGAGAATTTCTCGCGCGCTCGAGGTCTTCGCATGTCCCGTTTCGCAAGCTTCTGCCGTCTCGTTGCCCTCACCGGATGCGCTGTCCTGCTGAGCCCGGTCCCGGGCGCATCAGCCCAGAGCACGCATCCGCTGTTGCTGCGCGACCCGTCGCTGAGCCGCGACAAGATCGCTTTCGTCTACGCTGACGACATCTGGACTGTCTCGCGCGACGGCGGCGAAGCGCAGCGCCTTACCTCGGTGAACGCGGTCGAGGCCGGGCCGTATTACTCCCCCGATGGCTCGCAGATTGCCTACTCCACGCGCGAGAACGGCGTCGTGGAAGTCTATGTCATCGATGCGGACGGTGGCGTTCCGCGCCGTCTCACCTGGGATCCTTCCGGCGACCTTGCTGTGGGCTGGACGCCCGACGGCAAAGACGTCCTTTTCGCGTCCAGTCGCGACAGCTACTCCGATTTCCTGCAACTCTATGAAACAAGGGCCGACGGCGTCGGCTCGCCCAAAGTCCTGCCTCTGCCCACCGCCGTCTTTGGGAATTTCTCTCCCGACGGACAGACCATCGCGTATGTGCCGGTCATGCAGTGGGAGCAGGCCTGGAAGCATTATCGCGGCGGCCAAACCACGCCGGTGTGGCTGGTGAATCTGAAGACGCTCGATCTGGTCAAGGTGCCGCGCGACGCCAACTCCAACGACTCCAGCCCGGTCTGGGAAGGCCACTCCGTTTATTTCCTCTCCGATCGCAACGGCCCGGTTTCGCTCTTCAGCTATGACACCGGCACGAAGCAGGTCGCGCAGGTCATCGACAACAAGGGCTACGATCTCAAGACCGTCGCCGCCGGTCCCGGCGCGCTCGTTTATGAGCAGTTCGGCTCGCTGCATCTCTACGATCTCGCTTCGCACCAGGAACACAGCGTTCCCATCACCATTCACGGCGATCTGCCATCGCTGGTGCCGCACCTTGAAAACATTCCGGCGCGCGAACTGCAGGCCGTTGGCATTTCGCCCACCGGCGCACGCCTCGTGGTCGAAGCCCACGGCGACATCTTCACGCTGCCGGCGGAGAAGGGCGACACGCGCAATTTGACGAAGACGCCCGCCGCCGCGGAGCGCAGTCCGTCCTGGTCGCCCGACGGCAAGTCGATCGCCTACTTCGGCGACGCTTCCGGCGAATATCAGCTTTTCATCCGCGATCAGGATGGCTTGACGAAGCCGAAGGTCATCGACCTGGGCCCGGAGCCTTCCTACTACTACGACATCACCTGGTCACCCGATTCCAAATACGTCGCGTTCTCCGACAAGCACCTGCACCTGTGGTACGTCGACGTCAACGCGGCGGGCGCCAAACCCATCAAGATCGATACGCAGCTCCGCGGCAGCTTTGGCAACGGCTATGAGATCTCCTGGTCGCCCGATTCGCAGTGGATCGCCTACACGCGCGACCTCGAAAATCAGCTGCACGCCATCTTCTTCTACTCGCTCGCTAACCACACGTCCACGCAGATCACCGATGGCATGAGCAACGCCGCTGCGCCCGCGTTCGATCCCGGCGGCAAGTACCTGTACTTCATCGCATCCACGGATAACGGACCGTCCGACGCCGGCATCGATCTCTCCTCGCTCGATCGCGCTGAATCCGCAGGCGTCTATGTGGTCGTTCTCGCGAAAGACGGGGCATCGCCGATTCCGCCCGAGAGTGACGACGAAAAAGTGAAGAAGGACGAAGACAAGTCGGCGGCAGGCTCCACGCCGGACAAGGATCAGGACAAGTCCGCCGCGAAGGCAGAAGAGAAACCCGGCTCCGAAGCTGCGAAGAAAGAGCCGGAAAAGCCGAAGCCCACCGTCATCGACCTGGCCGGCATCGGCAATCGCATCCTCTCGCTGCCCATCCCGGCGCGGAATTACATTGGCCTCGACATGGGCAAGACCGGCGTGATCTACCTCGCGGAAGGATCGCCGGTCGGCCGCTCCTCCTCGTTCGATGGCCCGCCCATCCGTTCCATCTGGCGATTCACACTCGATAAGCGGAAGACGGAAGATGTGCTCAGCGGCCTGAACAGCTTCCACGTTTCCTTCAACGGTGAGAAGGTCTTCTACGCGCATGGCGACGGCTGGTTCATCGCCAATGCCTCTGACCTGAAGCCCGGCGGCGGCGAAGCGAAGCCGGTCAACAACCACGGCATGTTTGCTGTCACCGATCCGCGCGCCGAATACGCGCAGATGTATCGCGAGACGTGGCGCATCGAGCGCGACTTCTTCTACGATCCGCACCTGCACGGCCTCGACCTGAACAAGATCGAAACGAAATATGAGCCGTACGTCGCGGGCCTGGCCTCGCGCGACGAGTTCACCTATCTGTGCAACGAGATGCTCGGCGAAATTGAAGTGGGCCACATGTTCGTGCGCGGCCCGCGCGAGCCTTCCGACGCGCCAAAACCAGGCCTGCTCGGCGCCGATTACACCGTCGAGAACAACCGCTATCGATTCGCCAAAATCTACAACGGGCAGAACTGGACGCCTTCCCTCACTGCGCCTCTCACGTTGCCCGGCATCAACGTCAACGTGGGCGATTACCTGCTCGCCGTGAACGGGCGCGAACTGCACGCCACCGACAACCTCTACAGCTTCTTCGACGGCACCGCCGGACGCCAGACCGTGATCCGTGTTGGCACGAAGCCCGACGGCAGCGATGGGCGCGACGTGACCGTTGTTCCGACGGATTCCGAGCATGGCCTTCGCAACATCGACTGGATCGAATCGAACCGCCGCATCGTCGACAAGCTCTCCGATGGAAAAATCGCCTACATCTATATGCCGAATACCGGCGGCGCCGGCTACGACAACTTCAATCGCTACTTCTACGCGCAGATCGACCGGGATGGCGTTGTTCTCGACGAGCGCTACAACGAAGGCGGCTTCATCGCCGACTACGTCGTGAATGTGCTGGGGCAGAAGATTCTCTCCGGCGCGATCGAGCGCGATGGCAAGGCCATCCACGATCCGGTCGGCGCCATCTTCGGGCCGAAGGCCATGATCATCAACCAGAGCGCCGGTTCCGGCGGCGACGCCATGCCCTGGTACTTCCGCAAGGCAGGCCTGGGCACGCTGGTTGGCGTCCGCACGTGGGGCGGACTGGTCGGCATCGGCGGCTACCCGGTCCTCATCGACGGGGGTGCTGTCACCGCGCCGCGCTATGCCATCTATGGCCTGCATGGCGATTGGGAAGTGGAAGGGCATGGCATCGCGCCGGATGTCGAAGTGGAGGAATTGCCCAAAGACATGGCCGCCGGGCACGACCTTCAACTGGAGAAAGCGGTTTCCGTCGTGATGGAGCAACTCAAGGAGCACCCCGTCGTCATGCCGGCGATTCCGCCGTACCCGAACTACCACAAGACGGATGGTCTCGGCGTCAGCAAGTAACCGTCACGATCACAATTGTGAGGTCGCCCTCGTTCGCACCCAGCCTCCTGCCAGTTGCTCGCGATCAGTTTTTGGCTAAACGCTTTTGGCGAGCCGTTTTTTGCCAGGAGCTCTTCGCTGACCGGTTCTTAGGGTTTCCAGCTGACAGTTTTTCCGCTGACAGGTTTTCCGCTGACAGTTTCTTACCTGGCCGCTTGACCCCTGGCCGCTTTTTAGCTGCCCGCGTCTTCGCTCGGTTCAGTTGTTCCTCAGCGCCACCATGGGATTGATCCGCGAAGCCCGCCACGCTGGCAGATACCCGGCGGTCAGCGCCACCACGATCAGCAGCGCGGCCATGCTCGTATAGGTTGTCGCGTCGGTGGGCTGTGTGCCGTACAGCAGGGTCGCGATCAGCCGCCCCGTCGCCAGCGATGCGACAGTTCCCACAACCAGCCCCACTCCCACCAGCCCGAGCGTCCGTGCCAGCACGCTCATCTGCACCCGCGCGCGGCTTGCGCCCAGTGCAATCCGGATCCCGATCTCCTGCGTCTGCTGCGTCACCCCGTAAGCAATCACGCCGTAGATGCCCAGCGCCGCCAGCGTCAGTCCCAGGGCCGCAAAGATCCCCACCAGCAGCACGAAGAAGCGCCGCGGCGATACTGCTCGGTCCACAATCGTCCGGATCGGCCGGAACTCCGCCGCCGGCTGGTTCGGATTCAGTTCGCGCAGTGCGCGCAGCACGCTCGCGGAGAGCGTCGCCGGCGGCACTTTGCTCCGCACCACAAGCTCCGCATCAGTGGGCGCCTTCTGCAGCGTCGAATAGTAAATCTGCCATCCCTTTTCGTCTTCCACGCTCGAAGCATGCACGTCGTCGACCACGCCAATCACATGCATCTGCTCGCCGCCGTCCACCAGCACTCTTCCCACCGCGTCTTCGCCCGGCCAGTACCGGCGCGCCGCCGACTCATTAATCAGCACCACCTCCTGGCTCTTCAGGTTGTCCTCCCACGTAAAGTCGCGCCCGTGCACGCGCATCCCCATGGCGCGGAAATATCCCGGGGAGCAGACATATACCAGAGGGGCCGGCAGCGAGCCATCGGGATACGTCTTGCCCTGCGGATGCGGCGCGCCCCACGAGCGATTCGGCCCCAGCGGCAGATAATCCGCGATGCCCACCGCCTCCACACCCGGTAATGCGCTCACCCGCGCTATTGCCTGCTGAAAGATCTGCGCCAGCTTCGCCTCGCCCGCTTCAGCCGTCGGCGCGTTGTCGTCGTAGTCCAGCTTGATCGATGCAGCCTGGTCCGGCGCAAATCCCAAATTCACATCCAGCACCCGCAGGAAGCTGCGCAGCAGCAGCCCTGCGCCCACCACCAGCACGCACGCCAGCGCCACTTCGCTGATCACCAGCGCCGCGCGCATGCGCCCGTGCCGCAGTCCTCTTCCCGCTCCCGCGCCCGAGTCCTTCAGCGTCTCCTGCAGCGAGCCGCTCGCCATCTTCAGTCCGGGCATCAGCCCAAATAGAAGCGCCGTCGCCACCGTCACCAGCAGCGTCCATCCCATCGCCGCCCGGTCCAGATGCGCGCTGGTCAGCAGCGGAAGCGCAATCGAGCCGGCCTGCGTGAGCCAGTACGTGACCCCAAATGCAATCGCCAGCCCCAGCGCTCCCCCGGCCGCTGAAAGAACCAGGCTCTCCGTCAGCAGTTGACGCACAATCCGGCTCCGCGGCGCCCCCAGCGCGCTGCGCATCGCAAATTCCTTGCTCCGCGCCGCCGACCGCGCCAGCAGCAGGTTCGACAGATTCACGCACACAATCAGCAGAATCAGCCCCACCGCCGCCCACAGCAGTTCCAGCGACCGCCGCACGCGCCCGCTCACATACTCCTTCAGCGTGCGCAACTCCAGGCCGCCATACTTCGCATACATCCCGCACGACTGCGGCTGCTTCTCGCTCCAGCAAAGATGCGGCAACACCCGAATCCCATCTCCCTGCGCCTGCGCCAGCGTCACGCCCGGCTTCAGCCGCCCGATCATCGGCACGATGTTGCCCCACTCCCGCTCATCGTTCAGAATCTCCGCTGACAGCAGATCCACCCGCTCGCCCGGCGAAAACACGGCGCCGAAGTCAAAGCTCGCCGGCAGCACGCCCACCACGGTCGCTGGCGATCCATTCAGATCGATTTCTTTCCCCACGATCGATGGATCGCCCGCAAACTGCCGCTTCCAGTACGCGTTCTCCAGCAGCACCGCCGGATGCGCGCCATGCCGGCCGTCGTCCGCGTTAAACAGCCGCCCCAGCGTCGGCTGCACGCCCAGCGTCTGGAAGAAATTTGTCATCACCTCGATGCCCGTCACCGGCACCGGCTGCCCGCGTCCCGTCAGCCGCAGATTGTCCGGCCCCGAAAACGCAAAATATCCCGTCACATCCTCATACGACCGGCTCTGCGCTTTGAACTCGTTGTAAGCGTCCACCGAGTACGTCGCGCAGCTCAGCCCGCAGGTCGCAGGCGGCGGCGCAATCCACACCAGCCGGCTCGAATATTCGACGGGCAGCGGCCGCAGCAAAATCGTGTTCACCACGCTGAACACCGCAACGTTCGCGCCGATGCCCAGTCCCAGCATCACCATCGCGACGATCGTGAATTCCAGATCGCGCCTGAGCGTTCGCATCGTGAACCGCGCATCCTGACCCAGCACATCCAGAAACGGCAGTCCCCGCGACGCCCGCTGCCCCTCCCGCGCCTGCTGCACTCCGCCAAATTCCGCCATCGCTCGCCTCCGTGCCTCTTCTTCGCTCATCCCGCGCTGCAGGTTCTCCTCAATCGCGAACTCCAGATGCGACGCCATCTCCGCATCCAGTTCCCGATCCAGTTCACTTCTTCTGAACAGCGATCGCCCCCGCTCTACGATCCGCCGCAACGCTCCGTCCTTCATCGTTCGCCTCTCTGGTGGCCCGTTTTGCGCGTACCATGTTCCTCTGTCTCATTCGGCGCGCAGGGCATCCATCGGATTGACCGCAGCGGCGCGCCGCGCTGGAATGTAGCTCGCCAGCAAAGCGGCAAGCACCAGGGCTCCCGCCACGCACCCAAGCGTTTCGGCATCCCATGACCGTACGCCGAACAGCAGTTTGCCCATCGCGCTCGCTGTCCCAATCGAGCCCGCCAGCCCGATCACGACGCCAAGGCCCGTCAGCCACGCGGCCTCCTTCAGAATGAGCGCATGCACCGCGCCTCGCTGCGCGCCCAGCGCCATGCGCACGCCAATCTCGCGCGTCCGCTGGCTCACCGAGTAGGCGATCACCCCATACAAACCGATCACCCCCAGCAGCAGTGCCGCGACGGCAAATCCCCCAACCAGCCATGTCGAGAAACGATGGATCATCGCCGTAATCGACGAGCCAATCTGGTCCGTCATGGTGATCTCCCCATAAACGCCCAGCCGCGGATCGATGCCGCGCACCATTTTCACCATCTCCGGCAGCAGCGCCTTCTCCTCTCCTCGGGTGCGAACGGCCACCGAGAAGTAGTTGTCGGGCCCGTGATAGATGGATAGGTACTCGGCCGGCCACGCCGGATCGTCGAGCGCTCCCTCTCGTACATCGGCGATCACGCCCACCACCTGCCGCATCGACTTGGGATCGAGATCGCCCTGGCCGATCATCTTGCCCAGCGGATCTTCTCCGGGAAAGTACTTCTTCGCCAGCGTCTCGTTGATGACCGTTACCTGCGGGTGCTGCATGTCGTCGGCATCCGTGAACAACCGTCCGCGCAGCAGCTTCGCCCGCAGCACCGCCCCAAGGTATTCGGGATTCGCGTCCCGCTCCAGCACCTCGTTGTGTTCGCCGCGGAACGGCTTGCCGGCAATGCGGATCCAATCCGTGTCGCAGTCGCACTGCACGGGCAAATCGCTGGTGAAGCCCACCGCCTCAACACCCGGCAGCGTCATCAGCCGCTGCCTGATCACGCCATAGAGTTCGACCCATTGTTGCGGCTTCGGATAGGCAGTGTCCGGCGCCATCACATTCACTGCGGCTACGTGCGTGCTGTCGAATCCGACGTCCACATGCAGCAGGCGATAGAGGCTCTTGCCCAGCAGGCCGGCGCCGGCCAGCAACACCACAGCCACCGTCAGCTCGACCACCACCAGATTGGCGCCCATCCGCCGCCAGAAGCGTCCCGCCGCGCCGCGCCCGCCCTCGCTGAGCGACTCATGCAACTCCGCAAACGCCAGATGGATCATGGGCGTCACCGCCAGCAACGTCGCGGCCAGCATCACGATCGCGACCGCAAACAGCGCCGTATGCGCGTTCATGCCCACCCCGCCCAGAAACGTCACGCCATCCGCCATGGCCTTCGGAACCAGCTTCCGCAGCAGCGCCATCAGTCCGCCGGCCGTCAGCAATCCCGCCACGCCGCCTGCTGCCGCCAGCAGCAGGCCCTCCGTCACAAATTGCCGCCCCAGCCGCAGCCGTGTCGCCCCCAGCGCGCCGCGTACCGCAATTTCGCGCCGCCGGCTCTCTGACCGCACCAGCAGCAGGCTCGCCACATTCACGCAGGCGATGATCAGCAGCAATCCTGAACCCGCCAGCAGCGTCAGCAGGATCGGCTCCACCTGCCCCACAATCTCGTCCCGCAGAGGCTGCGCGCTCGCGCCCTGGCCCTTGTTCGATCCGGGATACTCAGCCTCCAGCCGCGCCGCGATCCGCTGCAGATCCGCCTGCGCCTGCCCAGGCGTTACCCCCTCCTTCAACCGCCCCACGGCGAACAGATCGTGGCAGCTCCTTCGCGCCTCGCAACCCTCCCCTTTGCCCAGCGGTGTCCACAACTCCGCGTTCGCCCGCGGCGCAAACGCGAAGTCTTTCGGCAGCACCCCCACAATCGTGTACGGATCGCCGCTCAGGCTGATCGTCTGCCCGATCACGTCCTTACGCCCGCCGAACCGCTCCATCCAGCCGGACCAGGTCAGCATCGCCACATCGGCCTTGCGTTCCTCGTCTTCGCCGGGTCGAAAATCTCGCCCCAGAATCGGCTGTACGCCCAGCGTGCGGAAAAATCCCGGGCTCACGCGAGCCCCCGGCACCGGCGTCGATACGTTGCCGATGCGCAGCAGATACCCGTTGCCCACGTACCCTTCCAGTGAGCTGAGCGTCGTGTTCATGCGCTGCCAGTCTTCAAAGTCCTGGCGCGACAAATCCGACCGCGGAAACACAGCCGACCGTTCCCCCACATCCAGCAGCTGGTTAGGCTGCGCGTAGGGCAGGGGATCGATCAGCGCAGCATTCACAAATCCAAAAATCGCCGTGCTCGCGCCGATGCCCAGCGCCAACACCAGCACGGCAGTCGCTGCGAAGCCCGGCTTCCGCTCCAGTTGCCGCAGCGCAAAACGCGCGTCCTGCACCAGCACATCCAGAAACGGCAGTCCCCGCGCTTCCCGCTGCCGCTCGCGCGCCTGCTGCACGCCCCCGAACTCAGCCAGGGCTTGCCTTCGTGCCTCCCCTTCGTTCATCCCGCGCTGCACGTTCTCCTGAATCGCAAACTCCAGGTGGGCTGTCATCTCGGCATCGAGCTCTCGATCCATTGATTCCTTATGAAAGAACGACATCACCCGTTGTGCCGCCTGCCGCAGAAAATCGAGCATCAGTCGCCACCTTTCGGCTCCATCCCGAGCACGCGTCCCATCACTGCGCTCAGCCGCTGCCAGTAGGCGGCATCCTCCGCCAGTTGCTTGCGGCCGCGCTTCGTGATCGCGTAGAACTTCGCCTTGCGGTTGTTGTCGGAGGTGCCCCACGCCGCATCGATCCAGCCTCGCTGCTGCAGCCGCACCAGCGATGCGTAAATTGTTCCCTGGTTGAGCAGCACCTCGTGGCCGCTCACCTGCTCGATGCGGCGGGCAATGCCGTAGCCGTGTTGCTCGCCTATCGTGGCCAGCGTCTGCAGCACCATCAGGTCCAGCGTCCCCTGCAGCAAATCCAGTTTGGAATCGGCCATTCCTTATCTCCTGTGCGATGACCACAGCAGTATGGCATAAAAACCTGTGGTATCGCCACAGGAGGCCCAAACCGAAACTTAAAGTTCGAGCCCGAAGCCCGCGCTCAGTTCGCGGCGCCCCACTGCGGTGACGGAGAGGGCCCGGCTGTCCAGTTCGCGCGAAACCCATTTCCGCCGAAGCGCAAGAGAAAGCAGAGCCGCGCCGAGTGCGCCGCCAACATGGGGCCGGCGTTCCGACCAGTCGAGGCAGGCGAAGGCGAACCGCCGGCGCTGCGCCCGTGCCGCTTCCACATCCACGCCGAGACTGCCGAGGGCGCGCGAGCCCTCATCCGTAACGTCGTAGCTGTCGCGCCCGCGCGCGCCTTGGATCCAGCGGGATGCCATGAGACGGTCGTGCAGCGACACCGCGATCGCGCCGGCCATGTGGTCGTAGCAACTGCGCGCCGCGCGCAAATGCATCGGTGTGGCTGGAGTGAAATTCCCGCGCACCCCTCCAGCGAGAACGCTCAGGCCTTCCAGTGCCCGCGCCACAGCAGTGGATGCGAGCGAGTAATAACGATGGCGGCCCTGCACGAATACCCGCACGAGCCCGTCGCCCTTCAGCCGGCTCAGGTGAACGCTTGCGGTGGCCGGGCTAACACCCGCAACGATGGCTAACTCGGTGCTGGTGCGGGCATGGCCTTCCATCAGGCAATAGAGCATGCGCGTGCGCGCAGGCTCGCCAATGGCAGAGGCGATGCGGGAAACCGCGGCGTCGGCGCTTGCGTCCATTGTTTTACGGTAAACGAAGTGTTCCTGCATCGCAAGCGCCATACTGCGAAGCATGGATGCGCGTGCGGGCGCCATCAATCGCCGGGAAGCCATCTTCGGAATGGCCACAACCGGCGCTGCGCTGCTGGTGAGTCGCGTTCCCGCAATCCCCGCGCCGGGGAAAGGACAAAACATGACGATTGTGTGCATGATTCGCTATCAGATCGATCCCTTCCAGAAAGAGGCCTTCAGAAAATACGCCGAAAACTGGGGCCGCATCATTCCGCGTTGCGGTGGTCGGCTACTGGGTTACTTCCTGCCCTGGGAAGGGACGAACGACGTCGCGTGGGGCCTGATCGGCTTCGACAATCTCGCTGCCTACGAGGCCTATCGCACGCGGCTGCGGCAGGATGCGGAGGCTCGCGCGAATTTCGCCTTGGCGGAACAGGGGCGCTTCATTCTCCGCGAGGAACGCAATTTCGTGGAGACCGTCGACGGTACATTGTGCCTGTTTTCGAAGTCGAACGCTCAGGAGTGAATCGGCATGGCAACGCAAATCGAGAAGGGCCGAGCCTTTCGCGCGCTGCATGAACGCGAAGGAGCTTTCATCATCCCGAATCCCTGGGACAGGGGAACGGCACGCTTGCTGGCGCATGCTGGTTTCGCGGCGCTGGCGACCACCAGCGCAGGCTGCGCTTTTTCTCTGGGCAAAGCCGACGGGCAAGTCGGTCTGCTGGCCGCGATGGAGCATGTCGCCGCCATCGCGGCCGCGACCGATTTGCCCGTCAGCGGCGATCTCGAAAACGGGTTCGGCGCGGCACCGGAGACCGTCGCGGAGACGATTCGTCTGGCGGCCTCCACAGGCCTGGTGGGCGGTTCCATTGAGGACGCAACGGGGCAGCAGGGCAATCCGATCTATGAGATCGAACACGCCATCGAGCGGATCCAGGCAGCGGCAGAAGCCGCGCGCGGATTGAAGTTCCCCTTCACGCTGACAGCCCGCGCGGAGAACTACCTCCACGGTCACGCGGACCTGAAGGACACGATCCGCCGCCTGCGCAGCTATCAGGAAGCCGGCGCCGATGTCCTCTACGCTCCGGGCCTCACCACCCGCGACGACATATTGGCGGTGGTGCGATCGGTCGATCGCCCGGTGAACGTGCTGATGGGCCTCGAAGGCGCGGCATTCAGCCTCGCGGAATTGTCGGAGATGGGCGTGAAGCGGGTCAGCGTGGGTAGTGCGTTATCGCGTGCAGCGATGGGTACCGTGATGGCGGCAGCGAAGGAGATGCGCGAGCGCGGGACCTTCAACTTTGCCAGGAAAGCAGCGCGCTTCCGTGATCTGAACCGGCTGTTTGCGTCCTGACGCGAGCCCGCAGCACGGTGGCCTCCGTCGACGAGCGCGGCCAGGTGACCGCACAGGACAGGCGCCCGTCTGGATCTGCCACCGCCCGATCCGCGGAACCGCCAGCCTCCCCGCTGCGTACCATGGTTCGAGGAACTCTATGCATCGCCGACGGATTCAATTCTTTGCCGGGCCCGCTCTGCTGCTCGTTCTCGCCTTTTCACCCTCTGGATTCGCCCAGGATTCCGGGTTCAGCCTGGAGATGCATGCCAATGCGCATGCGACGGCGAAGGAAATTGGCTTGCCCGAGTATCCCGGTGCAACGCCTTACAAGGACAAGGACAGCGACTCGTCGGCCAATCTGGGATTCTCTCTGAACAGCTTTCATATCGGCGTGCAGGTGGTCAGCTACGTCACGGCCGATTCTCCGCAGCAGGTGCTCGCGTTCTATCGCAAGCCGCTGGCGAAGTATGGCGAGGTGCTCGAGTGCGACCACGGCAAGCCGGTCGGTTCGCTCACGGTGACGAAAAGCGGCCTCACGTGCGGCAATGAAGGCAAGGGCCACATGGAAGTCAACGGCACGGACTCCTCGACCGATCATGAGTTGCGGGCAGGGAAGCCCGATCACTTCTGGCTTGTGGGCATCGACGACAAGGCCGCCTCGGGGAAGACGAAGTTCGGCCTGGTGGAGCTGATGCTGCCAAAAGACACGGATTCGAAGTAACCTGAGGCGCTATTTTGGCGGCTCGGCAAGAGCGTTCTGCACGATGACGAGCGGCGCGATGCGCTGCGGCTTGAGGTATTCGTTGACGATGAAGCGCTGGCCGTCGCGCGTAACGTCGTAGGTGAAGAGGTCGGTTGAGGAAATAGGAGCGCGGCCCCGGACCTGGAAGAGCGCCGCTGGGGTTCCGGAGGCGAAGGTGTCGCCCAGACTCACCGTAACCGCCATCAGCATGCCGCTGGGCGAAAGGTAGAACATCTCCTTGCCGTCGCCGCGCCAGCGAGGTTCGCTGCCGCCGCCGCGCGAAACCTGGAACTTGCCCGCTCCGCCCGGGAACGTGGTGACGTAGATTTCCCATTCGCCGGTTTCGTTGGAGGCGTAGGCGACCCACTTGCCGTCGGGCGAGATTTGGCCATTTGATTCGCTCGCGTTGTCGCTGAGCAGGGGTACCCCCTTGCCGCCGGAAGCGGGAACCGCGATGAGCTCCGAGCCTCGCGATCCGCCGGAGAAATTTTGCAGCGAGCAGAGGATCAGCTTGTCGTCGGCGGACCAGGAGTTGGGGATGATGTCGGCGCCCACATTCACCTGCGGGCCGGCCACCATGCCGGGAATTCCCACACGGATCAGGGGCCGGGCGGCTGACAGCCCTGCCGCGTCTTTAAGATCGATGCCGGAAGTCGTGGACTGTCCGGCGAGCGAGCGGTACGCGATCTCTTTTCCGTCGCGGGACCAGATGGGGCCGGTTTCTTCGGCGGGATCGAAGGTGAAGCGCGTGTTGGTAGCGCCCTTTGTGTCTTCGATCCAGACATCGAGGTTGTTCGACTTCAGGTCGGTAATGTCGAGGGCAACGCGGCTGCCATCGGGCGAGAGGTTGGGGTTCGCCTGCAGGCCCGGCTGGCCGATAGTGCCCAGCGTTTTGCCGGCGCGATCGAACCACGTGAGTTGCGAAGAGGTGTAGCTGGTGTGCGAGCTGTAGACCAGTGTGCCGTTGAGCGAGACAGTAAAGGCGCTGTAATAGACGGAAGGCTGGTAGCCGACAACGTCGGCGATGACCCGGGGGTCGCCGGTGACCGCGCCGGACGCAGGATCAAAGGGAACAGCACGGAGGGACTCTTTGTCGTCGAGATAGAAAAGATGCCCCGCGCCGTAGGCGGCGCTGGATTTGGTGTGGACGAGCACCTTTTTCTCCAGGCTGTCGAGCGAACTGAGGATGATCGCCGACGCGGAGCTCTGATCGCCCGATCCGAATTTTGCGCCGAGGAAGAGGAAATGATTGCCGTCGGGAAGAAACAGCGGCCAGCGGTGCGAGTCCACTGTGCTATCGAAGATTTTGTTGGTGAGCGGGGTGGCGTTCGTGCCGTCCGCATTCACTCTCCAGAGCGGGCCGGAGGGGTCTGGCGAGTAAACGATGACGTTTCTGCTGCTCCAGCTGCCGCCGCGGGGAAAGGAGACCGGGGTGATCATCTGGGGTGGGCCTCCGGCGGCCGGGATCTTCTGGAGCTTGCCGTTGGCAAAGAAGGCGATCCACTGATCGTCGGGAGAAAAGAAGGGATAGCTGGAGCCTTCGGTGCCGGGCAGCTCGGTGGCTGCTGCGGCGCCGACCTGCTGGACAAAGAGCATGGGGGCGGCGGTGGTTTCGTCGGGTGCGACATAGGCCAGCAGGCGGCCGTCGGCGGAGAGCATCGTGTCGTTAGCTTCGCCGGGAACGGAGATGGCGAATTGCATGCGGGCGGGAGCCGGGCCGGGGGGGTGGAGGAACCATGCGGAGGCGGCCGCGGCGGCGAAGGCGACCGCGATGAGCGCGATGCGCAGCCAGGAGCGCCGCGCTCCAGGAGCCGGCGCGACGACGGCGGCACGCTGGCTGCTGCTTGAGTCTGCACCGGAGAGAACGCCCATCGCGAAAGAGAGATCGCGGGCGGACTGGAAACGGTGCGCCGGGTCCTTTTCAAGGCAGCGGCGAATGATGCGGTCGAGGGCGGGCGGAATCTGGACCGACGTGCCGGCGAACTCGGGCACGTCGTCGCGCATCACGGCCGTCATCGGTTCCGCTGCGGTTTCGCGGCGGAAGGCGCGCCGGCCCGAGAGCATTTCATAGAGCACCGCGCCGAGGGCAAAGATGTCGGTGCGCGCGTCGATCGATTCGCCCCGCACCTGCTCGGGAGCCATGTAACCGGCCGTCCCCATGACCACCCCGGCTAACGTCGCGCCGCTGGTGAGATCGGGATCGGCGGCCAGCGCCGAAGGCGATGGTGCGACTTTGGCCAGGCCGAAATCGAGAATTTTCGCGCGCCCATCGCGCGTCACAAACAGGTTCTCCGGCTTCAGGTCGCGATGGATGATCCCCTTCTCGTGAGCAGCCGCGAGACCTTCGGCTATCTGCACTCCATAGTGGATCACCTTGCGCTGCGGGAGCGGCCCACGGTCGAGGAGGTCACGGAGGGATTCGCCTTCGAGCAGTTCGGTGACCAGGAACGGAGAGCCGTCGCTCTGCCCCACGTCGTAAATCGCCAGAATACTGGGGTGATTCAGAGCCGCCACCGCGCGGGATTCCTGCTCGAAGCGTCGCAGGCGTTCGGGATCGCGGGCGAGCGAGGCGGGCAGGATCTTGAGGGCGACATCGCGCCCCAGCCGTGTATCGCGGGCGCGGTAGACCTCGCCCATGCCGCCGGCGCCCAGCGGGGCCTGAATCTCATAAGGGCCGAGAACAATCCCGGATGTCAATGCCATGAGTGGACGCAATTATACAGAGCGAAAGACAGCGGCCGCAGGGAGAATCAGCCTCTGCGAACCAGCAGATCCGCAGCCACAAACACAAAAAAGATCACCGAGATCACGCCGTTCATCGTGAAGAAAGCCGCGTTGAGGCGCGTCAGGTCGCGCGGCGACACAATCAGGTGCTCCCACAGCAGCAGCGCCGCGACCGCGCCGATGCCCACCAGCGCGATGGGGCCCAGGCGGAAGAGCACCACCAGCCACACCAGCAGCGCCAGCATCATCAGGTGCATGGTGCGCGCAATGACGAAAGCCCTCGTGGTGCCGAGTGTCGAGGGCACGCTCAGCAATCCACAGGCGCGGTCGTGCGCCTCATCCTGGCACGCATAGAGCACGTCGAAGCCCGCAACCCAGAACAGAACAGCGCCGGTCAGCACCAGGATTCGCGGATCGAGCGAGCCGCGGATGGCGATCCACGCCCCGGTTGGCGCAAGGCCCAGCGCCAGTCCCAGGAAAAGATGCGACCAGCGGGTGAAGCGCTTCGTGTACGAGTAGAGGAACAGCACCGCCAGCACGATGGGCGACAGCAGCAGCGTGAGCCGGTTCAGCTTCGCGGCTCCCAGCAGAAACACCGCGGACATCACGATCGTGAATCCGGCGGCGAAGTTGCGCGTCAGGATGCCGGCCGGAATCGCCCGCATGCGGGTGCGCGGATTCGCCGCATCGAGGTCGGCATCGGCCCAGCGATTGAATGCCATCGCCGCCGAGCGAGCGGCTATCATGCACACCACGATCCACAGCAGCGGAACCACCGGCGGCCATCCGCGCGCAGCCAGCATCGCGCCCGTCAGCGCAAAGGGCAGGGCGAAGACAGAGTGCTCCCACTTGATCATCTCCATCGTGACCTTGATCGATCGCAGCAGGGGCATAGCTACAGGGTACAGGGTGCAGCGCACAGGACGAAGCGTCCAGGATGAAGCAGTCGCCTCGAACTGCCCGCGCCAGGAAGCTCGTTGTTCCCGGTCGGCGCGCAGAAAAAAGGCCTGCCTCTCGCGAGACAGGCCTTCCTTCGTGCGTGGGTTTACTTTCCGGGTTTTTCGCTGGTCGAGTTGGCGACCTGCAGGTCATTCGTCACGCTGAAGACTCCAGGCACGGTGTTGGCCTGAATGCCGGCGGCATTCTTCTGCGCCTGCGTATCGACCGTGCCGTACAGCGTCACGTGCCCGTTAGCCACCTGGATGCGAATCGGCTTCGCGGGATCCATCACGTACTGGTTCAGCATCGGGTATCCGTAGATAGCGCGGAATTCCTGCAACCGGATGCGGTTGTCGAAGTCGGAAACAGGATCGACCTGAAGGTCGTCGATCACGTCCTTCACGCCTTTCGTGTTCTCGACCACGGCCATCGCATCGGCCGCCGCAACCGGGCCGGCGGCATGGCCGCTCACCGTTGCAACGCCGTTCTGCACCTGAACGCCGATCGCCTGGAACTGCACCGGGACGTTCCCCCACAATTCAGAGGTGATCGCCTTGTTCAGCTTTGCCTGAAGATCCTGGTCGGACATCTCCGTCCCATTGACCTGAATCTGGTTGCTGACCGCCTGGACGCCTTTCACGTGGTGAACCTTTTGATCGGCGGATAGCTTGCTGGCGACGACGTCGACGCTGCCGGTGAGGGTCACCGTGCCGTTCTGCACGGACTCCTGCACATTCTTGTATTGCGATCCGTGAAGAGTCTTCTGAACCGCCTGCTGCAACTCGGCGTCGTTGCTTTGTGCGAACGCCGCGGGTACTGCAAGAGCCGCGGCAAGAGCAAATGCTGCAAGTGCTTTCATAAGGTACGCTCCTGGCCCTCTCTGGGTTTTGTTGTTCACGGCGGAGTCCGCCTGGCTGCGCCTGGCCGCCCGGCAGAATCAAGCCTGAGGAGAGGGCCTTTCACTGTATTCAGACACGGAGTGCACCCGTTTGGATGCGCGAGAAACCGGGAATTTTGCAGCGGTGAAAATTGCGTCCCAGCCGATATAAAGGCGTCATTTGACGTAGGTTGACTGCAAAAAGATTCAGAAACTGTGACAGATTCTCAGTGGTAGCGGCGATGCAGCCGGAAGACCAGCGAGAACACCCCGGATTCGTCGCGCACGGCCAGAACCGAGAAGTCCTGCGTGAGCCGCCACTCGCCCTGAATCAGCTGTTCCGCCGTGGAGTTCACATTCGTGGCGTAGGTCAGCGTCGCTTGTTTGGAGATCGGCTCCTCGACTGTGATGCGCGCGGTCGCATTGCCCACCCCCGAAACAAACGTCGGATCGATGCGCACCGACCCGCCCCCAAACAGCTTCTGAATGCGGTTGGAGATGGTCGCGTTCAGCGCGCCGCCCAGCAGCGCGTCCGCCGTGGAGTTGACGCCCGCCTGCTGCTGCTCCTGGCTGTAGATTTGCTGCTCTTCCTGCGTCCGCCCCATGGCCAGCAGCGAGAAAATGTCCTGTTCCGAGAGCGGCGGCTCCGAGCGGAACGTCGGCGTCAGCTTCGACGGTGTGCCCTGCAGGCCGATGGTGATGGTGTAGTCCTCAACATTGGTGGTCGCGGTCAGGTCGATATTCGGCTGGATGCGCACCGGGTTGCTGAAGTAGATTTCCCCGTGCTGCAGCTGGAATTTCTCCCCGTTGAAGGTGGCGCTGCCCTCGGTGATCGTGACCCGTCCGAGCACCGTGGGTTGGGCCAGGGTGCCGCGGATCGCGAGATCCACATTGCCGGCCAGGCGCGCGAAGGAATTCTGAAAATCGAGCGACGGCGCCGACGTGACCCGAACATCGAGGCGAACGCGGTTCGACGGGGCATCGGGATTCGGCGGCAAAGACACTCCGCCCCCGCTGGACGAAGCCACCGAAGCGAAATCGACGTCGGGACTGATCGCAAACGCCGTCAGGATCACACGTCCGCTGAACAGCATGCTGGCCTGCGTTCCCTGGAAGCGCAGGTCCGCGTCCGCCGTCGAAGTGACCCCCTGCGGATAGCGAATCCGCACGCCGCGCGCCGTGGCCGTCAGGTCGGCATACAAACCGCGATGGTAGGTGACGAACCCGCCCACCTTGATCAAACCGCCGCCGGAGTAGGCCGTGACATTCTGGAATTCCAGGCGATCCTGGTCGAACACCAGCTCGCCGTTCATGCGGCTCAGCCCGTTGATGTAGTCCTCGAGTGAAACGTTGACGTTGGTGAATTTCACGTTCCCGGTCAGGTCGGGATTTTGCGTCGTGCCCTGCGCACTCACCGTGAAATCGACGTGGCCCGACGAGAGGATGTCGGTGTCGAGCGTCTGCGCCAGCGCCATATTGACCGAGCCGTGCGCGCTGGCGCGAATGGTCCGCGGATCGTCGAAGAGTCCCAGCGTACCCTGCGCCTGCAGGTCGGTGTCCGTTCCCATGATGTGCACCGGATCGAGATGCAGGGTCCCGTTCGCGAGCGTGGCGTGCAGCGGTCCCTCGCTGTGAATCGGCACGTCCTCCAGCGTGATGGAGAGCTCGCTGACGCGGGCGTCGCCGCTCAGCTTCTTCGGCGTGCGCAGCGGGCCGTCCACGGTCACGGCCGCAGCGATCGACGATTTGCCGCGAATCCCGTTCACCGAGAACGTCCGCAGGATCGGATCGATGTCGAATCTCGAGACGTTCAGCGTGGCGTGTGTTTTGTAGTCGCCGCTGAGCTGCGTTTCGCCAGTCAGCTCCGCGGTCGCCGTATTCAGGTGCGCGGCGACGTGCAGTTGCAGGGCCTGTCCCACCGTGTGCGCATCGGCGTCTACCGATCCTGTGGATTCCCGCGCCAGAACCAGCTTGCGAATGTGGAAACCCCCCTCGAGATTCGGCGTTCGTACTGGGCCGCTGCCCTTCGCGTCGAACTCAACGCTACCCGAGACTGGATACTGATCGTTCTGAATCCGGCGAATGTGCGCAAGCTCGAACCCGCTGCCCCGAAGTTCGAACTGCACCGTCTGCGCGCCGAAATCGTAACCGCCGCTGCCCGTGATGTGCCCTCCGTCGAGAGCGAAAACCAGGTTGGACGCGGTCACATCCTTCCCTCGAACCCCAACGTCCGCGCTGAGGGAGCGGTAGGGCTCATTGTCAATCGCTCCGCCAGTCAGACTGATGTGGCCGTTGCCGCTCAGATCGCCGATCGTTCCCTGGGTCTGCGCGCGCAAATTCAGCGTGCCGGAGACCGGATAGCTCTTGCCGGTCAGCGCGATCCACTGTTCAATATCGGCGTTCTTCACCTCCGCTCCGGCGTGGATCGTGGAGGTTTGCGCGAACAGTTCCGAGGGCTTTTTCGGATTCCCGCGTACCTGCCCATTGAACTGGATGGTCGTTTTCCCCTGAACCAGCGTGCCGGCGCTCACCGAGAGGGAGCCCGAAGCGTAATCCGCGTCCGCGATGAGCGAGTCGAAGTGGATGTTTTTGATCGCCTCGGAGGCGGCCGGCGTCGAGGCGCGCGGCGTCACGTCAAAATCCGTCGCCTGCAGGTGTCCGCGAAACTCGGGCGAGTCGAGCGTGCCGATCATCTCGCCGTGGAATTGCGCTTCGCCGCGCAGGTTGGCAGGAATCGGCGTCGGCTGGCCCGGAGCCGAGATCCCGAGCGTCGCCAGCGCCGGATTGAACTCCGCGATGTTCCGCGTCACCAGGCTCGCCGTGATCTGCGTCGGCCGCGTAACGGGATAGACGCCCAGATTGCCCGCGACCTGAATCTCCGAAGCCGGCGTGTGAACGTCGAGGCGTCCCACAGCTACCGCGCCGAAGTGCTGCATGTATTGCGCTTGCACGCTCCCCGTCACGGGGACCTCGCCCGCGGTCGGCGGATGCGGCGGCGTGAGCGTCACATCCACCGCGCCGACCAGATCGGAGGCGTTTCCCGTCCAGTCCACATTGGCGGTGCCCGAGGCCGATGTGTCGAAGCCCAACCGCCGGTAATTTGGCGGAGCCACGACATCTAGAACGCGGTCCAGCGAAAAATCGCGGACGTTGGTGCGAATCGTGCCCCGCTCCAGCGCTGACTTCGGCGGCGAAGGCCGATGCGGCTGCGGCGCGGGCGCGCGCCAGTTCACGATGTGCAGCTCGCCGTCGATCGATCCGCCCGCTGCGTGCGCGTGAATGCCGGTCACAGCGACGAGGTCCTGGGTGATGTGCGCTATGGCATTCGCTGAAACGTTGGTCGCATGCACCGTGCCCACGCTGTATGCCCCGCCGGTGATTGCCGCCGTTCCATCGATGGTGAACTGCGATGGCGTGCCATGCCCGCCCGCGTCCAGCACCGCCGTACCGGCATCGAGGCCCGGCACGCCGGCCAGCGCGCGTACTTCCAGCGCGTCGATGGCTCCCTTTACTGTGAACTGAAAATGCGGATCGTTGAAGTTGTCCACTGTGCCCGCCACGCGAATCACCGTCTTTTGCGCGCGGTTCTCCGGACCGCTTTGCAACGTGAGCGAAACCAAATTTGCCGTGTTCCGCCCGACGTCTACCGACGCATCGAGCGCGGAATGAACCGGCACATTCTCTTTCGTCAGCGGACCGCGCTGCGCGACAATATCTTCGATGTGGAGCGTTCCCGTGTAATGGCCCGTCGACGGAACAAAGCTCACCTGTGCGCCGAGTTGGTTCGCCGCAAGGTTGAAGGGGATCGAGCGCTCATTGAGGAGGGCGATTCCGTTATCGACAACCATTCGGCCGATCTGCAGATTGAAGATTTCATCTTTCGTCGATCCCGTCGATGGATGCTTCGGCTGCGGCTGGTTGGTGCTGCCGTCGGGATACACGATGAGGTGAAAGACGGGGTGGTCGGCTTCGAGGTAGTTCAGCGCAATCTTCGGCCGGAAGAACGACAGGATCTGCAGCCGAACAAAGAGCCGATCGAGATGCGCATACGGGACCTCGCCCGGGCCTTCGAGGCCGTGAATCGTCAGGTTGTCGGCTTCGAATTCCAAATGCGTCAGGCGCCAGCCGAAGTGTTGCAGTTCGACCCGGCCCCCGGTGGACTCCTCCAGCTCGGAGATGAGGGCATGGCGAATGCGATTCTCAAACGAAGGCGTCGCGGCGTAGATCGCCAGTCCCACAATGACGAGCGCCACAATGCCCAGCGTCCACAGGAAAATCCCGAGCAGCACTCTGCCTTTCCGGCGTCGCGGCTGGGCTGCTGGTTCAGGCAAGGGAGCCGGCGTAATGCTCATTGGCTCTGCTCCCCTCCGTTTGAGTTTTGGCTCGTGCCGAGATCGGCGCTGTACGCCTCATCCACGATGCGGACGTTGCCCTGATCCCGAAGACTCGACAACCAGTCCTGGAACAGGCCGCTCACCTGCTGCTCCAGCAGGATTTCCTGAATCCGCGGCGAAACATCTGCGAGCGGCGGGGCCGTCTCATGGCTCTTCTCCAGCGCGGGAACCAGCGTCTTCTGGTAATACGCGGAGATTTGGTCCTGCGAAACGCGGATGCCGCTGCGGAACCGCAGATCGATGAAGCGCAAAATCGCCATCCGTTGGCTCCATCGCTCGTCCACCAGCTCCGGGGTCAGGCTGTTGGCGCGCAGAAAATCCTCCCAGCCCTGCTCCGTTGCGCAGGGATACTTCGCGTGGCAGGCCGGGATGCTCTTGCGCAGATCGGCCAGCGATTTCTGCAGCTCGGAAGCCGGAACCGTGACCGGCTGCTGCTGCTCCTTCATCTGCTCCATGATCAGCGTGCGGTCGATGAGCCGGCGCAATCCCGCCGCCGGCGTGTTCTGGCCGGGCAGCACCTGCAGCGGCTCCAGTGCGGAGAGGTGCATCTCCAGAACCACATCGCTCTCCAGCAGCACATTCGATCCCACAATCGCAACCACGTGGTCCAGTTCCACCGAACCCGCAACCGGCCCCGGCGGCGGCTGCGGCGGAGGCTGCACGTTCGTCGGGCTCGTCTGCGCGCGGGCTGTCGTGGCCAGAGCCAGGCCCAAGGTGAGGAACAGCGCGCCGCGTCTCATCAGAATGCCTGCCCGATGCTGAAGAAGAAGTTGAAGTGGCTGGCCTGCCCGTAACATTCGGTCGGCTGGTTGGGATAGCATTTCACGCCTTCCGAACCCGGCGGCCCGTAGGTGACGATCACCGGATACACCGGCGGGTTGAGGTTGTACCCCATGTCGAATCGAATCGGCCCGATGGGCGTGTGATAGCGCGCGCCGATCCCCACAGTGTGCGAAAAATCATTGAAGTCGCACGTGCCGGTGCTGTTCGTGCTCGAGGAACGCGAGACCGCCTCCTGCGTCGTCGCGTTCAGATACTGCGGCGCTGTGCAGGTGGAACTGTGCGGCTGCTTGATGCGAATCGCCGCCGGCCAGATGTCGGACGCGTTGTTGAACACATTGCCCATATCGTGAAACAGGACGAAGCCCAGCGACTTGCCGAAGTAAGGCAGCTGCGGATAGGGCAGGCGCAACTCCGTCTGATTGACAAAGACGCCCGCGCCGCCAATCGGGAAGCCCGTCAGCGAGTCGCGCGGGCCGGCGGAGTTGAGCGGGAATCCGCGCAGCGATTCCGGCCCGCCTGCATACAGCCGCTCCGGCAGCGGGATCGACTCGTATTTTCCTTCGCCGAACACGCGCTCGAACCCAAAACGAGTGTTGCGCGCCAAAACAAAGTTCTTGTGCCTGCCGATCGAGTAATACGAGGAATTCGTCCAGTCGAAGTGGTTGAAGTTTGCCTGCGATCCCAGAAAGGAATTGTCGGTGGCGAATTCCTGGAACGTGTTGTACATCCCGCTCTGCGCATCGAGCGGCACCGGGCGGCGTGTGTCGCGAATCCACGTCAGTTCGGGGCCGCCCACGCGCACTGGTTCCGAGAGCAGCGGGATCAGGTTCGGCGCCACCTGGATCGTGTTGGGATCGACCTTGACCCGCCGGTACGAGAGCTGATAGATCAGCGTGTTGATCGGATCGGAGTGCTGGGTCAGCCGGACGTCCCCTTCCTCGGTGGATGACGCGAATGTGACGACGTTCTGCGCGTTGATGTAACCGATGTCTGAGGAGAAAGCCAGCGAGGAGTGATTGAGGAAGCGCGGCCAGTTGTACTGCATCGTGAGCTCCTGCTCCAGCGATCCATATTCAGAGCGGAGCCCGATGGACTGATCGCGTCCGAACAGGTTAATGCGCGAAACATCGAGCTCCACGAGAGCGCTGGCCCCGATGTGGCCATTCGGCGAGCACGAGTAGGTGTTGGGATTGATCCCAAGCTGGATCAGGCTCACCGCGTTGGGGCAATTCGTGCTCGGCGTTCCAGTCTGCGCCTGGAATCCTGCGCCGTAAACCACATCCCAGCGGCGGGCTTCGTCGAATTGCAGCAGCACATTCTTGCGCAGCTCGTCGCCGCCGGGATTTTCGACGGCGGTACTCACCTGGTTGAAGAGCGTCAGGTTGTAGAGCTGGCGCTGCGTCTCCAGCAGCTTCGACTGGTCGAGAGGCTGGCCCGGAGCAAAGAGAATCTGGCGCTGCACAGTCTTCTGGTGCGTGTAATGCAGTCCGCTTACGATTACATTGCGGATGAAGATCTGATCGCCTGGCGTGACGTTGACGGCGACATTGATCACATTGGGGTCCTTCGGCGAGGGATTCTCCTCCACGCTCACTTTGGCATGATCGAATCCGTTATCGAGGAAATAGCCGAGGATCGCATCCCGGTCCGCGGCGAGATTGTTCCCTGACCACGGCTGGCCTGCCTGCAGGCTGAGCTTCGGCTGCAGAGCGGCGAGCTGCGCCGGCGACGCTCCATTGATCCGGTACTCGCCGACCTTCTGCTGCACGCCCTCATCGATCTTGTACAGAACGGATAGCAGGCGCAGCTTGTTCTTCGAGTCGGTTCCCAGATCGCGCAGCACCGGCGTGACCTTCACGTTTGTGAAGCCGTTGCTCTGGTAGAGTGCCGTGATCGCGTTCACATCGGCAGTTTGCAGCGCAAGGCTGTAGCTTCCATGCGGCACGAAGAGCGATGCGGGCTGCACGCTCAGCCGCTGCTGCAGCGTCCATTTCCCGAAATACTGATTCCCCGAGATGGCAACGGACTGGATCCGGTCCCGCTGCCCGAGCTTCACGTCGTAGGTAATGCGCGTCAGCCCATTGCTGCGGTCGGTAATGTAGGTCACTTTCGCATCGAAGTAGCCCGCGCGCTGGAAATAATCGCGGATGCGTTTGCTGCCGGCATTGATGAGATCTTCGTCGAGCGCCCCCTCGGCGTAGATCGGCACCAGCGTTTTCACTTTTCCCTTGCTCAGGCTCGCGCCCTCGATCATGACCTTCACGATCGGTCCGCGATCGGACTGAAAGCTTAAGTTCAGATGATTCGCCGGAGGCTGGTATTTCTTTGAAGTGAGGCTGACCTGCGGCTCCAGGCGCTGCTGCTTTTGGTAAGTCTTGCGGATGTCGGCCAGCGCGCGGCTGCTCGTGTCGCGATTGACCTTCGATCCGGCCTTGAGCCTGGCCTTCTTCCTGAACGTCGGCAGATCCATGCCGCTGTCGCCTTTTACCGCCACTTCTCCCACCCGCGCCGGTTTCCCGGTGGTCACGTTGAACTGGATGTCCATATCGGCATGGCTTTTGTCCAGCCGCGTGTGATGTACCAGCTTCGCCTGGTAGTAGCCGTTCTCCTGCAGCGTTTGCTGTAGCAGCTCTGCGGCGCGGTCGAGCTTCTGCTCGGTGAACGGCGTACCCGGGGTCAGGCGAGTGGAATAGCTCAGCTGATTGCTGAGCTGGTTGTTCTTGACCCCCCGCACCAGCACGCGCCCGATGAACACGGTCGGCACGCCTGTGTAAGTCAGAACCACGCCGTCTCCCTGCTTCTCGCCATCGACCGCAATGGATTGGTACAGTCCCGTGGCGTAGAGCCGGCGGAGGCTGTCGCGCACCTTCACCGCATCGAGCGGTGCATGCGCCTGTTGCGGCAAGGTTTCCGGCAGGGGCTCGAGATCGGTGCGGGCGACGCCGGCATACCGAATATCGACGACGTTCAGCCCCGGCCATCCCTGCAGGTTATCCGAGGTCGGCACCGGCGGCGCCGTTGTCGGCGGTTTGCTCTGGACCTCGCTATAGGACGGCAGCACGCTGCCCGGAGGGACTTTGGGTTCATTCTGCTTGTTCTTCTTCTGCTGCTCCCCCGGAGCGGCCTCGGTTTGCTGCGGCGTCGTGGGCGTCGGATTGATCGGCTGCTGCGCGCGCCCCGGGACAGCCAGGGTCAGCAACACCGTGAGCAGGATGCAGGCGAACCCGCTTCGCGCCACCGGAACCCCGCCCGCTCCTATGCGGCATCGGTCGTCGACCAGTGCAGAAAAGCCTCTCGAATCCAAACTTCCCTCGTGCCGATCCGAAAAATTTCGTGACTATTCCGGAGATGCCCCGGCGCGCCCCAACTTCTGCTTCGCACGGGCGCACGCACTCCGATCCGCCGCTCGCTCTCTCCATTGAGATGCGCCGTCCCGGTGCACGCCCTGCGCGGCGCCGCGCTCCCTCTGTGCAGCAATAAGTTTCTATACTACTGAGAGATGGCGGCTCCGTCCCAATCGTTTGCGGAACGATACTCGCGCCAGGTTCTTTTCCAGGGAATTGGACCCGCGGGTCAGGAAAAGTTGCTGCGCAGCCACGCGGCCGTGGTTGGCGTGGGGGCCACGGGCGCCGCCGCGGCCGGCCTCCTCGCACGGGCAGGAGTCGGCACCCTGACGCTCATCGATCGCGATTTTGTCGAGGAGAGCAATCTCCAGCGCCAGGTGCTTTTCGACGAGGCCGACGCTCAGGCCGCGCTGCCCAAAGCCGAAGCGGCCCGCCGCAAGATTGCCGCCTTTGCCGGCGCAATCGACGTGCGCGCCCACGTTGCGGATTTGGTTCCCGGCAACATCCACGATCTGCTGCGCGGCGCCGACATCGTCCTGGACGCAACCGACAACTTCGAGACGCGCTATCTGCTGAACGACTATGCTGCGGAGCAGGGCAGGCCCTGGATCTACGCCGCGGCGGTCGGCTCCTACGCCGCGACCATGAACATTCTGCCCGGCGAGACAGCCTGCCTGGCCTGCATCTTTCCCGAGCCCCCCGGCGGCGTGGTCGAGACCTGCGACACGGCGGGCATCCTGAACACCGCCGTCAATCTCGCGGCCTCAGTCGAAGTCACCGAGGCGCTGAAGTGGTTGGTCGGCGCTCGCGACAAAATGCGGCGCACGCTCCTCTCCTGCGACCTGTGGACCAACGAGTGGAGCGCAATTGCCGTCGGCCCACCGCGACCGGACTGCGCCGTCTGCGGCGCGCGCGATTTCGCCCATCTGCGCGGCGGGGGTCGCCCCCACATCACCCTCTGCGGACGGAACTCCGTTCAAATCCACGAGCGTGCGCGCCCCGTGGACCTAACCGCGATGGAAGCGCGTCTGCGCCCGCACGGAACGGTCCGCTGCAACGACATGCTCCTGCGCTTTGAGCGCGGCCCCCACACGATGACCCTGTTTGCCGACGGTCGCGCCATCATCCAGGGCACCAGCGACATCGCCGTGGCAAGGACGTTCTACGCGCGCTTCGTGGGCTCGTAGCAGTCCAGCGCGGCTTCCAAAAGCAAACGCCCCGGCTCATCACCGGGGCGTCGTTTTTTTTGCTTTGGCGCGCGAAGTGCGCGGCTCTCTTGACGAGCAGTCCCTCAGAACTGGTTCCAGAGGAACTGGTTATACACCTCGTGGTGGAACTGCACCTCCTGCGGCTTCACAATCGTTCCCAGCAGCCGCGGGCAGCGGTCCGCCGAAGCCTGCTTCAGATCGGCGTAGCGGCCTTTCACATCCTCGCCGAGCAGCCTGGTCGTCCACGTCGCGTTGCGGAAATTCTCCATCGCCGTATAGATGTTGTCCGGCAGATAGCGCTCCGCCTGGCGCAGGTTCGCCACCTTCGAGGTTTCGCCCTCCACCCCGGTCTTGAACACCGAGAGCATCACCAGGTAAGGATTGGCGTCCGGCGCGACTGATCGCACCTCGACGCGCATCGATCGCTCGTTGCCGATGGGAATGCGGATCATTGAGCCGCGATCGACAGCCGAAGCCTTGATCTGGTTTGGCGCCTCAAAGTGAGGATCGAGCCGGCGATACGCGTTCACGCTCGAGTTCAGCATCAGGCAGATGTCGTTGCCGTGGGTCAGGATGCGGTCCACAAACTCCCATCCTGCCTTCGACAGCTTCTCTTCGCCCTTCGGATCCCAGAACAGGTTCTTGCCCCCTTTACTGATCGAAACGTTGGTATGCATGCCGCTGCCGTTCACGCCGACCACCGGCTTGGGCAGGAACGACGCCGTCATCCCAAGATTGGTAGCCACCTGCCGGCAGATCAGCTTATAGATCTGAATCTGATCGGCGGCCGCAACCACTTCGCCGTAGCTATAGTTGATTTCGAACTGCGACGGCGCGACTTCCGGGTGGTCCTTCTCGTTCTCGAACCCCATCGCGCGCTGGATCTCCGCCGTCGTATCGATAAAGTCACGCAGCGGATCGCCAGGCAGCGAGTGGTAGTAGCCGCCGGTATTCACGTAGTCGAACCGGCCTGTTTCGCGGAACCGCCGCTCGGCGTCGATGCCCGCGAAGAGAAAGCCCTCAATCTCGTTCGCGGCGTTCAGCGTGTAGCCGTGCTTGTCGAAGGCTCCCTGGGCGAACGTCTTCAGCAGGCCGCGCGTGTCGCCGCCGTAAGGCGATCCGTCCTTGTCGATCACGTCGCCGAAGACGAGCACCTTCCCCGCGCCGAACACGTCCGCCGGGGCAAAATAGAAGGCGCTCCAGTCGATGCCAAGACGCAGGTCGCTCTCCTTCTGCGCGGTGAAGCCGCGGATCGACGACCCGTCGAAGGTGAGGTTCTCGTACGCCTTCACCAGAAACTTCTTGTCGTAGTCGAGCATGTGCAGGCGGCCTTCCAGATCGCTGAACAGCACCGTCACCGCCTTGATGCCCTTTTGGTCCGTCAGATACTTCAGCCGCTCTTCCTGCACCTTGTCGGGAGCGACGCGCTTCCTGCGCTGATCTTTGGCCTTGAGATTGAGTTCTTCCAGCTCTTCATATGAGAGCGCCAGGAAATTCCGGTAATCAGTCGACATGCCTCTCCTCTGTATCGATTTGTATTTGGGATCCCGAGGCCGCAACCCTCCTCCGGCGCGGCAGACATGGGCGCAGCCGGAATACCCTGCATTCCTCGCCATGAGAAATCCAGGACAGCGAATGGCAGTGTGTGAAGTGTTCGGCGGTTCCCCTTCAGGGTACCGCGCACCCGTGAGCAGTGTCTGCCTATAAATAAACCTGATGTGGAAAATTGGCACAGGTTATGGCGCCGGTTTCCCGGTGCCTCGCGCCGATCCCCATTGAAGCCCGCTCGCTACAGCCTCCGCCCTGTGCCCTGCACCCTGAAACCTGCAACCTGTACTCTGAAACCTGACCGTGCCCGCCCAACAGGGAGAAGCCGTCGTTCTGCGCACCTGGCCCATCCATGAGGCCGACCAGATCGTGTCGCTGTTCACCAGGGCGCAGGGACGCATCAAGGGGGTCGCCAAAGCGGCGGCCAAGTCCCGCCGGCGCTTCGGCGGAGCGCTCGAGCCCATGACCTGGGTCACCGCCAGCTACGTCGAAAAGCCAAAGCAGGACCTCGTCCGCCTCGACGCCTGCGAGGTGATCGCCTCGCCCCTCTCCGATCCGGTCGATTATCCCCGCGCCGCAGCCCTGGCTTTTTACGCCGAGGTCCTCGAGGAGACCCTCCCCGACCACGACCCCCACGATGCCGTCTTCCGCCTGCTCCTGGCCGTCCTCGCGCAGACCCGAACGAGCCGCATCTGGATGCCGGTGACCTATTTCTCGCTCTGGATGACCCGCCTGCTTGGCTGGATGCCGTCCGTCACGCACTGCACCGCGTGCGGCGAGGCCTTCGCCGGCGGCCCTGCCTGGTTCCACGCCGATGCAGACGGCTTGGTGTGTGTGCGCGATAAGCGCCCATCCGGCCGGCGCCTCAGCCCAGACTCGCTCGCCATGGCACGCCGCATCTTTGAGTCCCCCATTGCCGCGCTCGCCGGGGACGAATGGGCGCCCGCCCGAGCCGCCGATCTCCGCCGTTTCGCAACCCAGGCGCTCGAGCGGCATCTGGAACGGAAACTGCGCGCCGCTGCCGTCCTGGACAAAATGGCCCGGTGATCCGTTTCCCTCTGTGTCTGCGAATGCGCTTTAATAGAGAAAGCGTGAGAACCGGCCGGTTCATCTCGAGCCGCCTGCGCCAGCAGGCCGAAGGCGCCGACGAATCCTGTCGATGTTGCCTGGGCTAGCCCGCCGCCCCTGCCACCTGCTGACACAAATTGTGACCGGACCGGCTCACCAGCCAGGGTCCACGTTCTGATTCTGGTCCTGCCCTGGCATCTCCGGGCCGCACCGCATTTCCGAGGAACAAGACATGAAAATCGCATCCAGCGTCACAGATCTCATCGGCAAAACCCCGCTTGTGCAACTGAACCGCGTGACCGCCGGCGCCCAGGCCCGTGTCGCTGCCAAGCTTGAGAGCGCCAACCCCGCCAACAGCGTCAAGGACCGCATCGGCCTCGCGATGATCCAAGCCGCCGAGAAAGAGGGCAAAATCAAGCCGGGGCAAACCGTCCTGGTCGAGCCCACCAGCGGCAACACCGGTATCGGTCTCGCTTTTGCCGCCGCCGTGAAGGGATACAAGCTCATCCTTACTATGCCGGAGACGATGAGCTCCGAGCGCCGCGTCGTCCTGCTGGCCTTTGGAGCCCACATTGTCCTCACCCCCGGGCCGAACGGGATGAACGGCGCCATCGCGAAGGCGAAGCAGATCCTCGCCGAGACGCCCAATAGCTATATGCTCCAGCAGTTCGAGAATCCCGCCAATCCGAGAATCCATTTCGAGACCACCGGCCCGGAGATTTGGGACGACACCGACGGTCAGGTCGACATCCTGGTCTCCGGCATCGGCACGGGCGGCACGCTCACCGGCGTTTCGGAATACATCAAGCCCAAAAAGTCGTCGTTCCAGGCGATCGCCGTTGAGCCATCCGACAGCCCCGTGCTCTCCGGAGGCAAGCCCGGCCCGCACAAGATTCAGGGTCTCGGCGCAGGCTTCGTCCCAAGGGTGCTCGACACCAGGCTGATCGACGAAGTCGTCCAGGTCTCGAACGACGAAGCCATCGCCATGGCGAAGCGTCTGCCGCTGGAAGAAGGCCTGCTGGTGGGCATCTCCTCCGGCGCTGCCGTCCACGCGGCGGTGACGGTGGCGCAGCGCTCCGAGAACGCCGGCAAACTGATCGTCGTGGTCGTGCCCGACTTCGGCGAGCGTTACATTTCCTCGGTGCTCTTCGAGAGCCTGCGCAATGAGGCGCACAACCTGAAGACGGTGACACTTTAGGATGATCCTTCTTGCGCGAATCGCCGCTTTGCTGATCGCCTTTCGCGATCCGTTTCTCGCTCACTGTCTTTCGCTGGCAGCCTCTTGCTGAGCGTCTTTCGCTAACCGCTGTTCTCTAACCGCTGTATGCTGCTCTTGCCATGGGCCTCTTCGCACATATGCGGGAAGACATCGATGCCGTGCTGGCGCGCGATCCGGCAGCCACGTCGCGGACCATGGTCGTCCTCTGCTATCCCGGGCTGCACGCCGTCTGGACGCACCGCATCACCTCCCGCCTGTGGCGCGCACGCTGGCGTCTCGCGGCCCGCTTGCTCTCCCAGGCGGCGCGTTTCTGCACCGGTATTGAAATCCACCCCGGCGCGGACATCGGCCGCCGCGTTTTTATCGATCATGGCTCCGGCGTCGTCATCGGCGAAACCGCCATCGTCGGCGACGGCGTGACGCTCTATCAGGGTGTAACCCTGGGTGGCACCGGCAACGAAAAGGGCAAGCGCCATCCCACCCTGCGCGAAGGCGTCTTTGTCGGCTCCAGCGCGCAGATCCTCGGCAACATCTGCATCGGCGAAAACTCCCGCGTCGGCGCCGGCAGCGTCGTGCTCCAGGACGTGCCGCCCAACTCCACCGTCGTCGGCGTCCCCGCGCACATCGTCTATCAAAACGGCGAGCGCGTCCTCATCACCGACCCAAAACAGGTCAAGGACCCGCTCTCGCACGTCATCGTCGCGCTCGGCGAAGAGGTCAAGCGCCTGCGTGCCCGCGTCGATCGCCTCGACGGCCAGCTCGAGCAGGCCACCCGCGTCCTCGATGAAGTAAAAACCCTCGCCAGCGAAGACGAAGAGCGGGAGCAGTACCGCACCGAGCAGGCAGGCAATGATTACTTCAGTATGGGTGAGGGGATCTGAAAAGCAGGTAAGGTCCGGCTAGCGAAGAACCGGTCAGCGAAAAATCGGATCCCTGAAGATCAGGGCGTGCAGTTGCGATCGAAACGGTAGCCAACGATCTCTTCCTGGCGTATTCCCAGCGACCGGTCCTCTACTTCGCCCCTGTTTTCCCCTGCAGAATCCCCGCCACCATCCCCCGAATCGCATCGTAATCCGGCTTCCCGCTGAACATCCGGTAATCCGCAGTGCCCGCCGCGTCCGTTAGCTGAAACTGCCGCTCGCCTGCCGCCGCCTGCGCCGCGTGTGCTGTCTCCCACGATTTCTCGTCGAAGTCATTACTCTGCACGTCGATTTCCCGGAGAGCCGGCCCCTCCCCGCTCACCACGAACCGATAATAGGTATGGAATTTCCCCACCGGCTCGAAGTACTGGATCGCCTCCACATGCGCCGATCCCACCGCAAACATCTCCAGCAGAAATCCCCGGGCCTCCCGCGCATCCGCTGCGCCCGTCCTGTGGAGCTGCGCCAGCACCTCTCGCTCCTGGTCCCGCTGTGTCTTCATCCCGGCAGCGGCGTAGGCCGCCACCAGCGTCGTGTGCACCTTCCAGCTCTGCGGATCAAGCTGGCGTGCCTTCTCGGCATACTGGACCGCCTGCGAGCCGTTGTACATCTCCAGCGCCGCCGTGGCGGCATAGAGAGTGGCCACTGCGTTGTTCGGATCGCCCGCCAGAATCTGCTGGAAATCTGCCAGCGCCTGGCCGGGTTGGTGCGCCTCCAGCGCCGCCAACCCCTGTTCGACCGTCGGCGCCGCGGCGGGACCCGCAGCCCTGGGGAGGGTCTCCCCGCCCGGCGCAGGCGCCGTTTGCGCCACCATCCCAGTGCAAGCGGCGGCGGCCAGGAGAAGTGAAATAATCACCGGAAGCTTCATGCGTCAATGAATCGAGGAGTCCTCGCACCACTCTACCGCGTCAGCCGCCGCAGATTCCCAGTTCTGTCTCCCGTCCCCTCCCGGAGACGCCGCGGGTCGCATCGCGATATGCTGATTCGGAAGCCATCTTCAGGCAAGGAGAACGACCGTGGTTTTTTGGGTAGTGGGTGGGTTCGCAGTGATCTTTCTGAGCGGAATCATCTGGGCCACCAGCCGCAAGGCCGACGAGCATCACTGAGGTCCCAAAACAAGAACGGCTCACTTCGAGAACACCTCTTGAATCTATGATTTTTCATAGATTACGACAGCTTTTGAGAGAGTCCAACACCCGAATTGCGGAGAGACCTGCGGCGCCGAACGCGCCAGCTCCTCTATCTATTGCTATTTCAGGACTTTCGGACCAAATGCAGAAATCCCGGAATCCGGATGATCCGTGGCAGGTCACTTGCTCCATAGCCACCTAACCGGAAATCTTCGTCCCGGGCCCTGACCAGGTTCTCATCGGCTCCCGGCGGCGGTTTCCGGCGAGCGCAGGAATCTCCAGATGGAAAGGTCCTTTCAAACCCGCATCACCGCCCTCTTGCTGGCGCTCTTCACAGGCGCCGCGGTGCTGTGCGCGGGTTTCAACCTGGCCCAGGAGAACCGCTACCCCGCTCCCACTGACGGCGTGTGGTGGGTGGAGGCGCCCGGCGGTCTGCAGGCCCAGCGCGTGCCCCACGACAGCGCGGGCGAGCGCGCCGGCATCAAGACCGGCGATCTGCTGGTCGCCGCCAGGACCAATCCCACCGAATCCCCGACGGCGACCACCGACGTCGCGGCCCTCACTCAGGAGATGTGGCACGCCAAGGTCTGGAACACCATCCACTACACCCTGGTCCGAGGCGGCGTCCGGCTGCCGGACGTGCCGGTGGACCTGTCACCGCAGGATCGCAGCCTCAATCAGGGTTTCCGCCTCATCGCCCTGGTCTACCTCGGCATCGGCCTGTACGTCCTTCTGCGACGCTGGACGGCTCCGCACTCCACGCACTTCTATATTTTTTGCCTCGCCTCCTTCGTCCTCTATTCGTTCCTCTTTACCGGCAAGCTCAACGAGTTCGACTACATCGTCTACTGGGGCCGCATCGGCGCCAGCGCCCTGCAACCCGCCCTCTTCCTGCACTTTGCGCTGGCTTTCGGGCAACAGCGGCGCCGCGGCCGGCTCTGGCTGTCGTTGCTCACCTATCTACCCGGCGCCGCGCTCGTCGGCATCCAGGTGCTGGCGCAGACGCAGTGGCAGGCGACCGAACTGCTCCGCCATCGGCTCGACCAGGTCGGCACTGGCTATGAGGCTCTCTTCTACGTGCTCGCTGCCGGAGTCTTCTACCTGCATTTCCGGGCAACCGAAGCTCCGCTCCGGCGCCAACAGCTGAAATGGCTCACCTGGGGCACGATCCTGGCCGTCGGCCCGTTCACGCTGCTCTCGGCCATTCCTTATATGGCCGATGTCACCATGCCGGACATGACCACCAAGCTCGCCGGCATCTGCCTCGTCTTTCTGCCGCTCACCTTTAGCTGGGCCATCGTGCGTTACCGCATGATGGACGTCGACCTGATCTTCAAGCGCGGTGTCACCTACACGCTGGCGACGGCGACCCTCGTCGGCCTGTACTTCGCCATGGTGGCCGTCTCGGCCGAGGTGGTGCACACCCATCTGCCCAGCACCGGCGTCTGGGGACTGATTGCCGCCATCATCGTGGTGGCGCTCCTCTTCGATCCGCTGAAGCGCACGATTCAGGGGCAGGTCGACAAGGTTTTCGACCGCCAGAGCTACGACTACCGCACCACGCTCATCGACTTTGGCCGCGGTCTCAGCTCCTTTACCAACCTCGACGCGCTCCTGCACGCCATCGTCGACCGGCTGTCGCGCACGCTGCTCGTCGAGCGCGTCGCTGTCTTCCTCTCCGACGCGCCAGGCAAATACCGCCTGGCCGCCCAGCACGGATTACCGGCCACGGACGCCGCCAGCCTCGACCTGGGCTTTCTCGACTTTGACGAGCCCAATGCGGGGACCCATTTGTTCCTTGAGAATCCCCGCCAGGCGCTGCACCTCGCCATCGCCGAGCAGAGAACTGCTGCCCTGCTCGACATGAACTATTTCCTCCCCTGCCGCATTGGCGTGCCCGGCGCGCGCGACTGGCAGGTGCAGGACCGCACCATCGCCGTCATCGGACTGGGGCGCCGCGCCGGCGGCGATTTCCTCTCCAGCGAAGACATGGAGCTGCTCGAGTCTCTGGCTGGCTACATCGGCATCGCGCTCCAGAACGCGCGCCTCTACGCCAGCCTCGAGGAGAAAATCACCGAGTACGAGCGCCTCAAGGAGTTCAACGAGAACATCGTCGAATCCATCAACGTCGGCATCCTGGCGGTCGATCCCGAGGAGCGGATCGAAAGCTGGAATTCGCAGATGGAAGTCATGTTCGCCTTGCCGCGCCGGGACGCTCTCGGCCAGCCCCTGGCCTCGGTCCTTCCTGCCGAATTGCTGCAGGAATACCGGCAAGTGAAAGATCAGCCGGGTGTGCACAATCTCTATAAATTCCGGCTGGAGACCCGCGCCGAGGAGCGTCGCGTCGCGAACATCGCCATCGCGCCCCTCGTCTCCCGCGATTTGCGCACGCTCGGCCGCATTGTGCTCATCGACGACATCACCGACCGCACCGAGCTGGAAGGCCAGCTGGCCCAGGCCGAAAAGCTGTCCTCCATCGGACTGCTCGCCGCCGGCGTGGCCCACGAAGTGAACACGCCCCTGGCCGTCATCTCGTCGTACACGCAAATGCTCTCGCGCCAGGTGCGCGGCGACGACCGGCTGGGGCCGCTGCTCGAAAAAATCACTCAGCAGACTTTCCGCGCTTCAGAGATCGTCAACGGCCTGCTCAATTTCTCCCGCACCAGCGGCGCCGAATACCGCGAGACCGACGTCAACGCGATTATCCGCGAGACCCTCACGCTGCTCGACCACCAGTTCCGCACCGCGCAAATCAAGGTGGAGATGAGTCTGATGCCCGATCTGCCGCCCATTCTCGGCAACTCGGGCAAGCTGCAGCAGGTCTTTCTCAATCTGTTTCTCAACGCGAAGGATGCCATGGCCGCCGGCGCTGGTGTCGATGGAACTCCATGCGCGCTTCGCGTTTCAACGGAGATGAACGGGCACGTCAGCGTCTCCATCGCCGACAATGGATCCGGCATCGCGCCGGAGCATTTGCGCCGTATCTACGACCCATTTTTCACCACCAAGACCGCGCGCAAAGATGGCCAGCCGCGCGGCACAGGCCTGGGGCTCGCCGTCACGTACGGAATTATTCAGGAGCACTCGGGCAAGATTCACGTGGAAAGCCACGTCGGACAGGGCACCACGTTTTATCTCGAATTCCCGATGCTGAGGAAACCCGCGCATGTCTGAGGCGACCGTCGCCGTTCCGTCCAATCTCCAGGGTTCAGGCGAGAACGCACCACGGATTCTGATCATCGACGACGAGGCCGCGATCCGCGAATCGCTGGAGACGCTTCTGTCTCTGGAGGGTTATGCCGTCGAGTCCGCGGAAAACGGCGAAGCCGGGCTCGATCGCATTGGCGATCAGCCCTTCGATCTGGTGCTCCTCGACCTGGCCCTCCCCGGCCGCAACGGCATCGAGATCCTCGGCATGATCCGCGATCGCCACTCCTCGCTGCCGGTCATCATGATCACCGCCTACGGCACCGTTGGCAATGTGGTCGATGCCATCCGCGGCGGCGCGCAGAACTTCGTCCAGAAACCCTGGGACAACGAGAAACTCCTCGCCGACATCCGCGCCGCGATCGCCCGCTACCGCGCCGAAGAAGAGAACGTCCAGCTCAAGCGGGCGTTCCGCCAGCGCTACAGCTTCCCCAACATCGTGGGCAAGAGCGATGCGATGCTGCGCATCTTCGACCTCGTCGCGCAGGTCGCTCCGACTCGCTCCACCGTGCTCATCCAGGGCGAAAGCGGCACCGGCAAAGAGCTTATCGCTAAGGCGCTCCATGCCAATTCGCCCCGCAAAGACCGTCCCTTCGTGCCCGTGAATACCGGCGCCATGCCGAGCGACCTGCTCGAATCGACTCTCTTCGGACACCTCAAAGGCGCCTTCACCTCGGCCATCGCCGCGAAGAAAGGCCTCTTCGAGGTCGCCAACGGCGGCACGCTCTTCCTCGACGAGATCGCCACCATGGGCATGGACACCCAGGCCAAGATCCTGCGCGTCCTCCAGGACCGCCGCTTCATGCACCTCGGCGGCGTGCAGGAAATTCAGGTGGACGTCCGCATCATCGCCGCCACCAACGTCGATCTGCGCCAGGCGGTTCGGGAAGGGAAGTTTCGCGAAGATCTCTTCTATCGCCTCAACGTCATCGCCATCGAACTGCCCCCTCTGCGCAGCCGCCGCGAAGACATCCCGCTGCTCACCGCGCACTTCCTGCGCCGCTTCTCCGAAGAAAACGCCCTGCCCGCCCGCTCCTTCACCCCCGACGCCATGCGCGCGCTCGTCGATTACGACTGGCCCGGCAACGTGCGCGAACTGGAAAACGTCATCGAGCGCGGCGTGGTGCTCTCGTCCGGTACCGTCATCGGCTCCGATCTGCTCCCCGGCCATCTCACCGGCTCCAGCTACTCCAGCAGCCTCCTCGAGCACAGCCCCGACGCCTCGCTCTTCGACATCATGGAAGATATCGAGCGCCGCATCATCATCGACAAGCTCGAGCGCTCCAACTGGAACCAGACCGAGGCCGCGGAGCAATTCCGCATTCCGCTCTCCACGCTCAACCAGAAAATCAAGCGCCTCAACATCGAGATCAAGAAGCGGAATAACAAGGACTGAGCGGTTCGTCGTTAGCCGTCCCGAAGTGAGAAGGCTCCCTGGAAGCGTCCTCCCGAGCGAGCTTTCCCATCGTCGCGCGTTCTTTGGCGCGGCAAAATTTCCGCCGCGCGTCGAAGGACCTGCATTGGACCTTCGGGCTATCGAACAAACCTCAGAGACATCCGGCAGATCGGATCAGGTCTCAACCCCGTTCTCTCATTCGATCGCAAACACCGCATACACGGTCGCCGATTCCTCCACCTGCTGGGGCCGAATGACCAGCGGTGGTGGCGGGGCTGCGTTTACCGAAACCTTCGCTTCAGACGTGTAGAGCACTCGCTGGAACGGCGTCAGCGGCGCCTGATTGCTGGCATAGACCAACGCTCCCAGATGGGCATTCAAACCTTCCGCCATGTGCGTCGCAATCGCACGGGCGCGCTCCAGTGCCAGCGCCGCGGCTTGGGCCTCGAGCGCTTCGCGCGTTGAAAGATCCCAGTCGATGTTCCCGCTTTCGTTGGCTCCGGCTTCGATCGCCGCATGCAGGATGGCCGCTGCGCTCGCCGCCGCGGCTCGCACGGTCCAGCTCTGCGACAGCGTGAATTGCTTCCTGGCCCGCTCCTCCTGCGTGCTCTTGTCGCCTTCGGGGAATTCCGTATGGGTCAGGCTTTGCTCTTTGCTCTCGATCGCTTTTTCCGGCACGCCGGCCTTCTTCAGCGCATCCATCACCGCATTCGAAATCCCCGCGCCCTTTTGATAAGCGGTCGCCGCGTCCGGTGCGAACACCTGAAAGCCGACCGTAACAATCGCAGTATCCGCTTCTGCCGACGCCTTATCCGTCGCCGTAATCGCGATGGTCCGGTTGTTCTTGTCCACCTGAATCGTCTGTGCCTGCAGTCCAGCCGCAAGAATTGTCACAGCCACTGCTACCCATTGCGCGCTGCGCGTCATCGTCCGCTCTCCCTTTGCACGCCATTCTACGCGTGCGGGTCACGAACCAAAGGCACTTACCATCGGGGGATGCGGACCCCGTGCACCCCAGTGCTATAGTCGGCCATGCCCAAAGTCCGACTGCGACTGGCTGGGAGCCTGCTCTTGGTCGCATGTGTGCCTGGCTTCCCGCGGCTCGCCCATGCCGACGCCGGCATTCCCATGATGCCGGTGAGGTATCCGGCGAACCTCCTCTATCTCGTTCCCGTCATTGCCATCGAGGTCGCCTATTTAAAAACGGCCCTCAATGCGAGATGGCGCCGCACAATTTTGGCTGTCTCGGGCGTCAACATCATCACCATGGCGCTCGGCTAT
Organism: Acidobacteriaceae bacterium; assembly: GCA_036521315.1. Lineage (GTDB taxonomy): Bacteria > Acidobacteriota > Terriglobia > Terriglobales > Acidobacteriaceae > Palsa-343. The sequence goes on from DATDHZ010000099.1 coordinate 84,695, forward strand.
CCCCTCGCCTACGGCCTTTACCTCGCGCTGAATTCCTGGTTCCAGTTTCCGCTGGGCACCATGGATGTCCTCGGGCATGTGGGCTCGCTGCCCCTCTGGCTCTCCAGCCGCCTCTTTCCCGAGTGGACCGGCCTCGAGCAGGGTGTCTGGCCGGTGCTGGTCACGTTTGTGCTGCTGCTGGTGCCCGGTTTTGTCTTGTCGGGCCTGGTCAAATCCTGGCTCGTCGAGTGGTACGACCTGCTGGCTTACCGCATCTCCTCGCCGCGCCCCGCGGTGTGGATCGCCAACCGCCTCTCCTACCTGTTTCTCATCGTTGCCGGCTGCGTGGTCCTCTACCTCTCCTACTCCGGCCAGTAAGCAGCCGCCGCCAGGCACGGCAGAGAAGCCCGCCCCTCCGATTCGCTCGCCGCCCCTCCGATTCGCT